>NZ_JBWKOS010000001.1:0-789185 GCF_059416225.1 Sphingomonas sp. GW821-FHT09E03 | reverse complement strand
GAACCGAGATGCCCGCCGGTGCTGCCTACCGCCGAGATCGTCTCGGCACGCAGCTCGTCGGCCAGTTGGCGGAGCTGTTCGGGCAGCAGCTTGCGGAGATCATGGGGATTGGCGACCGTATCGAGCAACGGCGTCGCGGGAAGCAAAGACATGGCGGTGTCCTAACCGACCAAATTTGGTAACACAAAGCCCGTTTGCCGGTTGGCGCCGCAATGTGGCCTTGCAAGCACCGGCACCGGCGTGACAATCGCTCGCCGCCGCTGCTTCGGAGCCATTCGTTTGAGTACCAACACCGTCATCCATCGGATCGTCCGCCGCCCGGTGCGGCTGCTGGCGAGAACCGGCGCAACGCCGAACCAGGTGACCACGGTGCGGCTGATCACCGGGCTGATCGCCGCGGGCTGCTTCGCGCGGGGGCCGGGCATGGCGATGATCGCGGGCGGCGTCGTCTTCGTGCTGTCGATGCTGCTCGACCGCGCCGATGGCGAGCTCGCCCGCCAGACCGGGCAGATGAGCGTATGGGGCTATCGCTACGATCTCGCCTGCGACTGCCTGGCGAGCGTCGCCACCTTCATCGGCTTGGGCGTCGGCCTGGCCGGCGGCCATGGCCCGGCCGCGGTTTGGCTGGGCATCACCGCGGGTCTTGGCATCGGCATCTTGTTTGCCGAACTCAACATCCTCAATCTCGCCGATGTCCACGGCTTCGAGGTCAGCGACGGGATCACGATCGATCCCGACGATGCGATGATCCTGGTGCCGGTCCTGATCTGGTGCGGGCTCGCCTGGCCAATGACAATCGCCGCGGCGATCATCACCCCGGCGGCTGCGCTGGTGCTCGCGCTGCTAGCTGCGCGCCGCCGCTAGCGCCGGGCCGAGCGCCGCGACCAGCCGGTCGAACGCACCTGGCGGGATCGCGCCGATGCAGCCAATCCGGAACGAATCGCCCCTGGTGAGCTTGCCCGGATAGATCACGAACCCCGCCGCCGCGAGCGCGGCGTAGAAGGCGTGGAAATCAAACCCTGCCGGCGAGCGGAAGGTGGCGATAATCGGCGCCTGCACCGTACCGTCGAGATACAGCTCGATGCCGAGCGCCGTGGTGCCGCGCAGCAGCGTCTCCAGATTGGCCGTATAGCGCGCGAGCCGCGCTGCGGGGCCGCCTTCCGCCTCGAGCCGCCGCAACGCCTCGACCAGCGCCGCGACGACCTGAACCGGCGGGGTGAAGCGCCATTGGCCGTTCGCCTCGAACCCCTGCCATTGCGCGTGGAGATCGAGGCTCATCGAAGCGCTGCGGCCGGCGCAGCCCGCCAGCACCGCGCGGTCGACCAGCGCGAAGCCGATCCCCGGCGTCCCCTCGAGGCATTTGTTGCTCGAGGCGAGCACCGCCGCCGCGGGCAGCGTGCGCAGATCGATCGACAGCGCGCCGAAGCTCGCCATCGCGTCGACGATCAGCAGCCGCCCTTCTGCCGCCACCGCGCGTGCGACCTCCTCCAGCGGGTTGAGCAGACCGGTGGTGGTCTCGACATGGACCAGTGCGACATGGCTGATCGCGGGATCGGCGGCGAGCCGCTGCGCCACCGCGGCCGGGTCGACCGGCTCGCTCTCGTCCCAGCGCATCGTCTCCACCCGGTGGCCGAGCCGGGTGGCGATCGCCGCCATCCGCTCGCCATAGGCGCCGTTGATCAGCACCAGCAGCGTATCCTCGGGCCCGAGCAGCGTGCCCGCCGCGGCTTCGAGCGCATAGGTGCCGCTGCCCTGGATTGCCACCGCGACATGCGATCCCTCGCCATGCGCGACCGCGACCAGCCGCTGGCGCATCTCGAAGGTGAGCGCGATAAACGCCGGATCGCGCGAGCCCCAATCGTCGAGCATCGCGCCGCGTACCGCGGGATCGGTGGTGAGCGGGCCGGGGGTAAGCAGCAGCGGCGCGTCGGTCATCGTCATCCTTCCTGGGGCGCGGCCGGCGCCCGCTCCATCCTGTGCCACATGGCGAGCCCCGGCAGCCCGAGCGCCAGTTCGCGGCCCCGCCGGATCAGCGACAGGGCGAGTGCCTGTTGGGGCGCGATGCCGAACATCGCGCAGATCAGCAGATAGCCGCCTTCCTGCACCCCGAGTGCGCCGGGAATGAGGAAGCCGATGCCGCGCACCGCCTGCCCCAGTCCCTCGATGATCATCGCTTCGCGTAATGATGATGGCAGGTCGAGCACATGAAGCGCGCCCCAGGTCTCCAGCCCCCCGAGCAGCCAGGAAAGGAGGTGAAAACCCGCCGACGGCAGCCAGCGCCGCGGCTGGCGATAAAGATCGATCACCGCGGCGTTAAGCCCGGCGAGGTCGCGGCCGGCAGTCCAGCGCGCAACCGCACGTTCGACCAGCCGGAACAGCCCGAAGCGCTGGGCGACCACGAACGCGCCCGCCATGACGGTGGTGGCGATGATCGCGCCGATCGCCAGCGGGATCGCCTCGCCGCCGTGGGGCCCGAGGATCAGCAGGCCGACGCAGAGCAGGGTGAACACCGCCTGGGTCACCGCCTCCATCGACAGATCGACCATCACCGTGGCCATGCTCGCCGCCATCGTCGGGCCGCGTTGAGCGAGCAATCGCGCGCGCACCAGATCGCCGCCGATCTGCGCGACCGGCAGTAGTGCGTTGACCGACTCGCGGATCCATCGCAGCGGATAGGCAAGGCTGAGCCCCGGCCGCTCGCGTCGCGCGAACAGCGCGTCCCAGCCGAGCGCCGAGGCGAAGGTCTGCGGCACGTGCAGCAACGCCACCAGCAGGATGCCCCAACCGGCATGATGGAGCGCGGCAGCGATCTGGCCGACATCATTGGTGGCGATCAGCGTCGCCGCCAGCACCAGGCCGATCAGGATGGCGACGATCGCCGACCGCTTCACCGCGCCAGGAACGCCTTGAAGCGGCGCGCCACGGCCTCCGGCGTCACGGTCGGGCGGCCGAGCGTCTTCATCGACCCCGGCGCGATGCGCAGGTGGATCATCGCCGGGCCGGCTGCGGCATGGGCCTCGCGCCAAGCAACGTCGAACCCGGCGAGGTCGTCGACCAAGGCGGCATGGGCATAGCCGCAGGCGAGCGCGATCGCGGCGAAATCGACCGACGCGGAGACGGTCGCCTGGCCGCCGGTCGAATCGTGCACGCCATTGTCGAGCAGCAGGTGGACGAGGTTCGCCGGCGCCTCGGCGCCGATCGTCGCCAGCGTGCCGAGCTTCATCAGCGCGGCACCGTCGCCGTCGATCACCACCACGCGCTTGTGCGTGTTGAGCGCGACGCCGAGCGCCATGCCCGCCGCGCCGCCCATCGAGCCGACCTGGTAGAGGTGCTGCTCGCGATCGGCGAGGGTGAACAGTTCGCGGCCCGACTTGCCGGTGGTGGCGATCACCGCGGTGTCGTCGTCGGTCAGCGCGAGAAAGCGCTCGAGCACCGCGACCCGGGTCGGCCGCTCGCCGTGGCGGCGATGATCGGCGTAGCGTCCCGGCGCTGGCAGCGCGCGCGTCGGCTGGTCGAGCGCGGTGTCGGCAACATCGCCCTTGGCCATGACGAAGGCGAACGGCTGGCTGCTCGCCGCCATCGCGGCGGTCGCCTGGGCGAGCGCGGGCGCGACGTCATCGGCGGTGTTGGGGAACGGGCGCTGCTTGATCCCCATCAGCCCGAGCAGATGCTGGGTGATCTCGCCCATCACCACATGCTGCGGCTCGTCGGGCTCGCCCGGGCGGCCGCGCCAGGTGGTGATCAGCAGCGTCGGAATCGCAAACGGCGCATTGAGCGAGGTCAGCGGGTTGACCATGTTGCCGAGGCCGGAGTTCTGGCACATCGCCACCGTCTGCCGGCCGGCGAGCCAAGCCCCCGCCGCGATCGCAACGGCCTCGCCCTCGCTCGCCGCGCCGACATAGCGCAGCGAGCGATTGGAGAGGACGCCGTTGATCAGCGGCGTGAGATAGCTGCACGGCACCCCGGTGTAGAAATCGAACCCGGCCGCCGAGGCCGCGTCCATGAACGCATCGGCGGTGATCATCAGGTGAAGTTGCGCGCGTCGGCGACGTCGGCGAGCGTGTTGACGTCCATCCAGTGGCCAGTGAAATACTTTACCCGCACCGGATGCTTGGCGGCGATGCGGGTGAGCAGCAGCGGCAGGTCCGCGGTCTCGAGCAGGCCTTCCGCGTCGAGCGCGGCGATCTCGTCGCGCAGCCAGCCGGTGCCGGTCGCGCTGAACCGGGCGAGGCCGACCCATTCGCCGCTAACCGCGGCGCCGAGATCGCTGCCCATGCGGGTGAGATGCGCGGGTGCCTCGTCGAGATAGCTGCCGGAAAAGGCGTGGTCGGCGAGCACCAGATCGCGCACCGCCTTGCCCTCACGCGGCGTCGCATCGACGGCGAGGACGATGTCGGCCTTGCTCGAAAGCAGGCTCTCGAGGATATAGTTGCGGAACAGTACGTCGCCGTAGGACACCACCACCTCGCCGGACAGCACATCGGCCGCCTGCGCCAGCGAGAACACCTCGCCGGTTTCGGCGAAACGATCGTTGTCGACGGTCTTGATCCCCTTCAGCGCCACGGCGTCCTTGGCAAAGCCACGGACTACGGTGACATCGCGAATCCCGGTGTCGGCGAAGGTTGCGACCTGACGGGCGAGCAGCGACTGGCCGCGGACGTCGATCATGCACTTGGGCTGGTCGCGGGTCAGCTCGCCGAGGTCGCCGCCGGATGCCGCGAGCACCACCGCGCGCGGGCGCGGCGTCTCGGGCAGATAGCGCTTCTCGGCCTCTTCCAGCTCGGCATTGCCCATCAGCCGGAACACTTCCTTGACCGGGATCACCCGACCTTCGATGTTCATCAGCGACTGCTCGGCGTGGATCGTCTTCGCCGTCTCGCGCATCGCGGTGATCGAGGCGCGCATCAGATGGTTGGCCCAGATCACCGTTGAGATGTTCGCCTCGCGGAACTGGTCGGTCGGGATCGGGTAATAGGTCGTCGGCACGATCACGACGGGCGCGCGATTGCCCCAGCGGCGGCAGAATTCGAAGATCTCCTTGCCGTCCGCCTTCTTGGAATGGATCAGGATCGCGTCGGCACCGGCGGCGTGATAGGCCTCGGCGCGGCGCAGCGCCTCTTCCATCGGCCGGCTCGAGATGAGCGCCTCGACGCGCGCGACGATGACGAAATCGTCGCTGGTCTGGCTGTCCTTGCCCGCGGTGATCCGCCCGCAGAACTCGCCGATATCGGCGAGCGGCTGTTCCTCGCCGATGAAGGAATTGGTCTTCGGGAACAGCTTGTCCTCGATGCACACGCCGGCAATGTTGCGCTCGCCGAGCTTGCGGACGAGGCGGCGGACGTTGTTGAAATTGCCATAGCCGGTGTCGCCGTCGACCAAGATCGGCAGCGTTGTCGCGTCGGCCATATATTCCAGCACGTCGAGCACCTGGGTCCAGGACGCCTCGTTGCTGTCGCGCAGGCCGAGGCTCGCCGAGATACTGAGGCCCGAGGCCCAGATGCCGCCGAATCCCGCTTCCTCGACGATCTTCGCCGACAGGCCGCTGTGCGCCTCCATCAGGAAGGCGAGCTCGGCGCCTTCGATGGCATTACGCAGCAAGGTGGCGCGGCTCAGGCCCGGGGCGGGCGTGACGAAGCTGGTCGATTGATCGTTCATGAAGCGCGGGACTTTCGGTGGGTATAAATCACGGGCGTCGCGACGAAGCCCCCAGTGTCCTTGGCCGCGGCAAGGGCGCTCGTTATAGCCGCTTGCCCATGCAGACAAGCCAAGCCAGCCCGTCCCCTTCGGAAACAATGCGTGCCCCCGCAGATGACCAGGCGCCGATCGCGATCCTCCTTGCCGCCGGCGTCGGCCGTCGACTCGGCGAGACCCACGACGGCCCCAAGGTGCTGCTCGATTTCGCCGGTCGCTCGCTGATCGAGCGTCATCTCGAAGCGCTCGCCGCGGTGGGCGTGGACGACATCGTCGTTACCATCGGCCATGAAGCACCCGTGCTCGCCGCTGCGCTGGGGACGCGTGCCGGAACGATGCTGAACCCCGATTACCGCCAGGGCAGCCTGATATCGTTATGGGTGCAGCGCGACCGGCTCCGTGCCGGGCGGCCCGTACTGCTGATGGACGGCGACGTGCTCTACGATCGGCGCATCCTCGAGCGGCTGGTCGCCGCGCCGGGCGAGGCGGTGCTGCTGGTCGATCGCGAGCTCGAGCCCGGCGACGAACCGGTCAAGGTCTGCTTCCGTGGCGAGACCATGGTCGATTTTCGCAAAAAGCCCGAGCATGACCATGACTGGCATGGCGAGTCGGTCGGCTTCTTCAAATTTGCGCCGGCGGTGGCCGCCAGGCTCGCAGACGCCTGCGACCGTTATGTCGCCGCGGGTCGCACAGACGTCGAATATGAGGAAGCCATCCGCGATCTGATGCTCGCCCATCCCGCCGACTTCTCCTACGTGGACGTCACGGACCTGCCCTGGACCGAAATCGATTTCCCCGAAGACGTCGCCAAGGCCCGCGACGCCATCCTCCCGCATCTGGTGAGCTGACATGTCGCTGCACGATTGCCTTCCCCTGACGCCCGATGACATCGCCCATTTCGCCGAAACCGGATGGGTCGCGAAGCGCGGGCTGTTCACCCCGGCCGAGGCGGCCGAGATCGCCGGCTGGACCGACGAACTGGTCGCGCTGCCCGAGGAACCGGGCCGGCACATGGTCTATTACGAAGATAGCGTGACCACCCCCGGCGAGCGGGTGATGCAGCGGATCGAGGATTTCTGCCCTTATCATCCCGCGTTCGACGCGCTCGTCCGCCACGGCCGGTTGTCCGACGCGGTGGCGCAGCTGCTGGGCGGCCCGTCGCTGCTGTTCAAGGAAAAGATCAACTTTAAGAAGGCGGGCGGCGCTGGCTTCGAGCCGCATCAGGACCAGCAGGCGGGCTGGACCAGATATGCGCCGATGTTCGTCACCGCGCTGGTCGGGATCGATCGCGCGACGACCGAGAACGGCTGCCTCGAAATGACCAGCGCGCCGCGGATCACGACCATGGTCGGCGAGGAATGGCAGCCACTGACCGCTGAGCAGATGGACGCCTTCGCGCTGATCCCGATCCCCACCGAACCCGGTGACGTGCTGTTCTTCGACAGCTATGCGCCGCATGCGTCCAAGCCGAACCTCACCGATGCGCAGCGCCGGATCCTTTATCTCACCTACAATGCCGCCGCCGACGGCGATCACCGCCGGCAATATTACGACGACAAGCGCGCGAGCTTCCCGCCGGACATCGAGCGGGCGCCGGGCGCGACATATAAGTTCAGGGTGTGAGCTAGCGGCGACGGTCTGCGGGCGCCAACATTACGCCCGACCGCCGCGACCCCACCCGTCGTCATCCTGAACTCGTTTCAGGATCCATGGGCCGACCGTGCCGCGAGTGGCACCGGCAGGTGATGGATGCTGGAACGAGTTCAGCATGACAAGGTAAGAATGGGCCGCGGCTCATGCCCGATCCTCACCCCGCCTTGTTCGCGGCGATATAGGCGTCGACCTGCTCCTCGAGCACGTCGAGCGGCAGCGCGCCGCTGCCGATCACGACCTCGTGAAACGCCCGGATGTCGAAGCGCGGGCCGAGCGCAGCCTCCGCCTTGTGGCGCAGCGCGGTGATCCTGAGCTGGCCGACCATGTAGCTCGTGGCCTGGCCCGGGTTGTTGATGTAGCGATCCACTTCCTTGACGACGTCGCGCTGCGACAAGGGCGCGTGCTCGGTGAAATAGGCGATCGCTTGCTCGCGTGACCAGTGCTTGGCGTGGATGCCGGTATCAAGCACCAGTCGGCACGCCCGCCAGATCTGCAGCGAGAGCATGCCGAATTCTGAATAGGGATCCTTATAGGCGCCCATCTCCTTGGCGAGCCGCTCCGAATAGAGCCCCCAGCCCTCGGTATACGCGCCATAATAGCCGAACCGGCGGAACTTGGGCACGCCGGTCAGCTCCTGCGCGCGCGCGATCTGGAAGTGGTGGCCGGGTGCGCCCTCATGATGGGCAATGCCCTCGACCTGGGGTTTCTGCACCTGGTTCATGTCGGCGAGGTTGACGTAGAAGATCCCGGGTCGCGAACCATCCGGCGCGGGCTGGTCGTAGAAGGCGACCGCGGCGGTGTCCTGCCGCCAGGTCTCCACCGCGCGCACTTCGAGCGGCGCCTTGGGCAGGCGACTGAAGAAGCGCGGCGCCGCCGCCATGATCTCGGCAATCGCGGCGCGCGCGTCGGCGAGATATTGCTGCCGACCGCCATCGGTGTTGGGATATTTGAACTTGGGGTCGGTGCGCAGCGCGGTGAAGAATTCGCCGAGCGTGCCCTTGAAGCCGATCCGCTGCTTCACCGCCTCCATCTCGGCGGTGATCGCCTTGACCTGGTCGAGGCCGATCTGGTGGATCTGGTCGGCGGTCAGCGCGGTGGTGGTGTAATAGTTGAGCCGCGCGGCATAATAAGCGTCGCCATTGGGCAGGCTCCAGGCGCCGTCATTGCCCTTGGCCTTGGGCTCGATCTCGTCGAGCGCGGCGAACAGCGTATCGAATCCCGCGCGGAACGGGCCGGTGAGCGCCGCGCTCGCCTCGCCGATCAGCCGCTGCTTGGTCGCGTCCGGCACCTTAAGCGCGCTGACCTTCTTCTTGACGTCGGCGAGCAGCGAACTGTCGGGGCCATTGTCGAACGGCGCGCCGGTGATCACCTTGTGGGCATCCGCCCGCGCCGGCGCAAACACCATCTTCGGCGGCACGATGCCGTGCGCCGCCTGATCGCGCATCGTCGCCGCGACCTCGGCCATCACCCGCCGGCTGTCGCGCAACCGGGCGATATACGCCTCGGCATCGCCGACCGTGTCGATCCGATGCTCGTTGATGAGGAACACCGGAATGTTGCCCGCCGGGCTGCCGTTGGTCGAGACCGGAAAATCATAGTTGCGGAACGCGAACTGGCGACGGTCGGTCTCCACCTGATCTTCGAACAGGCGGTAGCTGAGCCGCGCACTGGGGCTCAGCCGCGCCGGGGTGAAGCTCTTGCGGAGATCCGCGAGCTGTTTTTGCTCAAGCGCCATACGGCGTTGCGCGCCGGCGTCGGTATAATCGTCGAGCTTGCTGTAATCGGTCTTAAGACCGAGGCTGGTCATCGTCTGCGGGCTGAGTGCGACCTGCTGGTCGAACGCGGCATCGAGGAACGTGAGCAGGCGGGCGTCTTCCGCAGCGGTGGCCGGAGCCGGCTGGGAGACCGGCGCGGAGGACTGTGGGGCGGCCGCGACGATTGGGGCCGCCATCGATCCGATGAGCAACAGGGCAAGCGAGCGTCGCATGATCACGGAGGCAGATCCTTCGGGCGGGAGCAGTCGAGCGGGTGATGCTATCGGGCGGTATGGTCGGGCGCAATGCGCGTGGCCTGGCACGGTCGTCATCAGACGATATGATCGAGAACCCAGCCCACACCTCTTGCGAGTGAGTTGCATTATATGTCATGGCGCGATGGCGGCGGGGATGATGTCGCGCGACGCAAGGAGGCATCGGGGTTGGACGGCAGTGACATCGACGCAGCGCGCGCGGGTATGGCTGCCGAGTTGGTGCCGCCGACGCGCCGAGCGGCTGCGTCGACCGACGCGGGGTCGGCGGTTCCGCCAGCCAAGCGCAAGCGCAAGTTCCGCTCCTGGTGGATGAAGCAGCTCCACACCTGGCATTGGATCAGCGCGGCGCTGTCGCTCGCGGGCATGCTGCTGTTTGCGGTCACCGGCCTCACCCTCAACCACGCCGGCAGCATCGGCGCCACGCCCCGGGTCACCACGCGGGCGGCGACGCTGCCGGCGCCGCTGCTCGCCTTGCTCAAGAAGACGCCCCCTGCCGCCGACGCGCCACTGCCGGCCGCGGTGTCGGCGCATCTCGCGATGGCGGTCGGCCTCGATGCCGCGGGCAAGCCCGCCGAATGGTCCGACGATGCCTATGTCGCCCTGCCCGGCCCCGGTCGCGACGCCTGGGTGAGCATCGATCGCAGCACCGGCGCGGTGTCCGCCGAGATCACGGATCGTGGCTGGGTGTCCTACCTCAACGACCTCCACAAGGGCCGCAATGCCGGCACGGTCTGGTTCTGGTTCATCGATGCCTTCGCCGCCGCCTGCATCGTCTTCACCCTCACCGGTTTCCTGCTGCTCCAGCTCCACGCCCGCCATCGGCCCTCCACCTGGCCGCTGGTCGCGGTCAGCCTCGCCATCCCGGTGCTGATCGCGTTGTTCCTGATCCATTGACGACCACCCACGAATGGTGCCCGACACGATGCACAAGTCCCTGCTCCTCACCGGCCTGATCGCGGCGCCCGCGACCGCGGGCACGGTCAGCGTCACCATCCCGCGCGTGGCCGTGGCGGAATATCACCGGCCCTATGTGGCCGGCTGGCTGGAACCCGCCGCCGGCGGCGCGGCGAAGACGCTGTTCGTCTGGTATGACGTCAAGAAGCGCGGCAACGAGCCCGGCACCAAATGGCTCGCCGATCTGCGCAGCTGGTGGCGCAAGGGCGGGCGCAGCCTCGCCCTGCCCGCCGACGGCGTCAGTGGCGCAACCCGCGCGCCGGGCACCTATACCGTGCCGCTCCCCGCCAATCTGCCCGCCGGCCAATATGTCCTCCACGTCGAGGCAGCGCGCGAGACCGGCGGACGCGAGCTGGTGTCGCTGCCGATCTCGGTGCCCGCGAAGGCCGCCGCCACTGCCGGCACCACCGAACTCGGTGCCGTGTCCCTCCGCTGAAAGGCCTGACGATGTTGAAGCAACGAATCCTCGCCGCGGTCGCCCTGATCGCGATCGCCGGTCCGGCGCTGGCGCACCGCCCCTGGCTGGTGCCGTCCGCCACCACCTTCTCGGGCACCGACGATTGGGTGACGGTGGACGCCGCCATTTCCAACGACCTGTTCTACCCCGACCACTTCCCGATGAGCACCGACGGCATCAGAGTCTGGGCACCCGATGGCTCGACGGGCCAGATCGAGAATGCCGCCAAGGGGCGCTATCGCTCCACCTTCGACGTCCATCTCGACAAGCCCGGCACCTGGAAGATCGGTACCGAGGACACCAACGTCGGCGGCACGTTTACGCTCAACGGCGAGGAATGGTCGGTCGGACGCCGGCGCGGGCCACCACCGGGGGCCAGCGCGGGTGTCGGCGCCGGTGCGGGCCGCGAGCGGCCGGCAGGCGCGGCGATGCCGCCCCGTGCGCAAGCTGCTGGCGGCGCAGAGGGCCCCGGCGGCCCGGGCGGCCGAATCCCTCCGGCACACAGCGTCGCCACGCTGGCCGAGATCCCGGCCGGTGCGACCGATCTCAAGCTCACCGAGACGATCAGCCGCAACGCGATCTTCGTCACCGCCGGCGCGCCTACGCAGACCGTGTTCAAGCCCAGCAACAAGGGGCTGGAGATGGTGCCGGTGACGCATCCGGACGAGCTGGTCGCCAACGAGCCGGCACGGCTGCGCTTCCTGATCGACGGCAAGCCTGCCGCCAACCTCAAGGTGACGCTGGTGCCCGGCGGCAAGCGCTATCGCGACAGCGAGGGCGCGCAGGACCTTACCACCGGCGCCGATGGCGTGCTCACCATCCGCTGGCCGTTCGCCGGCATGTACTGGCTCAACGCCACCGCCAGCGACGATCACCCGAGCACCCCGCGCGCCGCCCAGCGCCGGATGAGCTACACCAGCACCCTGGAGGTGCTCGCCCCGTGATCGGCGCGGCGCCCGCCGCCGCTCCCCGCCACGCCGTGCCGCTGGCGATTGATCCCAACGCGCTCGCCGCGATCGATCCCGGGGCGACGATCGCGCGGCTTGGCGGCGAGACGATGGGCACCGGCTGGCGTGTGCTCATCGCCATGCCCGCGGGCGCCGCGGTCGAGCCGCTGCACACGGCGATCCAGCAGCGGCTCGACGGGCTGGTCGCGGAAATGAGCCACTGGCTGGCCACGTCGACGCTGGGCCGGTTCAACCAGGCGCCCGCCGGCAGCGCGACCGTGCTCCCCCCCGATTTCGCCCATGTCATGGCCGCCGCGCTGGACATCGCGGCGCGTTCGGGCGGCGCGTTCGACCCTGCGCTGGGGCGGCTGACCGATTGCTGGGGCCTCGGCCCGCGCACCGTGACCCAGCCGCCGGCGGCCGACGCGATCGCCGCCGCTCGGGCAGCGTCGGGATGGCAGCGGCTCGCCTTCGATCCTGCGGCGCGCCGGCTGCACCAGCCCGGGGGCGTGTGGCTGGACCTGTCCGGCATCGCCAAAGGCCACGCCGCCGACGCGGTCGCGGCGACGATCGCGGCGGCAGGCCATGACCATGCGCTGGTGGAAGTGGGCGGCGAATGCGTCGGGCGCGGCATCCGCCCCGATGGCGATCCCTGGTGGGTCGAGCTCGAGGCGCCGCCCGGCGTCGCCCTGGCGCCGTTGCGGGTCGCGCTTCATCAACTCGCGGTCGCGACCTCGGGTGATTATGTCCGCGGCGCCCACACCCTCGACCCGCGCACCGGTCGGCCGATCGGCCATGACACCGCGGCGGTGAGCGTGCTCCACGCCTCCGCGATGGTCGCCGATGCCTGGGCGAGCGCGCTCACCGTGATCGAGCCGGAGGCGGCGCTGGCGATGGCGACGCGCGAGCAGCTGGCGGCGCGGATCGCCTCGCGATCGGGCCGCGAGTGGCTGAGCCCGGCACTGGCAGCGATGCTGTAGCAACGTCGACGGGGCAAAATATCGAGCATCTTCCCTGTCGTTTTCCGCTGTCGTTCAGCGTAGAGCGAGGTTGATCGTGCGAGGGTCTGCGCGATCCTACAAGGGCCGATATGCACAGCATCTCCACGACGACTTCCCGCTTGATCCGCACCGTCGCGGCCTCCGCCCTGCTGGCATCGCTGCCGTTTTCGGCGGTGGTCGCCCAGACCAACCCGTTGCCCGTGGACCAAGGCCAGACCCCGCCGCCGCCGGTCTCGCTGCTGCCCGCGCCGATGCCCGCCGCGCCACTGCCGACGTTGAGCGATGCGCAGGCCAGGCAGCTCGCCAAGCTGCTCGATGCCGATCGCCTCGCGCAGGGGCTGAGCACCTCAGGCTCGCTGCCGGTCGGCGCCGGCGACAGCGACCGGCTGGTGCGCGAGGCGCTCGATCACGCTCGCGCGGTGCACGCCGGTCGCCTCGCCGAGGCCGATTTCCAGCGCGACTGGGGCCTGCGTCCGCCCGCCTTCGATCCGTTGCCCGGCTTTGCCGACGCGGTCCGCCGTGACCGGCTCGCGGCCTGGTTCGCCGCGCTGCCGCCGCCCTATACCGGCTATGACAGCCTCAAGACCGGGCTCGACCGCTATCGCCAGATCGCCGCCGACGGCGGCTGGGCGACGCTCGCCGCCGGCCCCGACATGACGATCAACGCCACCGGTCCGCGCGTTGCGGCGTTGCGCAAGCGCCTCGCGATCGAGGACAAGTCAGTGGCGGCGAGCGGCGACACGTTCGACCTCGAACTGGTCGAGGCGGTGCGCCGCGCGCAGCGCCGCTATGGGCTCAATCCGAGCGGCATCGTCGCCGGCCAGACCCTCGCCGCGCTCAACGTGCCGGCCGCGCAGCGCGTCCACCAGATCATGGCGAACATGGAGCGCTGGCGCTGGCTGCCGCAGGATCTGCCGCGCGACCGTATCCAGGTGAACATCGCCGCCGCGGTGCTCACCGTGTTCGACGGCGACAAGCCGGTCACTTCGATGCGCGCCGTCACCGGCCGCCCCGGTGACGAGACGCCGATGCTGTCGTCGGCAATCCACAGCGTCGTCATCAACCCGCCGTGGAACGTCCCGACCGGGATCGCCACCAAGGAGCTGTGGCCCAAGGAGAAGGCCAACCCCGGCTACTTCCGCCGCAACGGCTTCAAGGTGATCGATGGCACGCGGCTGCAGCAGCAGGCCGGCGACCAGAGCGCGCTCGGCCGCTTCAAGTTCGATTTCGCCAATCCCTATTCGGTCTATCTCCACGACACGCCATCGCGCGCCAAGTTCGCCAGCTTCAGCCGCCTCGCCAGCCACGGCTGCGTGCGCCTGGAAAAGCCGGAGGAACTCGCGAACCTGCTGCTCAAGGGCGATGCGACCTGGACACCCGAGGCGGTGACGGCGGCGGTCGACAAGGGCGACACCGTCCGGGCGCGGCTCGCCAAGCCGGTCGCGGTGTACCTGCTCTATTGGACGGCATTTGCCAGCGGCAACGGCCAGATGAATTTCCGTGACGATCCCTATGGGTGGGACGGCACGCTCGCCGCAAAGATCGAGGCGCGATCGGCGCGCCAGGCGCTCGCGCCACGGTGAAGGGACAGATGATGACGATCAGGATTACCAAGACCCGGCTCGGCCTGGCCACCGCCCTGCTCGCCGCCGCGGCGCTTGCCGGTTGTTCGAAGGCGCCGCACGACGACGCACCGGTGATGGAGAATGCCGTCACCGACCCGGGGGTGCCCGAAGAGGCGGCGCCGACGCCGGCACCCGAACTGCCGCCCGCGCCGGCGGTGGAGACCAACGCCAGCGTCGCCACCCCGCCGCCCGAGGCCGAGATCGCGCCCGACGTCCAGGTCCAGGACGATGCCGATGCCACCGGCATGACCGCGCACATGCCGCGCGACGAGCAGCCCGCGAACAACACCGAGCCGCAGTGACCCGGCAGATCATGCAACGAGGGCCGGCGGTGGTGCTAGCCGGGGCCGCGCTGCTGCTCGGCACCGCCGGCGCAGCACGCACTGCGCCGGCGCTCAGCCCGCCGGCGACGGCACGCGCGGTACGGCCGGTGTCGGCGATCCTGGTCGATGCCCGCGACGGCAACGTGCTCTATGCCCAGGGCGCCAATCTCGTCCGCCGGCCGGCCTCGCTCACCAAGATGATGACGCTGTTCCTCGCATTCGACGCGCTGGACAGCGGCAAGCTGTCGCTCGGCGATCGCGTGCCGATCTCGCGCAAGGCGGCGAGCCAGCAGCCATCCAAGCTCGGCTTGCGCCCCGGCAGCTCGATCACCGTCGATCAGGCGATCCGCGCCATTGCGGTGAATTCGGCCAATGACGTCGCGGTCGCGCTCGCCGAAAAGCTCGGCGGCAGCGAAGCCGCGTTTGCGGCGCAGATGACCGCCAAGGCGCACAAGCTCGGCATGCACGAAACCGCCTTCACCAACGTCACCGGCCTGCCCGGCGCCAACGTTACCACCGCCACCGAGATGGCCAAGTTGGCGATGGCGCTGCTCAACCAGCATCCGCGGCGCTACGCCTATTTCAGCACCCGCACGTTCGACTGGGGCCCCCGCCGCCTCCAGAACCACAACCACCTGCTCGGCAAGTTCGACGGGCTGGACGGGATCAAGACCGGCTATACCGTCGAGGCCGGCTTCAACCTCGCCGCCTCCGCCAAGCGCGGCCGCCGCCGGCTGATCGCGGTGGTGCTCGGCGAAAAGAGCGTCGCCGCGCGCGACCAACGGGTGGCGCAGATGCTCGACGAGGGTTTTGCGAGTGTCGACACGCAGAGTGCGATGGGAGCCCCGTAGCAGTCAGGATAACCGTCACTGACCGGCGTCGGTGACGATCGCCGTCTGCCGCGCCGCGGGATCGCGGCGGCGGGCGAGGACGATGCCCGCCAGATTCTTGGCGCGCGGCACCTGCCTGAGCCGAAGCCGCGGGATCGCGGCGGCGCCCGCGCGGAAGGCGGCCAGATACTCTTCGAGCTGCGGGCTGGTGCAGCGCCAGCGCCCCCGCGCCTGCTCCACCACCAGCGTCGAATCGCCGACAAAGGTGACGTCCTGCAGCCCCGCCGCGGTCGCCAGCTCGAGTGCCAGCAGCAACGCCAGCCACTCGGCCTGGTTGTTGTCGCCCGTGCCGAGGCCAAGGCGGACGTGCGCCTCGCCGCGGATCACCGCCGCCGCCTCCATCGGCCCGGGGTTGGGGTGGCAGCCGCCGTCGAAGAACACCTTCATGGCGCGGGCGCGATCACGGGATGAGCACCGTCGCGCCGTCGGTGTCGCCTGCCTCGAGCGCGCGGTGCGCGGCGGCTGCATCTTCCAGCGCGAACCGCTGGCCGACCCTGGGGCTGATCGCGCCCGAGGCGAGCATCGCGAACAGCCGGTCGGTGCCCGCCTGGCGCTCGTCCCGGCTGCGGTAGTAATCGAACAGGGTGGGTCGGGTCACGAACAGCGACCCCTTCGCCGCCAGCGTCCCGATCGCAACGCCCTCGATCGGGCCACCGGCGTTGCCATAGCTGACGATCAGCCCGCGCCGCGCAGTGGCGTCGAGCGTCGCCGGCCAGGTCGCCATGCCGACGCCGTCGAACACCACCGGCACGCCCTCGCCACCGGTGAGCTCGCGGACTCGCTTGGCGACATCCTCGTCGCGGTGGCGGATGACATGGTCGGCGCCCGCCGCCGTTGCCTGCGCCGCCTTGTCGACCGAGCCTGCGGTGCCGATCACGGTGGCGCCGATCGCCTTCAGCCAGCCGACCATCAGATGACCGACGCCGCCGGCCGCCGCCCAGACCAGCACGGTCTGGCCGGGCTGGACCCGCGCGCACCGCTCGATCAGGCATTCCACCGTGCTGCCCTTGAGCAGCAGCGCCGCCGCCACTTCGTCGGTGACGTTGTCGGGCAGGCGGATCAACTCCGCGGCGGGCAGGTTGCGTGCGGTGGCATAGGCGCCACGGGTTGGCCCGAAGGTGCCGACCCGGTCGCCCGGCGCAAACCCCGCGACGCCATCGCCGACCGCCTCGACCACGCCGGCCGCCTCGCTGCCGAGCCCGGTGGGCAGATCGATCTTGTAGACCCCGCTGCGATGATAGGTGTCGATATAGTTGAGGCCGACCGCGTGGTTGCGCATCCGCACCTCGCCCGGGCCGGGCGCCGGCAGGTCTACATCCACCCAGCGGATCACCTCGGGGCCGCCGACCTGCTCGACGCGGGCGACACGCTCGCTCATCGCGTCGCTCCGCTGCCGAGGGTCACGGCAAGGCGTCGGGCGGGCTGGGTCATCGTCGGAAATCCTCGCATGATCGGAGAAACTGATCGCGCGGCGAACGCCTGGCCGCGAACGCGGGTTGCACCGCGCCTCAGGCAAATAGGTCCACCACCTCGGCATCCTCGGCAACCGCCGCGAGCAGCAAGGTGCGATGGCAGTGGCACGGATCGCGCTCGTAGCAGAGCAACGCGCTCGGCATCTCGGCGGCAAGCCCGAGCATGATCGCCGCCTGCGCCTGCGCCTCGGGCAAGGCGAGCTGCCCGTCGTAAACCGCTTCGAGCGTCGCGACATCGCCCTTCTTGGCGGCGTCGCGGCCGGCCTTGGGCGTGCCGAGCGCCTTCAGGTGGACATAGCCGATCCCCGCCTCGGCGAGCGAAGCCGCCAGCGACGTCTTGGAGAAGCCCGGCCGGCGCGACAGCGGCAGCGCGCGCACGTCGATCACGCGCCGGACGCCCGCCTTGTCCAGCGCAGCGATGAACTCGCTCATCGTGGTCGCTTCATAGCCGATGGTGAAGATGGTGGTCATCGTCGCAATATGGCGCGCGAGCGATTACAGGCAATATCATGACCAACCACGACATCCATATCATCGGCGGCGGGCTTGCCGGTTCCGAGGCCGCCTGGCAGCTTGCCGAAGCCGGATTCAGCGTCCGCCTGTCCGAGATGCGCGGCAGCGGCGAGGCCACCGCGGCGCACAAGACCGATGGGCTCGCCGAGCTCGTCTGCTCGAACAGCTTCCGCTCCGACGATGCCGACAGCAACGCCGTCGGCTTGCTCCACCAGGAGATGCGCGCGATGGGCTCGCTGATCATGCGCGAGGCAGACCGCCACAAGGTGCCTGCCGGCTCGGCGCTGGCGGTGGACCGCGACCTGTTCTCGCAAAGCGTCACCGCCGCGCTCGACAGCCACCCGCGCGTCACCCTGGTGCGCGAGCGGATCGACGCGCTGCCGGACGGCCCGGCGATCATCGCCACCGGCCCGCTCACCGCGCCCGCGCTCGCCGAGGGCATCGGCGCCGAGACCGGGCGCGAGGCGCTCGCCTTCTTCGATGCGCTCGCGCCGATCGTCCACCGCGACAGCATCGACATGGACACCGCCTGGTTCGCCAGCCGCTGGGACAAGGGCGAGGGCAAGGACTACATCAACTGCCCGATGAACAAGGACGAGTATCTCGCCTTCCATGCCGGGCTGGTCGGCGGCGAGAAGACCGAGTTCAAGGAATGGGAAAAGGACACGCCTTATTTCGACGGTTGCATGCCGATCGAGGTGATGGCGGAACGCGGGGTGGATACGCTGCGCTACGGGCCGATGAAGCCGGTCGGCCTCGATGATCCGCGCACCGGGCGCTGGCCCTATGCGGTGGTGCAGCTGCGCCAGGACAATGCCCAGGGTACGCTGTGGAACATCGTCGGCTTCCAGACCAAGCTCAAGCATGCCGAGCAGGTCAGGCTGTTCCGCACCATTCCCGGGCTGCAGAACGCCGAGTTCGCGCGGCTGGGCGGGCTGCACCGCAACACCTTCATCCGCTCGCCCGAACTGCTCGACGCGACGCTGCGGCTGAAGAGCCGGCCCAACATCCGCTTCGCCGGCCAGATCACCGGCTGCGAGGGTTATATCGAGAGCGCCGGGATCGGCCTGCTCGCCGGCCGGTTCGCCGCCGCCGAGCTTGCCGGCACCACGCTGGTACCGCCGCCGGTGGAGACCGCGTTCGGCGCGCTGCTGGGCCATATTACCGGAGGTGCCGAGGCCGAGACCTACCAGCCGATGAACGTCAACTTCGGCCTGTTCCCGCCGATCACCGGCCGCACCAAGAAGGCCGATCGCAAGAAGATGTACACCGAGCGCGGCCGCGCCGCCCTGGCCGCATGGCTCAGCTCTCCTGGTCTGCCGCCGACTCAGCCGGCGGACACTTCACCCGAACCGGCGTTTTCCGCTTGACCGCGGTGGTGGCGAATTCGGTGGCGTCCATACCGCCGGATTGGTCGCCATCGGCGGCGGCGAACTTGGCGGTGGCCTTGATCGCCCATTCGTCGAAGCTCAGCCGCCCGTCGCCATCGGTGTCGAGCCGGGCATAGGCCTTGCGCCGCGACGCGAGATACTCGTCGCGCGTCACCTTGCCGTCGCGATCCTTGTCGTAACGCGCGAAGCGCTTCTCCTCGCGGGTAGCGGGCGTCGCCTCGGGGGCGTCGTCGGGCAGCGCCGAAGCATGCCCCGCGCCCCGTGCCGCGGCGGCGCTGGCGCTGGCGAACGGCAGCGCCCGGCGGGTCTCGCCATGCCCGCCGATCATCATCACCACCGCCGCAATTCCCGCCGCCACCGCACCCGCACCTGCCACATATCGCCACATTGCCGCTCTCCCCCGCGGCGAGGCTAGCAGCCGCTGGGACCGCGACAACCTGCGGTGATTACGGGATCAGCGGCCGGTCGCGCGCAGCCGCAGCAGCGCCGCTAGCTGTCGTGCCCGTGTCCAGCGGCCCGGTGCCGGCGCAAGCGCGAAACGGGCGAGCAGCGCCAGCGCCGCGAGCGGTCGCCCCGCCTGCGACCAGGGCGTCGCCAGCGCGGCTTTTACCCGGTCGCCAGCGAGTGTGGCGGCCATATCGCCGATCCGCAGATCGCTGACGTGGCCGGCGAGATCGGCGAGCGCCCAGCCTTCGCCAGCCCGCTCGATCGCTTGGTCGCTAGCGCCGAGCACCGCCGCCATCGCGGCGAACAGCCCGCCGCCCCGCGCCTCGGCAAAGCTTGCCACCGCGTCGCGATCGAGCGGCTCGCGCAGCAGCATTTCCCAGCCGTCGATCACCCGCGCCAGGCTTGCACCGGAGACCCCGGCCGGGATCACCGCCCCGGCAAGCGCCTGCAGCACCGGCTGCGCGGGCGGGCGGCCATGGTCCAAGGCGATCACGGCCTCGCGCCACCAGGTCAGCCGCATCTGCCCGACCAGCGGCTCGCGCGTGGAAGCCAGGATCGCCCCCATCTCGCGATCGAACGCTGCCAACGCCTCGAGCGCGGCGCGAAACGCTGGCGGCACGGGCGCGAACGCCAGCGCCATCATCGGGGTAAACGAACTCGCGTCGGTCATGCAGCACTATCCACAGGGTAGGCTTTACCGCAATTTTCGCCGCCGGCGAGTAGCCACCGATGGTCTGGGGATGTCCCATGCCATCGAAAGATCGATCGCCTTGAACCGACCTACGCGCCTTGCTCCGACATTGACCAGGCTGGCGCGGGACCGGCGCGGCAACGTTCTTGCCCTGTCGGCGGCGGCGCTGGTGCCGATGATGGCGATGATCGGCGGCGCGATCGATCTCAGCCGGCTGTACATGGCCAAGACCCGCCTGCAGCAGGCATGCGACGCCGGCGCACTCGCCGGGCGGCGTGCGATGAACGATGTCCACATGCTGTCCGACAGCGAGAACGACACAGCCCGCAGGTTCTTCGCCTTCAACTTTCCAGAGCACACCTACTCGGCGACCACCGTCAATGCGGTGTACACGCTCGGCGACGTCGGCGTCGTCAACGGCCAGGCCTCGCTCAGCATGCCGATGACGATCATGCACATGTTCGGGATGGGCAATAAGACGCTGAGCGTCACCTGCCAGTCGACGCTGCTGATCCCCAACACCGACGTCATGTTCGTGCTCGATGTCACCGGGTCGATGGCCCAGACCACCGGCAGCGACACCGTGTCGAAGATCGACGGGCTCAAGCAGGCGGTGAAGGACTTTTTCTCGGCGCTCGGCGCCGGCGCGGCAAGCGGCCCGGGGCGGATCCGCTACGGCTTCATGCCCTATTCAAGCAACGTCAACGTCGGCAAGATCGTGCAGGGGATCAGTGCCAGCTATATAGCTGGCGGCACCTCGCCGGAACAGCCCAACTATCGATCGCGCAAGGCCATCACCACGGTCGATCATTATCTGGACACGTCAGGCTACGGCACCGAAGGCCCGAAGACCTCGGGCAGTTCGACCGATTCCACGGCCAGCGCCTGGACCAACTGGGTCGACGTCGGCGGCTCCGCCGCGAACTATTCGGGGATCACACAAAGCGCCTGTTCGGCAAAGACGCTTCCCAACTCGAGCACCACCAATACCGGTTCACCGTCTGAAACGATGACTGGCCGCGAAACAGTCGCGTACCCCGACACAAGCCAGACGAGCTATTACTCCTCCGCTCAGGGCAAGACGAAGACGAGATACCAATACGTTTGGACCAAGTCCAACGGCCAAGGTAGCAGCGCCGTGGGCACTTGCCGGCTGCAGTCGTCGACGCAGACCTATACGACCACGACGACCTCGACGACTGATCGCAGCGTCACGTGGTTGTCTCGCGACAAATTCGATCGTTGGGTCTACCTGCTCAGGAACGACATCGACGTGGCGCCGGTGGTGCAGAACGGCACCATGACCAACCCTGCCTATTGGTCCGGCTATTACACGGGCACCAATCCCAATACCGATGGTGCGCCGACCACCGTCGGCTGGGGCGGCTGCATCGAGGAGGCACGCACCAACAGCGGTATCACCGCGACGTCGTCGCTGAGCATTCCGTCGGATGCCTACGACCTGCAGATCGATCTCAAGCCCAATTCCGCCGACACCAGGTGGAAGCCGTTCCTCCGCGACATCCAATATGATGCCGGCGGCAACTGGCTCGGCCGTAGTTCGGGGTGGGTGAACAGCAATTATGCCGCCTGCCCGCGTCAGGCGAGCCCCCTCACCCAATACACCTCCGATTACGTCAGCAGCACCAAGTCGTCGGCCGCGTTCACCAGCTATGTCGATGCACTCGCGCCGGGTGGTTTCACCACCCACGACATCGGACTGATCTGGGGGGCACGTTTCCTGTCGCCGGACGGCATCTTCTCGGCGACCAATGCTGATTCGACAGGTCCCGGCGGCTATCAGATCTCGCGGCACATCGTGTTCATGACCGATGGCACGCTCGAGATCAGGACCAACAACAACGATGCCTGGGGGATCAACAACCTTGAAGGTCGCGTCGCCGCGTCCGGCACCGATCAGAACGGGCTGACGGATATCCACCGCCGCCGCGTCAGCATGATCTGCAACGCCATGAAGGGGAAGGGCTTCACCGTCTGGGTGGTCGGCTTCGGCATCACCACCATGCCCCAGGAGCTGCAGGAATGCGCCAGCGACAGCAACCATTGGTCGCTGTCGAACAACGCGGCCGAGCTCAAGGCCCGCTTCCAGGCGATCGCCCAGACCATCGGCGGCCTCAGGCTCTCGCAATGAACCGCGCCCTTGTCCAAGACCAGCGCGGCGCCGCCGCCGTCGAATTCGCCATCGTCATGATCCCGTTCCTGCTGCTGCTGATGGGCGGCATGGATCTGGGCTATCAGGCCTATCTGCGGGCCACCGTCACCGGCGCGGTCGAGCGCGCGGCGCGCCAGGCGACGGTTGGCAACCGCACCCAGGCACAGATCGTCACGCTGATCAGAAACGAGGTGCGCGCCATCCTGCCGCTCTCGGTTCGCGACGATCCCGATGCGATCTCGGTGACCCCGCTCAACTATTACAACTTCTCCAGCGTCGGCGGCGGCGAGCGGATCACCGGCGATACCGCGCCCGTCGGCGTCTACAACAGCACCGACTGCTACGAAGACCGCAACGGCAACGGCCATTACGATGCCACCGGCGGTGGCGGCAGCGGTCTCGGCACCGCGGACGACATCGTCTATTACACCGTCACCGCGACCGCGCCGCGGCTGTTCGGCTTCACCTCGCGGATCGGCTGGGGCGCCAATGTCGTCGCCACGACGCGCACGCTGATCCGCAACCAGCCTTATGGTGCCCAGCAGGTCGTGATCCGATGCTCGTGACCCTTCACGGCATCGCGCGCGCCGCCGCCCTCGCCCGGCGTGTCGGTACCGACCACTCCGGGCTCGCGCTGATCGAATTTGCCTATGCGCTACCGCTGCTGCTTACGATTGCGCTCGCCGGCACCGAGGTCGCCAATCTCGCCATCACCGTGCTGCGGGTGAACCAGCTAGCGATGCTGGCGGCGGACAACGCCGCGCGCGTCCGCAGCTCGATCGACGACACCGACATCAACGAGATCATGACCGGAATGCGGTTCGCCGGCTCGGGGATCAAGTTCGGCAACTACGGCCGGGTGATCATCTCCAGCCTGCAGGCCAATGGCCAGACCGGCAACAAGGCCGGCTACAAGATCGACTGGCAGCGCTGCTTCGGCGCCAAGATTGCTACTTCCAAATACGGTGTCGCCGGGACCGGTGCGACCAATGCTGCCATCCCTTACGGCGTCAAGCCAGGCGGGCTGGCGACCAACGTGGCGGAAGGCACCGTACCCACCCCCAATGGCGCGCTGATCACCGCGGAGATCACCTATACCTATCATCCGCTGATCGCGCCGGCGTTCATGGCGCAGCGCGACCTCCATGCGACGCAGACCTTCCCGGTGCGCGATCGCGCGCAGCAGACCCTGACCAACAACACCGCCATCGCGACCGCCAACCAGCGGCTCTGCGACAACAATCACCTGTCGGCGACCTGATCGGCGCACCACCTTTGCGTAGGCAAAGCGGCTACCAACAAGAAGGGCGCGGTAGCCTTCGCTGCCCGCGCCCTTCTCACCTTCAAGCTCGTTAATCGATCACCCCTTGGGGATGATCTTGCGCACCGTCGCGATCACCTTGTCGGCGGTGATCAGCGCGAGCTTCTCGAGGTTGGCGGCATAAGGCAGCGGCACGTCCTCGTTGGCGACGCGCAGCACCGGCGCGTCGAGGTCGTCGAAGCCTTCTTCCATCACGATCGCGGTGATCTCCGACGCGATCGAGCAGGTCGGCCAGCCCTCTTCCACCACCACCAGGCGGTTGGTCTTCTTGAGGCTCTCGAGCACCGTCTGCTTGTCGAGCGGGCGCAACGTGCGCAGGTCGATCACCTCGGCGTCGACGCCTTCGGCGGCGAGCTTCTCGGCGGCTTCGAGCGCGAGCCCGACGCCGATTGAATAGCTCACCAAGGTGATGTCCTTGCCCTCGCGCATGATCCGCGCCTTGCCGATCGGCAGCACGTAATCGTCGAGCTTGGGCACCTCGAAGCTGCGGCCGTACATCAACTCGTTTTCGAGGAACACCACCGGGTCTTCCGAGCGAATCGCCGCCTTGAGCAAGCCCTTGGCATCGGCGGCGTCATACGGCGCGATCACGATCAGGCCGGGGACGGATGCATACCAAGGCGCGTAATTCTGGCTGTGCTGCGCGCCGACCCGGCTCGCCGCGCCGTTGGGGCCGCGGAACACCATCGGGCAGCGCATCTGGCCGCCCGACATATAGTTGGTCTTGGCGGCCGAGTTGATGATGTGGTCGATCGCCTGCATGGCGAAGTTGAACGTCATGAACTCGACGATCGGCTTGAGCCCGCCCATCGCCGCGCCGGTGCCGATCCCGGCGAAGCCATATTCGGTGATCGGCGTGTCGATCACGCGGCGCTCGCCGAACTCCTCGAGCAGGCCCTGGGTGACCTTGTACGCGCCCTGATATTGCGCGACTTCCTCGCCCATCACGAACACGCGGTCGTCCGCGCGCATCTCTTCGGCCATCGCGTCGCGCAGCGCCTCGCGGACGGTGAGCTTGACCATCTCGGTACCGGCCGGGATCGCCGGATCGGCCTTGCCCGGCTTTTCCGCCGCGGCGACGAGCTGGGTGGTGCCGGTCTCCTGCGCCTTGGGCGCGTCCGACTGGACTTCGGTGTTCTGGTCCGACGGCGCCGGCGCCGCAGCCTCAGGGGCCTTAGCCGGGGCGGCAGCCGCCGAGTCGGCGCTCTCGCCGTCCTCGAGCAGCGTCGCGATCACGGTGCCGACCTTGACGTTATCGGTGCCCTCGGCGACGGTGATCTTGCCGATCGTGCCCTCGTCGACGGCTTCGAACTCCATCGTCGCCTTGTCGGTCTCGATCTCGGCCATGATGTCGCCGGACTTGACGGTGTCGCCTTCCTTGACGAGCCACTTGGCCAGCGTGCCTTCCTCCATCGTCGGGGACAGCGCGGGCATCTTGATCTCGATCGCCATCAGTAGGACTCCACCAGGACGTCGGTATACAGCTCGGCCGGATTGGGCTCGGGCGTGCTCTCGGCGAAATCGGCAGCTTCGTTCACGACCTTGCGGATCTCCTGTTCGATTTTCTTGAGCTCGTCTTCCTTGACGCCCTGCTCGTCGAGCAACTTCTTGACGAATTCGATGGGGTCGGACTTGTCGCGCACCGCCTGCACTTCCTCGCGACTGCGATACTTGGCCGGGTCGGACATCGAGTGGCCGCGATAGCGGTAGGTCTTCATCTCGAGGATGATCGGGCCCTTGCCTGCGCGGACCCAGGCGAGCGCCTCCTCGGCGGCACCGCGGCAGGCGAGCACGTCCATGCCGTCCACCTGGATGCCGGGGATGCGGAAGCTCTCGCCGCGGCGATAGAGCTGGTCCTCGGCCGACGAGCGGTTGACGCTCGTCCCCATCGCATATTGGTTGTTCTCGATCACATAGACGATCGGCAGCTTCCACAGCTCGGCCATGTTGAAGCTCTCGTACACCTGGCCCTGGTTCGACGCGCCATCGCCGAAATAGGCCATGCAGACGCCACCGTCGTTGCTGTACTTGTGCTTGAAGGCGAGGCCCGTGCCCAGGCTCACCTGCGCGCCGACGATGCCGTGGCCGCCGTAGAACTTATGCTCGGTGGAGAACATGTGCATCGAGCCGCCCTTGCCGCGGCTGATGCCGGCCTCGCGCCCGGTCAGCTCGGCCATGATCACCTTGGGGTCGATGCCATAGGCGAGCATGTGGCCGTGATCGCGATACCCGGTGATCACCGAGTCCTTGTCGCCGTCGAGCGCCGACTGGAGGCCCACCGCGACCGCTTCCTGGCCGATATAGAGGTGGCAGAAGCCGCCGATGAAGCCGAGGCCGTAGAGCTGGCCCGCCTTCTCCTCGAAGCGGCGGATCAGGAGCATGTCCTTGTAGAATTTGAGCAGATCGTCGCGGGTGGCGTCGAACGGCCTGGGCTCGTTCGGGCGCTCGCGGTTGGGCGCAGGCGGTTCGGCAGTACGGACGGGCATTTTGGCCACGGGTTACCTCGGAGGTCCTGGGGAGATGTGGCGCCTATAGGCCCGGTTCGCCCGGAACATCAATTCCCCGGTATGCCGGTTCGCCGTTACGGTTTGTTTCGGGACAGTCCGTTGGCGCACAACCGGATGGAATGCCGCCGTTATTCCTCGCCCCGTCGTTCCCCTCACCGCCGCAAATGCCAAGTTTGTTGCCCTTTGCCCGCCCCCGCGCCAAAGCCGGCGCCGATGACCCACGCTCCGCATCCGTTCCGGATCGCCAACTTCCGTGCCTATTGGGCCGCACGCCTGTCGATGACGCTGGCCCAGAACGGCATGATCATCATCATCGGCTGGCAGACCTATGCGATCGCCAAGCGGACGATGACGCCGTCGCAGGCCGCCGCGCAATTGGGGCTGATTGGCCTGCTCCAGTTCCTGCCGCTGTTCCTCACCACGCCGATCACCGGCTGGGTGGCGGACCGGTTCGACCGGCGCTGGATCGCGAGGCTCACGATTTCGCTGCAGCTCGCCTGCGCGCTGGTGCTGGCGGTGACCACCTATCAGGGCACGATCGGCCTGCCCGTGATCTTCTCGGTCGCGGTGGCGCTGGGGCTCGCCCGTGCCTTCGCCGGCCCGGCGCTCGGCGCGCTCGCCCCCAATCTGGTGCCGCGCGAGGTATTGCCCACCGCGATCGCGCTCAGCTCCACCTCGTGGCAGGTCGGCGCCATCGTCGGCCCGGCGCTGATCGGCTACGCCTATGGCCACTCGCCGGGGCTCGCCTATTCCCTCGCCAGCGGCCTGTTCGCGCTCGCCGCGGTCGCGATGTTCCTGATCAGCCCGGTGGCGCGCAGCATCACCCCCGGCAAGGCTCACCCGCTCCGCCAGATCGTCGAGGGCCTCGTCTATGTGGGCCGCAACAAGCTGGTGCTCGGCGCGATCACGCTCGATCTGTTCGCGGTGTTCCTTGCCGGCACCACCGCGCTGCTGCCGATCTACGCCGCCGACATCCTCAAGGTCGGCGAAGGCGGCCTCAGCGCGCTCGCCGGCGCCCCCGGGGTCGGCGCGATGCTGACCGCAACCTTCTTCTCGATTCGGCCGCTCAAGACCAATGTCGGCCCCAAGATGCTCGGCGCGGTCGTGGTCTATGGCCTCGCGACGATGATGTTCGGCATCTCCACCTGGCTGCCGCTCAGCCTCGCCGCGCTCGCGCTCGCCGGCGCCGCCGACATGTTCTCGGTCTACATCCGCCAGTCGCTGATCCAGCTCTACACGCCCGACACGATGCGCGGTCGGGTCGGCGCCGCCTCGCAGCTCACCATCTCGGCGTCCAACGAGCTCGGCGAGGCGGAATCGGGCTTCCTCGCCGCCGCTTTGGGCCCGGTCGGCGCGGTGCTGGTCGGCGGCGGCGGCGCGGTGCTCGTCACCGTGATCTGGACCTTCCTGTTCCCGTCGCTGCGCAACGCACGGACCTTCGATCCGCCCCCGACGTTGATCGATCCGATCCCTGACCAGCCCAAGCTCAACCCCATCGACACCAAGGAAACGGAGCAAGCACGATGAAGGCCACCACTGTCCTTGAGACCATCGGCAACACCCCGCACATCCGCATCCAGCGGTTGTTCCCCAACTCCGAAGTCTGGATCAAGTCCGAGCGGGCGAACCCCGGCGGCTCGATCAAGGACCGCATCGCGCTCGCGATGATCGAGGCGGCGGAAGCCGCTGGCGATCTCAAGCCGGGCGGCACGATCATCGAGCCGACCAGCGGCAACACCGGCGTCGGCCTCGCCATGGTCGCCGCGGTGAAGGGCTATAAGCTCGTCCTCGTCATGCCCGAATCGATGTCGCTCGAGCGGCGCCGGCTGATGCTCGCTTATGGCGCCACCTTCGATCTCACCCCGCGCGAGAAGGGCATGAAGGGCGCGATCGAGCGCGCGATCGAGCTGGTCGAGCAGACGCCCGACGCGTGGATGCCGCAGCAGTTCGAAAACCCGGCCAACATCGACGTCCACGTCCGCACCACCGCACAGGAGATCCTCGCCGATTTCGCCGACTCGCCGATCGACGTGCTGATCACCGGCGTCGGCACCGGCGGCCACATCACCGGCGTCGCCGAGACGCTCAAGAAGAGCTGGCCCAACCTCAAGGTGTTCGCGGTCGAGCCCGCCGCCTCACCGGTGATCGCCGGTGGCCAGCCCGGGCCACACCCGATCCAGGGGATCGGCGCGGGCTTCATCCCCAAGAACCTCCACACCCAGGCGATCGACGGCGTGATCGAGGTCGACGCCGCGGTCGCCAAGGACATGGCGCGCCGCTCGGCGACCGAGGAGGGCCTGCTGATCGGTATCTCGTCGGGTGCGACGCTCGCCGCGATCCTCCAGAAGCTGCCCGACCTGCCCGATGGCGTCCGCGTGCTCGGCTTCAACTACGATACCGGCGAGCGCTATCTGTCGGTGCCGGACTTCTTGCCCGAGCAGTGAGCGCCCTCGCCCCGGCGCGCAGCCCTGCCACCGTCACCGGGGGCCTGCGCGCGATCCTCCTCGCAACCGCGGTCGCCGCGATCGCGGTACCGGCCTATGTCGTCACCCATGCGCCGGCGATGCCCCACCGCCATCGGCCGCGCGTGGTGCTGCCGCCGCCGCGGGTGGTGCCGGCCGCCGAGGTGCCGGCGGTGGAGCCGGTCGCCTTCGTCGACCTCAGCCCCGACGATGCCCGCGCCTATAATGCCGAGGTGCCGTTTTCGACCGAGCCCAATCCGGCGGCGCGCCCGTTCCGCTTCGTCGGCAGCGACGAGGAACGCGCCCGCGCCACCGACTGCCTCGCCGCCGGCGTGATCTACGAGGCCGGCGACGATGCCACCGGCGAGCGCGCGGTGGCGCAGGTGATCCTCAACCGGCTGCGCCATCCCGCCTTCCCCAAGACGGTGTGCGGCGTGGTGTTCGAAGGTGCTGAGCGCAGCACCGGCTGCCAGTTCACCTTCTCCTGCGACGGTGCGCTGACCCGGTGGAAGCCGTCGGATGCCGGTTGGCGCCGCGCCCGCGAGGTGGCGACGCTGGCGCTCGCCGGATCGGTCTATGCACCGGTCGGCTATGCGACCCATTACCATACCGACTGGGTGGTGCCTTATTGGCAGTCGAGCCTCGACAAGATCGCCGCGGTCCACACCCATCTGTTCTTCCGCTGGAGCGGCTGGTGGGGCACGCCGCCGGCGTTCAATCGCCATGTCGATCCCCACGAGCCAGTGATCGCGCAGCTCGGCCTCCTGTCCGACGCGCACAAGACCGGCGCCGCGCTCGAACAGGCCGCGGCGGCCCTGGCCGAGGTGGCGACCGTCACCGGCGCCGCGCCGACGCCGGTGGCGAGCGACAATGCGAGCTTCCTCGTCACCATCCCGCGCGGCACGCTTGCTGAGGGCTATCCCGCGCTCGCCAAGCAGGCGTGCGGCGACCGGCCGTCGTGCAAATATTCCGCCTGGGCGGATCCGGCGGCGACCCCGACCGCGCTGCCGCTCGAGCCCGCCCAGATCGCGGCGATGACCTTCAGCTATCTGCGCGACCGCGCCACCGGCGTCGACAAGGCGCTGTGGAACTGCCAGCAGGTCCGCCGGCCCGACCGCAGCCAGTGCATGAAGCAGCAGGTGCTGGTCACCGCGGTGCCGGTTGCCGCGGCGCCCCCCGTGGCGACGGCGACACCCGCCGATGGCCCGGCCGTGCTCGACGGCGTGCGCCGCAAGACCGCGACCGCCGAGGCGCCCGCGCCGGCGAAGACCGACGCCCCGGCCAAGGAACGCCGCTCGACGATCATCCGCCGCGCGCCGTCGCGACTGCCGATGGGCGGCACCGACTAGCCAGCGCCCGCTTTCCCCGTCGTCCTGAGCTTGTAGAACCGCACGAACCTCAAGGTGCTTCGACAGGCTCAGCACGAACGGTGGAATGAGTCGGCGCCGCTCCTCCTCCTCCGTTCGCCCTGAGCCTGTCGAAGGGCCTGGGTCTCCAACTGCTTCAACAGGCTCAGCACGAACGGCGGGATGTGTCGGCGGCCCCCTCCTCCTCCGTTCTCCCTGAGCCTGTCAAAGGGCCTGGGTCTCCAGCTGCTTCGACAGGCTCAGCACGAACGGGCGGAGGTTATGCAATCCGCCCTTCGCCAGCATCGAGTCCCTAGCCTCGGCGCCGGCCTCACGCCGCCCGGAACATCTCCGGCGGCAGCGCCATCAGCGATTCGGCGCCGCCCTCGATCTTGCGCCGCAGCGCGCCGGCATCGGGCATGATCCGCTCGGCGAAGAAGCGCGCCGTCACCAGCTTGGCGTCGAGGAACGCGGCATCGCCCTCGCCCGCGGCCTTCAGCGCCGCTGCGGCCCGCGCCATTCGCAGCCACATCAGTCCAACCGCGACGATCCCCATCAGATGCATGTAGCTCACGGCGCCGGCACCGACATTGTCGGGGTTCTGCATGCCATTGGCCATGAACCACATCGTCGCCGCCTGCAGCTGGCCGAGCGCCTTTTCCAGCCCGATCGCGATGGCGGCGGTCGCCTCGTCGTCCTTGCCCGCCGCCGCCTCCTCGGCGACGATCGCGAAGAACGCCTGCACCGCGCGGCCGCCCTTCTGGGCGAGCTTGCGGCCGACCAGATCCATCGCCTGCACGCCGTTGGTGCCCTCGTAGATCATCGCGATCCGCGCATCGCGGACATACTGTTCCATGCCCCATTCGGCGATATAGCCGTGGCCGCCATAGACCTGCTGCGCGTTGGTCGCGATCTCATAGCCCTTGTCGGTGCCGACGCCCTTGATCACCGGGGTCAGCAGCCCGATCAGATCAGCGGCCATCTGCCGCTCGTCCTCGTCGACCGCGCGATGCTCGAGATCGACCTGGAGCGCACCCCACAGGCAGAGCGCGCGCAGCCCCTCGGTCCAGGCCTTGCCCTCCATCAGCATGCGGCGGATGTCGGGGTGGACGAACAACGGATCGGCCTTTTCGTTCGGCTCCTTGGGGCCGGTCAGCGCCCGGCCCTGGCGGCGGTCGCCGGCGTAGATCACCGCATTCTGATAGGCGACCTCGGCGATACCCAGGCCCTGCAGGCCGACGCCCAGCCGCGCCGCGTTCATCATGATGAACATCGCGGCGAGGCCCTTCATCTCCTCGCCGACCAGCCAGCCCTTGGCCGCATCATAGTTCATCACGCAGGTCGAGTTGGCGTGGATCCCCATCTTGTGCTCGATCGACCCGCAGCTCACCGCGTTGCGCGCACCGAGGCTGCCGTCGTCGTTGACCAGCACCTTGGGCACCACGAACAGCGAGATACCCTTGGAGCTGTCCGGCGCCCCCGGCGTCTTCGCCAGCACCAGGTGGATGATGTTGTCGGTCAGGTCATGCTCGCCCGCCGAGATGAAGATCTTGGTCCCGGTGATCGCATAGGAGCCATCGGCCTGCGGCTCGGCCTTGGTGCGGATCAGCCCCAGATCAGTGCCGCATTGCGGTTCGGTGAGGTTCATGGTCCCGCCCCATTCGCCCGACACCATCTTGGGTACGTAGAGCGCCTGCTGCTCGGCCGACCCTTGCGCGACCAGCGCCGCGATCGCGCCATGGGTCAGCCCCGGGTACATCGCGAACGCCATGTTGGACGAGATCATATATTCCTGGAACGCCGTCGACACGACGTGCGGCATGCCCTGGCCGCCATGCTCGGGCTGGTTGCCGAGCGTCGCCCAGCCGCTCTCGACATATTGTTGATAGGCTTCCTTGAAGCCGTCGGGCGTGGTGACGGTGCCGTCGTCGTGGCGCGTGCAGCCCTGCTGGTCGCCCGACAGGTTGAGCGGGAACAGCACCTCGGCGACGAAGCGGCCGCCTTCCTCCAGCACCGCGTCGACGACATCGGGCGTCGCCGCCTCGAACCCCGGCACATTGGCGTGGCGCTCGAGGCCGACGACATGCTCGAGCACGAAACGGGTGTCGCGGACGGGGGGCGTATAGCTCGGCATGGGATTATCCTCTCTCGTCTTGGGCGCGGCCTGCTTCGAGCAGGTCCACGAATTCGGTCAGTTCGGTGATCGCGGCATCGATGTCGTGCTTCTGCCGCTCGAGCGTTTCCACCCGCGCGCGGCACCGGTCGATCGCGGTCTGGCGCTGGGCGCGACGGCCATCGCCGAGATCGTAGAGATCGATCATCTCGCGAATCTCGCCGAGGCTGAACCCCACCCTTTTGCCGCGCAGAATCCAGGCGAGCCGCGCGCGATCGCGGTGCGAATAGATCCGCTGGGTGCCACGGCGCTCGGGTGCGATCAGCCCCTCATCCTCGTAGAAACGCAGCGCCCGCGCGGTGACGTCGAACTCCGCGGACAGGTCGGAGATGGAGAACGACTCGCGATCGTCGCGAGGGTCGATCACGGCATAAGCAGGTGACGTGGCCATGGCCCGAACTACCTGACCTTTACGTCAACGTCAACCTGTGCAGAGCGGCTTGCCACTGGGCGCGCGCAGCGTTTCCGCCTCCGACGCCGAGGCGCTCAGCCGCTCCACCGACACCGCCGACAGCGTCGCTCGGCCGGTGCAGAGCGCGTCGCAGGCGGCGGGCAGATCGGCCGGAAAGCTCAGCCGCTCGCCATCGAACTGGGCATCGAACCGGCAGCCGCCGAAGCTCACCGCCACCTTGTCGCCCGATTGCCGCGCTGTGCCCGAGGCGACACAGCCCTGCCCCTCGCCATAATCGATCAGCACGCCGAGCCGGAGATTGCGGCTGTCGCCGGCGGCGGCAGGCACCACGCACATCCGGTCGGTCTCGCGCGCCCAGGAGCCGACGAGGCTCGCGCGTGCCGGATCGGCGACAATCCCCGCCGCGCGGGCCGCCTGCTCCAGCTGCGCGCCGGGCGAGCGATCCACCGCCGCGGGCTCGTCGCCGCACGCCGCCAGCATTAGCGCCGCGGTGATCACGATGCGCCTCATGCCACCGGCACGAGCGCGTCCCCCTCGAGCCGGCGGTAGAAACAGCTCGCCGCGCCGGTGTGGCAGGAGGGACCGGCGGGATCGGCGATCACCCACAGGGCATCCTGGTCGCAGTCGATCCGCATCTCGACCACGCGCAGCACGTTGCCCGAGGTTTCGCCCTTCTTCCACAGCCGGGCGCGGCTGCGCGACCAGAAGGTCGCCTCGCCGCTCGCCCGGGTAAGGGCCAACGCCTCGGCGTTCATGTGCGCGACCATCAGCAGCGCACCGGCGCGGTCGGTCACCACCGCGGTGATCAGCCCCGCGGAGTCATATTTGGGATCGAGGACAAGTTCGGTTTCGCGGGGATCGGCCATGACGCTTCCTATCCCGACCGCCGCCGCGACGGAAGCGCCGCCGCTGGTCCCAACTCTCTTCTACTTGTGGTCCCGGATCGCCTTGGCTAGGCCCGCCTTGTCGAGCTTGGAGCGTCCGGCGATCCCGATCTTGCGTGCCTCTTCCAGCAGGTCCGCCTTGCTGCGCGCCTCCAGCTTGGTGCTGCGATGATCCAGCGAGCCATTGGCCTTGGCGTTGGCGATCCGCGCCGCCTTTTCCGCCGAATTACCTTGGCTTCGCAGCTCTTCGTACAGGCCGTCGTCCTTGATCTGACGGCCGTGATCCTTGGCCATGGGCTCTCTCCTTCCGGGGTGCGAAAACCCGCGATGAGACGGATGGGTTCGTTTTCCTGTGACAAACACGCGACAAATCCGCCCGCGGTGCCTATATGGCGCCTCGCACGCCCCACCTGCCGCCCCGCATCACGTGAGCCCTGCCATGCTGACTACTCATCCGTTCGACGACGACAAACTCCGCGAAGAGTGCGGGGTATTCGGTGTCTCCGGTAGCGACAGCGCTGCCGCGCTCGTGGCGCTGGGCCTCCACGCCCTGCAGCACCGCGGCCAGGAGGCGGCCGGCATCACCAGCTTCGACGGCCATCATTTCCACACCCATCGCGCGATGGGCCATGTCGCCGGCAATTTCGACCGCGACGACGTCATCCGCGCGTTGCCGGGCGACCATGCCGTCGGCCACGTCCGCTATTCCACTACCGGCGAAACGGCGCTGCGCAACGTCCAGCCGCTCTATGCCGAGCTCGCGAGCGGCGGCTTCGCGGTCGCGCACAATGGCAACATCTCCAATGCGATGAAGCTGCGCCGCGAGCTGATCCGCCGCGGCTCGATCTTCCAGTCGACCAGCGACACCGAGACGATCATCCATCTCGTCGCCACCTCCAACTATCGCACGCTGCTCGATCGCTTCATCGATGCGCTGAAGCAAATCGAGGGCGCCTACGCGCTGGTGGTAATGACGCCCGAGGGCATGATCGGCTGCCGCGATCCGCTAGGCATTCGCCCGCTGGTGATGGGCCGGCTGGACGGCGCGGTGATCTTCGCTTCCGAAACCGTCGCGCTCGACGTCTGCGGCGCCACCTTCGAGCGCCAGATCGAGCCCGGCGAACTCGTCATCGTCCAGGGCGACGAGGTCCGCTCGATCCGTCCGTTCGCGCCGATGGCGCCGCGGCCGTGCATCTTCGAATGGGTCTATTTCTCGCGCCCCGACTCGATCGCGGGCGATCAGTCGATCTATACGGTGCGCAAGGCGATCGGTGCCCAGCTCGCGATCGAATCGCCGGTCGAGGCCGATCTGGTCATCCCGGTGCCCGATTCGGGCGTGCCCGCGGCGATCGGCTATGCCCAGCAATCGGGCATCCCGTTCGAGCTCGGCATCATCCGCTCGCATTATGTCGGCCGCACCTTCATCCAGCCGGGCGACAAGGTCCGCCACCTCGGCGTCAAGCTCAAGCACAACGCCAATCGCGCGCTGATCAAGGGCAAGCGGATCATCCTGATCGATGATTCGATCGTGCGCGGCACCACCAGCCTCAAGATCGTGCAGATGATGCGCGATGCCGGTGCGGCGGAGATCCATATGCGCATCGCTTCCCCGCCGACGCGGCATAGCTGCTTCTACGGCGTCGACACGCCGGAACGTGCGAAGCTGCTCGCCGCCAAGCTCGATCTTGGCGGAATGACCGACTTCATCCATGCCGACAGCCTGGAATTCGTCTCGATCGATGGGCTCTACAAGGCGCTCGGCGAAGCCCGCCGCGCCGAAATCCGTCCCAAATATTGCGACGCCTGCTTCACCGGCGACTATCCGACGACGCTGACCGACCATGACGATACCTCGCCGGTCGATCAGTTCCAGATGCTCGCCGAGCGCGTGATCTGATCATCGGCGTGACCAAGCCTCTTCAGGACCAGATCGCGATCGTCACCGGCGCCAGCCGTGGCATCGGCGCCGCGACCGCGATCGCGCTGGCGGCACAGGGCGCGCATGTCGTGCTCACCGCCCGCACCGCCAAGGATCTCGAGGCGGTGGAAGAGGTGATCTTCGCCGCCGGCGGCTCGGCGACGATCGCGCCGCTCGACCTCACTCAGACCGACAGCATCGCGCGGCTCGCCATGGCGATCGGCGAGCGCTGGCAGGCGCTTGACCTGCTCGTGCTCAATGCGGCGATGCTCGGCAGCCTGGCGGCGGTGCCGGCGATCGACCCCAAGGAACTGGCGCAGGTTCTCACCCTCAACATCAGCGCGCAGGCGGCGATGATCTCCGCGTTCGATCCGATGCTGCGCCGTGCCCGGGCCGGTAAGATCATCGGCCTCACCTCCAGCGTCGGCCGCCGCCCGCGCGCCTATTGGGGGGCCTATGGCGCCTCCAAGGCGGCGTTCGAGACGTTGCTCGGCGCCTATGGCGACGAAGTGTCCGAGATCAGCCGCATCCGCACCGCGATCATCGATCCCGGCGCCACCCGAACCAAAATGCGCGCGCGCGCTTATCCGGGCGAGGATCCGCAATCGGTGAAGGAACCCGCGGTGGTAGCGGACCGCATCGTCGCGCTGGCGATCGAGGGCTTTGCCGAAGGCCATGTCGAGCGCGTCGACGCCTGACGGGCACCGTCATCCCAGCGCAGGCTGGGATCTCTGGCGCCTCTTTCCGCTCCATGGCGAAAGGCCCCAGCCTGCGCCGGGATGACGATACGGCTCAGCCCTGCTTCACCAGCGTGACCAGCGCGACATCGATCCCGCGCCCGCGAAAGCCGCCTTCGCAATACATCAGATAATAGCGCCACAGCTCGCGAAACTTACGGTCGAGCCGCGCCGGCAGCCGGCCGTCGTGATCCGCCGCGTCGAACCGCTCATACCAGTGGCGCAGCGTCTGCGCATAATCGATCCCGAACGCCTCGTGATCGGTCCATGCCAGCCCGCGGGCCTCGGCGAGCGCGCGAAAGCGGCTGTCGGAGAGCAGCATGCCGCCGGGGAAGATATAGCGCTGGATGAAATCGACGCCGTCGGCATAGGCGGGGAACACGTCGTCGGCGATGCTGATATATTGGATCGCCGCCCGCCCGCCGGGCTTGAGCACCCGCGCGATCGTGTCGAGATAGGCAGGCCAGTAGCGCTGCCCCACCGCCTCCACCATCTCGATGCTGGCGACGGCATCATAGGTGCCGGTGACGTCGCGATAGTCGGTCAGCGCCACGCTCACCCCGGGCAGCGCTTGGGCATCCACCACCGCCTTCTGCTCGGTCGACAAGGTAAGCCCGTGGACTCGCCTGCCGCCGGCGCTGGCCGCCGCGGCGAACGATCCCCAGCCGCAGCCGATCTCGAGGATGGCATCGCCCGGCTTGGTACCGGTCCGCGCGAGCACCGCGGCGAGCTTGCGCGCCTGCCCCGTCTCCAGCGTGTCGCCGCGCGCGAACATGGCGCTCGAATAGGTCATGCTCGGGTCGAGCCACTCGCGGTAGAAATCGTTGCCGAGGTCGTAATGGTCGGCGATGTTGCGGCGCGATCCGGTGCGGCTGTTGCGACGCAGATAGTGGTAGAAGCGCAGGGCCAGCCGCGACAGGCCGCCGGCGCGCGCCACGCTCGCCAGGGGCACGCGGTTGCGCATGAACAGGTCGAAGAGCGGCACCGGATCGGGGCTGGTCCAGTCGCCCGCGGCCCAGCCTTCGTACCAGCCCACCGAGCCGCCGGTGGCGAGCCGCACCAGCGCCCGCCAGCGCCTGATCACCACGATCGGCACCGGCCCGGGCTTGCGCCCGCCGAGCAGCCGCTGCGATCCGTCCGGCAGCCGCGCCTCGATGCCGCCTGCCTCCAGGCCGGCATCGATCCGGTCAAGGAAGCGATGGAAGATCGGCGCGACCAGGCGGGCGGCGCGGCGCGGGCGGTTATGTTGCTGGATCGTGGCCCGGGCGTTCATCGCGCGGCTCATGCCGCAGCGCAGGCCGATGGGGAAGATGGCAATGCTGGGTCCGCCTTCCCCGCTACAGCCCGAATGCTTCCCCCAGCGTCATGATCGCGCGCACGTGCCGTTCCGCCAGCACCATCGCGTCGTCGCCATAGCCACCGCCCACCGTGCTCGCCAGCGGCACGCCTCGTTCACGCGCCAGCCCCGCCACCAGCCGCTCGCGGCGCGCCAACCCGTCGTCGCTCAGCGCCAGCCGACCCAGCCGGTCGACCGCCAGCGGGTCGATCCCCGCCTGGTAGAGGATCAGCTGCGGCCGCACCTCGTCGAGGAACGGCGCCAGCGTCTCGGCGAGCAGCCGGCAATAATCATCGTCGCCGGTCCCGTCCGCGAGCGGCACGTCCAGCGTCGAGCGGGCCTTACGCGCCGGGAAGTTCTTCTCGGCATGGATCGAATAGGTCGCAATCCCCGGCCGACCGGCGAGCAGCGACGCGGTGCCGTCTCCCTGGTGGACGTCGCAATCCACCACCGCGATCCGCTCGACCTCGCCCTCCTCCACCAGCCGCACCGCGGCGAGCGCGAGATCGTTGAACACGCAATAGCCAGCGCCGGTGTCGGCCAGCGCATGGTGGCTGCCGCCGGCGGTGTTGGCAGCAAAGCCATGCGCCAGCGCCAGCCGGCCCGCGAGCCAGGTGCCGCCGGGTACCGCCTGCGCGCGCCGCGCCACCTCGGGTGTCACCGGAAAGCCGATCCGCCGCGTCTTGGCGGGCGGCACCCGCACTTCCAGCACCTCGGCGACATAGTCGGGATCGTGCACCGCCTCCAGCCAGGCGAGCGGCATCGGCTCGGGCTGGTGCCAGCCGACGCGGGTCCCCGCGGCGACTAACAGGTCGCGGATCAGCCCGTTCTTGTTCCAGCGATAGGTGGAGCGCGCCGGCGCGGGCGCGACATAGGCGGGATGGTGGACGATCGGAATCACCCCGCCTAGGTAGGAAGCCCGCCGCTTCGCCCCAAGCGGCGCCGGAGTGCCGCATGACCGATCCCGCCGCCGCCCCTCACGTCCGCCCCGATGTCGCGAGCTTCCTCGGCTATCTCAACAATCTTCCCGGGCCGCATACTCACCAGATGACGCCCGACGAGGCGCGCCGGCAGTTCGTGGCGATGAAGGATGTCGCCGATCTGCCGGTCGGCGAGCTGGCGACGATCATGGACCTGGCGATCCCGGGCCCCGCGGGCGCCATCCCCGCCCGCCTGTTCGACGCCCGCGCCGCGCGAGAGCCGGGGCCGGCGCTGGTTTTCTTCCACGGCGGCGGCTTCGTCATCGGCAATATCGATACCCACGCCAGCCTGTGTGCCGAGTTCGCCCGCGTGCTCGATCTGCCGGTGATCTCGGTCGATTATCGGCTCGCGCCCGAGCATCGCTGGCCCGCCGCCCCCGACGATTGCGAGGCCGCGGCGCGCTGGGTGGCGGGCAGCCCCGCCGTGCTCGGCCGCGCCGTCACCAGCCTCGTCCTTGCCGGCGACAGCGCCGGTGGCACGCTGGCGATCGTCACCGCGATCGACTTGCGCGATGCCCCCGCCGCGGTGCCGGTGATCGTCCAAGGCCCGATCTACCCGGCCGCCGATACCGCCACGCACTACCCTTCCTTCGCCGCGTTCGGCGAAGGCTATCTGCTCAGCCGCGAGACGATGATGTGGTTCGCGGATGCCTATGCCGCCGACGTCGGCCATCACCGCGGCTCGCCGATGGCGGGCGACCTGGCCGGCCTGCCGCCGGCGGTGGTGCTCACCGCCGGGCTCGACCCGCTGCGCGATCAGGGCCGGGCCTATGCCGGCGCGCTCGCCGCCGCCGGCGTCCCGGTCGTGTTCCGCGAAGCGGCGGGCACCATCCATGGCTTCGCCACCCTGCGCCGCGCGATCCCGTCGAGCCGCGGCGACATCGCCGGCTTCCTCGCGGCGCTCAAGGCGACGATCGGGGAAGCCGAAGCCGCACGGGTGATGCTACAGGCGGCGGCATGAGTGATTCTCTCCCTTATCGTCCCTGCGCCGGCGTGATGCTGATCAATGCCCGGGGCCAGGTGTTCGTCGGCCAGCGCATCGATACCACCGTCGAGGCGTGGCAGATGCCGCAGGGCGGGATCGACCGCGGCGAGGAGGCGGCCACCGCCGCGATCCGCGAGCTCGGCGAAGAAACCGGCGTCACCCCCGACAAGGTCGAGCTAATCGCCGTCGCCCCCGACGAACTGTTCTACGACCTGCCGGCGGATCTCGTCGGCAAGGTGTGGCACGGCAAGTGGCGCGGTCAGCGCCAGCGCTGGTTCCTGTTCCGCTTCCTCGGCGAGGACAGCGACGTGAACATCGCCACCGACCACCCGGAGTTTCGCGCCTGGCGCTGGAGCGACCCCGCCGATCTCCCCGCGATGATCGTGCCGTTCAAGAAGACGCTGTACGAGCAGATACTCGCCGCATTCGCACCACAGCTCGGCGCAGCCGCCGCGCGCTAGGATGTCGCTGCCGATCGGCCTGGCTAAGGGTGTAGCCGTGCGTAATTTGCTTGTTTTGTTCGCCGTGCCGCTGCTGCTCGCCAATGCAGCCGCGCCTGGAGCGCCGGGCAATGATCCGGTGCCGATCCCGGCGGCGATCCGCTCGATGCTCGATGCCGCGATCCAGTCCGGCAACGACGGCGATGTATCGGTGGTGGTGAAATATGCCCGTCTCGCCGATCCCGCGAGCGCCGATGCCGTGCTCGCCATCGCCCAGAAGTGGCGCAGCGACCGCGCCACCGCGCGTAACGAGAAGATCAAGCAAGCCCGGGTGTTCGATCTGTGGACCGGCAAGGCCGAGCTCGGCGGTTATCTCACCACCGGCAACACCAAGTCGGCGGGTGGCAGCGCGGTGCTCGATCTCGTCCGTGAAGGCCTGCGCTGGCGCCACAAATTCCACGCCCAGGCCGATTATCAGGAAAACGACAACATCACCAATCGCGAGCATTATCTCGCAAGCTACGAGCCCAACCTCAAGATCGACGACCGGCTCTATATTTACGGCTCGGCGCAGTATGAAAGCGACCGCTTCCTCGGCTATTTCGATCGTTATTCGGCCTCAACGGGGTTCGGCTACAGCGCGATCAAGTCGCCTGCAATCCGGCTCGATGTCGAGCTCGGGCCCGCTTATCGCTATACCTCGTTCACCGACGACACGATCCAGAGCAACGTCGCCGCGCGCGGCTCGGCGGTGTTCAGCTGGAAGATCCTCCCCGGCCTGTCGGTCACCGAGAACGCCAATGGCTATTTCCAGAGCGCCAATTCGACGCTGAGCAGCACCACCGCAGTAACCGCCAAGCTGATCGGGCCGCTGTCCGCCTCGCTGTCATACAATCTCCAATATGAAAGCGAGCCGCCGGTGGGATCGGTCTCCACCGACACAGCGACCCGCGCATCGCTGGTGTACAGCTTCTGATCCTTGCCGCTAGGATGCCGCAATGACAGGGCTTTCAACGGCGGAACAGGCAGCAGTCGATCGGATCGACCAGGCGGCGATGCTCGCCCGGGTGGAGACCTGGGCGGCAATCAACAGCGGCACGCGCAACCTCGCCGGCGTTGCGACGATGGCCGGCCTGCTCGCCGACGCGGCCGCCGCGCTGCCCGCTACCATTCGCCTGGTCGAGCCGACTTCGGTCGACGCGGTTGATGCCGATGGCCGGGTCAACGCGCTGGCGCACGGCCGGCATCTCCACGCGGTGGTCCGCCCGGAGGCGCCGGTGCAATTGCTGTTCACCGGCCACATGGACACGGTCTACGGCCGCGATCACCCGTTTCAGGCCCTCCACCATCGCGACGACGGCACGCTCAACGGTCCCGGCGTTGCCGACATGAAGGGCGGCCTTGCGGTGATGCTAGCCGCGCTCGATGCGGTTGAGGCCAGTCCTGCGGCGGCCGACCTCGGCTATGAGATCGTGATCAACAGCGACGAGGAAACCGGCTCGCTGTCATCGGCTTCGCTGCTCGCCGAGGCGGCGCGCGGCAAGCACGCCGCGCTTACCTACGAGCCCGCGCTCGCCGACGGCACGCTCGCCGGCGCGCGCGGCGGCACCGGCAACTTCTCGATCGTGGTCCGCGGCCGCAGCGCCCACGCCGGCCGCAACCCCGATGATGGCCGCAATGCGATCGTCGCCGCCGCTGACCTCGTGCTCCGCCTCGCCGAGGCGCGCAGCCCGCACCTGTCGGTCAACCCCGCCCGGATCGATGGCGGTGGCCCCAACAACGTCATCCCCGACCTCGCGGTGGTGCGCGTCAACTTCCGCCCGGCGAATGTGGACGAAATCGCCCGCGCCCAGGCGCATATCGACGCCGCCGTCGCCGCGGTCGCAGCCCGGCACGACGTCCACCTCGAGCTCCACGGCAGCTTCAATCGTCCACCCAAGCCGATCGACGCGGGCGCCGCCCGCCTGTTCGCGCTGATCGGCGAGGCCGGCGGCGATCTCGGCCTCGATATCGGCTGGCGCGCGACCGGCGGCGTGTGCGACGGCAACAACATCGCGGCAGCAGGGGTACCGGTGGTGGATACGATGGGGGTTCGCGGCGGCTCGATCCATTCGGCGGACGAATATATGATCGTCGACAGTCTCGCCGAACGCGCGGCGCTCTCCGCCGTCACCATCCTGCGTCTTGCCGCACGGGGCCGGCCATGAGCTACCGCATTCGCGCCGCCACCGTCGACGATCTCCAGCATCTCTACGAAATGGCCAAGCTCACCGGCGGCGGCTTCACCAACCTGCCGCCCGATCGCCGCGCGCTGCGCGCCAAGCTCGAGCGCAGCGACGAGGCGTTCGCGCGCACCGACGACAGCCTGGCCGACGAGGCTTTCGTGCTGGTGCTCGAGAATGTCGCCACCGGCGACGTCCGGGGCACCTGCCAATTGTTCACTCAGGTCGGCCAGCGTCACCCCTTCTACAGCTATCGCCGCGGCACGCTGACCCAGCACAGCAAGGAGCTCGGCCGCACCTTCCGTGCGGAGATGCTCTCGCTCGCGACCGATCTGGAGGGGAGCTGCGAGGTCGGCGGGCTGTTCCTCCACCCCGGCGAGCGCGCCGGCGGGCTTGGCCTGCTGCTCGCGCGCAGCCGCTACCTGTTTATCGCCGCGCACCGCGCGCGCTTTGCCGATCGCATCCTCGCCGAACTGCGCGGGATCATCGACGAGGCCGGCGGCTCGCCTTTCTGGGACGGGATCGCCGGCCGCTTCTTCGGCATGAACTTCCAGGATGCCGACGAATTCAACGCGATCAACGGCCACCAGTTCATCGCCGATCTGATGCCCAAGCATCCGGTGTACATCGCCATGCTCACCGACACCGCCCGCGCCGCGATCGGCCTGCCGCATCCCAACGGCCGCGCCGCGATGCGCATGCTCGAGAACGAGGGCTTCGCCTTCGACAATTACGTCGACATCTTTGATGGCGGCCCGACCATGACCGCACGCACCGATCGGGTGCATTCGGTGGCCGAGGCGAAGCGCGCCTCGGTGATCGCGATCGATGCCGATGGCGGGGTGGAATCGCTGGTCGCCACCGGCCGGTTGGCGGACTTCCGCTGCACCTTCGGGCAGGTTCGCACGGTGGGTGACACCGTGGTGCTCTCCACCGACTGCGCCTGGGCGCTCGGCGTCAACGAGGACGATGACGTGCTTCACGTGGGCCGCTGGTGAGCGCCGGGATGAAGCTGGTCGAGATCAACTTCGACGGCATCGTCGGGCCGAGCCACAATTATGCCGGCCTGTCGCCGGGCAACCTCGCCGCCACCGCGCATGCCGGGCAGCTGTCGCGCCCCCGCGCCGCTGCGCTGCAGGGCATTGCCAAGATGCGCGCCAACCTCGCGCTCGGGCTCGTCCAAGGTGTCCTGCTGCCTCATGCCCGCCCCGACCACCGCTGGCTGGCGGCGCTCGCCACCACCCAGGCCGACGCCCCCCGGCACCTTCAGGCGCAGGCGATGTCCGCCTCGGCGATGTGGGCCGCCAATGCCGCCACTGTCTCGCCCGCGCCCGACACCGCGGACGGCCGCTGCCACTTCACGGTCGCCAATCTGATGACGATGCCGCATCGCAGCCACGAATGGCCCGAGACGCTCGCGCAGCTCCGCCTCGCCTTCGCCGCCGACGCCTTTGCCGTCCACGGCCCGATCCCGGCGCCGTTCGGTGACGAGGGTGCCGCCAACCACATGCGGCTGTGTGCGCGCCACGACACGCCGGGGATCGAGATCTTCGTCTACACCCTGCCCGGCGGCCCCTTCCCCGCGCGCCAGCATCGCGATGCCAGCGAGGCGGTCGCGCGCGCTCACCGGCTCGATCCGGCGCGCACCCTTCTGGTCCAGCAATCACCCGAGGCGATCGCCGCCGGCGCCTTCCACAATGATGTCGTCGCGGTCGCCAACGAGCGCGTGCTGTTTGCGCACGAACAGGCGTTCGCCGACCGGGACGGCTTCTACGCCGATTGCCGCCGCCTGCTGCCCGAGGTCGAGATCGTCGAGGTGCCCGCTGCCGAGGTCAGCCTCGCCGATGCGATCGCCTCCTATCTGTTCAATGCGCAACTGGTGACGACGGCGGCCGGCATGGCGCTGGTGGTGCCGAGCGAGGCGCGGGCCAATTGTGCGGTATGGGGCTGGCTTGAGCGCCACGTCGCCGGCAACGGCCCGATCCGCCGGGTCGAGGTGGTCGACGTCACCGAATCGATGGCGAACGGCGGCGGCCCGGCGTGCCTGCGCCTGCGCGTTGTCGCCGATCCGGCCACGGTCGATCCGCGCTTCCTGGTCGACGAGGCTGCGCTCGATCGGATCGCCGCGACCGTCACCGCCACCTGGCCGAGCGAGATCGATCCCGGCGATCTCGGCCGCGACGCGCTGATCCGCGATGTCGAGGCCGCGCGTGCCGCTCTATTGGAAACGTTGCACCTGTCGGGTTAACTGACAGCTAACCATATCAGCCTCGGCTGGAGTGGCGGATTTCTGGGATTGGCATTGTCCTTGCTGATCACCCGGCATGTGGAACCGTATCCGTCGCCTGTTCATCATCAAGACCAAGTTCGAGGCCTTCCTGATCATCTACGGCCTCGGGCTCGGCGCGGTGGAACGGGGCATGCACTATCTGCAGCAATATCCCGGCTATGGTGGCTGGCTGCTGTTCGCGGCCTGCCCGGTGGCGGTGTTCATGGCCGGCGGCCAATTGATCGATTCGGTCGAACGACGGCAGGGGGACCCGCACGCCCGCTAGGGCGCGGCACAGGATAAGTTGATCGCGCGCGGCGAACCGGCCACTATTTGAGGTGGCATGAGCGGGCCCACCCATCTCGATCGCCTCGAAGCCGAGAGCATCCACATCCTGCGTGAAGTCGTCGCCGAGGCCGAGCGCCCGGTGATGCTCTATTCGGTCGGCAAGGATTCCGCGGTGATGCTGCATCTCGCGCGCAAGGCCTTCTTCCCGGCACGGCCGCCGTTTCCATTGCTCCATGTCGACACCACCTGGAAGTTTCAGGCGATGTATGCGCTGCGCGACCGCGCCGCGGCGGCCGCCGGCATGGAGCTCATCGTCCACAAGAACCCCGACGCCGCGGCGGCCGGGATCAACCCGTTCGATCATGGCAGCCGCCACACCGACCTGTGGAAGACCGAGGGGCTGAAGCAGGCGCTCACCACCGGCGGCTATGATGCGGCGTTTGGCGGCGCCCGGCGCGACGAGGAGAAGAGCCGTGCCAAGGAGCGGATCTTCTCGTTCCGTTCGGCCGGCCACGGCTGGGATCCCAAGGCGCAACGCCCCGAGCTCTGGCATCTCTACAACGCCCGCATCCACCGCGGCGAAAGCATCCGCGTCTTCCCCCTGTCCAACTGGACCGAGCTCGACATCTGGCAATATATCCTCGCCGAGGGCATCGAGATCGTGCCGCTCTACCTCGCCGCACCGCGGCCGACGGTGGAGCGCGACGGCATGCTGCTGATGGTCGACGATGATCGTTTCAGGCTGCGCGACGGTGAGGTGCCGGTTGAGCGCTCGATCCGCTTCCGCACCCTTGGCTGCTATCCGCTGACCGGTGCGGTGGAGAGCGAGGCGACCACGCTGACCGCGGTGATCCAGGAGATGCTGCTCACCACCACCTCCGAACGCCAGGGCCGGGCGATCGACCACGACCAGAGTGAAAGCATGGAAAAGAAGAAGCGCGAGGGGTATTTCTGATGGGCCACTCCTCCCGCGTCCGCGTCGCCGGGGCAGACGCATGACCGCCTACACCCCCGACGCGCTGGTCGCCGCCGACATCCACGCCTATCTCGACCTTCACGCGCGCAAGTCGATGCTGCGCTTCATCACCTGCGGCTCGGTCGATGACGGCAAGTCGACGCTGATCGGTCGCCTGCTCTACGATTCCAAGACGATCTTCGAGGACCAGCTCGCCGCGCTCGAGGCGGACAGCCGCCGGCTCGGCACGCAGGGGCAGAACATCGATTTTGCCTTGCTGGTCGACGGCCTCGCCGCCGAGCGCGAGCAGGGCATCACCATCGACGTCGCTTATCGCTTCTTCGCCACCGAGAAGCGCAAGTTCATCGTCGCCGATACCCCCGGTCACGAACAATATACCCGCAACATGATCACCGGCGCGTCGACCGCCGATTGCGCGGTGATCCTGATCGACGCGCGCAAGGGCGTGCTAACCCAGACGCGGCGCCACTCGTTCCTCGCGCATCTGATCGGCATCCGCCACATCGTGCTCGCGGTGAACAAGATGGATCTTGTCGGCCATGATCAGGCGCGTTTCGACGCCATCGTCGCCGACTATGCCGAATTCGCCGCCTCGATCGGCATCGCCGGCTTTACCGCCATCCCGCTGTCCGGGCTCAGCGGCGCCAATGTCGCGAGCGCCTCGCCCGACATGCCCTGGTACATCGGCCCGGCGCTGCTGCCGCATCTAGAGGCGATCCCGGTCGAAGCCGATCGCGCCGCCACGGCGCCGTTCCGCATGCCGGTGCAATGGGTCAACCGCCCCAACCTCGATTTCCGCGGGTTCGCCGGCACGATCGCCAGCGGCACGGTCCGCCCCGGCGACGCAGTGCGCCTCGTCCCCTCGGGCCGCACCACCAGCATCGCCCGGATCGTCAGCTTCGCCGGCGATCGCGACCAGGCGAGCGCCGGCGACGCGATCACCCTGGTGCTCGCCGACGAGGTCGATTGCTCGCGCGGCGACGTCATCGCGGCGGCGGAGCACCCGCCCGAGGCCGCCAACCAGTTCCTCGCGACGATGGTCTGGCTCGCCGACGTTCCGCTGGTCCCCGGCCGCGGCTATTGGCTCAAGCTCGGCACCCAGACGGTCGGCGCCACCGTCCAGCCGCCGCGCCACGTGGTCGATGTCAACACCCAGGCCGAGCTCTCCGCCAAGACGCTCGCCCTCAACGACATCGGCGTCGCCGAGGTGTTCACCGACCGGCCGGTCGTGTTCGCGGCTTATGCCGAGTCGCAGGAGCTCGGCGGCTTCATCCTGGTCGATCGCGAGACCAACACCACCGTTGCCGCCGGCATGATCGCCCACGCGCTGCGCCGTGCGCAGAACGTCCACTGGCAGTCGATCGACATCGGCCGCGAGGCGCATGCCCGTCAGAAAAGCCAGGCACCGCGGCTTCTGTGGTTCACCGGCCTGTCGGGCTCGGGCAAGTCGACCATCGCCAACCTCGTCGAGAAGAAGCTCCACGCGCTCGGCCGCCACAGCTTCCTGCTTGACGGCGACAACGTCCGCCACGGCCTCAACAAGGATCTCGGCTTCAGCGATGCCGACCGGATCGAGAACATCCGCCGCGTCGGCGAGGTCGCCAAGCTGATGACCGATGCCGGGCTGATCGTGCTGACCGCCTTCATCTCGCCGTTCCGCGCCGAGCGCGCGCTGGTCCGCAGCCTGCTGCCCGCCGGCGAGTTCGTCGAGATTTTCGTCGACACGCCGCTGGAAACGGCGGAAGCTCGCGACGTGAAGGGATTGTACGCCAAGGCGCGCGCCGGAGAGATCGCGCATTTCACCGGCATCTCCAGCCCGTATGAGGCGCCTGAGGCGCCCGAGATCCGCGTCGACACCCGGCGCGAAAGCCCGGAGGCCGCCGCCGAGCGGATCGTCGAGCATGTCTTGGGCGTATGGAGCCCGGACCTGTGACCCCAAGCCATGACTGATGCCGATCTCGCCCGCGCGATCGCGCTCGAGGCCGGCGCGCTGCTGCTCGACATCCGCGCCCATAGCGGCTGCACCGGCCGCCTCCTCGGCGACCGCGGTGACGAGGATGCCAACCAGCTGATCATCAGGCGCCTGCGCGCCGCGCGCCCGGCCGATTTCATCCTCTCGGAGGAGTCGATCGACGACACCGCCCGCTGTGCTGCCAGCCGGGTGTGGATCGTCGATCCGCTCGACGGTACCCGTGAATATGCCGAGGGCCTCGCCGATTGGGCGGTCCACATCGGCCTCGCGGTGGATGGCCGCCCCAGCATCGGCGCGGTCGCGGTGCCCGCCGCCGGCAAGGTCTATGTCACCAGTGACGCGCCTTATGATCACCCCTGCAGCGATCCACCGCGGATGGTGGTCAGCCGCACCCGCGCCCCCGACGTCGCCCGCCGCGTCGGCGAGGCGCTCGGCGCGACGCTGATCCCGATGGGTTCGGCCGGTGCCAAGGCGATGGCGGTGGTCGACGGCCGCGCCGATATCTACCTGCATGACGGCGGCCAGTTCGAATGGGACAATTGCGCGCCCGCCGCGGTGGCGCTTGCCGCCGGGCTGCACGCGTCGCGGATCGACGGCGCGCCGCTGGTCTACAATTGCCACAACCCGCTGTTGCCCGACCTGCTGATCTGCCGCCGCGACCTTGCCGCCCCGGTGCTCGCCGCGATCGCCGCGGCAGGCTGACCAGACCGGGCGAATGCCCCTCACCCGTTCGTCGGTTGCCCTTGGACGTCCTGACCTGCCGCGGGTGCCCCCGCATAACGCCGCGCGATCAGCGCGCAGGCGATCAGCTGGATCTGGTGGAACAGCATGATCGGCAGCAGCACCACGCCCACCTGCGCCGCCGGAAACAGTACCCCGGCCATCGGCACTCCCGAGGCCAGGCTCTTCTTCGAGCCGCAGAACAGCAGCACGATCGCATCCTCGCGGCTGAAGCCCAGGGCCCGCCCGACCAGCCAGGTCACCCCCAGCACCACGCCGAGCAGCACCGCGCACAGCAGCAGGATGATCCCGAGACTGGCGGGAGACACCCGGTGCCACAGCCCCTCGACCACCGCGGCGCCGAACGCACTATAGACCACCAGCAGGATCGACCCGCGATCGACCACGCCGAGCAGCGCCTTGTGGCGGCTGACGAAGCCACCGATCCACGGCCGCAGCAACTGCCCGGCGACGAACGGCACCAGCAGCTGCAGCACGATCGATTCGACCGCGCCAAGCGAGATGCCGCTCCCCCCGCCACCCATGCCGCCGATCAGCACCGCGACCAGCGCCGGGGTGAGCACGATGCCGATGAGGTTGGAAAAGGATGCGCTGCACACCGCCGCGGCGACATTGCCGCGCGCGATCGCGGTGAAGGCGATCGAGGATTGCACCGTCGAGGGCAGCAGGGTGAGGAACACCATGCCGATCGCAACCGGCGCGGTGAGCCCGGGCACGTGGCTCATGGCGATCCCCAGCAACGGAAACAGCACGAAGGTGGTCGCCAGCACCGCAGCGTGCAGCCGCCAGTTGCGCGCGCCCTCCCAAATCGCCTCGCGCGACAGCTTGGCGCCGTGGAGGAAGAACAATAGCACGATGCCGACATCGGCGGCGTAGGCGACCACCGTGGCGGCCTCGCCGCGGGCGGGTAGCACCGTGGCAAGCAGCACGGTGGCGAGCAGCATCAGGATAAAGGGCTCGAACAGCGACAGGAAACGGCGGATCATGCGCCGGCCTTAGCGGTCCTGCCGGACCTTGGCATCCCCGAGTCCGGCGGATCAGGCGATCCGCTTCAGCCGCATCGCCGACCAGTCCTGATCGATCGCGATCTGGCTCACCGTGTCCAGCCGGCGCGTGATCATTGCCGCCCGAATCAGGTCGCGATTGAGGTCACGGGCCAGAAGGGAGGTCAGCTTGGGATAGCCGACCCACAGGATGCAGCCCTCGCCGAGGCGCGGCAACCATGTGTCGAGGCCTGCGTCGAGCGCGGCGCGGTCAGCGGCGAACAGCAGCACCACCTCCGCCTGGTCCGGCGCGACCCGCGCCTCGGGCCGCCCAATCGCGGCGTCCACCGCCGCCGGTGCCTCGATCACGGCGAGGCGACGATCGCCCTTCACCTGCAGCCGTTCGCCAATCGACTTGTCCGACATCGCGTCCTCCTGCCTTCGCCGGCAACGCTTGCCGACGATGCGAGATTATCGCCGCACGTCTGGATGGGAAGGGCAGCACCGATCGCCGCCACAAACAACAATCCCCGCCAAGCCGGGGCTTGAGCGGGGATGGTGGTGCACCCAGAGCGATTCGAACGCCCGACCCTCAGATTCGTAGTCTGATGCTCTATCCAGCTGAGCTATGGGTGCATTGGAGGCGCGCTGATAGCAGACCGATGAAACCACGCAAGTGCGTTGCGTCACTTTTCTCCGCCGCATAGACCCGCGTCATGAAAATCACCGCCGCCGCTCTCGCGTGCCCGATCGTCCTCGCCCCGCTACTCGCGGCCTGCGCCACCGACTCGGGCACCTACCCTTCGCTGGCGCCGCGCCCGATCGAGAAGCTCGGGTTCGCCGAACCCGCCACCAGGCCGGTGGAGGCCAAGCCGGATCCGGCGCTTGATGCCAGGATCGCGACGCTCGGCACCTCGCTCGAGGGCGTCGCCAATGGCTTTGCGGCGGATGCCGCCAAGGCCGATGCGGCAGGCCGCAAGGCGCGCGGTGCCGCGGTCGGCAGCGATGCCTGGCTCGATGCGCAGACCGCGCTTGCCCAGCTCGACGATTGGCGCGCGCAGGCGTCGTCGCTTCTCACCGACCTTGACCAAGCCGCGAGCGATCGCGCGGCGAGCCTAGCGCCCGCCTATCCGGCGCTGACCACCCTGCGCGGCAAGGCCCAGGAAGAGGTCGACGCGCAGACCGCGACCATCACCCGCCTGCAGCACGCCCTACCCGCCGCCTAGGATGAGGGGCGGGCGGCGCCGATCAATGCTGGCGCCACTTGAGAAGCGGCAGGATGGTCGAATAATCATCGGTCCAGGCGGCGAACCCCGGCCGGGCGTGGATCGGCGCCCAATCGGCATCGAGCGCCTTGAGCGCCTTGAGCGCATTCGGGTTACGTGACAGCGCGATCCACTGGCTCGGCGAGGCGCCTGGTTCGAGCGGCGTCGGCCGATACATCAGCTGCAGCGCGCTCCAGCCGCCGTCATGCGCCGCAGCCGCCACCACGGGTTCGAGATCGAGGAAGCGATTGGAAATGTGCACCAGCAAAAGCCCGTCGGGCGCGACCACCCGCGCATACGTCGCGAACGCCTCGGCGGTCATCAGATGCATCGGGATCGCGTCGGACGAGAAGGCGTCGAGCGCGAGGAGATCGAGGCTCGCTGGCGTGTCGTGCGACAGGCTAATGCGCGCATCGCCGAGCCGGATGGTCGGCCGCGGCAGGCAATCGCGCAGATAGGTGAACTGCCCGGTGTCGCGCGCAATCCGCACCACCGCGGGGTCGATCTCGTAGAAGCGCCATTGCTGGCTGGGCCTGGCGTAGCAGGCGAGCGTGCCAGTGCCGAGCCCGACCACGCCGACCTGCGCGTGGGGACCATAAAGCGCGTCGAGCAGTTCCATCGCCTGGCCGACGCCCGAGCCCCGCGCATAATAAGTGGTCGGCGTACGTTCGCGCACCGGACTGCCCTTGAGCTGGATGCCATGCACCGTGGTGCCGTGATCGAGCTCGCGCACCCCGGACCGTTCGCGCACGGTGTAGACGCCGAAATAGCTGCGCGTCCGCGCTCCGCTCTCCCACGACAGCGCCACCGAGCGGTAGCCGCCGAACAGCGTCAGCGCGGAAGCGAGGATGATCGCATAAGGCAGCTTGTTGCCGACCGAGAGCAGGCCGATGCCGGCGATGACGATGAACGCCACGCCCTGATGGCCCTCGCCGAACAGATCCTGCGGCCCCGCAAAGGTCAGCACGAACAGGACCAGCAGCGCGACGGCGATCGCGCCATAAGCGGCGAACTTGCCGTTGCCCCACCATAGATTGCGGATTCCGGCGGTGAGATAGACCTGCGGCACCAGCAGCCCGGCGGCGAAGATCAGCAGCGGATATTCGTAGGTCCAGTCGAACAGCACCGGCGCGATCAGGCCGGCGAACACGCCGCCGAGCGCGCCGCCGAGCGCCATCGCCAGATAGAAGCCGGTCAGCCGGTCGGGCGCCGGGCGCAGCCGGTAGAGGTGGGTGTGCAGCGCCACCGACACCATGAACAACAACAGGAGCGCCATCGAGACGTTGATCAGCGGCTGGGCGTTGAACCCGCCGATCATCACGCCGCCGAACAGCAGCACGGTGATCGGCGCCACCCGGGTGAGCAGGTCCGCGGTCTCGCGTCGTGCGGCGAAGGCGATGGTGAAGCTCAGCAGATAGAGGCCGAGCGGCAGCACCCACAGCAGCGGCATCGCGACGATGTCGGTGGTGATATAGGTGGAGGTCGCCAGCATCAGCCCCGAGGGCACCAGCGACAAGGCGATCCAGTGGAGCACGCGGCGGCGACTGGCCGGCGCGCTGGTCGGCAGCACGTGCGCAGCGACCGCGGCGCGCGGCAGCCGGGTTGCGCAGGCGAGCACCAGGGCGATCACCAACAGATAACCGCCGCTCCACAGCCAGCTCTGGCCATGCAGCGCCATCAGCGGCTCCACCAGCAGCGGGTAGGCGATCAGCCCGGCGAAGCTGCCGACGTTTGACGCAGCATAGAGCGCATAGGGATCACCGCCGCGGCTCGACAGCGCGAACCAGCGCTGCACCAGCGGTGCCTGCGCCGCGATCGCGAAGAACAACGGCCCGATCGACGCGCCGAGCAGCAGCGGCACGCCAAGCGCCGGCGTGAGCGTCGCCGGCAGATCGATCGCGACGAGGCCGATCGGCAGCCAGGCCGCGGCGACCAGCAGCACGCCAAGGTGGATCGCCGCCTGCGCGCGCGGCTTCAGCGCGCCCAGCGCATGGGCATAGGCATAACCGCCGAGCAGCAGCGTCTGGTAGACCAGCATCGCCGAATTCCACACCGCCGGCGCGCCGCCGAGCCGCGGCAGCGCCATCCGCGCCACCATCGGCTGGACCAGGAACAGCAGGAACGATCCGGCGAGGATCGTCACCACGAACAGGGCTCGGCCACCCCGCCCCATCGTGCCGGCGGTATCGGCCGCGGCGCGATCAGCCATTCATCAGCCGCGCGGCATGAGCGGCATGATAGGTCAGCACGCCCGAACAACCGGCGCGCTTGAACGCCATCAGCGTCTCCATGACGAGCGCGTCGCGGTCCCCCGCCCCGGCCGCCACCGACGCCTCGATCATCGCATATTCGCCCGACACTTGATAGGCGAACACCGGTACCTCGAAGCGCTGCTTCACCCGCACGATGATGTCGAGATAGGGCAGCCCGGGTTTGACCATCACCGTGTCGGCGCCCTCGGCCAGGTCTAGCGCCACCTCGCGCAGCGCCTCTTCGGCATTGGCGTGGTCCATCTGGTACGTCTTCTTGTCGCCCTTCAGCAGCCCGCGGCTGCCGACCGCGTCGCGGAACGGGCCGTAGAAGCCGCTGGCATATTTGGCGGCATAGCTCATGATCTGGACATTGTGGGCGCCCTCCCCCTCCAGCGCGGCGCGGATCATGCCGATCCGGCCGTCCATCATGTCCGATGGCGCGATGATGTCGGCACCGGCCCGCGCCTGGTTGAGCGCCTGCTCGATCAGCAGCTCGGCGGTGGTGTCGTTGACGACATAGCCGGCCTCGTCGACCAGTCCGTCATGACCGTGGCTGGTGTAGGGATCGAGCGCCACATCGGCGAGCACGCCGACCTCGGGCACCGCTTCCTTGAGCGCGCGGATCGCGCGGCACATCAGGTTGTCGGGGTTGAGCCCTTCGCGCCCGTCCGGGGTCTTGAGCTCCGCCGGCGTGTAGGGAAACAGCGCCACGCACGGGATGCCGAGGTCGCGGGCCTCCTTGCCGCGGGCGATGATGCCGTCGACCGACCAGCGCGACACCCCCGGCAGCGCTCCGATCGGCTGTTCCACGCCCTCACCATCCACCACGAACATCGGCCAGATCAGGTCGGCAGGCGTCAGCACGGTCTCGGCGTGCAGGCGCCGGCTCCACGCGCTGGCACGGGTGCGGCGAAGACGAAGGGCGGGATAGCTGGACATGCGCCGGCTTTGCGGGATCGGACGGCGAATGCCAAGCGTTGCGGGGGCGTAACTTGTGGGATGATCGAGTGAACGCCATCAAGTCCGCCGCGCTGATCGTCAACGCCAAGTCCCGTAAAGGACAGCGGCTGTTCGAGCGCGCCTGCGCGGCGATGGCCGATCTGCCCTATCCGGTCGACGCGCATGCGGTGGAGGAACCCGAGGACCTCGAGGACACGGTCAACAAAGCACTGGCGAAGAAGCCCGATCTCGTCATCCTCGGTGGCGGCGACGGCACGATCAGCGGCCTTGTGGACCTGCTGGTCGGCAAGAACGTGATCCTCGGCGTGCTCCCGCTCGGCACCGCCAACAGCTTCGCGCGCACCCTTGGCGTGCCGCTCACCGTCGAGGGCGCGATCGAGGTGCTACGCAGCGGCCATCCCAAGCGGATCGACCTCGGCATGATCGACGGCGACTATTTCGCCAATTGCGCGGCAATGGGGATCAGCCCGCAGATTGCCGAAACGGTGCCGCACAACCTCAAGAAGGTGCTCGGCCGGGTCGGCTATCTCGGCTGGGCGGCGTGGCAGTTCGTGCGCTTCCGGCCGTTCACGCTGATCGTCGGCGACGGCACCCAGGAACACCGCATGAAGGTGGTCGAGGTGCGCATCTCCAACGGCCCCTATCACGGTGGCCAGGAACTGGTGGACGCCGCCGAGGTCGATTCGGGCGAGATCGTCATCCAGGCGGTGTGCGGCCATGTGAAGCGCAACCTCGTCAAGAACTGGGTTGCCAGCGTGTTCCGCCACGACGCCCGCCACGAGCACACTCGCGACTTCCGCGGCAAGAGCCTCACCGTCCGCACCGAGCCGCCGCTGCCGATCTCGATCGATGGCGAGGTGCTGGCCAAGACTCCGGTGACGGCGAAGATCGCCGCCGGCGTGATCGAGGTGATGGTGCCGATCGAGGCGTAGCACGAAGACCCGCCCTCTCGTCGGCTCGGCATGGCTCCAGCCTACCCCGTCGGCTGCAACCGCCCGCCCGGCTCGCCCGCGGCATGGGCATGCTCGCCCGCCTCGTCGGGGTCCGGCGGCACCACCACCGAGCCGCGCCGCCAGTTGCCGTACCGGTAATAAGCGATCGCCATCGCCAGGTTCACGCACGATCCCAGCGGAAAGCTCCACCACAGGGCATCCGCGCCGATCCAGCCCCGCGCGCCGAGCGCGAAGCCGAGCCGCACCGGGTACATCGCCACGATCAGGCAGATCAGCGGCGCGATCACCGCGCCATTGGCGCGCACGGTGGCGAACAGCACCATGGTCATGCCGAAGATTACGAAGTTCCAGCTCGCGATCAGCTGGATGTGGCGCGCGATCGGCAGTGCCGGCGAGCCGCCGGTGACGAACAGCGTCATCACTTCGCGGTCGAACAGCAGGATCGCCACCACCATCGCCCCGGTCAGCCCGACGGTGTAAAACAGGCCGTAACGGGTGATGTTGCCCACCCGGTCCCACCGCCCCGCGCCGATATTCTGCGCCGCCATCGCGCTCACCGCAGCGCCAATCGCCATCGCCGGCATCTGGATATAGGTCCACAATTGCTGGCTCACCGCATAGGCCGCGGCGGTATCCACGCCCAGCCGGTTGACCAGCCCGACCATGGTAAGCCCCGCGGTGCTCATCACCAGCATCTGCGCGCCCATCGGCAGCCCCTTGCGGATGATCGTCGCCGCCAGCGTGCGGCTCGGCACCAGCCAGGCGAGCTCATGGCCCTTCAGCCGGATCGGCAGGTCGCGCGCATAGACATAGGCGACCAGCCCGAGCGCCGAGATGTGGTTGGCGATCAGCGTCGCCGTCGCCGAGCCGGCGATGCCCATCTTCGGGAACGGCCCGATCCCGGCAATCAGCAGCGGGTTGAGCCCCGAATCGAGCACCACGCTCAGCGCCATGAACCACAATGGCGTCATTGAATCGCCGGTGCCGCGCAGCCCCATCATCAGCAGCACCAGCAGCATCGAGGCGGGCAGGCCGAGGAAGATCACCTGAAGGTAATCCTCCGCCAGCCCCATCGCGCTGCCGGGCGTCGCGAGCAGCCTCAGGATATCGGCCGAGAACATCCAGCCGGCGAGCGCGATCGCGACCGAACCGCCGAGCACCAGCCCCACCGCCGAGCCGAACGCCCGCCGCGCACCCTCGAGGTTGCGCCGCCCGAAGCTCTGCCCGACCAGGATGGTGGCCGCCATGCCGAAGCCGAACACCGCGCCGAACATCAGGAACATGATGATATTGGCGTTGGACGTCGCCGCCAGCGCCCCCTCGCCGAGGAAGCGCCCGACCCAGATCGTGTTGATCGAGCCGTTGAGCGACTGGAGGATGTTGGAGCCCAGCGTCGGCAGCGCGAAGGCGAGCAACGTCGAGCCGATCGAGCCGCTGGTGAGGTCGCGCTGGAGCTTCGCCAAATCCTGTCCTCTCCTGGGTCGTGGATCGCTCAACAGTCGAGCGTTGAGGGCGATCCCGCCCGCTTGTTCCGCACCGACCAACACCGTCACCTTAGAGAACGCTGGGGTCTCATGCGGCTCCTTCTCGAATTGAGCCGCACGAGATGCCAGCCTGCGCTGGCATCTCGTGCGGGGAGCTTACCCCAGCCGCGCCAGCGCTGCCCCCAGCCGCTCGGCCTCGGCCGCCTTGTCGGCATGATCGGCCTTGGCTTTTTCCACCGCCTCGGGTTTGGCGCGCTCGACGAAGCTCGCATTGCCGAGCCGCCCGGCGAGGGCATCGCGCTCCTTGGCGGCGGCGGCGATCGCCTTGGCCAGCCGCGCCTTTTCCGCCTCGAGATCGATCACGCCCTCGAGCGGCAGCACATAGGTTGCCTCGTCGACCACCACCTGCGCCGCGCCACCCTCGGCGTCACCCGCGGCGAGCGTCACCCGCGCCAGCCGAGCGAGCACCGCCGCCTGCCGCTCGAGCCGCCCCGCGGTCTCGCTGCCGGCGTCGCGGACGTGGAGCGCCAGCCGCGCACCCGGTGGCACGTTGAGCTCGGTCCGCGCCGCGCGCACCTCGCTGACCAGCCGGATCAGCCAGTCGATCTCCTGCTCCGCCGCCGGATCGAGGCTGCGCGCATCCGCGATCGGCCAGCGCGCGACGATCAGGTCATGGTCGCGATCCGCCATCGCATGCCATAGCTCCTCGGTGATGAACGGCATGAACGGGTGGAGCAGCACCAGGATCTGGTCGAGCACCCAGCCAGCGACCGCCTTGCTCTCCGCGTCGATGGCGCCGCGCTCGTCGCCCACCGACACCGGCTTGATCAGCTCGAGATACCAGTCGCAGAACCGGCTCCACACGAACTGGTAGATCGCATTGGCCGCGCCATCGAAGCGATAGTCGGCCAGCGCCAGATCCACCGCCTGTACCGTCCGGATCGTCTCGGCGATGATCCACTGGTTGACCGCGAGCGACGCCTCCGGCGCCTCGAGCGTCGTCGACCCGCCGATGCCATTGGCCTGGCAGAAGCGGCTCGCATTCCACAGCTTGGTCGCGAAGTTGCGATAGCCCTCGACCCGCTTCTCATCCATCTTGATGTCGCGGCCCTGGCTCTCCATCGCCGCCATGAAGAAGCGCAGCGCATCGGCACCATATTGGTCGATCAGCCCCAGCGGGTTGACGACATTGCCCTTCGACTTGGACATCTTGGCGCCATCGGCGGCGCGGACCAGGCCGTGGAGGTAGAGCGTGCGGAACGGCACGTCCGCCATGAAGTGCAGCCCCTGCATCATCATCCGCGCATCCCAGAAGAACAGGATGTCGAAGCCCGAGATCAGCACGTCATTGGGGTAGCGGCCGCCAAGCGTCGGATCGGCGGCGTCGGGCCACCCCAGGGTTGCAAACGGCCACAGCGCGCTCGAGAACCAGGTATCGAGCACGTCGGGATCGCGCACCAGCGCCACGCCCTCGCCGGCTGCCGCCTGTGCTTCCGCCTCGGTCTCGGCGACGAACACCCGGCCGTCGCCGGCGAACCATGCCGGGATCTGGTGGCCCCACCACAATTGCCGCGACACGCACCACGGCTGGATGTTCTCCATCCAATTGAAGAAGGTCTTCTCCCAGGTCTTCGGGACGATCTTGATCTTCTCCGAGCGCACCGCCTCAATCGCCGGCCGCGCCAGCGTCGCCGCGTCGACATACCATTGATCGGTCAGCCACGGCTCGATCACCACGCCCGATCGGTCGCCATAGGGCGTCTGGATCGTACGCGGTTCGGCGTCATGCGCCTCGCCGTCCTTGTCGAGGTGCGGCACCAGCACGCCCGCATCCTTGAGCAGCTGGACGATCGCCTTGCGCGCCTCGGCGCGATCGAGCCCGATCAGCGCATCGGGGATCAGCCCGTCAGCGGTCTGGACGATGCGCGCCTTGGCATCGAGCATGTTGAGCATGTCGCGCGCGGCGATCCCGGCGCGCACGCCGACCTCGAAATCGTTGAAGTCGTGCCCCGGCGTGATCTTCACCGCACCCGAGCCAAGCTCGGGGTCGGCATGGTCGTCGGTGATGATCGGGATCAGCCGACCAGTGATCGGCAGGCGCACCTGCTTGCCGACCAGCGCCGCATAGCGCTCGTCGCTCGCATTCACCGCCACCGCCATGTCGGCGAGCATCGTCTCGGGCCGCGTCGTCGCCACCCGGATGGTGCCGCTGCCATCGGCGAGCGGGTAATCGAGGTGCCAGAAGCTGCCCTTGATCTCGCGCGTCTCCACCTCGAGGTCCGAGATCGCGGTGCCGAGTCCCGGGTCCCAGTTCACCAGCCTTTTGTCGCGGTAGAGCAGGCCCTGGCGGTGCAGCTCGACGAACACCTTGAGCACGGCCTTGGAAAAGCCCTCGTCCATGGTGAACCGCTCGTTGGTCCAGTCCATCGAGCAGCCGAGCCGGCGCAGTTGCTGGGTGATCTCGCCGCCGCTCTCCTGCTTCCAGGCCCACACCTTGGCGATAAAATCCTCGCGGCTGAGATCGGTGCGCTTCTCGCCCGCCGCCGCCATCTGCCGCTCGACCACCATCTGCGTGGCGATGCCGGCGTGATCGGTGCCGACCACCCACAGGGCGTCCTTGCCCTTGAGCCGCGCGTGGCGGACGAGGATGTCCTGCAGCGTGTTGTCGAGCGCGTGGCCGATGTGGAGGCTGCCGGTGACGTTGGGCGGCGGGTTGACGATCGTCCACGGTTCCGCGCCCGGACGGTCGGGGCGGAACAGCCCGTTCGCCTCCCAATGCTGGTACCAGCGGGTTTCGATCGCGGCGGGGTCGAAGGTCTTGGGAAGGTCGCTCATGCGGGTGGCTTTAGCGGGGCAAGGCGCGGTTCGTCACCCCCCACCGGGCTTCGACCACCAAGCTGCCAGCTCGGCCCTCATCCGCTACCACCGCACCGATCCGTCACCCCAGCGAACGCTGGGACCTCAAGCGGCTCCTGTCCGCCCGTGCCCCACGAGACCCCAGCTTTCGCTGACGTGACGGCGTCAGGCAGGGGCCAGAGCAACATCGGATATGGAACGCCTACTTCCCCGTCCACTTATCCATCCAGCCCAGCACCTCGCGATACCATTGCCGGCTGTTGGCGGGCTTGAGCACCCAATGGTTCTCGTTCGGGTTCACCACCAGCCGTGACGGGATGCCGCGCCGCTGCAGCGCGGTGAACGCCGCCAGCCCCTGGGTATAGGGGATACGGAAGTCCTTCTCGCCGGTGATCACCAGCATCGGCGTCTTCCAGTCCTGGACGTAGTTCACCGGGTTCCATTTCTCGAACGCCGCGGGGTCCTCATAATAGGCCTTGCCGCCATGCTCCCATTCGTCGAACCAGAGTTCCTCGGTTTCGTACGCCATGGCGCGGGCGTCGAACACGCCGTCATGCTGGACGATGCACTTGAACCGATCCGCCCAGCGGCCCTCGATCCAGTTCATCATATAGCCGCCATAGGACGCCCCGAGCGCGCAGGCGCGGTCCCCGTCGAGCCAGCCGAACTTGGCGGTCGCCGCGGCGAGCCCCTTCTGCAGGTCCTCGAGCGGCCAGCCGCCCCAATTGTTGCTGATCGCGTCGGTGAAGGCCTGGCCGTAACCCGTCGACCCATGGAAATCGACCGCGACCAGCCCGTAGCCACCCCCGGCGAACACCGCCGGGTTCCAGCGATACGACCAGCTGTTGTCGCTCGATCCCTGCGGCCCGCCATGGACCATATAGGCGACCGGCACCTTGCCGGTGCTGCCATAGGGCTTTACCGCATAGCCCCAGACGGTGTCGCCATGCGCCCCGACGAAGTTGAAGCGCGAGACGCTCGGCATGTCGATTCCGGCAAGCCGGGCAGCGTTGACGCTGGTCAGCCGCACCGGCCGGCCCTTGCCCGCCAGGCTGTAGAAATCATCGGGCGCGACCAGGCTGTTCATCGAGAACACCACGCCCTTCGGCGTCACCGCCACGCCCGAGACATGGCCCTGCCCGGTCAACCGCGTCGGCTTGCCGCTCGCCGCATCGACCGACCACAAGGGGTTTTCCTGCGTATCCTGCGCGGTGACGTAGATCTTCTTCGAATCGGCCGACCAGTTGATCGACCCGACCGACCGGTCCCACCCCTCGGTCAGCGCACGCACCTGGCCGCTGGCGAGATCGCGCACCATCAGCACCTGCCGATCGGCTTCGAACCCCGGCCGCTTCATCGCCACCCAGGCGAGGCTGCGGCCGTCGGGCGACACCGTCGGCAGCGTGTCGGTCGCCTGGTTGGCGGCGGTCAGGTTGACCGGCGCCGCCGAGCCATCCGCGGGCGTCGCCCAGATGTCGAGATTGGTCGAGCGCGGCTCGTTGGTGCCGGCGACGCGCAGCGCGAAATAGACGGTCTTGCCGTCCGCGCTCCATGCGGTTTCCTCGGCCCCGCCAAAGGGGCGCGACGGCGCGTCGCCATCCAGCCCATGCTCGATCGCGACGCCGTCGCCCGGCGCGCCGGCCGACGTCAGCGGCAGCACGAACAACTGCGAGTGGGTGCCGTCCGCCCATGTATCCCAGTGGCGCACGAACAATTTGTCATAGACGCGCGCCTCGCCGGCGCCGGGATCTTTCTTGGCGAGCGCCGGCGCCAGGCTCGGCGCGTTGGGCAGCCGATCGGCGAAGATCAGCACCTTGTCAGCCGCCGGTGATACCTTGAAGCCGGCGAACCCGCCCTGGAACCCGGTCAGCTTGCGCGGCGCACCGCCGGCCACCGGAATCGACCAGAGGGCGTCGTCGCCGCCCTTGTCCGACTGGAAATAGACGGTGCTGCCGACGATCTGCGGCGCATTCTCGTTTACCTCGGGTTCGGCGAGCAGCTTCTCGGGGCGAGACCCCTTGCGCGCCAGGTCGAGCTTCCACAGGTCATAGCGACCGCGGTTGGCGGCGAGATCGGTCTCGCGCTGCGCCCACACCAGCCAGCGGCCGTCCGCCGACACGGTCGGCGCGCCGATCCGGCTGAGCGTGGTGACATCGTCGATGGTCAGCTGGCGGGCGGCAGCGGGTGCCGCGAGCGTGAGGGCGAGCAGGCTCGCCGCGAGGGTCTTCTTCATGTCCCAGGTAAAGCAGATCGCGATCAGCCGGGCAACGACGCGCCGCGGGGCTCTGGCGCTTATCCCAGCCGACCGTCATTCTGAACTTGTTTCAGGATCCATGGCCCATCGCCGGCCGCGAGCTTGCAGAAGCGGCAGGTGATCGATGCTGAAACAAGTTCAGTATGACAGTCGATCGAGCGGACGCAGCGGAAACCCCGCCACGCCAGCCGTCGGGCCTCGTCCTCAGCGCACCTGCGCGGTAAGCTTGGCGATCTCGCGCGCGACGATGGTCTCGACCATGTCGGGCAGATGGGCATCGAGCCAGTCGCGCAGCATCGGCCGCAGCATCTCGCGAACCAGACCCTCCAGCGTGCCGTCGCCATTGGCATCGGGCTTGGTGATCAGCTTGCTGAGCGTCTCGAGCGCGCCGAGGCTCGCCGCGGCAGTCTGTTGCGACAGGATGGATTCGGGCTGCTGGCTGGTCATGGCTGGCTTGGGCGCAAGCGCCTCTGGCTCCTGTTGCGGGATGGATGGCGCCGGCGCGGGCGCCGCTGCCTTGGGGGCCTTCACCGGCTGCAGATGGGGCGGAACGCGCGGCGCGGGCGCCGGCTCGGCGCGCGCGATCGGCTCGGGAATGGGATCGCTGAGTTCGAGCACTTCGCTGTCGTCATCGTCATAGTCGGCGTCGACGACGGGTGGCGGCGCGGCGCGCGGCGCGCGGCGGGTGCGCGGCTGGCTGCCGTCCCCCTCCTCGGCGATGATCCGTTTGATCGACGACAGAATCTCTTCCATCGACGGTTCGACGCTCAAATCTCCCATCGCCCTGCTCACCCCTGTGCGACCCGCCCTAACGGCGGCTCGGTGCGTCAGCACCTGTCGTCAATGCCGGGCTCCTGTCAACCGGCGTATCGAGCAAAGGATCCGATGGCTTTGTGACTGTGGCATTTTGCGCAGGGCTCGCCGCGGTCGAGGTCGCCACTGCCGCCGGCTCCCCGTCGCTGGAGAAATCGCTGATCTTGTGATGGACGCGGTTGTAGTTCGCCACCGGATCGTACAGCGCGCCGCCGTCCAGCCCCAGATCGCGCGCCTCGGCATTGCCCATCGCCGCGAGCAACGCGAAGCCGGCGACATAGGCGTCGCGTCGCGCCGTCACCAGCGTCACCTGGCTGTTGAGCAATTCCTGCTCGGCGTTGAGGATGTCGAGGATGGTGCGGTTGCCGACGCCGTTCTCGGCGCGCACACCCTCCAGGCTGAGCTTGTTGGCGTTGACCGCGACTTCCGACGACTGGATCACCTGCTGCGCCGAGGTCCAGGCCGCATAGGCCGATCGGGTCTGCGCGATCACCGTACGCTCAGTGGCGGTGGCGTTCTCGATCGCCTGCGAGCGCAGCGCCTCCGCCTGGCGGACCTGCGCGCCGACCCGGCCGCCCTGGAACAGCGGCACGGTCACGCCCACCCCCAGCGTTCCCGAGGTGCCGGACTGGCCGACGCGGATGCCGCTGCCGGCGCCGAGAGCGCCGAGGTAATTATAGTAATTGCCGCCGCCGCCGATCGATATTTGCGGCAGCCGGCCAGCCTTGGCGACATCGATGTCATAGCGGGTGGCATCGCGCAGCCGTTGCGATGCCAGCAGCTGCGGGCTGTCGCGCAGCGCGGTGGTCACCGCGATCTGCGGCGTCGCCGGCAGCCCCGGAATCGCCGGCGGCTCCTCGAGCGTTGCCGGCGGGGTGCCGATCACGCGGATATAGGTCTCGCGGCTGGTGATCAGGCTCGCCTCGGCCGATTGCAGCTGCCCGCGCGCCACCGCCAGTCGCGCCTCGGACTGGGCGACGTCGGTGCGGGTGAGATCGCCGACCTGAAAGCGGTCGCGGCTTGCCTGAAGATTGACCTCGAGAACGTGGACGTTCTGCTGGTTGAGCCCGACGATCGCCTCGTCGCGGATCACGTCCATGTACGACTGCACCACCGCGGTGAAGAGATCCGATTCGGTGCCGCGCAACGTCGCCCGGCCCGCATCCACCCGGGTCTTGGCCGCGGTGATCGCGTTGCGCACCCCGCCGCCATTGTAGATCGGCACCGTCACCTGTCCCGAACTGGTCAGCTGGCGCGCCGGATTGGCGAAACTGTTGTTGCCGTTGAGCACATTGTTGCCATCGGCGGCGAACAGATTTTCGGTGTAATTGCCGGTGAGGTTGATCGACGGCAACCCGGCGGCGCGCGCGATCGGCACATTCTCGTCGGTCGCGCGCTGCGCTGCACGCTGCGCGGTGATCGTCGGATTGTCCTTGTAAGCCTTGACCAGCGCGTCGCGCAGCGTCTCCGCCCCGGCGGGTATGCCGGTCAAGACCAAGGCTGCCCCGGCAAGGAGCAGAAGCCGTGTCGTCATTCTCCTCCCCTCCCCCGGGATCAGTCTAGAAGCGAAATCCTGTCGGCGTCGAAAAGCCCGGCAGCTTCGCGCATTCGCTGTCGGCAAAAGCGCTGAGCCCGAAACCGCCATCGGTCTTGCGGCCGCTGGCGAGCCGCGTCACGCCGTGATCGATCAGCCCGGTGACCACGCGCCCGTCGGACCTTACCTGGCCGACCAGCGCATCGGACACCGCCTCGACCGCGCCGTCGATCACCAGCACGTCATAGGGGCCACTGGCGGGATGCCCACCGGTGAGCGGCGCCTCGACCAGCTCGACCGAGCCGAAGCCGGCCAGCGCCCCGCGCGCCAGCGCCACCAGCGCCGGATCCTGCTCGACCGCGACGACATGGGCGACGATCTCGGCAAGGATCGCTGCGGTATAGCCGCCCGCGGCGCCGATCAGCAGCACCCGATCGGTCGGACGCAGATAGGCTTCGGTGAGCAGCCGCCCGGTCGCCATCGGCAGGTTGATGGTCCGCCCGCCGCTCACCGGCAGCAGCGCGTCGCGATAGGCGATCTCGCGCAGCTCGGCGGGCACGAACGCCTCGCGCGGCACCCGCGCCATCGCCGCGATCACGCGTTGGTCGCTCACCGCGGTGGTGCGCAACTGGCTGGACACCATCGCGGTACGCATCGCCTGCGACGATGACGAAAGGGCGCCTTGGAACTCGGCAGTATCGAAGCTGGTCGTCATGATTACCCCTGTCGCACAACTGTCTTAGCTGTGCAATACACTTCTTGGTCAGCCGATCTGTACCGCGCAGCAGGGGCGTCGCCAAGCGGATGCTGCGCCCGGTGCGTCCTCGCCAGCAAAAATGCCATTCAGGCGCCGGCGACCGGTAAGCCTAGAATCGTTGCGTCTGGCCCGCCGCCGGTCTTGCCCGTAGAGGGCGGCGATGCTCCCAGCTTATTACCACCGCTTCATCGATTGGATCGGCGACGGCACCGGCCTGCCCGACACGATGCTCCACATCCACGCCGGCATGGCGGTGCTGATGATCGCACGGGTGCTCAGCCGCCGTGCGCTCGGCAGCTTCGTGCCGCTGTCGGTGGTGGCGCTCGCCGAAGGGATGAACGAGCTGATGGACCGGCTCAACTACGGCTCGTGGCGCTGGGAGGACACCTCGTCGGACATCGTCAACACGATGTTCTGGCCGACGGTGATCTGCCTCGGCATCCGCTTCCGGCCGCTGCTGCGGCACCGCCGCTGACGGCACGCCCGGCGCTGGAAGGTGGAGGCCCGACCGGGAATCGAACCCGGGTGCAAGGATTTGCAGTCCTCTGCGTCACCACTCCGCCATCGGGCCTCAGGAGCGTGGGAGGGCGGCTGATGGGAGGTTTTTCCCGGCCGGTCAACCACCCGCGTGGCCGCCGGGGTAAATTCCCCACGGGGCTGCCGCCGAGGGCCGTCGCGCGGCACGAGATGTGGCCTTGCCGGAAAGCGCAAGCAGTCCAGCACCGCGCCCGTCGGATCGCCGCAGCAATGGCGCAAAGCGCGCAGCGCTTAGATCAACCAAGGACATCGCCCTCTTGTCAGGCGCGCAGGACAGCACGAATCCACGGCGAGCCGCCGGCCTCTTGGGTCGTGGGTGGTGGCTCGCCGAGGAAAACGCTCAGTTGCTGTCCGAATCGTCGTCGTCATCGCTGTCGGCGATGATGATTACGCCGGCGATCACCGCCACGACTGCGATCGCCGCGATGATGAAGCCGCCACCGGCAAGATTGTTCTTCTTGGCCGTCGGGGTACCGATCCGCGCCGATTTCGCGACCGACAGGCTGGCAGCCGGGTTCGCCGGTGCCGCCGCAACTGGTGCCGCCACCAGCGCGGCAGCGGCTAGCGCCAACAGGGATTTGGCAATCATGATGCGCCTCCTCTTGTGAGTGCCGAGTGCATGCCCTTCACTGACTATTTACTATAGGACTGCGACGAACCGTGTATTGATCGCGACGGAATGTAACGCACATTTGCTTTCATTACCTGGTTTAACGATCATAGTTAGAGCGACTTCAGTGGACGTTCACCCGATTTGCCGTCGCATCAACGCCTCGACCAGTGGCAGGTCGGCCGGCGGCATCGCGAGACCCGCCATATCCTCGGGTAGCGCCCAGCACAGCTCGCTCGCTTCCAGCGCCTGAGGCACGCCCCGCCACGTGGAAACGGCATAAAGCAGCAGCAGCAGGTGCCGGCGCCCGAGATCGGCGCTGGCGAAGGCGGCCGGGGTGAGGTCAGCCACATCGACAACAATGCCGAGCTCCTCGCCGAGTTCGCGCACCAGCGCCGCCTCGGGCCGTTCGCCGGGCTCGATCTTGCCTCCGGGAAACTCCCACAGGCCGGCCAGTTCCTTGCCGTCGGGGCGACGCTGGAGCAGCACCCGGCCCTCGCCGTCGATCAGCGCCGCGGCGACCACCGGCAGCAGGGTCGAGAACATGACAGCCGTGTCAGCCATTCATTAAGCACTCCTCCGGTAATCACCCCGCATGCCATGCCGCCGCCTCATCCAGCAACTGCGCGCCCGTCTGCCGCGCGTTCTTCGCGACAGTCGCGGCGCCACGGCAATTGAATATGGGCTGATCGTCGCGCTGATCGTGATCGCGATGATCGTCGCGCTGAAGAACCTCGCCAGCACCACGATCGGCATGTGGAACAACGTCAGCACCAAGGTCGACCAGGCCAGCTGACCGTAAAATCCGCAGGCGCTTTAAACCTTTGGCAACCTCGTCACGGTATCCAGCACAGGCTGCTCCGGTCCGTCCGGTCCAGCCGGGTGACTGAAGCTTTGAATATGGAGACCGGAATGCAGAACATTCGCAAGTTCATCAAGAACTCCAAGGGCGCGACCGCGATCGAGTACGGCCTGATCGCTGCGCTGATCGCCGTGGCCGCCATCGCCGCCATGCAGGGCCTGGGCAACAAGCTCAAGACCACGTTCAACAACGTGTCGACCAACATGTCGGCCACGTAAGCACTGTCTTCTACCAGACAGGCGAAGGGCGGCGGAACCACGGTTCCGCCGCCCTTTTCATTAAGATCGGCCGCCGTCTCGCTCCACCCGGCGCTGGCCATCAGCCAGCAAGTCGGACCACCCGTGGGCGCGTCTACAGCCGCCCCATTGCCAGGAACTTCTCGCGCCGGCTCTGCCGCAGCGCCTTGGCGTCCATGCCATCGAGCGCCGCCAGCGCCTCCTCGATCGCATCGCCCAGGCTCGCGATCGCCACGTTGGGTGCGCGGTGCGCCCCGCCGAGCGGCTCGGTGACGATGGTATCGATCACCCCGAACGATTTGAGGTCCTGCGCGGTGACGCGCATCGCTTCGGCGGCGTCGGCGGCCTTGTCGGCGGTGCGCCACAGGATCGACGCGCAGCCCTCGGGGCTGATCACCGAATAGATCGCATGCTCGAACATCAGCACGCGGTTGCCCGCGGCGAACGCCACCGCGCCGCCCGAGCCGCCCTCGCCGACGATCGCGGCGATCACCGGCACACCGGCGTTGAGGCAGGCCTCGGTGGAGCGCGCGATCGCCTCGGCCTGGCCGCGCTCCTCGGCCTGGATGCCCGGGAACGCCCCCATCGTGTCGATCAGCGTCACCACCGGCAGCCCGAAGCGGTCGGCGAGTTCGACCAGCCGGATCGCCTTGCGATAGCCCTCGGGCTTGCCCATGCCGAAATTGTGCCGCAGCCGGCTTGCGGTGTCGTCACCCTTCTCATGGCCGATCGCCATCACCTTGCGGCCGCGGAAGGTGGCAAAGCCGCCCATGATCGCCTGGTCGTCGGCAAAGGCGCGATCGCCCGCCAGCGGCACGAACTCGTCGAACAGCCCGGCGGCATATTCCTTGAAGTGCGGCCGCTCGGCGTGGCGCGCGACCTGCGTCTTCTGCCACGGCGTCAGCTTGGCAAACGTGTCCTTGAGCAGCTTGTCGGACTTTGCCTGAAGCCGGGCGATGTCGGCGGCGAGATCCACCTCGCCCTCGGCGGCGGTGTCGCGGAGTTCATCAATCCGCCCCTGCAGCTCGGCGATCGGCTTCTCGAAGTCGAGGAAACTTACCATGAGCGGCGGTTAAGCGGGCCGCGCGGCTACGTCAACGAGGAGGCTTGGCGAGGCGGCGCATCGGCGAGGGGGTGGCGGGTGTTGACCAGCTCCACCAGCCGGCTGGCGTCGACATGGGTATAGATCTCGGTGGTGGCGATATCGGCATGGCCGAGCATCGATTGCAAAGCACGCAGGTCGGCACCGCCCTCGAGCAGATGGGTGGCAAAGGCATGGCGCAGCACGTGCGGGCTGACCCGGTCGGGCGGGATGCCCGCCTCCGCCGCCAGCGCCTTGACCAGCTGGTACAATCGGATCCGCGACAGATGCCCCTTGCCTGAGGGGAACAGCCAGGCGCGGTCAGCGGCAACGTGATCGCGCCACACCGCCACCGCGGCGCGGGCGCGGTCGGAGATCGGCACCAGCCGCTCGCGCCCGCCCTTGCCCTTGAGGATCAGGAACGGCCGGTCCGGCGCCACCGCGTTGCGCGGCAGGCTGACCAGCTCGGTGGCGCGCAGCCCGGATCCGTAGAGCAGCTCGATCAGCGCCGACAGCCTGAGGTCGTTGGCCAGGGGGTGCGCCGCCCCGATGCGCTCGGCGATGACGGCAAACAGGCGGTCGACGTCGGCATGGCTCAGCACCTTGGGCAGCGACCTGCCCGTGCCCGGCCGCGGCAGCGCTGCGCCCGGATCATCGGCGCGCAGCCCCTCGTCGGCGAGAAAGGCGAAGAACCGGCGCAGCGCCGCCGATTTGCGCGCCACCGTCGAGCGCGCCAGCGGCATCCAGTCCGCCGCCAGCGCCTGCAGCGCCGCGGTATCCGCCGTCGCGAGGCCACCATCGATCGCGGCGGATGCCAAGGCGAGGTCGCTGCGATAGGCGGCGACGGTGTTCGCTGCCGCACCGGCCTCGGCGCTCAGCATCTCGAGGAACCGTTCGATCAGCGCGCGATCCGTCGCCATGTCGCCGCCCCCCGCTTCCCTTGCCATATCACTCTTCCGCCCCCCCTCCGTTCGCTCTGAGCCTGTCGAAGGGCATGAGTCTCAATGTGCTTCGACAGGCTCAGCACGAACGGCATAGTTGGTTCGGCGCGTCAGCCGCGCGCAATCGCCTCGGCGGCGATCATCCGCGCTTCGCCATCGAGCCCGACGCCGCGCAGCGCGCTGACGATCCGGTACAGCATTGCCGGCGCGACGCCTTTCCACGACGAGGTCTGCATGCCGATCGCGGCGAGCAGCACCACCGTGCCCGGCTGGTTGGCAGCGACAGCGCGGTCGAGCGCCTCGGTCCAGCGGTTGGTGGCACCGACCCGCACGTCGAGCGCCTGCGCTGCCCGCTCGACGTCTTCGGGCGACAATCGCCCGAGCCCGGCGAGCCCCGCAAAGAACAGCCGCTGCTTGAACGCGGCGTCACCGTGGCCGGCATAGGTGGAAAGGTCGCGATAGCTGCGCCGTGCGTCACGGTCGGGATCGGCGAGCAGGATCATCGCCCAGGCGTCGCTGCCTTCGGGCACCGCGTCCAACCACCGCGCCGCGCTGCGATCGAACCCGGCCGACAGCATCGATGCGACCAACCAGCCGGCATCGTTGATGCCCGTGCTAGCGGGCAGGCGCCCGGCGGCGCCCGCAGTCAGCACCAGCCGCGCATAAGCGGGATCGGCACTGGTCGCGCCCCACAATTGCCGCATCGCCGTCACCCGCCCATCGTAGGTCGGCGCGGCATAGGCCGCCTGCAGGTCGTTCGCCGCTGCGGCGGCCTGGCTCGGCATGTCGTCCGCGGCATCAACCGCGCCATAGGCATCGACCAGCGCTGCCGAGGACAGCACGCCCTGCGCCGCCGCCGCTTCCGCCGATCCCAGTCGATCGGCCAACCGGATGCTCGGCGACAGCGCATACCAATAGCGCGTCTGCGCGCCGGACGATCCCAGCAGTTCGTCGGGGATCGCCACGCCGGTCGCGGTGGCGAGGCCGAACCGCCACGCGCTCAGCCGGTCCACGCCGGCCCATTCGATCGTCACCGCCTGGCCGCCGTTGGGTCCGGCGCCGACCACCTTCTGGGTCAGCTGCAGGTCGACCCCGGTGGCGATGTTGCGCCGCCGCGCCGCGGTCAGCAGCGCCTTGGCGCGCGCCGGCTCGCCGACCAGCCCGGCACAGATCGCCTGCGCCATCGTCCAGCCGCGCTCATGCGTGGTGGCGAGGGCCGCGTCGGCGAGCGGGCACAGCTCGGCCGGGTCGCCGGTCGCAAGCGCGGTGTTCATCGCCACCTGGTAGAGCTTGGCCGTATAATGGGCGTTGTCGACGCTCTGGACCACCGCGCGGGCCGCCACCGCCTCGCCCATCCGCAGCAACAGCCAGGCGCGCTCGGCGGCGAAGTCGGCGCCGTTGAGGTTGGTCGGCGTCTGTACCTGCGCCGCCAGCGTCCGCCGCAGCAGGATCGACAGCCAGCGCGACGGCAGCGGCGCCGCGGTGCGCCGCATCAGCCCTTCGAGATACCGCCCATCGGCATCGCCGAACGCATCCGCCGCCAGCGCGCCCTCGCGGGGTCCCGCCGGTCCGACCAGATCGAGCGAGCGCCGCGCCGACACCGGCATCTCATATTGCGCGAGCACCGCGGGATCGATCGTCGCCGGGGTCGGCGTCGGCGACGGGGTCACACTGGGTGCGGGAAGCGGCAGCGGCTGCACCGCCGCGAGCGGCGGCACACCTGGCGTCGCCACCGGTGCCGGCGCGTTGCCCGTCGGTCGCGGCGTCGGCGCCGGCGGCGCGGCAGGCTCGCCAAACCCCGGCGGCAGGATCGACTGCGGCTTGTCCTGGCCAAAGGCCGGCAGCCCGGCGACGGCGCCGGTGACGACCAGCGCCAGCAGCGCGACGCCGGCGCGCGCGCTAGCTGAGATTCGCAAGCGTCACGGCCTTCTCGACATGGGTCTGCGGCCGCTCGCTGGCCCGGCCAGCCAGCAGGAACAGCCCGCCCACTACCACCACGACGAGGACGATGACCGAGATCGCGAAGCGTGACATACCAAACCTTGTGAACTGACGCCGCCGGAGCCTGTTGCCCGGCGGTTGCCCGCTGTATAGCGCGCTGAGCCATGTTGCAAAGCGCCAACCCCCGGCCGGTCGGGCCCGACGGTCTACCCGCACGCCCGATCGTGCTGGTCGGGCTGATGGGCGTCGGCAAGTCCACGGTCGGCCGCCGCCTCGCCAGCCGGCTGCGCCTGCCGTTCGTCGATGCCGACCACGCCATCGAGGAAGCCGCGGGGATGACCATCCCCGAGATCTTCGAGCGGTTCGGCGAGCCCTATTTCCGCGACGGCGAGCGCCGCGTCATCGCCCGGCTGGTCGACGGCCGCCCCAAGGTGATCGCCACCGGCGGCGGCGCGTTCATCAACGACGAGACCCGCGCGCTGATCCTCGCCGAAGCCACCGCGATCTGGCTCAACGCCCACCCCGACGTGCTCGCCGAGCGGGTCGGCCGCCGCGACACCCGGCCGCTGCTGCGCGGCCGCAACCCGCGCCAAGTGCTCGCCGAGCTCGCCGCGGTCCGCAACCCGATCTACGCCGAGGCGCACATCCACATCGTCAGCAACAAGGGCCCGCACGAATCGACCGTGCAGGCCATCCTCAAGGCCATCACACCCAAGGCGCCCCCCGCATGACCACCATCACCGTGTCGCTCGGCGCGCGCAGCTATCCGATACATATCGAGGCGGGCCTGCTCGCCCGCGCCGCCGAGCATCTCGCCCCGCTCGCCCGCGGCCGGCGGATGGCGATCGTCACCGACGAGCATGTCCGTCCCCATCTCGCCACCCTCCAGGCGTCGCTCGATGCCGCCGGGGTTGCCAGCGAGGCGATCGTGCTGCCGCCGGGCGAGAAGACCAAGAGCTGGGCGCAGCTCGAGGCGCTGTGCGACGCGCTGCTCGCGCTCGGCATCGAGCGCGGCGACCATGTGATCGCGCTCGGCGGCGGCGTGATCGGCGACCTCGTCGGCTTCGCCTGCGCAATCCTCAAGCGCGGCTGTCGCTTCGTCCAGATCCCCACCACGCTGCTCGCCCAGGTCGACAGCTCGGTCGGCGGCAAGACTGCGATCAACACCCGCGCCGGCAAGAATCTGATCGGCGCCTTCCACCAGCCCGCGCTGGTGCTGATCGACCCGCTGGTGCTGGAGACGCTGCCGCCCCGCGAGCTGCGCGCCGGCTATGCCGAGGTCGTCAAATACGGTCTGATCGACGACCCTGGTTTTTTCGAATGGTGCGAGGCCAATGGTGCCAAGCTCCTCGCCGGCGACCTGCCCGCGCGCGAATATGCCATCGCGCATGCCGTCGCCGCCAAGGCGCGGATCGTCGCCGCCGACGAGCATGAAACCAACGGCATCCGCGCGTTGCTCAACCTCGGCCACACCTTCGGCCATGCACTCGAGGCCGAGGCCGGTTTCTCGTCAGCGCTGATCCACGGCGAGGGCGTCGCCGCCGGCTGTGCGCTCGCCTTCGCCTTCTCCACCAGCCAGGGCATCTGCACCGGCCAGGACGCCGGCCGCGTCGCCGCCCATTGGCGCCAGGTCGGCCTCCCCGACGGGCTCGCCGCCGCCGGCATCGCCGCGTCGGGCGCCCGCCTCGTCGAGCACATGCGCCACGACAAGAAGATGGCGGCGGGCACCCTGCCCTTCCTCCTCGCCCGTGGCATCGGCGAGACCTACCTCGACAAGAATGTCGACCTCGCGGTGGTCGAGCAATTCCTCGACGCGCAACCGCGCTGAACACAGCCCACGCCGCCCGTCATCCCAGCAATCCGGGATAGCGGGCGGGCGCGACGGTAGCCGTGATGGCCCCGGTCAGAACCGGAAGCGCACGCCGAGCGAATAGGCCCGCTCGATATACAGCACCTGGCGGCGATAATTGCCGTCGTCATATTGGCGGTCGCGCTGGATCGGGTTGCCGAGCAGATTGACGATGTCGAAGGCCAGCGTGATGTTGGGCAGCGGGGTCATCGTCGTCGAGAAGTCGAGCTGCCCACGACCCTTTTCGATCGTCGGATGCGCAATCGGGTCGAACGTCTCCAGCGAATAATAGGACACGAAGTCGGAGCGGTAATTATAGGCGAGCCGCGCCGAGAAGCGTGGCTTCTCGTACAGGGCGATTACGTTGTACGCCCATTTCGACACGCCGGGGAAGCGCTGCTGCTGGTTGTCGTAGGTGGCGCCGAAGTTGGGTTGGAGATCGCCCTTGGCATCGATGAAGGTGCCGTTGGCCTGGACGCCGAACCCCTTCGCCCACTCGGGCAGCCCGTTGATGTCGAGGAAGCTCGTAAACTGCACTTCCGCGCCCTGGAGACGGGTGCGACCGAGATTGACCGGCTGGTCGACCGCGACCAGTCCATAGGTCGGATCACGGTAGACGTTGTTGACCGTGGCCAGGAAGCCCTTGACGTCGTGGCGGAATACCGCCGCCGTGAACGAACCCGTGCGCGAGAAGTAATATTCCAGGCTGACGTCGTAGTTGTTCGAGGTCAGCGGCTTCAGATCGGGATTGCCTTCCGAGCCGCCCCGCGCGCAATTGCGGCTGTTGTAGGTCGAACTCGTCGGATCGAGGCACGGGCTGCCTGCGGGGAACGTGGGCGGGGTGCCCAATGTCAGATTGGGTCGCAGATCGATGAAGTTCGGCCGGGTCCGCGTCTTGGTATAGGCGAGCCGCAGCTGCAGCTTGTCGGTGAACGCGATGCGCGCGCTGCCGTTCGGCAGATAATCGGTATAGTCGTTCTTGGCCGTGCTCGGGGCGATCACGCCGTCGATGTTCGACGTGGCATCGACGCGAGTCTTGGTCTTCACCGCGCGCAGGCCGGCCAGCCCGTCGATGGTGATGCCGCCGAGGTCGAAGCCGTATTTCAGCTGCGCATAAGCCGCGTAGGACTTTTCGTTCGCCCGGAAGCGCTGCAGCGGATCGAAGGCGACGGTCCCTGCCGGCTCCTTGAAGAAGGTGCGCAACGCGGCCAGATTGTCGCGGATGCTGTCGCGGGTCATCGCCGCATAGGCGACGTTCGGCTGTGCATTGTTGAAGGTGAAGCCTGGCAGGGTGGTCCGCACGTCAGCCCCCGGAAGCGAGGTCAGCGGTATGGCCTGGTCTTCGAAGAAGACGTTCGGCGCCCCGTTGACGCCGGGGATAGCGACGTTGTTGTAGATGCTGCCGAAATCGCGCGCGGCGTCACGATCGTCATAGCGTACGCCGAGCTGCAGCCGCTTGAGGAAACCGAGGTCGAGGTCGTAGGAAAGGTCGGTGCGGGCCTGCCAGTCCTTGCCGCTCACCACCGTCAGTTCCTGGTATAGGCCACGGGCGACGAAATTGGCCGGATCGGCGATGTTGTAGTTGAGGAAGGTCTGCGACGGGCCGCCATCCTTGTCCGCCGACACGTCGAAGTTCGAGAAGTGGCTCGGCACGCCGCGCGTGGCATAGTCGACGTTGACCAGATTGGCGGTGTAGGTGCTGTCGGTATAGGCCACATCGGCCGAGATCTGCAGCCGGTCCTTGGTCCAGTTGGCGCCGACGCCCCCCTGGTAGGTATCGGTCTTGCCGTTGAACGAACCGGTATAGCCGTCGGGTCGCACCGCGCCGCTCACGACCGCGCTGGCGATCTGGTTGGTGCCCGGGATGGTGGTCACGTCCGTCAGCGTGATTGCGCCGAAGTTCGGGATGAACATCCAGCGGTTGTAATCCTTCGACCGGAAGCCCTGATACAGGCCGTCGGCGTAGATCTCCAGGTTGGAGGTTGGCTTCCACTGGAAGGCGGCATTGGCAGACGGCCGATAGCGCGCGCCATAGCCGAGGAAATTGCCCTGCGCGTCGGGGAAGCGGAGACCCGCCGCGGCACCGGGCGCGCTGTTCCCCACCGTGCCGTCTGCATTGGGCGTATTGGTTGTGGCGATCACCACCGACTGTTCGCGCGAGGAATCCATGAAGTTGATGCCGACATAGGACGCATTCAGCAGCAGCCCCATTTCGCCGATGCCGGTGTTCCAGCGATCGCTGATCAGCAGGTTGCCGTTGGGCACGATCTTCTCGGACTGCTGCGAGAGCACGCCGTTCAGCGAGCCGGACAGCTCGAAGCCGTTGAAATCGAACGGTCGACGGCCGCGCACGTTGATCTCGCCGGCGATCCCGCCCTCGATCTGGTTGGCAAGACCCGACTTGTACACCTCCAGCGCGGCAACCGTACCGGCGGGAAAATCCTGGATCTGGACGTAGCGCCCCTCGGCAGTGAAGATCTGCCGGCCATTATAGGTGGTGGTGAGATCGGGCAGGCCGCGCACGGTGACACCCGCCGACTCGCCGCCACCGCGGGTCACGGCGACGCCGGCGACACGCTGCAGCGCCGACGAGGCGAAGGTGTCGGGCAGCTTGCCGATATCCTCGGCAACGATCGCGTCGACGATGCCGTCGGAGGTGCGCTTGATCGTCTGCGCCGATTCGAGGCTGCGGCGAAGGCCGGTGACGATGATGTCGCCGCTACTTTCGGTGGGGCTTTCCTGGGTCGAAGGCTGGGGCGTCGCTGGATCGGCACTCTGGTCGGAGGCGGTGGTCGGCTTGGGCAACTCCTGCCCGGTCGCCTGCACATCGCTCGCGCTCGTGGCCACCTGATCCGTCGTCTGTGCAGTTGCCGGCGTCAGTCCCGCCAGTGCCATGGTCATGGTCGCCACGGACGCGCACAGAAGTGCCTTCGCTTTCATACCCTCTCCCCTTCATTGCCGCGATTGTTGTCTGGCGGCTAACGGCTCCTGCTAAAATGATTGTGTCCGCGTCGCAACACGATTTTGTCCGACATATACGAATTGTGGCGAACTGCGTTCGATCAGCAACAATTGCCGGTTTTTATCGCCACGAAGACGGGGCAGGTTGCAAGCGATGACTACGTCCGGCTTGTCCGCCGGCCGGCGCGGCTACCCCGCCGTCACCAGCGGCGCATGCCGGTCGACCAGGATCGCGCTCGCCTCGTTCATCCCCACCACCTCGACGACGATGCCGTGGCGGCGCATCGCCGCGACCACATCCTCGAGCGCGCCGACCGCGGTAATGTCCCACAAATGCGCGGCGCGCAGGTCGATGCGGACGGCGCGCGCGCTGTCGCGCAGATCAAAGCGATCGGCGAAGATTGCGGCGCTGGCGAAGAACACCTGCCCGCTCACCGTGTAGACCCGGGTATCGCTCGCCGCGTCATAGCCGATTGCGACGTCCATCATCCGCGTCACCTTGAACGCGAAGAACACCCCACTCAGCAGCACGCCGATGCCGACGCCGGCGGCAAGGTCGTGCGTCGCAACCGTCACCGCCACCGTCGCCAGCATCACCGCACCCGATACCTTGGGGTGCCGACCTAGGTCGCGCAGCGAGCGCCATGAGAAGGTGCTCGCCGAGACCATGATCATGATCGCGACCAATGCCGCCACCGGCACCTGCGCCACCCAGTGGCGCAGCGGCACCATCACCACCAGCAGGAACACGCCCGCCACCAGCGTCGACAGCCGCCCGCGCCCGCCATAGCGGACGTTGCCCACCGTCTGGCCGATCATCCCGCAGCCGGCGATCCCGCCAAACAGGCCGGCGGCGATGTTGGCGAGGCCGAGCCCGGTGCATTCCTTTGCCTTGGGGCTGGTAGTCTCGGTGAGCTCGTCGACCACGCTCGCGGTCATCATCGATTCGAGCAGGCCGACCGCGGCCATCGCCAGCGCATAGGGCGCGACGATCGCGAGCGTCGCCCAGTCCAGCGGCACGCCCGGCCAGCCGAGGTGCGGCAGCGACGCCGGCAGCCGGCCGAGATCGGCGACGGTGCGCAGCGGCATCGGCACCCAGATGCTGATCGCGGTGAGCACCACGATGCAGATCAGCGGCGAGGGAATGGCCTTGGTGACGCGCGGCACCAGATAGATGATCGCCAGCCCCAGCGCGATCATCGCAAAGGTATGCCAGCTCACGCCGAGCATCTGCGGCACCTGTGCCGAGAAGATCAGGATCGCCAGCGCGTTGACGAAACCGGTGCGCACCGATCGCGACACGAAGCGCATCAGCACGTCCAGCTTGGCGAGTCCGAAGCCGACTTGGAACAGCCCGGCAAGCAAGGTCGCCGCGAGCAGATACGGCAGGCCATGGGCATGGACCAGCGCCGCGGCGACCAGCGCCACCGATCCTGCCGCGCCCGAGATCATCGCCGGTCGCCCGCCGGTGAAGGCGATCACGATTCCGATCACGAACGAGGCGAACAGGCCGACTTCGGGATCGATCCCGGCGACGAACGAGAAGGCGATCACCTCGGGGATCAGCGCAAAGGTGCCGACCATGCCGGCGAGCACGTCGCGGCGGGCGGCGGCGGGGCCGGCATACCATTGGCTCCGGTAGCGGGAGAAGGAGAAGGTCATGATCGAGAAAGTCCGCATGAGCCGCTGCGCGCGCCGCCAGGCGGTGCGCGGGTCAGGTGCAGGGCATTGCGTTGTCCGGCGGATCGGCGGCCGGAATAGCCACCCGGAATTTCACCGGGTCCAAGCGAATGCCGGCCGCATAGTCGCTGCCGCCGCCCGGTGCAATCGCACGGCCGTTCGTCAGCCGCGGCAATTCCACGAATCCACCCATCAACTTCGTCATCCTGAACTCGTTTCAGGATTCATGGCCCGCCCTCTCGGCCAAGCGGAACGGTGCGGCCATGGATGCTGAACCAAGTTCAGCATGACGAATGAGAGGCCCCTACCCCCGCAGGCGCCATGCCAGCCACAACCAGCCGCCGATCAGCAGCGCGCCGCCGATCGGCGTGATCGCGCCGAACCAGCGCGGCGCACCGATCGCCATTAGGTACAGCGTGCCCGCGAACAGCGCGCCACCGACCACGAACAGCCACGCCGGCCCGCGCGCCTCCATCCGCACCGCGACCAGCGCCGCGACCGCGTGGATCAGCTGGTAGTGCCCGCCGGTCTTGAGCCATTCGGCGGCCTCGCCGTGGGCGCCATGCGCGCCGAACGCCCCTGCCGCCACCGCGAGCGCGCCGGACAGCGCCGCCAGGATCGCGACGATCATCGCGGCTCATTGCCCCAGGGCTGCTGCGCCGCGACCAGCGAGCGCGCGGCACGGATGTCGCCCGCCTCGATCTGGATGCGCAGCCGCTCCTTGTCGCGCGCGCGGTACGAGCTTTCGGCGCGGTCGATGTCGGCGGTCGAGACGCCGAGCCCCTGCAGCGCCACCCGCGCCATCTTCACCGCCGATTCGAGCACCTCGCGCACCACATAATCGGCCGACCCCTTCTTGAGCTTGACCAGCGCCCGCCGGTCGAATGCGCGCACGTAGATCGCCGCCTTGGGAAAGGCCTCGTGCACGCCTTCCAGCGTGTCGGGCTCGATCTGGTCGCCATCCATGCAGAAGCAGATCATCTCGGCATCGGCGGCGCCGGCCTGACGCAGCAGGTCGAGCCGCGTGCCGTCGCCATAATAGACCTTGGCGCCGAACTCACCGGCGATGTCGATCATCTCGATATCGGTGTCGATCAGCGTCACCGGAATGTCCTGCATGCTCAGCATCTGCCCAACCGTTTGGCCGAACCGGCCGTAGCCGACGATGATCGCATTGGCGCCGTCCGCCTTGGGCCCGTCGCGCTGCTGGTCCTTGGCCACCGGCTCCTCGCGGAAGCGGCGGGTGATGCCCATCAGGAACGGCGTGGTCGCCATCGACACGGTGATGATCGCGGTGAACAGGCTGACCGCCTCGGGCGCGACCAGATAGCCCGCCTGCGCCTGGGCGAACAGCACGAAGCCGAACTCGCCGCCCTGGCTGAGCAGCAGCCCCAGCGCCAGCGCGCTGCGCCAGGTCATCTTGAAGCCCATGCCGATCGCGGAGATCACCGCCGTCTTCGTGGCGATCAGCGCCAATGCCATCGCGATCACGAACACCGGCCGCTCGGCGATGGCGTTGAGATCGAGCAGCATGCCGACCGCGAGGAAGAACAGCCCGAGCAGAATCGAGCGGAACGGCTCGACATCCGCCTCCAGTTCGTGGCGATACGGGCTGTCGGCGAGCATCACGCCGGCGATGAACGCGCCGAGCGCGGTCGACAGGCCCAGCGCCTCCATCACCGCCGCGCTCGCGATCACCGTGAACAGCCCGGCAAACACGAACATCTCGCGCTCGCCGAGATTACCGATCAGCCGGAACAGCGGCCGCAGCAGGAAGCGCCCGGCGAGGATCAGCCCGCCAACCGCCACCAGCGTGTAGATCGCGAGCAGCCAGCCGGGCGGCGCGTTGGCGTCCGCCGGGTTGCGGCTCAGCGCCGCGACGATCGTGATCAGCGGCACGATCGACAGGTCCTGGAACAGCAGGATCGAGAAGGCGCGCTCGCCAAACGGCGTGCGCAGCCGCCCCGCCGATTGCAGCATCGGCAGCACCTGCGCGGTCGACGACAGCGCCAGCGGCAGCCCCAGCGCGAGCGCCGCGGGCAGCGAGAACCGCCCGAACAGCCACACCACCGCGGTCAGCGCCACCCCGCACAGCGTCACCTGGATCAGCCCGAGCCCGAAGATCTCATGCTTCATCCGCCACAATCGCGACGGGTTGAGCTCGAGCCCGACGAGGAACAGCAGCAGGGTGATGCCGAGCTCGGCGATCCCCATCTTGCTCTCGGCATCGCCAACCAGCCCGAGGACATGCGGCCCGACCACCGCGCCTGCGACCAGATAGCCCAGCGTCGCGCCGAGCCCCAGCCGGCGGAACAGCAGCACGAAGAACAGCCCGGCGCCGAGCAGCACCATGCCGTCGCGCAGCATCGATCCCGGTGCGGCATCATGCATGCGCGGGCGCTCCGTCGGCGGTGGCCCGCGCGGTCGCGGCGGCTTCGGCGGCGGCCTCGAACGCGAGCCGGATCGAGGGGTGGCGCGCGGTATAATCGAGCGCCGGCGCGAACACGTCCATCCCCGGCCAGTCCGGCGCCGCGCCCTCGCGCGCCAGCCAGGCGGTCAGCCCGTCGCGCGCCGCGGCGAGCTCCTCGGGGGTGCGCCCGAGCACATGCGCGGCGAGCAGCGACGACGATGCCTGGCCGAGCGCACAGGCGCGCACCAGCAGCCCGACGTCGCTCACCCGCCCCGCCGCGTCGACGCTGACGTCCACCGTCACCCGGCTGCCGCAGATCGGCGAGCGCCGCTCGGCGCTTGCCATCGGCGCCGGCAGCCGCTCATGGTGGGGGATCGAGGCGGCGAGCCGCAGGATCTCGGCATTGTACAAAGGCGCGGTCATGACGGGTCGCTCTCGTTGCCGGCGGTGGCGGCGGCGGGGTGGGCGGCGGATGGCGTGCGGCTGCCGAACACTGGCAGCCCGCGGCGGCGGCGGTCGACGAAATCGGCGATGCTGGCGCTGGTCGCGTTGAGCAAGGGATAGGTGCGCGAGTTGGTCATCCATGCCGGCCGCCGCGACGGGCCACCGCCGACCGTGTCGATCACCAGCGTCGTCAGCAGGAACGCGAGGCTCGCGAGGATCAGGCCCTTCAAGGCACCGAACCCAAAGCCCAGCGCGCGATCGACCGGACCCAGCACCGAGGTCCGCGTCCGGTTGCCGATCGCGGTCGCGACCAGCCGGCCGCCGAGATAGGTGACGCCGGCGATGATCGCGAACGCCGCCACCGCCGCGCCCGAGACGGTGCCGATGCTGCGGCTCAGCATCGCCGCGAGCGGCACGTGGAACAGCTTCAGCATCGCCACGATCGCCACCCAGGCGAACAGCGACAGCACCTCGGTGACGAAGCCGCGCTTCAGCCCGAGCAACGCCGCCAGCGCGACGCCGATCAGCACGATCATGTCCAATGCGGTAAGCCCCATGGGATCTTGATAGGGGCCCGCGCGCCGGATCGCTAGGGTGGGGTTACAGGGGTGCCCCGACCGGACTGCCCGCTGCCGCCTACCGTCGCCCCAGCGCAAGCTGGGTGACGATGGAGGAGCAGGAGCACCAGCGCCGCCCAAGCCGTCGCCCCAGCCCCAGCCCCAGCCTCACCCCCGCCCGAGCATATGATCCACGAACTGCGCCAGCGAGCGGAACCCCGACAGCCGCAGCGGCCCTTCGTCTTTGGCCATGCCGATCGGCACCATTGCCCGCTCGAAGCCGAGCTTGCCCGCTTCCTTCAAGCGCAGCGGCCCATGCGCCACCGGCCGCACCTCGCCTGACAGCGCGACCTCGCCGAACGCCACCGAATCCACCGGCATCGGCCGCTCCGACAAAGCCGAGATCAGCGCCGCCGCCACTGCGAGATCCGCCGCCGGGTCCTGCACCTTGTAGCCGCCCGAGACGTTGAGATAGACCTCGCACGCCGAGAAGGAGAGCCCGCAGCGTGCCTCGAGCACCGCGAGGATCATCGCCAGCCGGCCCGAATCCCAGCCCACCACCGCGCGCCGCGGCGTCGCCCCGCTCGCCAGCCGCACGGTCAGCGCCTGGATCTCGACCAGCACCGGCCGCGTGCCTTCCAGCGCCGGGAACACCGTGGTTCCCGTCACGCCCTCGTCGCGGTGGGTGAGGAACAGCGCCGACGGGTTGGCGACCTCGGTCAGTCCCTCGGTCTGCATCGAGAACACGCCGATCTCGTCGGTACCGCCGAACCGGTTCTTGATCGCGCGCAGGATGCGATACTGGTGGCTGCGCTCGCCCTCGAAGCTCAGCACGGTATCGACCATATGCTCGAGCACGCGCGGCCCGGCGATGCTGCCGTCCTTGGTGACATGGCCGACCAGCACCACCGCGGTGCCGCGCTCCTTGGCGAAGCGGATGAACTCCTGCGACGACGCGCGCACCTGGCTCACCGTGCCGGGGGCGCCTTCGATCAGGTCGGAGTGCATGGTCTGGATCGAATCGATGATCAGCAACGCCGGCGGCGCGGCGAGCCCCAGGGTGGTGAGGATGTCGCGCGTCGAGGTCGCCGAGGCGAGCTGCACCGGCGCATGGCCGAGCCCCAGCCGCCGCGCGCGCAGCCGCACCTGGTCGGCCGCTTCCTCGCCCGAGACATAGGCGACGCTCATCCCCGCCAGCGCCATCTTTGCCGCCGCCTGGAGTAGCAGCGTCGACTTGCCAATTCCCGGATCGCCGCCGATCAGGATCGCCGATCCTTCGACGAAGCCGCCGCCGAGCGCGCGGTCGAGCTCGGCGATCCCGGTCGTCATCCGCTCTGGCAGCGCGATCTCGGCATCAAGCCCGACGAGCTGCAGCGCCCGCCCGCCCGATTGCAGGTTATGCTTGGCGTGGAACGGCGTCGCCGCGGTATTGGCCTCTTCCACCAGCGTGTTCCACTCGGCACAATCGGCGCACTGCCCCTGCCACCGCGACGCCACCGACCCACAGGCCTGGCACACATAACGCTTCTGGATCTTCGCCATCCCGCCCCCCTAGCAGAAGCGGAACGATAGGGGAACAGAGCTGGAAAAAGTCCGTCTCCTCGGCGGCCGGAACCCCGCCGGATTAGCCTGGGCGGTCGAAGCAGAAGAGCACCCAAGCCACCGAATCGACAAGATCAAGCGCACTTATCGTTGACGATCCGGTAACCATCAAAGTGTCGTCCGTCTTTCTCGTAAGCAACGATCCGAGCCGCACCACGTTGTCCCCGGGTATCTTCACACCAGGAGAAGCATCGTGTCGAACAATCACGCCGTATCGAAGCTCGATGACCTGATCGTCACCACGATCGACAGCATCAAGGGTTATGACCATTCGGCCGAACACGCCAAGGACAGCGCGTTCGCGTCGTTCTTCGCGGACATGGCGCAGGAGCGACGCCAGGTCGTGGCGCTGCTCCAGGACGAAAGCCGCCGCCTCGGCGGCACCCCGGCCGATTACGGCTCCGCGGCCGCGACCATCCATCGCCGCGTCGAGGATCTGCGCCGCGTGCTCGGCGGCGGCGACACCGCGCTCGCCAGCGAGGTCGAGCGCGGCGAGGATTACCTCAAGGAGGAGTTCGAGCGCACCCTCGACGATGCCAAGATGGAGCCTGCCACCCAGGGCGTGATCCGCGACGCCTATCAGTCGGTGCTGCGCGGCCACGATCGCGCCCGCGAGCTCAAGCACGGGCTGCGCGCCGCGGCCTGATGGCCATGCTGTCTCGGGTCGGGGCGCGGCGATGAGCCTCGCCCTGGCCGAGCTGATGCGCCCGCCCGCCGGGCTGGCGTTGGATTTCAGCCAGCCGCCCGGCGAGCCCGCCTTGGTCGGCGCCGATTCGATATCGTGGCGGGTGTTCCGCAACCCGGTGTCGCTGTTCGTCGGCGGCGTCGCCGCGGTGCTGCTCGAGCTCGCCGAGCCATCGGTCTGTGCAGGCGTCTGGGATCACAGCAGCTTCCGCCGTGATCCGGGAATGCGCCTGCGCCGCACCGGCTTTGCCGCGATGGTCACCGTGTATGGGCCGCGCACCGCCGCCGAGGCGATGATCGCGCGGGTGGTGCGCATGCACGGCAAGGTCTCGGGTACCGATGCCGCCGGCCAGGCCTATCACGCCAACGATCCGCGCCTGCTCGACTGGGTTCAGGCGACCGCGAGCTTCGGCTTTGTCGAGGCGTACAGCCGCTTCGCCGAGCCGCTGTCGCCGGCGGAGAGATCCACCGCCTTTGCCGAGGCCGCACCCGCCGCGCTTCTCTACGGCGCCACCGGGGCGCCGCGATCCTGGCCGGAATGGGAGGCGCTGCTCGCGCGCACCGCGCCGACGCTGACCGGCACGCCCGTGCTCGCCGATTTCCTTGACATCATGACGCAGGCGCCGATCCTGCCCGCCCCGCTGCGCTGGCTCCAGCGCCTGCTCGTCCGTGCCGCGGTGGAGATGATCCCGCCGCCGGTCCACGCTCTGCCCCAGCTGGATGGCCGCGGCCTCCGCCGCGGCGAGGAACGGCTGGTCCGCCTGCTCGGCAGCGCCGCCCGTTATCTGCCGATGGGCTCTCTGCCACCCGGCCAGGCGGCCCGGCGCGTCGCCGCGCACTGATCGCGGCGCATTGCCAATCGCCGCCGCAAGCGGTTCGCAATGATGGCCCTGCCGCCCTTGCCCCGCTATGGCGCCGCTCGACATGAATCCGAAGGACATCCGCCTCGCCCTGTTCAGCGGCAATTACAATTACACGCGGGATGGCGCCAACCAGGCGCTGAACCTGCTGGTGGCGCATCTCCTCGCCGCCGGCGTCGCCGTGCGCGTCTATTCGCCGACGATCGATCCCCCCGCCTTCCCGCCGGTCGGCGATCTCGTCTCGGTGCCTGCGGTGCCGATGCCGGGCGGCCGCACCGAATATCGGCTCGGCCGCTATCTGCCGCGTGCGGTGCGCGACGATCTCGAGCGGTTCGCGCCGACGATCGTCCACGTCTCGGCGCCGGACCTGCTCAACCATGGCGCGGTCACCTGGGCGCGCCGCCACGGCGTGCCCTCGGTCGCCTCGCTGCACACCCGGTTCGAAACCTATCCGCGCTATTACGGCATCGGCTTCGTCGAGCCCGCGCTCCAGTGGATGCTGACCCGCTTCTACAATCGCGTCGATCGCGTCCTCGTCCCCAGCCCCTCGATTGCGACGCTGCTGCGCGCCTGGGGCGTCATCACCCCGATCGGCATCTGGTCGCGCGGGATCAACCACGATCGCTTCAAGCCGGCGCGGCGCAGCCTGGAATGGCGCCGCAGCCTCGGCATCGCCGACGGCGAGGTCGCGGTCGGCTTTCTTGGCCGCTTGGTGAAGGAAAAGGGCCTGGACGTGTTCGCCCGCGTCATTGACCAGCTGCGACGCCGCGGCGTCGCGCACAAGGTGCTGGTGGTCGGGAAGGGCCCGGCGCAGGACTGGTTCGCCGCGCAGGCGCCCGAGGCGATCTTCGCCGGCTTCCAGTCGGGTGACGACCTCGGCCGCGCCGTCGCCTCGATGGACGTGTTCTTCAATCCGTCGGTCACCGAGACCTTCGGCAACGTCACCACCGAGGCGATGGCCGCCGGTGTCCCCGTGGTTGCGGCGCGCGCGACCGGCGCGGTCGATCTGATCGAGGACGGCGTCACCGGCTATCTGGTCGAACCCACCGATATCGCCGGCTATGCCGATGCGATCGCCCGCATCGTCGCCGATCCGCAGCTCAAAGCCAGCATGGGTGCCGCCGGCCATGCCGACGCCGCCGGTTATCTGTGGGACACCGCCAACCAGGCGGTGCTCGACACCTATCTCGCGATGCTGGGCGACCACGCCAAGGCCGCCTGAGCCACCACCGGCTTGCCCGGCATCGGTCATCGCTCAGCCGTCATGCCGGCGACAGCTGCATCTTCCCGAGGCACGCCCACCGCCGGCCCCGCAGGACCGAGCGACAACCTACCCCTCGCGCCAGTCGAACGTCAGCGGCGCCTCGCGAAACGCGAACCGGTCGAGGTGGCTCGCCACCACCTCGCGCATCCGCTCGCTATCCTCCGCCTCCGGCACGGTGAGCACCACGTCGAGCGATTCGCTATCCGCCTGCATCGCCAGACGCGCGCCGTTGGGGAAGTCGATCGTCCCTTCCTCGGCCGTGAACACCACCGTCATCTTGTGGCTCCAGTGCTTGGCGAGTTGCTGGAGGTAGCGGCTCGCCGAATGGGTCGGCACCCGGGCAACGGAAATGCTCATTTCAGCCTCTCGATCTTCTGCGCGACTTCGTCGATCAGCGCCGCCACGTCGTGCAGCGTATCTTCGGTGATGTTACCCTGCTCGAGCCGGTTCTGCACCGCCATCCGGAGGTTGCCCATCGCGCGGCGCAGCGGCGCGCCGTTGGTGCGCTCGCGATGCTCGCCCACCGCCGCCAGCCGGGCGAACAGCGCCTCGACCAGCTCGGCATTCTGCTCGAGATGCGCGCGGCCCTCGTCGGTGATCGCGAACCGCTTCTTGGCGTCGTCCGACTGCTGCTGCGCGGTCAGCCCCATCTCGTCGAGCATCGACAAGGTCGGGTAGACCACCCCCGGGCTCGGCGCATAGGCGCCGCCGGTCAGCGCCTCGATCGCGCGGATCAGCTCATAGCCGTGCCGTGTCTCGTCGGCGATCAGCTTGAGCAGCACCAGCCGCAACTCGCCGCCGTCGAACATCCGCGGGCCGCGGCCACGCGGGCCGGCGCCGCCCTTCCACGCCATATATTCCTCGCCATCGCGGCCCCCGCCGCCGCGCGGGCCGCAGCCGCGAGGTCCGTGGTGGCCGCCATGATGGCCGCCGTGGCGATGCTGCCCGCGCTCGCCGCGGCCCCATCCTTCATGTCCCATACCGAATCGCATGATCGTCTATCTCCTGTGTATCACGATAGCGCTAAGATATATCTTTCTTGTAGTTGCGCAAGAGCGTTCAAGATATATCTTCGATCTCGACCGCGAGCGATATGCGTGATGATAGCGAAGTTACGGATGACGCGGAGGGCGGCGCACCCTACCTTGGCGGGCATGGCCGACCTGTTCGCGGGCTTCGATCCCCCTCCTCCCGACGAGGCGCCCGGCGCCAACGCGCCCCTCGCCGATCGTCTGCGCCCGCGGCTGCTCGCCGACGTCGTCGGCCAGGAGCATCTCACCGGCCCCGAGGGCGCGATCGGCCGGATGGTCGCCGCCGGCCGCCTGTCGTCGATGATCCTGTGGGGCCCGCCCGGCACTGGCAAGACCACCATCGCCCGCCTCCTCGCCGCCGCGGTCGACCTGCGCTTCGTCGCCATCTCGGCGGTGTTCTCCGGCGTCGCCGATCTCAAGAAGGCCTTTGCCGAGGCGCGCGACCATGCCCGCATCGGCAAGCGCACCCTTCTTTTCGTGGACGAGATCCACCGCTTCAACCGCGCCCAGCAGGACGGCTTCCTGCCTTATGTCGAGGACGGCACGGTGACGCTGGTCGGCGCCACCACCGAGAACCCGTCGTTCGAGCTCAATGCCGCCGTGCTCAGCCGCGCCCAGGTGCTGATCCTCCACCGCCTCGATGCCGCCGCGCTCGGCCAGCTGCTCGACCGCGCCGAGGCCGTCGAGGGCCGGCCGCTGCCGCTCACCCCGGCGGCGCGCGACGCGATCATCGCCAGCGCCGATGGCGACGGTCGCTTCCTGCTCAACCAGGCCGAGACGCTGTTCTCGGTCGCGCTCGATGCGCCGCTCGATCCCGCCGGCCTGTCGAGCTTCCTCCAGCGCCGCGTCGCCGTCTACGACAAGGACCGCGAGGGCCATTACAACCTCATCTCGGCGCTCCACAAATCGATCCGCGGCTCGGACCCGCAGGCGGCGCTCTACTATCTCGCCCGCATGCTCACCGCCGGCGAGGAGCCGCTGTTCCTGCTCCGCCGCCTCACCCGCGCCGCGGTCGAAGACATCGGCCTCGCCGATCCCCAGGCGCTGGTCCAGTGCATCGCCGCCAAGGACACCTATGACTTCCTCGGCTCGCCCGAGGGCGAACTCGCGATCGCGCAGGCCTGCCTCTATCTCGCCACCGCGCCCAAATCGAACGCCGCTTACAAGGCCCAAAAGGCCGCCTGGCGCAGCGCCAAAGAGACGGGCTCGCTGATGCCGCCCCAGAACATCCTCAACGCGCCGACCAAGCTGATGAAGCAGATCGGCTATGGCGCCGGCTACGCCTACGATCACGACGCCGAGGACGGCTTCTCGGGCGCCAACTACTGGCCCGACGAGCTGCCCCCGCAGACCTTCTACGAACCCACCGAGCGCGGCTTCGAGAAGCGCCTCTCCGAACGCCTGGCCTATTGGTCGCAGTTGCGGGCCGAGCGGCAGGGATGAAGCGGCCGATCAATTAGCCGTGGCGGGCTGATGATCGGCAGGCGCGGAACATCTGTTCGCCGCATCCGCTTGGCTCGCAACGACCAGGAGAGAGACGATGGACGATAGCCGCGTGTGGAGCTTCGAGCAGAGCCTGTGGACCGAGGGCGCGGAGAACTACCGCGAGAAGGTCGATCAGGAGGTGGTGATGGTGTTGCCCAGACCGCCGTTCGTGTTCACCGGAGAGGCGGCGATCAGCGCCGTCGCCGACACCCCGGTGTGGGACAGCGCCGAGTTGACCGAGCGGCAGGTGTCGCGACCGCAGGAAGGCCTCATCGCCATCGCCTACAAGGTCGATGCCCGGCGCGGCGGCGAGGCCTACGAGGCCCATTGCACCTCCGTGATCCGTCGTCTCGAGCATGAAGTATGGCGCGTGATCCAGCACCAGCAGACGCCCGTGCTCACCAAGGCGAGCTGAGGTTGCGGTTGATGGTCGCGGCGGGCGGGTCGCCGCTCGCCTGCCGCGTACCTGCCTCCGACCTGCGGCCGGCGTCCACAGGCTTGAACGGCGGCCGAAGTCATCGCCGCCGCGTCCCGGGCAGTACAGCAAGCAAGTGATGATGCGGAATGCCTGAGGGCTGATAGCCGCTACTGTGGTCCCCCTGCCGTTGGCGCGGCAGGGCAATGCGACGACACTGCCAGCACGGCCGCGCGACAGGATGCACCTGGCCGCCCAATAACGGTCTCGGCGCAGACCAAGATTAGGCCGCGATCTAAACAGGATCGGGAACCCGTCACGCGCCTGGACGCTGATAAGAGCAAACGTGGTAAGCACGTCGCAAGGGAGAGATGGATGACGACCGTTCTTACCGGCCTCGGCAGTGTCGCCATTGCAGCGTTGTCGATCGGCTCCGCCGCGGCGGAGGTCGCGAACGACGGCGCCTCCCTGAGGGAAAACGTCGGCTACACCATAGCCACGCCGGTCTCTCCCTCCAGCGCGACATCAACGGTTTCACCAAGCAGCGTTCCCCAAGCCATGGAACGCCTCAGTCGGAGCGACACGACAGCGGACGTATCGCTGGGGACCATCTATGCAGGGGGCAAGTTCGGCACGGGGTCGAACACCACGATCTGGAGCTCGGCACTTGGCGCTCGCGTCCGTTTGGGAGATGTGGCGCTCACCGCATCTCTGCCATGGATGCGGATCGAAAGCCGTTCAACGATCTTCACCGGGATTGATGCGACCCCCATCCTGGTGGCGCCGAACACCTCGCCCGCAAGAAGAACCGTCAAGGGTTTTGGGGATCTTACCCTGGGCGCATCCTACACGATTGCGCCAGACTCCTCACCGATCGAGATCGAGCTGTCGGGACGCGCCAAAATCAACACGGCAAGCGATCACAGCGGCTTGTCCAGCGGCAAGAACGACTATGCCGTCGGCACCGATGTATCGCTGCCGATTGGCAAGATCACGCCTTTCGCGTCGTTCAGCTACAGGTTCCTCGGCGATACAGCTGTCTACGACCTGAGGGATGGTCCGGCAGCATCGGCCGGCGCCTCATACGCGCTGAGTTCCGACAGCTTTCTGCTGGCGTCTTATCATTACTCCCGGGCTGCAACCCGACTGGTGGACGACGCGCACGAACTCTTTGCCGGGGCTTCTACCAGGATCCCGGGATCACCGCTCAGGCTCACCGGATTCGCGACTGCCGGCCTGTCTCGGGGCGCCGCGGCCGCTTCTGCGGGTCTGGCCCTCTCTGCCAGCCTCGGACATCGCAATGCCCTCTGATGCGGCACTTCGACCGCGGGGAACGCATCATCGATGCTGAGGCGCAGGAAACAGGCCGCCGAGGCCATTCAGCGCATCTACGCCATCGGCGACGTCCACGGCCGGTACGATCTGTTTCGCCAGCTGATGCACATCATCGAACGTGATCAAGCAGATCGGTCACCAATGCCGACACAGGTGCTGCTGCTGGGCGACATCGTCGATCGGGGTCCGGACTCGGCCCGAATGGTTAAAGGATGCATGAACCTGACCGCATCCACCGACCGTTTCATGGTGTTGAAGGGCAACCATGAGGAGATGATGGTGAAGGCCTTGAAGGGCGACCTGACGGTGTACCGACACTGGCTGACGTTCGGCGGCCGGGAAACTCTGATCAGTTGGGGCGTAGATCCCTTGATAGCCGAAGGACCTGCCACGATGGACAACCTCGCCAGTGCCGCAGCTACCGTAGGGACGGAGCCCGTGGCATGGCTCGAGAAGCTGCCCCTGCAGTATCGCCATGGCGATTACCTGTTCGTTCACGCAGGCATCAGACCAGGGATTTCGCTGAGGCGGCAGCATCCTGATGATCTGTTGTGGATCAAAGACGACTTCCTCGAATCCGACGCGTCGCATGGTCCGGTGATCGTTCACGGCCACTCCATTTCCGAAGCGCCGGTGTTCCGCACCAACCGCATCGGGATCGATACGGGCGCCTATCGCTCTGGCCGTCTGACGGCGCTTGCGATTGAAGGCAGTCAGCGCTGGACATTGAATACGGCCGAAGATCCAGCTTCGGACGGTGAAGACACCCTCGAATTGTCAACGCGGATGCGTTTGGCGCCAGCCTCTGCGCAGGCAGATCGTCATGATGGCGCGAGCGCATGAAAGCCATCGTCAGCGCCTTCGGCGACGAGCGTTTGGACACGGATCTGGCCACGATCCTCAAGCTGTCGAATGCGCAGGCTCCCGCGGGCGCCACGCCATCGGCCCGACGAGCGCTGACGTCGCTTGGGGTGTCGCGCCGGGCATCAGCCACCATCGTAACGGCGCTGTCATTTGCGCTGCTCGCTGGCGCGGGGCTCGTGCTGCTGAACTATGCCTCGAATGATGAAGCCGGTCCGACGACAAAGGCAGGTTCGTCGTCAGAGTTGGTGCCCACAGCGACAACAAAGGCGGCGGATACGGTCGTCGTTGCGTCGGCTCCGCCCACGAACGTCAACCATCGACGCCGGCCGGCTGGATCGCTGCGACGACACGAAGATGAGCCGAGCTTTGCGTCGACCACCGCAGGTGACACGGCGCCTACCCCGGCGCCGACCAGTGCTGCCAACCTCGCCACCGCAGACGCGCCAGCCGACACCGCTGGACAGGCGTCGTCGTCAGGCACCGCGGACGACAGAGGATGGACGCCGGCAGCGGCTCGGACCGAAGCAGACGAGCCGCGGGCGATCGCTCCGATCCAATCGGATGCCGAGCTGGCGGTGGCGCGCGCCCGACGAGACAGCGTGGCCGCTATTCGCGGGCTGCGGAGACAATAGCGATCGGCGACTTCTCGTCTCTCGGGACAATCTATGTCGAGGATTGCGGCACGGTGTCGGGTAAGAGCAGCCAGGGATGTTAGCTTGATCGCTAACATTCCGCGGTGGTCGATGCGCGACTTCGATCCAGTGTAGCCGGTCGCTGCAGATTTGATGGTGCCGGTTGCAGGAATCGAACCCGCGACCTTCGGTTTACAAAACCGCTGCTCTACCAGCTGAGCTAAACCGGCACTGGCCGCCCCATGCGACAGCCGCAGGCGCTAGTCCAGCCCTCGCGCGACGCAATGTCTCAACCGCCGGCAGCGGCGTCGCGCGGCGCCAGCCCGAGCAGCACGGTGGGGATGAGTTCCGACACGGTGGGGTGGATCGGCACCGCCCAGCGCAGCACGGACACCGGCTGATCGGCGTTCATCATGTCGAGGATGCCGTGGATCGCCTCGTCGCCGCCGGTGCCGAGGATCGCCGCGCCGAGGATGCGCTGCGTCTCGGCGTCGGCAACGATCTTGATGAAGCCCTTGGTCTCCCCCTTCTCCACCGCGCGACCGACCCGAGTCATCGGCCGGGTCGAGACCAGCAACGGTCGTCCCGAGGCCGCCGCCTGCGCCTCGCTCATGCCGACGCGGCCGAGCGGCGGGTCGATGTAGAGCGCATAACCGGGAATGCGTTGGTCAAGCCCGCGCTGCTCGCCGTCGAGCAGATTGGCGGCGACGATCTCGAAGTCGTTGTAGGCGGTGTGGGTGAAGGCGCCGCGGCCGTTGCAATCGCCGAGCGCCCAGATCCCCGGCACATTGGTCTGCAGTCGATCGTCCACGGTGATGTAACCGTGCGCATCGGTGGCGACGCCGGCGACGTCGAGCCCGAGATCGTCGGTATTCGGTCGCCGGCCGACCGCGAGCAGCACGTGGCTGCCGACCACCGTCGGCTCGCCCGCGGTGCAGTTGACCGACACCGCAACCCCCTCGGCATGTCGGGCGAAGGCGATGCACTCGGCGCCGGTGCGTACCGCGATGCCCTCGTCTTCGAGGATTTCCCGCACCGCTTCGGCAATGTCGGCATCCTCATGCCCGATCAGCCGCTCGCCGCGTTCCACCACCGTCACCGCAGCGCCGAAGCGGCGGAACATCTGGGCGAACTCCAGCCCGATATAGCTGCCGCCGACCACCACCAGATGATCGGGGACGACGTCGAGCGCGACCATGTCGGTATTGTCGAGATGCGGGACCTCGCCGAGGCCGGGCATCGCCGGCACGCTGGCGCGCCCACCGACGTTGAGGAAGATGCGCGGTGCGGTGAACGACCTCCCCTCCACCTCGATCACCTGCGGCGCGGTGAAGCGCGCATGGCCGCGCACGAAGGTGAGCCCGGTCATGCCTTCGAACCAGCGCTCGTTGCCGGTGCGGGCGTTCATCGTCACCTGGTGAGCGCGCGCGGCGACGGTCGCCATGTCGATGCTGATCGCCCCGGCATTGACGCCATACTCGCCGCCGCGGCGGGCGAGATGCGCGGCATAGGCGCTCGCGACCATCGTCTTGGTCGGCATGCAGCCGGTGTTGACGCAGGTGCCGCCGACCAGGTGGCGCTCGATCAGCACCACGCTCATCCCCGCTGCGGTCAGCCGCCCCGCCAGCGGTGGCCCCGCCTGACCGGCGCCGACGATGATCGCGTCGACCTGCTCTGTCACAGGTGGCCGATCACCAGCACGACGGCGACAATGGCGATCACGTCCTCGATCAGCGCCGCCGGCAGGTCGCGGCCAAAGGCAGCGGCCAAACGCGCCCGCAGTGCCGCGCCGCCATAGGTGCCGATCACCGCACCGACCACGCCCAGCACCACGCCGGTCGCCAGCGCACCGAGCCCGATGCCGATCGCACCACCGGCGACGCCGCCCGCAACCAGCCGCGCGCCGAACTGCGCGGGCACCTTGCGGCTGGGGGTGGAGGGTAGTTGATCGGTGATCAGCTCACCGATGGCGAGCAGCGAGATGATCCATGGCGTGTAGCGCCAGCCGAGGAACGCGAGCCAACTGCCATCGAGATCGAGCCGGCCAAGCGCGGCCGCCCAGGATACGGCGACCAACGCCATCGCCGCGCGAAGCCCCGCGATAATGCCGACGACCAATGCTAGAACGATCACGGGCCTGCCCTCCCTACCATCGAGGACGGGAAGGTCCCATGGCCGATGCCCGACGTCAATTCGATTCGCCCGCGTAACCGTCAGCGGGCGATGGCGACGTTGTTGGTGCGATCCTTGTCGGGCAGGTGATGCTCGGGATCGAGCTCGGCGCGGATCACCGGCGTCGCGCCCGGCACCGCGATCTGCGTCGCCGCCTGCCGGATCCAGGTCTCCGCCGGCAGCCTGATGTCCTGGGTAGCGCCGCCGCGGAAGGTGACGCGCAGCGTCACCGGCATCACCAGTTTGTCGCGCGCCTCGACCGTCACCAGCGAACCCGGCACGCCAGCCTTGGCGGGGAATGGCGCGATGCCGCCGACCGCCAGGTCCATCTGCCAGTTGTTGGCGTACCAGCCGTTCCACCACCACGACAGGTCTTCGCCGCTGTCGCTCTCCATCGCCCGGAAGAAGTCGGCCGGTTTGGGATGCTTGAACGCCCAGGCGGCGATGAAGCGGCGGAAGGCGGGGTCGAACCGCTCGGGGCCAAGGATCTCGTCACGCAGCAGCCGCAGGCCGAGCGCCGACTTGAAATAAGTCACCGGGTGGCGCCACTGCTCCACCACCGTATCGGCGCGCGACAGGATCGGCGGCGCGGTCGGGTCGGCGAGCACCGGCAGGATCTCGTCCACCGGATTGCCGCCGCCCGGCGCATATTCGCTGTCGCGCTTGGGCGCATATTCGCCGCGGTTGAAGTCATCCGACTGGAAGGTGTCGATGAAGGTGTTGAAGCCCTCGTCCATCCACGCGTGGCGGCGCTCGTCGAAGCCGACGATCATCGGAAACCAGCTGTGCCCGATCTCGTGCGCGGTGATCCAGAACAGTTGCTTGCCGGCGTCATCGATCCCGTCGAACACGATGCCGGGATATTCCATGCCGGACGCCGGCCCGGCGACGTTGACGGCGGCGGGCCAGGGATAGCGGAACCAGCGCGCCGAGAAGCGCTCGACCGAATCCTTGAGGTATTCGGTCGAGCGGCCCCATCTGGCCTCGCCCGCGCTTTCGGCGGGGTAGAAGGACATGGCGAGCGAGCTGCCGCCGCCCGGCAGGTTGATCCGCGCCGCATCCCAGGCGAACGCCGCCGACGCGCTGAACGCGACGTCGCGGGTGTTGTCCATCCGGTAATGCCAGGTGCGCGATCCGCCCTGCCGCGGCGGGGCTGCCACCTCACCCGGCGCGCGGATCATCACCGTCGCATCGCTCGCCTTCGCCCTGGCGAGCTGCGCGCGCTCGTGCGCGGTGAGCACCTCGTCGGGGTTCTGCAGCTCGCCCGATCCGGCCACCAGCATGTCGGCCGGCACGGTCAGCCAATAGTCGTAATTGCCATAATCAAGGTAGAATTCCTGCGCGAGATACGGCAGCGGATCCCAGCCGCGCAGATCGTCATAGACGGTGATGCGCGGATACCATTGCGCGATGCTGAAGATCGCCTGCCCGCTCTTCGCGGTCAGCCAGCCGGTGCGCCCGCCGAATGCGTCGGACGGCACCACATAATGATAGCGCAGCCGCAGGGTCAGCTTGGCGCCGGCAGCGAGCGGGGCGGCGAGGCGCAGCTGCGCGCGGGTATCGACGACCAGCGGCGTCACCGTCTGCCAGCGGCCGCCGACCTGCAGCTCGACCGCGTCGAGCGTCATGCCCTCGGTGTAGCCGCCGGCCACGCCGCCCTCGGCGAAACCGCCACGCGAACCGGGCCGGTAGAGGTTCTGCTCGAGTTGCAGCCAGAGCACGTCGAGCGCCTCGGGGCTGTTGTTGGCATAATCGACCTCGACGCTGCCGGTGATCGTCTTGCGCGTCGGATCGAGCGTCGCGCGGATCCGGTAATCGGCGCGGTTCTGCCAATAGGCCGGCCCCGGCAGCCCGTTGGCGGCGCGCACCGCGCCTGACGGCTGCTCCATGACGAAGGGCGCAAAGGTCTCGCGCGGGGCGTAGCGGCTGGCCACCGGGGCAGCGCCCGCCGGAACGGCGGCGGCGAGCAGGCCGAGGAGAGAGACGCCGACAAGGCCGAACGACGAACGGTGCGTATTCACGGCATCTCCTGAGACAGACCGCGACGGGCTAACAAAGCCGCAGGCAAACTTCCATAGCGCCCCGTCGATCAGATCGGCGCCGCCGGCAGCGGCCCGCGCACCGCGCGCCGGGCCGAGGCGACCAGCCCGCCGAGCGCCAGCATCGACGAGACCAGCGTCGCAACCGCCGCACCGATCGCGCCGAACTGCACCATTGCCACGATCGCGATCGCGAACAGCGCGATCACCGCGGTCAGGCGGATGCGGAAGATCTCGCGCGAGCGGCCGGTGCCGAGCAGCATCGGCTCGAAGCCGACGCTCATCACGTCGAGCGCGGTGGCGAGGCTGAGCAGCACCAGGATAGGATAGGCGCCCTTGAACGCGCTGCCGCCGACCAGCTTGAGGATCGGATGGCCGAGGATCGGCGCCAGCACGCAGATCGCCGCCCCGGTGGTCACCGTGAAGCGGGTCGCCTGGCGGAACAGCTTCTGCAGCCGATCGGCCGAGCCGCTTTCGTGCGCGCGGGTGAACTCGGGGAAGATCGCGCGCGAGAACATGTCGCCGAGCCGCGCCAGCGCCTGGCTGAGCTGGAAGGCAAGCCGATAGGCACCGGCCGCCGCCTGCCCCGCGATCACGCCGACCAGCACGATCAGCAGCTGCTTGCTGCCGGCATCGAGCGTCGAGTTGACGTTCACCGTCCAGGCGAAATGCCAGAAGCCGGCATGCTCGCGCGGTACCCCGACAGCGCCGCGCAGCGGCCCGATGACGCTGCGATCGGTCAGGATCGCTGCCGTCCAATAGACCAGCGCCGTGACGATCTCGGCGATCGCCCAGGCCATCAGGAAGCCGCTGACGGTGGCGCCGGACAGCACCGCGACGATCGCACCGGCAAAACGCGCGATCGGCGTCACCGCATCCGCCGCCGCGCCGATCGAGAACCGGTCGTGCAGCCTGAGGATGCCGACCGGGGTGGAACGGCTCGACAGCAGCAACACCCAGCAGAACAGCATCGCCTCCTCGCGCAACTCGCCCGACCAGCCGAGATGGGGGCCGATCAGGGCGATCACGGCGGCGGCAATCACACAGCCGACCAGCGCGGCGCCGAGATCGAGCAACGCGCAGAACCGGGTAAGCCGGCCGAGCGCCGCCTGCTGCCCCTCGCCGAGCAGCGCCACCCCGTAGCGGACCACGATCTGCCAGGATTGGAAGGTGACGAATCCCGCCACCGCCTGGCCGGCGCTGAGGATCAGGGTGAACTGGCCGAACCGCTCCAGCCCCAGGCTGCGCGTCGCCAATCCCAGGTAGACGAGGCTCAGCACCGCGCCGACGCCCTTGCCGGTCAGCAGCCAACCCACGTTCTGCAACGCCCGACGAAACGAACTCGACTGACTCATGTACCCTTCATCGGCTTTCCGTCTGGACGTTTCCCGCACTAAGGGGCGGGCATGCGGATCGCGTTCCTCTATATCGCCGAAGCGTACCAGTGCTACCATGGTGCGGCGATCGCGCTCGATCTCGCGGCGAGACCCGGCTGGGAGGTCGTGAGCTATTACAACGATCCCGACACGCCGCACCATCTCGAACGAATCCGCGCCGCCTATGACGCGCCACCGCTGGACATCCGGCCGCTACGCCGCAGCGCCTTCACCCGCGCGATGCAGCGCATCCGCATTCTCGGCATGTTCAAGGATCTGGTGATGCGCGACAATGCCGCCGCGCTCGACGGCTATGACGCGATCGTCGCGGTTGAGGACACGGTGGCGAGCATCCGCCGCTTCGGGGTGCGGCGGCCGGCGCTGATCTACATCCCGCACGGCGCTGGCGATCGCGCGCGCGGCTTCGTCAAGGAGGTCGCCCGGTTCGACTATGTGTTGCTCGCCGGCGACAAGACTGCCGCGCGGATGCTCGCCGACGGGTTGGTGCGTGCCGACGGTTACGCCGTCACCGGCTCCGCCAAGCTCGACACCGCCGAGCGGCTTGCCGATGCGACCGGCCTGCCCTTCGCCACGAGCCGGCCAGTCGTGCTCTACAACGCCCATAAGGCGCCGCGGCTCGGCTCGTGGTCCCGCTTCATCGAACCGATGCTAGCGGGGTTCGCCGCGGACCACAGCCTCAACCTGATCGTGGCGCCGCACGTGAAGCTGTTTCGCCGCCGCGACGAGGCGGTCCGCCGCCGCTGGCAGGCGCGCAGCACCGCCAACGTGCTGGTCGATCCCGGCTCCGACCGGTGCGTCGACATGAGCTACACCACTTCGGCCGACATCTATGTCGGCGACGTCAGCAGCCAGGTGTATGAATTCCTCATCCGCCCGCGGCCCTGCGTGTTTCTCAACGCCCATCGCATCGATTGGCGGGACGATCCGAGCTTCGCGCACTGGCATCTCGGCGACGTCGTCGACGATCCGGCCGCGCTCATGGCCGTGATCCACGCCGCTCCCGCCCGGCACCATCTGTACCGCGAGCGGCAGGCAGCGCTCGCCCGCGCCTCGCTCGGCGATGGCCGCCCCGGCGCCGCGATGCGCGCGGCAGATGCGATCGCGCGGTTCCTCGCGCGATGAAAATCGGTTTCCTGTTCAACCATGACGCGCTTCACCAGGTGCGGCACACGGCACCGGTCATCGCCGAACTCGCGCGCGATCCGGCAGCCAGCGTCTCGGTGCTGACCTCTAGCCCGGCGCAGGAGGCGGAGGTGCGGGCGCTGCTCGGCGAGCAAGCGGCGACTGTCCGCTTCGTCGCGCTGACGATCGGGCCGGTCGCCCGCGCGCTCGACGCCGGGCTGCGCTGGATCGCGCCGTTCCGCCGGGTCGCGATGCTGCGCGAGAACCTCGCCATCTTCGCCGCGCTCGACGTGCTGGTGGTACCCGAAACCACCTCACTGATGCTGCGCGACCGGTTCGGGCTGCGCGACCTCAACTATGTCTGGATCCCGCATGGCGCCGGGGACCGGTCGGTTGGCTTCAGGGCGGTCGCACGCGGGTTCGATCTGGTGCTGCTCTCTGGCGAGAAGGTGCGCGATCGCATGCTCGCAGCCGGCGTGATCACCCCCGATAATCACGCCATCATCGGCTATCCCAAATTCGACACCGTCGCATTCGGCAGCCCACCACCGCGGCTGTTCGCCAACCACCGGCCGACCGTACTCTACAACCCGCATTTCGATGCGGCGCTGTCATCCTGGTATGACTGGGGCCGTCCGATCATCGATTGGTTTGCCGGCCAGCGCCGCTTCAACCTCGTCGTCGCGCCGCATGTGATGCTGTTCCAGCGCCGCTGGCACGCGTCGGTGGAACATCGGCGGATCAGGTCGCCTGGCGGCGTGCCTTGCCTTGCCGGCGCCGATCACATCATCATCGATCCCGGCAGCGAGTGCTCGGTGGACATGACCTACACCCGGTCTGCCGACATCTATCTCGGCGACGCCAGCAGCCAGATCTACGAATGGATCGTCCGCCCGCGACCGGCGATCTTCCTCAATCCCGGACACGCGCCGTGGCAGGGCGACGCCAATTTCGCGCACTGGCGGCTTGGCGAAGTCATTGATCACCTTGACCAACTGCACCCCGCGCTGGCACGGGCGATGGACGATCCCGATGCGTTCCGGGCTCAACAGGAAGCGGCGCTCGCCAGCACTTTCAGCGTCACCGATGAGCCCGCGGCTCGTCGCGCCGCCCGGGTCATCATGGAGCGGTTCGGCTGACCTGCGCCGTGGCGATCATGGCAAATTGATGACGGCGATCGGAATATATTTTTCATCTGCCCGTCACATTTCTGTAGCCGCTTGCCGCGCTGGGGAATTACAGCGTTCTGGTGAACGGAAGCATTTACGACTTCGGGGCGCTGCCGCGGCTTGCCCTCCAGCCGACAGGTGATCGGCCCTTTACGGTCACGCGCCCGCCGCGCGTCGGCGGCCGACGTCTGCGGCTCGCGGGCCTGATCAGCAATCCGCGCAGTCATCGCAACATCGGCGGCAGCATTGCCGCGCTTGGCCGGTCGGACGTGATCGGTGCCGCCCCGGCGACCCGCGCCGAGCTGCGCGACGTCCTCGCGATGTTCGCCAGCAAGGATATCGACCTGCTGATCATCGACGGCGGCGACGGCACGATCCGTGACGTGCTGACCTGCGCCGGCGACGTCTGGGACACGGGCTGGCCGGACATCGCCATCCTGCCTTCGGGCAAGACCAATGCGCTCGCGGTCGACCTTGGCCTGCCGGACGGTTGGAGCCTGGACGCCGCGCTCGCCGCTGGCCGCCAGGGCCACACCGTCAGTCGTTCGCCGATCGAGATCGAGCAGCGCCACACCCAATCGCTCGCGGTGCGCGGCTTCCTGTTCGGCGCCGGTGCCTTCGTCGACGCCACCGAACTTGCCCAGCAGACCCATCGCGCCGGCGCCTTTAACAGCATCGCGGTCGGCCTCGCGCTCGCCTGGGGAATCGGCCAGACCTTGTTCGGCCGGGGTACCAGCGCTTGGCGTGCCGGCAGCCGCATCGGGCTCGGGTTCGATGACCGCGCGGTCCGGATGCACGACACCCGGCCCGATGGCACCGATGACCGCTATATCATGCTCGCCTCGACGCTCGAGCGGCTGCCGCTCGGGCTCAAGCCGTTCGGCAGCCAGCGGCCCGGGCTCAAGCTGCTGGTGGTCGATGCACCGCCGCGGCGGCTGGCGATGATGCTCGCGCCTCTGCTTGCCGGCCGCGAATCGCGTGCGCTCGAGAAGCATGGCTATCATCGCATCGACGCCACCACCGTGACGATCGATACCGATACCAGCTTCATCCTTGATGGCGAAAGCTTCCCGCGCGGCCATTACGTGTTGCGCCGTGCGCCGGCGCTGCGCTTCGTCGTGCCGTGACCGACACGCTCGGCGCGTTCGTTGAACGCGCTCTGGCTGCCCAGATCGTCCCCGCGGTGGCGACGCTGGCGAGCCAACTCGGTGCCGATGCGAAAGCCTGCTCGGTGCTGTTCTACGGCTCGAACCTGCGCAGTGGCGCGCTCGACGGCGTGCTTGACTTCTACGTGCTGACTCCCGGGTCGGTCGAGCACGGCATGTGGCCGACGGTAAGCTATCGCGAGATCGAGATCGACGGCGTGATGCTGCGCGCGAAGATCGCGACCATGCGCCTCGCCACCTTTGCCCGGGCCGCTGCCTCTCGGACTCTCGACACCACGATCTGGGCGCGCTTCGCCCAGCCGGCCGCACTCGCCTGGACCGCCGACGAGGCCGCGGCGCGCCTTACCCGCGACGCGGTCGCGGCGGCGGCGGTATCGGCGGCGCGCTTTGCGGCGGCGCTGGGGCCGGACGCCGGCGCCGCGGTAGACTATTGGCGGGCGCTGTTCCGCGCTACCTATGCGGCCGAGCTGCGGGTGGAACGCAGCGGCCGCGAGGAACAGTTCATCGCCCGTGATCACGATCATTACGTCGCGCTGCTGCCGCTCGCTTGGACGGCCGGCGGGGTCGGTTTCACCGCGGAAGGCGATCGCTACCGGCCGCAACTCGCCCCGGACAGCCGCGCGCGTCTACTGCGCGCATGGCGCCAGCGCCGCGCGATGGGCAAGCCGATCAACATCGCCCGACTGGTCCGCGCCGCCTTCACCTTCGACGGCGCGGCGCGCTACGGGGCGTGGAAGATCGAACGCCATACCGGTGTCGCCGTGCGCCTGACGCCATGGCGCGAACGCCATCCGGTGCTCGCCGCGCCCGGCGTGCTCCTTTCCGTCTGGCGCGCGCGCCGTGGTTGATCCCGTGGCCACGCCGAGAGCGCTGATCCTGGCCGGTTCGCGGCCCGGGGTCGATCCGTTCGCGGCCGAGGCCGGCGTGCCCCACAAGGCGCTGATTGCGCTTAACGGCAGCACCCTGCTCGCGCGGGTCGCCGCGAGCCTGCATGGGGCGGGGATCGCCACGGTCGGCGTGTCCGCCTCACCCGGCCCCGTCAGCGATGCCGCCGCCGCACTCGATTTGCGGGTGATCCCCGCCGCGGCCGGGCCGAGCCTCAGCGTCGGCGCGGCGCTGGCGGCGCTCGGCACGCCGCTGGTGGTGACCACCGCGGATCATGCCTTGCTGGAGCCGGCATGGGTCCGCGACTTCCTCGCCGCGGTACCGCCCGCCGCCGACGTCGCGGTGCTGCTCGCGCGGCGGGAGAGCATCGAGGCGGCGTTGCCTGGTTCGAAGCGCACCTATCTGCGCTTTGCCGACGGCGCCTGGTCCGGCTGCAACCTGTTCTATTTCGCCACCCCCCGCAGCGCCGCCGCGCTGGCGCTGTGGCAGTCGGTGGAGGCGGATCGCAAGCGGCCATGGCGTATCGTCCGCCGCTTCGGCCTCGGCATGCTGGTGCGGTACCTGCTCGGTAGGCTTACCCTGCGCGACGCTGTCGCCCATCTCGGGCGGCTGGCCGGGATCGAGGCCGCGGTGGTCGAAAGTCCCTATGGGCTTGCGGCGGTGGACGTTGATTCATCGGCGGATCTGGCAGCGGTACGCGGCATCGTCGAACAAGGCCGCCTGCAGCCGTAATCGCGCCGTGCGGGGCAGCATTACTCCTGCCACTCGAGCACCGGCCAGCCTTGCGCCGCCGCCAGCCGCCGCAGCGGCTTGTGCGGATTGACCGCGAACGGCTCGTCCGCCCAGGCGAAGGTCGGCGCGTCGGAGCGGTGATCCGAATAGAAGCGCACTATGGCCTGCTCACGCGCGATTCCCTGCTCGCGCATCCACGCCTCGATCATCGCGAGCTTGGCCGGACCATAGCAATTGTCGCCGGTGACCTGCGGCAGGATTCGCCCCGCCACATCACGCGTCGCGCGGGTCGCGATCAACGCATCGGCGCCGACCGCGCGCGCGATCGCCTCGGCATAGAAGTCATAGGCGGCAGTGGCGATGACGATGGTGAAGCCCGCCGCACGATCCGCGGCGATCTGTGCCCGCGCCGCCGGGTAGATATGCCGCACGCCGAAATCGCCAGCGAAGGCCTCGGCAAGCGCTGTCGCCTCGTCGCCGGTGAGCGTGCCGAGCGCCGCCCGGTGCATCACCTGCTTGAGCGATCGCCGGTCGATCGCGCCGAGCTGGTTGAGCAGCGCCGCACCGATCACCACCGGTGCCAGCGCCCAGCGCCATGGCGCCCGGGCACGCACCGCGGCAATCAGGAACGGCGTCCAGGTCGGCCGCCGGGTGATCGTCCGATCGAGGTCGTAGATCGCCAGCCGATGCGCCCGGCGATCCGGCAGATCGGTCACGCAGCGACCGTCGATCAGCGCGCCATCACCGCCGCCTGGTCGACCGGCACCACCGGCAGCCACACCCGGCTGGCATTGGCGCCGCCGCGCTCGATCGTCACCGTCGCCTTCCGATAGTCGGAGGGCTGCGCCAGGAAGATGTTGGGCACATAGGTCTGCGGGTTGCGGTCGTAGAGCGGGAATTGGCTCGACTGGATCTGGATCATGATCCGGTGGCCCGGCTGGAACACATGGTTCACCGTCGGCAGGCGGAAGCTATATTCCTGCACCTTGCCCGCGGGGATCGCCGAGGGCTTGCTGACGCTCTGGCGATAGCGGCCGCGGAAGATGTCCTGGCTGATCGCCAGCTGATAGCCACCCATCTTGGGATCGCTGGCATTCTCGGCCGGGAACACGTCGATCACCTTGACGATGAAATCGCCGTCGGTGCCGGTGGTGCGCGCGAACAGATCGGCGATCGGCGCGCCCGAGACGCGCACCGGCCGGGTCAGCACGTCGCCCTTGTAGCTCAGCACGTCGGGCCGGCCGTCGACACCGCGCTGGTCGCTGACCAGCCAGTCGCCCCAGCGCCCGTCCTCGAAGTTCACCGGGCGCGGCAGGTGCGGCACCGGCTTGGCGGGGTCGGACACATAGCTGTCCTCGCCGGTCGCCAGCTTGGCGAAGCCGAGCGAACTGTCGGCGCCGAGATAGATCGGCGTCAGCGGCGCGGCACACCCCGCCTTGCACGCCAGCGGCCAGCTGGTGAGCTTGTCCCAATGGTTCTCGCCGGTGTTGTAGATCGCCGCGGCGGGCAGGTTCGCGGCCGGACCGTCCTTGAGATACTGGTCGAACAGCGGCAGCACCATCTGCTCGCGAAACTGCTGCGCGGTGTCGCCATTCCACTGGAACGGCCCGAGGCTGCGGCCCTCGCGATTGACCTGGCTGTGGCGCCACGGCCCCATCACCAGATGGTTGTTGCCGATCTTGCCGGCCGCCTTCAGCGCCTCCCAGCTGTGGATCGCGCCATACATGTCCTCCTGGTCCCACAATCCCTGTTCCCAGATCGTCGGCACGTCGGAGGGGTTGGCGGCGATCAACTTGTCAAGCGCCTGGCCCTGCCAGAAGGCGTCATAGGCGGGGTGCGACACCATCCGCTGCCAGTAAGGCAATTGATCGTAGCCCGACTTCTTGGCCCAGGCCCCGGCCGAGCCGATCTCGCGGAAATTGTCGTAATCGTCCCACCCGCCGGTCGGCGGCGCGGTGCCGGCGCCCTTGTAGCCGGTCTGGCTGCCGAGCCAGGCGATGTTGGCGAGGCGGAAGGCGCCGTTGTGGAACCAGTCGTCGCCCATCCAGCCATCGACCATCGGGCTCTCGGGCGCCGCCACCTTGAGCGCGGGGTGCGGATGAAGCAGCGCCATCACCACCGTGAAGCCCTCGTAGGACGAGCCGATCATCCCCACCCGGCCGTTAGATTCGGGCAGGTTGGCCTTGTTCACCAGCCAGTCGATGGTGTCATAGGCATCGGTGGTGTGATCGACCTTGGTCGGGTTGAGCGGGCCGATCACCGGGCGGGTGACGACGTAATCGCCCTCCGAGCCGTATTTGCCGCGAATGTCCTGGTAGACGCGGATATAGCCGTCCTTGACGAACATCTCGTCGGACAGCGGCAACGTCGCCAGCATGCTCGAACTGTCCGCCCGATTCGCGCGCGCCTTGGCGTTATAGGGGGTGCGGGTGAGCACGATCGGCGCGTTGGTGGCGCCCTTGGGCACCACGATCACCGTGTAGAGCTTGGTGCCGTCGCGCATCGGGATCATCACCACGCGCTTGTCATAATCGTTCTGCGCCGACGGCGGGGTGAACGTGGCCGGGATGTCGCCGGCCGCGGCCTGCGCGGTCGCCGCACCATCCTTGCTCCCCGGCGGCATCTGCTGCGCCACCGCCGGCGAGAGAATCAGCATCGACACGGCAGCGAGCAGCATTGGCTTGATCATGAAGCGGGTATCCGACCGGGACAGTTGATGCGCCTACGTGACGCGACCGGCGCGCGAGAGCAACCGCGATTGTGGCCGCGCCGCCGCGTGAGATGGATTTGTGCGGGCGACGAACCGAAGCGCAAGCCGCTTGCCTTTGCTGCCTCGCTTGCCCACACCGGCAGCTGTGCCACGGCACTAATTGCCGCCGTCGCGATGTAGGAAAATGTGGTCTGTCACACCATTAGTGGTGGCACTAAGCTGCATCAGACGCCATATGTAGGCAACAGAATCATGGCCAGCACCAGCCCCGCGTCCCTGCATCCAGGGCGGGCGTTCGCGCGCCGACGAACAAGGAACGCTCGATGACGAACACCCATGCCGGCCCGCTCGATCAGCCGGTCACCGTCCACATCTGGCGCGAGAAATACCGGCACGGCAACGAGGCGACCCCGTCGGCCACCTTCGCGCGCGTCGTCGACGGCGTTTATGCCAAGGACGCCGCGCATGCCCCCAGCGGGCTCGCTGCGCTCGAGGCCCGTGACTGGGTGCCCGGCGGGCGGATCTTCGCCGGCGCCGGCACCGGCAAGCGCGTCACCTGGATCAACTGCTTCGTCAGCCCGACGATCCAGGACTCGATGGATAGCGAGCCCGATCTGCCCGGCACCGGGATCATGCCCGCGCTCAACGTCGCCGCCTTCACCCAGCAGCAGGGCGGCGGCATCGGCATGGATTTCGGCACGCTGCGCCCCGATGGCGCGGTGGTCGGCCGCACCGGCTCGATCTCGTCGGGCGTGATCCCGTTCATGGTGATGTGGGACGGGATGTGCGTCACCATCCGCTCCAGCGGCTCACGCCGTGGCGCGATGATGGGCGTGCTCCCGGTCTGGCACCCGGACGTGCTCGCCTTCATCACCGCCAAGACCCGCAAGGACTTCCTCAAGAACTTCAACGTTTCGGTCACCGTCACCGACGATTTCATGGCCGCGCTGGAGAAGGGCGAGGACTGGGACCTCGGCTTCCACGTGCCGCGCGCCGATGGCCAGCATGTCGGCGTCACCGAAAAGGACGGCCGACCCTGGTATATCTACCAGCGCCTGCCCGCCGCCGAGCTGTTCGACCTGATCACGCGCACCACCTATGAGTTCGCCGAGCCCGGCGTGATCTTCATCGATCGCGTCAACAAGCTCAACAACCTCAATTATTGCGAGACGATCGCCGCCACCAACCCGTGCGGCGAGCAGCCGTTGCCACCGAACGGCGATTGCGACCTCGGCCACGTCAACCTCGCCAACATGGTGCTCGATCCGTTCACCGATCGCGCCCGGGTCGACTGGGAGCGGCTGCGCGCCGCGGTCGCCACCGGCGTCCGCTTCCTCGACAACGTCCTCGACACCTCGCCCTTCCCCACCGCGGAGCAGAAGGCGGAGGCGCTCAACAAGCGCCGCATCGGCCTCGGCTATACCGGGCTCGGCAATCTGCTCCAGCAGATGATGGTCCGCTACGGCCGGGCCTCGGTACCGCTGGTCGAGCAGGTCGGCGAGGCGATCGCGATCCAGGCCTATCGCACCTCGGTGGAACTGGCGCAGGAGCGTGGCGCCTTCCCGGCCTATGATGCCGAGCAGTTCGCCAGGGCGCCCTTCCTTCAGAAGCTGCCTGCCGAGCTGCGCGCTGCCATTGCCGAGCACGGCATCCGTAACGGCGTGCTGCTGACGCTGGCGCCGACCGGCACCACCTCGATCTTCTACGGCAACGTCAGCTCGGGCGTGGAGCCGACCTTCAGCTGGCACTACAACCGCACCGTCGTGATCGAGCAGACCGCGGTCGAGCAGAAGACCGAGCAGTTCGAGGTCCAGGATTACGGCTGGTATCTCTACACCCGCCTGCCCGGCTATGACGCGTCGGCGCCGCTGCCCGATTACATGGTCGGTGCGCTCGAGCTGTCGGTCGACGATCACATCGCCGTCGCCGCCGCCGCGCAGCGCTGGGTGGATGCCGCCATTTCCAAGACGATCAACTGCCCGGCCGAGATGAGCTACGAGGCGTTCCGCGAGGTCTATCTCACCGCCTATCACGAGGGCATGAAGGGCTGCACCACCTACCGTCCGAGCGGGGTGCGAGGCTCGGTGCTGTCGATCAAGGAAGACGCCAAGCCCGCCGTCGCCGCCGAGGCTGCCCCGGCGGTCAACAACGACGACATCCTCACCCGCCCGCAGGTGCTGCCGGGCAAGACGGTGAAGATCAAATGGCCGATCGATGGCGAGAATTATTATCTCACCATCAACGACTATACCCATGCCGACGGCCGCCGCGTGCCGTTCGAGATCTTCATCTCGACCTCGTCGGTGGAGAATTTCGAAACGATGGCGGCGCTGACCCGCACGCTCTCGGCTGCCTGCCGGCGCGGTGACGCGACCTTCCTGTTCGAGGAGCTGGAGCGGGTCCATTCGCCCAAGGGCGGCGCGCTGGTCCGGCTGGAGCATGAGAAGAAGGGCACCTACGCCCCCAGCCTGATCGCGCTGATCGGCCGGATCCTGCGCCAGCATTCGGCGCCGCAGCAGGAACTGTTCGCCGAGGAGGTCCCCGAAACCGGCGAGACCTGTCCGAACTGCAAGCGCAACACCGCGCACAAGATCGAAGGCTGCCTCACCTGCTACCAGTGCGGCTACAGCAAGTGCGGCTGAGCTGAGCTAATCTGGCCCACCGCCGTCACCCCAGCGAAAGCTGGGGTCTCTGGCGGTTATTGCCGTCCGCTCGGCTCAACGATCTCAGCCTCCGCTGGGCCGGTAGTCCTGCGACGGTCAGCTGGTGCTGCATCCGGTGGTCCGGCTCGACCAGGTGACGTTGAGGATCGTCCACCGCCCGCCGTCGCGGATGAGATCGAAATGGTCGGTGCCGCAATGCAGCGGCTTGCCGTTCATGGTCAGCGTGTATGGCGCCCACACCATCGCGACGTCGCCATCCACCTCGATCGCGGGGTCGCTGAGCCGCTCCTCGAGCCGCGGACCGCCCGGCTTGAACAGGGCGGCGAATTCGGGCCAGCTGTAATGGCGCAGCCGGCTGCCGCCAGCCGTCTGTTCCATCGCGGTCGCCCCGCCCTCGGGCCGGACCTGCGCGATCACGCCGGCACCGTCGTTCGCCGCCATCGCGCGGAACAGCGCATCGATCGGCGCCATCACCGCCGTCGCGTCGGGATCCGCATAGGGCACGGGGTTGGCGGGCGGCAGCTTGTCGCTCGGCGCGCTTTGCAGCGCGAGCAGCAGCGGCAGGATCATGGCAGCGGTCCTCATACGGTGGCAGCATCGCTGTCTAGCGCAAGACGGCCGGTGATGGCGCGCCTTTTGCGATGGCATTGACGATCGAGCCGGGAAGATCGATTTTCGGCGCAGCGTGCGATCACCGTTCTCGGTGACCTCGCCTGCCCATGTGCGCGTATCCCTTAGCCAAGGAGGATCACATGCCCATCCGTCCCGCCATCATCCCGGTGCTGCGCTACGCCGACGCCCCGGCCGCGATCGACTTTCTGTGCCAGGCGTTTGGCTTCAGCCGCCATGCGATCTATCCCGATCCCACCGATTCCAGCGTCATCCACCACGCCCAGTTGATCCGCGACGGCGAGATGATCATGCTCGCCTCGGCGCTGCAGACGCCGTTTGCGACAGCCGCGGGGATGCGCACCGTCAAGCAAGCGGGTTGCACCACCCAGTCGATCGTCGTGGTGGTCGACGATGTCGACGGCCATGCCGCGATCGCCCGCGCTGCCGGGGCGGAGCTGTTCATGCCGCCGGAGGATCAATCCTATGGCGGCCGCAGCTACAGCGCCCGCGATGTGGAGGGCAACGTCTGGACGTTCGGCAGCTACGATCCGTTCGCTGCCGCGCCCTGATCCTCACAATAGCGAACTGACCAGCCGCGCGACGTTCTCGATGACCTTGCGCCGCCGCGGCCGGGCACGCCACGTCGCGAGATCCAGCGTGTCGCTGCCTGCCAGATAGCCGTGCTGGATCGTCTCCACGCTGGTGATCGAGCTCGTGTCGAACAGCAACAGGCTGGCCTCCTCGTTGAGCTGGAACGAGCGCAGGTCGACGTTGCTCGAACCGAGGATCGCGAGCCGCCCGTCGATGCTGATGTTCTTGGCGTGGAGCAGGAAATCGCGGAACAGATGCACGCCCACGCCCGCGACCAGCAGGTCGTCGTAGAAGGAACATTGCGCCAGGTTGACGAGCCGCTGGTCGACCACCGCCGACACCACCAGATCCACCGTCACGCCGCGCGCCACCGCGGTGCGCATCGCCCCCATCACCGCATCGTCCGGGATGAAATAGGGCGTGACGATGATCACCCGCGAAACGGCCTGGTGGATCTGCCAGACGAGCAGCGTCTCGAGCCCCTCGAGCGGGAAATCGGCGCCGCTCGGCAACAATTGCGCCCGCGCATCGCCGGCCGGCGCCGGGATCGGCGGCGGCGGCGCCGGCGGCTCGCCGGTCTCGATGCTCCAATCGGCCGCCACCACTGCGCCGAGGCCCGCCACCACCGGTCCGGTTAGTCGCGCCACTAGCTCGCGGTTGATCACGCCCGGCCGGAAATCCTTGGCGACGATGTTCTGTGATCCGGCATAGCCGATCGCATCGTCGACCACGAACAGCTTGCGATGGTTGCGCATGTCGCGGCGGGTACGGCGGCCGAGCAGCCTGAATGGCAGCGCCTCGCGCACCTCGACCCCCGCTGCTGCCAGCGACCGGCGGATGCCCCGCCGCCAATGATGCGAGCCGACCGGATCGAACATCACCCGACAGCGGACGCCGCGCGCCCGCGCCCGGCGCAGCGCGTCGACCACGAGCAGGCCGGTGGCGTCGTCGGCGAAGATATAGACCAGGAGGTGCACGCTGTGCCGTGCCGCATCGATATCCGCGACCAGCCGCGCGATGGCGGCGTCATAGTCGTCGATCAATTCGATGCGATTGCCGTCCACCGCCGGCAGGAAGCCAAGCGTGCCCGCGAGCGCCGCGGCTGGGCCGTCCGCCTTGCGGGGCCGTCCGTCGTCAAGCCGCGTCGCCACCTCGGCAAAATACGGCCGCAGCTTGCGGAACCGCGCCGTCCGCCAGCCGGGAAAGCGCGGGTTGCCGATCGCGAGGAACAGCAGCAGGCCGGCGATCGGCAGGAAGAAGATCAGCAGCAGCCAGGCGCGGCTCGCCGCGGGCGTGCGCCGCAGCGGCACGATGCCCAGCGCGCCGAGGCGGATGATCCATTCCGCGGCAAGGTAGAGCGTGCCCGGCGCGATCGGCATGTGCTGCATCATCCCGGCTCCGCTCTACCGCAGCGGGCGGGTTCAGCCAAACGGGCGATCGATCGACGGCTGCGGGTCGGTGAACCAGGCTGCGCCGGTCTCGGTGACGTGGAAATGGTCCTCGAGCCGGACGCCGAACCGCCCGGGCACCACGATCATCGGCTCGTTGGAAAAGCACATGCCCGGCGCCAGCGGGGTGCGGTCGCCGCGCACCAGATAGGCCGGCTCGTGGATCGACAGGCCGATGCCGTGGCCGGTCCGGTGCGGCAGACCCGGCAATCGATAATCGGGGCCGAGCCCGGCCTTCACCAGCACCGCGCGCGCCGCCGCGTCGACGCTCTCGCACGGCGCCCCCGGGCGCACCGCCGCGAACGCCGCCTGCTGCGCCTCCTGCTCGATCTCCCAGATCGCGCGCTCGTCGTTGCCGACCGTGCCGAAGGCATAGGTGCGGGTGATGTCGGAGTGATAGCCGTCGATCTGGCAGCCGGTGTCGATCAGCACCAATTGGTCCTCCTCGAGCTGCTGATCGCCCGGGAGGCCGTGCGGGAAGGCCGTCGCGCGGCCGAACTGCACCGCACAGAAGTAAGAGCCCGCTACCGCGCCCAATGCGCGATGTGCCGCGTCGATGAAGCGAATAACCTCGCTTGCGGTGATGCCGGGGGCCAATATCAGTGCCGCGCGCCGCTGCACTTCCAGCGTCATCGCCTTGGCCTGAGCTAGCAAAGCCAGCTCCGCTGCGCTCTTGATCATCCGGCAGCCGTCGATCACCCCGACACCATCGGCCAGCTCCAGCCCGCTGCCCGCCGCGGCGAGCGCGCTCGCCATGCCATAGGGCAGCTGCGGATCGAGCAGCAGCCGGCGGGTGCCCGCCGCTGTCATCGCATCGACGACCAGCGCGTATGGGCTCTCATCTTCCTCCCACAGGCGCAGTTCGCCGGGAATGCCGAGCACCGCCTCGAGCGATCCCTGTTCGAACCGCGGGCAGATGAAGATCGGCTCGCCCGCTACCGGCAGCAGCATCGCCACCAGCCGCTCGGTTGCGCCCCATGGCACGCCGGCGAAATAGCGCAGGCTAGCGCCGGCGCCGACCAGCAAGGCGTCGGCCCCTGCCGCCGCGATCAGCGACCGGGCACGATCCAGCCGCTCTGCCCGCTCGGCGGCGGTGATCGGCGCCGCCTGCGCCGCCCATGGCTGAAGCAAGGCCAGCTGTTCGGCCGCAGTCGATCCGCCGATGGTCATGCACGTCGTCCTTTGTTGAAGCGCTGGAGCGAAAAGGCCTCGATCGATACCGGTGGCGCCGCGCCGGCGACCAGCGAGGCGACAATCCGCGCGGTGATCGGCGCGAGGGTGAGCCCCAGATGCTGATGCCCGAACGCATAGAACAGATTTGCGAAAGCCGTCGAGCGGCCGATCGCCGGCAGATAATCGGGCAAAGTCGGGCGCGCGCCCATCCAGTGCCGGAAGGGGCCGTCGATCGGCAAGCCGAGCTCGCGGACATGACGCTCGAGCCGCTCCCATTTGCGCGGATCGGCGGGGGCGTCCGGATCACCGAGTTCGACGAAGCTCGCCGCCTGAACGCAGTTGGCATAGCGGGTTACGATCATCGAGCGGTCCTCGAATACCACCGGCGGCAGGTCGGCCGGCCAGCGTTCGGCGGCGGCCCGGATGTGATAGCCCCGCTCCGCGATCATCGGCACGGCGACGCCAAGGCTCTGCATCAGCGCTGCGGAGCGAACGCCCGCTGCGACCAGCACCTGATCACACGCGTGGCCGGCGATAACGACCCTGCCCGCTTGCTCGGCGAGCTGCGCTCGCTCGCGGACGATACGCCCGCCCCGCGCGATCACAGCCGCGTCCAGCGCGTCGGCCATCTGCCCGAGATCGGCGATCTGCCCGCTGCCGCTGAACCGGATCGCGCCGGCGATCCCCGGCGCTAGTTGCTCCAGCCATCGCAGCGTCGAGGCATCGACGTCGGCGATCCGCGCGGTGCCGATCGCCGTCTCGCCCCAGCGCCGCCGGCCGTGGAATGCTGTGTCCGCGCTTTCCCAGGCGACGACGTGGCCGTCACGGCGCAGCAGCGCGCTCGCTCCCACCTGCTCGGCGAGGCGCTGCCAAGCGGGCATCGCCGCCGCCATCAGCGGGCCAAGTGCCGCCGTCCCCGCCGCAAACCGCGTGGGAGTGGACGCCGCGGCGAGCCGGGCTGCGAACGGCAGCCACGTCCGCACCATCGCCGGCGGCAAGGAAAGCGCACCGCCGCGGCTGAACAAGCGCCCCGGCGCCGACCGCAACGCTGCTGCAGATGCGAGCGGCTCGACCTGCTCGACCGCGATGTGCCCGGCATTGCCCCATGAAGCAGCCGCGCGGTTGCCATCCGCCTCGAACACCGTCACGCTTGCGCCACTGTCGAGCAGCGCCACCGCGCAACACAGCCCGACGATGCCGCCGCCGACAATCCCGATAGAGCGCACGCTAATCTCCTGTTGCGCTGCAGCCAACGCTTTCGTATACGGTATATATAAACAATCGCAGGAAGGTCGATACCGAATGTCCGTCAAGTGGAAGGGTGTGTTTCCAGCCGTGACGACGCAGATCCGCGAGGATCTGTCGATTGATTTGGCCGATACGCAGCGCGTCGTCGATGATCTGATCCGTGACGGGGTCACCGGCGTGATCGCGCTTGGCACCGTGGGCGAAAACAACTCGTTCGACTTCGACGAAAAGGTCGAGGTGCTCACCGCGATCGTCGAGGCCGTCAACGGCCGCGTCCCCGTCGTGACCGGGGTCTCCGAATACGACACTCGCCGTGCGGTCCGCTATGCGCAGGCTGCCGAAGCCGCTGGCGCGGATGGCCTGATGCTGCTGCCGCCGATGGTCTACGTACCCAAGCCGCTTGAACTGGTTGCGCATTTCAAGGGCGTGGCGACCCAGGTCGGGCTGCCGATCATGCTCTACAACAACCCGCCCGCTTATCGCACAAACATCGACAATGAGGTGCTCGCCGCGCTCGTCGACGTCGCCAACATCGTCGCGGTCAAGGAATCGGCACCGGACACCCGTCGCTTCACCGACGTGCGCAACGCCTTCGGCGACCGCTACGTGCTGTTCGCGGGGCTCGACGACGTCGCGCTCGAGGGCCTGTACCTTGGCGCCCAGGGTTGGGTCTCGGGCCTCACCAACGCCTTCCCGCGCGAATCGGTTGAGCTGGTCGCGGCATTCGAGCGTGGCGATCATGCCAAGGCGATGGAAATTTATCGCTGGTTCATGCCGCTGCTCCACCTCGATGCCGAACATGACCTCGTCCAGTCGATCAAGCTTGCCGAGCAGGTCATGGGCCGCGGTTCCGAGCGGGTGCTGCCGCCGCGTTACCCGCTGGTCGGCGAACGCCGCGCCGAGGTGATCGCGATGGTCGAACAGGCCGCGGCGACCCGGCCAAGCCTCGCCCCCGCCAAGGCAGCCTGATAGGCACCAGCGATGCGCCACACCTTCTTCTGCATCGACGGCCACACCGCCGGCAACCCCGTCCGCCTGGTTGCGGGCGGGGCGCCCCTCCTCAAGGGGGCGTCGATGTCGGAGCGGCGGCAGGATTTCCTCACGCGGTTCGACTGGATCCGCACCGGTCTATGCTTTGAACCGCGCGGGCATGACATGATGTCCGGCGGCTTCCTTTACCCGCCGACGCGCGCCGATACCGATATCGGCATCCTGTTCATCGAGACCAGCGGCTGCCTGCCGATGTGCGGCCATGGCACCATTGGCATGGTCACCTTCGGCCTCGAGCACGGGCTGATCCAGCCCGCCGAGCCCGGCAAGCTGCGCGTCGAAGTGCCTGCCGGGGTAATCGACATCGCCTATGAGACCGAGGGCGACAAGGTCACCGCGGTACGGATCACCAACGTGCCGGCCTATGTCGCCGCCAAGGGCATCCAGGTGGATGTCGAGGGCATCGGCCCTTTGTCGATCGACGTCTCCTATGGCGGCAATTATTATGCGATCGTCGAGCCGCAGGGCCGCTACACTGGGTTGGACGATCTCGGCGCGAGCGAGCTGATCCACCTCAGCGGGCTGATCCGCGAGGCGATCCGCGCCAAGTTCGAGCCGGTCCACCCGCTCGATCCCACCATCCGCGGCGTCAGCCACATCCTGTGGGCGGACAAGCCACGTGGGGACGGCGCCGATGGCCGCAACGCGGTCTTCTACGGCGAAAAGGCGATCGACCGGTCGCCGTGCGGCACCGGCACCTCGGCACGTTTAGCCCATCTCGCCGACAGTGGCCGCCTCGCCGTCGGCGAGCGCTTCGTGCACGAAAGCTACATCGGAAGCCGCTTCATCGGCCGCGTCGAAGCGGAGACCACACTCGGCGACACGCCGGCAATCGTACCGTCGATCGAGGGATCCGCGATCGCCACCGGTTTCAACACGATCTGGATTGATCGCAGCGATCCGTTCTGGGAAGGTTTCCAGGTCACGTGAGCCGCGGGCCTCTCCGCCGCTCTCTTTCCTGCATCGGAGCCAGGTCATGAGCATCGTCGTCCGCACCTTATCTGAGCAGGTGTTCGAGATCGTCCGCGAGCAGATCGTCACCGGCAAGCTGCCCGGCAATGCGCCGATCCGCCAGGATGCGCTGGCCTCCGAACTCGGCGTCAGCAAGATTCCGTTGCGCGAGGCGCTCGCCCGGCTCGAGCAGGAGGGCCTGCTCTCCAGCCACGCCAATCGCGGTTATGCGGTGCGGCCGATGTCGGCCGAACAGGCCGAAGAGATCTTTGCGCTGCGCCTAAACATCGAGCCCCAGGCCGCCGCTTATGCCGCGACCATTGCCGACGACGCGGATCGTGACAACGCTCGCATCGCCTTTGAGGAGCTGGACAGCGCCGCCGGCGAGCGCCTCGCCGAAGTCGCGGTGCGCAACCGCGTGTTCCACACCGCCCTTGTCCGGCCCGGTCGCAGGCTGCTGACCACACAATTGGTGGAGCGGCTCGCGATCCTTGCCGAGCGTTATGTCGTCGCGCACCTGCAGCCCGCCGGTCGCGAGGACCGTGCCCATCTCGAGCATCGCCAGTTGCTCGATGCCTGGCTCGCCCGTGACGAAGCGCAGATGGCGACGCTGCTCGCCAGCCACATCCAGTCGACGCTGACCGATCTTCGCGGCCAGCTCGGCGCCAGCTCTTACTGACGCAACACCATGGGGGGTGCCAATGTTCGGACCACGTAAATCGCTCGATTCCCCGGCATCCCAACTACAAGGCCTCGCCAAGACGCTGAGCTGGCCGCATCTGATCGCACTCGGGGTGGGCGCGATCGTCGGCACCGGCATCTACACGCTGGTCGGCGTCGGCGCCGAACGTGCCGGCCCGGCGGTGATCCTCGCCTTCGTGATCTGCGGCGTCATTTGCGGCTGCGCGGCGCTCGCTTATACCGAGCTTGCGACGCTGATCCCCGCCGCGGGCAGCGCCTATACCTTCAGCTACACCGCGCTCGGCGAGGGCATCGCCTGGGTGGTCGGCTGGAGCCTGATCCTCGAATACTCGCTCGCCTGTTCCACCGTTGCGGTCGGCTGGTCGGGCTATCTGGTCGGCTGGATCGAGGCGGCGGGGATCCATTTGCCTCATGCCCTGCTCGTCGGCCCGCACGGCGGCGGGCTGATCAACCTGCCCGCGGTGCTGGTGGCGCTCGCGGTGATGGGCATGCTGATCCTCGGCACCCGCCAGAGCGCGACACTCAACATCGTGCTGGTGATCATCAAGCTGGTCGCGCTGACCATCTTCGTCGTCTACGCCGCGCCTGCCTTCAAGGGCGCCAACCTCCACCCGTTCATGCCCTATGGCTTCGGTTCGGTGGAATCCGGCGGCCACAAGCGCGGGGTGATGGCCGCGGCGGCGATCGTGTTCTTCGCCTTCTACGGCTTCGACGCGGTCGCGACCTCGGCCGAGGAAACCAAGAACCCCAAGCGCGATCTGACGATCGGCATCGTCGGCTCGATGCTGGTGTGCACGGTGATCTACATGGCGGTGGCGGTGAGTGCGATCGGCGCCCTTCCCTTCACCCAGCTCGCCAATTCGCCCGAGCCGCTGGCGCTGGTGCTGCGGCAGCTGAGCCAGCCGTTCGCGGCGCAGCTCATCGCGCTCGCCGCGGTGATCGCGCTCCCGTCGGTGATCCTGGTGATGATGTACGGCCAGAGCCGCATCTTCTTCGTGATGGCGCGCGACGGCCTGCTGCCCCGCCGTCTCGCCACCGTATCCCCGCGCACCGGCGCGCCGACGCTGATCACGCTGCTGACCGGCCTGTCGATCGCCGCGGTCGCCGGCTTCTTCCGGCTCGACGAGATCGCCGAACTTGCCAACGCCGGCACGCTGATCGCGTTCATCTCGGTCGGCGTCTGCCTGATCGTGCTCCGTCGCACCGCGCCCGATCTGCCGCGGCTGTTCCGCTGCCCGGCCGCCTATGTGGTTGGTGGACTCACCGTGCTCGGCTGCCTCTACCTGCTCGCCAGCCTGCCGACCTCGACCCTGGTGCGCTTCGTGATCTGGAACGCCGCCGGGCTGCTGGTCTATTTTGCCTATGGACGTCGCCACAGCGACGCCGGCCGGCTGGTCCCTGCGAAGGCCTGAGCGACGATTAAAGCGGCGGGAGAACGAGGCAAAGAGGCAGTCTGCGCGTCAGGCGACCAGCCTCGCCCGCCGCGCAATGGCGTCACCCCCGCGAAAGCTGGGGTGTTTCGCCGCTTTTGCTGGGCATTGAACGTAAAGATCCCAGCGGTCGCTGGAATGACGAAGAGACCCTTCGACGCTCAAGGCGCGCCGCTCTACAAAGTGGAGGGACCCCGGAGCGGCTCCGGGGTGACAGCGGCTCACATGTCGAGCCGCACTAAACCCTCCCTTACTCTTCGTCGGGATACGGCCCTTTGCCGCCGGCCGCGATCAGCTGGTCGGTGCGTGCCTCGATCACCGGGATCGGCACCGAGCCCATCTCCAGCATCGCATCATGGAAGGCGCGGATGTTGAACTTCGGCCCGAGCGCCGTCTGCGCCTTGGCGCGCGCGTGCTGGAAGGCGAGCTCGCCCATGTAATAGGACAAGGCCTGACCCGGCCAGGCGATGTAACGGTCCACCTCTGTCTCGATCTCATGATCAGACAATGCGGTGTTGTCGTGGAGATAGGCCTGCGCCTGCTCGCGGCTCCAGCCCTTGGCATGGATGCCGGTGTCGACGACGAGCCGCGCCGCACGCCAGGCCTGGTAGCTCAGATAGCCGAACAGGTCATAAGGCGTCTCGTACATCCCCATGTCCTCGCCGAGCGCCTCGCAATAAAGCGCCCAGCCCTCGCCGTAGACCGAAAGATAGGTATCGCGCCGAAACGCCGGCAGGTTCTTGTTCTCGGCGGCGAGCGGCATCTGGAAGGCGTGGCCCGGCGCACTCTCGTGGAGCGTCAGCGCCGCCTGCGAATAGAAGGGGCGCGACGGCAGGTTCCAGGTGTTGACGAGGTAGATGCCCGGGCCGCCGCGGCCGCCGGTGTAGAAGGGCGCGAGATCGTCCGGCACCGGCTTGATCGCGAACCGGCTACGCGGCAGATGGCCGAACCATTGCGAGGCCTTGCCGTCAAATGTCTTGGCGATCCATGCGGCGCGATACAGCAGTTCCTCCGGCGTCTTGGGATAGAATTGGGGATCGGTGCGCAGGTGGTTGAAGAACGCCTGCAGGTCGCCCTTGAACTTCACCTCGCGCATAACGCCATCCATCCGCGCACGGATCTTGGCGATTTCGGCCAGGCCCAGCGCGTGGATCTGCTCGGGCGTGATGTCCTGCGTGGTATATTCGCGGACCTTGGACAGATAATAAGCATGACCGTCGGGCAGGTCGTAGGCGGCGAGCGCGGTGCGGGCATGCGGAATATAGTCGTTGCGCAGGAAGGCGAGCAGCTTGACATGCGCCGGCACCACCGCCTCGGTGATCGCCGCGATGCCCTGCTGGCGCAACGATGCCTGGTCCGCGGCAGGGATCGTCGAGGGAAAGGTCTTGAAGGGCGCGTAGAAGGGCGAGTCTTCCACCGTCTTGGCGTCCACCACCTGGGCAACGCCGATGTCTCGGCCCTGCAGCGTCACCTGCGACGGGGTGAAGCCACGCGCTAGGCCGGCGCGCATATTGGCGGTCTGCTGGTCGAAATAGCGCGGCACCTCACGCAGCATCGCGATATAATTGCGATAGTCTTCGACACTGCGCTGCGGCTCGCGGGCGGCGCCGGCGATATCGCCCCAGAAGCTGGTGTCGGCGGTGAGCGGCTTTTCATAATCGCGGAAGCGCTGTTCGGCGAGCAGCGCATCGATCTGCTGCTTGTACACCGCAAAGTTGACGCGGTTGGCAGGGCTGAGCCGCACCGGCGTGATTGCGGCGAGCTGCTGCGATACCTGGGTCCAGCGCGCCAGCCGCTCGGCCTGCGCTGCCGGGCCGACATCGGGCAGATGCGCCTGGCCGTTGGGATTATCCTCGTCGCGCGCCGTCTGATGCTGTCGCCAGCTGTACTCGGCGGTGTAGATCGCCTCGAACCTCTTGTCCGGGGAGGCGGCGCGCGTTGCCGGGCGGGCCGCAGGTTTAGCCTCCGACGCGACCGGCGCCAGCATCGTCGTCGCGAGGGCAAGGCTCAGCACCAGGGTTCGCATCGTCATTCTCCTTGGGCCAGGGCCATGATGTCTCGGTAGAGGGCCGGCGCGATCACCACGCCGTCAGCGAGGCTGCGCGCGCGGGCTTGGTAGCGCCGCTGCGATGGCAGGCGCGCCCCCTGCCCTTCGATCGCGGCGAACATCGCTTCGGCGCGGGCGAGATGATCGGCCACGGCATCGCCGAGGAAGCCTGCAGGGTCGATGGCGACGATCAGCTCGCCGCCGATCGGCGAGCCGCCGCGACCGCCATCGGCCGCGATCGACTCGCGGCTGGTCATGTCGCCGATCAGCGGACCTGCGAGCAGCTCGACCATCGCCGCGAGCGCCGATCCCTTGTGGCCGCCGAAGGTACGCATCGCGCCTGCCAGTACTGCCTCGGCATCCGTGGTCGGCCGGCCGGCCGCGTCATAGCCCCAACTATCCGGCACCGGCTTGCCGGCGCGGCGGTGCAGCTCGATCTCGCCGCGGGCGACGGCGCTGGTGGCGAAATCGAACACGAACGGGTGCCCGCCCGGCCGCGGCCAGCCGAAGGCGATCGGATTGGTGCCGAACACCGGCTCGGTGCCGCCCGCGGGCGCAACCCAGGCATGGCTCGGGGTAAAGGCAAGCGCCACCAGCCCCTCGCTGGCGAGCGCCTCGACCTCGGGCCACAGCGCGGCGAAATGGACGACGTTGTTGAGCGCCAGCGCGGCAATGCCGTAGCGACGCGCCTTGTCGGCGAGCAGTCCGCGGCCGCGTTCGAACGCCAGCTGGGCAAAGCCGCCGCCGCCATCCACCTTGACCAGCGCGCGGGCCGGCTCGCTCACCGCCGGCACGGCATGGGTGACGACCACGCCGCGGGCGATGCTGTTGGCGGCGACCAGCAAGCGGTAGATGCCATGGCTGGTGCAGCCGTCGCGCTCGCCCGCCACCATCGTCTCCGCGACCGCCGCGGCATGATCCTGCGACAGTCCGGCGCCGAGCAGCACCCGCCGGGCCAGCACGCGCACCTCGTCGAGCGTCAGGCGGACGCCCTCGTCGGCCTCACTCACGCGATGCTGCCGGGCTTGGCGGTGAACAGGCGCACACCGAACACCGGCCCTGCCGACGAGCGGTCACGCGGCACGAAGCGGATCTTGATGCTCGCCTTGCCCTTGGTGAGCGCGAGCGGCAGCGGATATTCCAGGTCGAAGAACTTGCCGGGTTTGTCCGCCTCGAGATGCTGGGTGGCGATTTTCACATTGTCGACGAGGATGTCGAAGTCGCGCCCGCGCTCGTCGCCCCAATAGGTCGCCTGCAGCACCAGCTGACCGGGTTTGGTCTTCATCGCAAATTCGAAGAACCCGCCCGATCGCGCGTCGCGGCCATTCCGGCCGCGATAGCTCACCGGATAGGAGATGTCGGAGGTGAGATTGTGATCGCGCTCGGGCTGCATCTCGCCGAGGTGCATCACGTCCACCGAACGGGCAGCGATGTCGCGGGCCTTGGCCTGCTCCGCAGTGAAGGCGGCTTCCTCGCTCTTCCACGCCGCCTCGGTGAAGCGCTTGAAATAGACCGCGCTGCGCCGGTCATACTGGCTGTAGAAGGGCACGAACGACAGGTCTGCCGGACGGATGATGCCTTGCGTCGCATAGGTCGCGCGCGCCGGATCCGTCGGGGTAAAGCGACCGAGCAGATCCTCGCCGACCATTGCCGGATCGGCGCTATCCCATTTGGTCTCGTTGGGGCCCAGATCGGCCGCCATCACCATCGGCCCGCGCAGGAAGGCGATGGTGTTCGAATCCCCCGGCGCCGACTCAATTCGCAGGTCGAGCGGCAGGGTGATCGCAACGGTATCGCCTTTCTTCCAGCGCCGGTCCACGATCGCATAGCCGCCCTCGATTGCCGGGGTCACCGGCTGGCCGTTGACCGTCACCACCGCCTGCCCGCCGGCCCAGCCGGGCACGCGCAGCGCAATGGCGAAGCGGCCAGGCTTGGCAAGCCCGGTCAGCGTCAGTCGCGACTCCGGTTCAAACGGATAGCGAGTGTCGAGCGTCAGATCGGCGCCACGCGCCTTCCATTGCGCCTCGGCGGGAATGTAGAGATTGACCAGCAGGGTGCCGTCGCCCTCCCAGAAGATCGCCTCGCCATGCTTGGCGTGGCTCTCCATTCCGGTCCCGACGCAGCACCAGAAGGCGTCATCGTCCGGCGTCGAATAGCCGCGATCGGCGCCGGTCATCAACGGCGTCATGTAAGTGAAGCCGGCATTCTTCGGGTTCTGCGCTGCCATCACATGGTTGAGGTGGGTGCGCTCGTAATAGTCGAACAGCGCCCCATCGGGTTTCCAGCTGTAGAGGTGCTGGGTCAGCTTGAGCATGTTGTAGCTGTTGCAATGCTCGCAGGTCTGCTCGGTGATGTGGGTGGCGATCGTGTCCGGCTCGGAGAAATACTCGCGGTCGGCATTGCCGCCGATCACATAGCTGTGATGCTGGGTGACGGTGGTCCAGAAGAAGCGCGCGGCGTTCGCCGGCTCGGGCTTGCCGTTCAGCTCGTGAATACGGGCGAGGCCGATAAGCTTGGGCACCTGCGTGTTGGCGTGAAAGTTGGCGAGCTTGTCCTGCCCCGCGACCAGCGGGTCGAGCACGCGGTGGTCGTAGACCCGCTCGGCGACCGCGAGCCACTTGCGGTCCCCGGTGCGCGCGTAGAGCTCGGCGAAGCTCTCGTTGAGCCCGCCATATTCGCAGCTCAGCAACTTCTCCATCTGCTCGTCGCTAAGCGCCGCGAAGACGCGCGCGAAATACTCGCCCAGTCCGGTAGCGACGGCAAGCGCCTGGGTACTGCCCCAGGCCTGATGGACGTCGAGCAGACCCGCAAAGGTCTTGTGCACCGTATAGAGCGGCGACCACGAGCCGTTGAGGTCGAACCCGCCCGACTTGATCTCGCCCCTCATTACCTCGGGGAAGATCTCCTCGCCGTCGACGACGGTGCCGTCCTTCCGCTTGCGCCCGAGCGCGCCGACATAGCCGGTACCGCGCTTGGCTTGGGCCCGCGCCAGCTCGGACACGATGTAATTGGCGCGCGTTCGGCATTCGGCGTCACCGGTCTGCTCGTTCATCTTGACCAGCGCGGTGAGGTAATGGCCGAGCGTATGGCCGGCGATCGTGTCGCTTTCCCAGCCGCCGTAGAGCGGCGCCTTGGCGGGCAACCCGGCATAGACCATGAAATTGTGCAGCAGCCGATCGGCACTGAGCCGCAGCAGATAGGCGCGGTTGACCTCTACCGCCGTGGCATAGGCCGAAGGCCGCAGCCGCACCGCGGCGAGCGGTAGCGGCTTGGCGCTGGCCGGCAGCAGCCCCGCGCCACGCGCGCGGGCAATCCCCTGCGCCGGCACCAGCGTCACCGCCGCCATTCCCCACATCAATTCCCGCCGCGTCGCCCGCATGTCCACTCTCCGTCTGGATATCGTATACTAAGCTGAAGGGTAGATGGCGCAAGGGTGTAATCACGCGCGCCTTCAGTGCAGGGCCGGCGCTTCATTCCACGCAACCGTAGATTGATCGGCGAGATTGCGCAGGAAAAAATCGAACTGCCGACGGGCGACATAGTCGATCGGGCCGGTCGAGCGGCCGACGCTATGCTCGGCGCCGGGCACCACCAGCAGGTCGAAATCCTTGTTGGCCTTGATCAACGCATCGGCGACCTGCAGCGTCGAGGCCGGATCGACATTGCTGTCCTGCTCGCCGACGATCATCAGCAGCTTGCCGGTCAGCCGATAGGCGTTGTCTACGCCCGAGGCGGCGGCATAGCTCTTGTCCACCGGCCAGCCGAGCCACTGTTCGTTCCAGCTGATCTTGTCCATGCGATTGTCGTAGCAGCCGGCATAAGCGACGCCGACCTTGTAGAAATCGCCATGGAACAGCAGCGCGTTGAGGGTGCTCTGCCCGCCCGCCGAGGCGCCGTAGATGCCGACGCGGCTGATGTCGTACGACGGGTCCTTCGCCGCCATCGCCTTGTGCCACAGGATCCGGTCGGGAAAGCCGGAGTCGGCGAGGTTCTTCCACGCCACGTCCTGGAACGCCTTGGAGCGATTGGCGGTGCCCATGCCGTCGATCTGAACGACGATGAAGCCAAGATCGGCCTGCTCCTGCATGCCGATCACCTTGTCGCCGCCGGCATGATAGCCGAACGGCCAATAGCCCTTGGGTACGAAACTGTCGTGCGGGCCGGCGTAGATGTTCTCGATCACCGGATAGCGCCGGGCCGGATCGTAGTTGCGCGGGCGCACCACCACGCCCCAGATGTCGGTGACGCCATCGCGCCCCTTGGCGACGAACACCTCCGGCGCCCGGAAGCCGGCGGCGCGCAGCGCGCTGTCGTCGCCCTTGGTGATCGTCGCGACCAGCGTGCCGTCGGCACGGTGCAGTTCGCTGATCGTTGGCAGGTCGACGCGCGAATAGGTGTCCACGTAGCGCGTCATGTCTGGCGAGAAGCCGACATCGTGGTCGGCGTTTACCGGGGTGAGCGCGGTCAAGTGGCGGCCGTCGAAGTCGACGCGATAGGCGTGGCGAAAATAGGGATCCTCCCCCGGGTTCATCCCGCTGGCGACGAACCAGATCTGGCGCTTGGCATCATCCACCTTGATCACGTCGCGGACCACCCACCGGCCGTTGGTGATCCGATTCTTCACCCGCCCGTTGCGACCATCGATCAGGTAAAGCTGATTCCAGCCGTCGCGCTCGGACTCCCAGACGATTTCGTTGCCGGACTCGTCGACCTCATGAGCAAAGCGACGATCGGCGTAGACGAAGGTCCGGGCGTCCTCGGTTACCGCGGCATGCGCTACGCCGCTGTCGGCATCGACGGCGATGATCCGCGCCTGGCCGAAGCCGCGACGGACGTAATCGAACGCGACGCTGCGGCCGTCGCGACGCCAGCGCGGGCTGGAGAGCTGGTAGGGGTTGGGGAACAACGCCGGGTCGATCACCGTCTCGCGGCCACTGGCGACGTCGAACAACACCGGCTGCTCCTGATCGATCGCGTCGCCGGGCTTGGGATAGAGCTGGCTCTGCAGCCCCGGCTGGATCTGCCCGGCCGGCGAGGATTCCACCCGCAGCACATGGCGCTGATAACCGGGGCGGACCCGGTAGATCATGATGTGCCTTCCGTCCGGCGACCAGCGCAGCGTCTCAGGATCGTAGAAGTCGCCGGCCGAGCCGTCGCTGCTCAGCCGAACCGCCGGGCTGTCGTCGCGACGAACGACGAGATTGTCGCCCTGGACGAAGGCTGTCCACTGGCCGTCCGGCGATGGCGTGGGGCTGTTGTCCGCGGGTACTGAAAGATCGCGGACCACGCCGAACCCGCGCGGGCGGCGAGACTCTCCCGCCACCTCGGGTGCGCAGCGATAATCGACGATCCCGCATTGCCAATCGGCCCCTTCGAGCGTGAAGGTGATCGCCTTGCCCTCGTCGGCGAATGCGATATCGGCGAACGGCAAATGGAGCGGGTCCACTGTCTCGTGCCGTGCCGCACCGAGCGCCGTCGCCAGCCTGGCCGCGTCGAACGCCGGTGTCTTGGCCAGCGTGCCGGCATCGACCGCCTCGAACGCGAACCCGCCCGCCACCGTCTTGCGATAGACGAACCGGCGGCTGTCCGCCGACCAATGTGCCGGCCACGCCACCTCGCGGGTGAGATCCTGCCACGCCCGCCGCAAGCCGATCGAGCGAGTGACATCGGCGGCGGTGGGCCCCGGCGCCTGTTGCGCGTGGAGCACGGTCGAGGCGCAGAACAGGGTCAGCGCGAGCGCACCGAAAGGCCGGCGAAAACGGGACATGGGGATCTTTCGATTGGGTGATAGGCGGAATGAAGCGGGAAGCAGCAGCGCTTCAGGCTGTGCCGATCAGCGGCAGCATCGCCGGCAGCAGCCCCTCGGCATGCGCCTCCAGGCGGATCGCGCCGCCCCGCGGCCCCGCCTGAACCAGCGCCATCGCCAGCCCGTTGAAGGCCGAGCGCGCGCTGGCATGATCCGGCTCCAGGCTGCGCGGATCGCCGTTGCCGACACCGAGCAGCGTTGCATCGCCCGCCAGCGTGAAGGCGATGCGATTGGCCGCCGTAGGCACCTCGCGGCGCTGACCGTCGAGCACCGCCGCGCGCACCACCGCCACTTCGCCGGGGGCAAGGTGCCGCCGATCGCTCGACAGCCCGATCCGCGCCGCCGCCCCGGTGGTCTGGCGCTCGGCAATCATGATCCGCTTGCCGGCGCGAAAGCCGTGCGCGGTTATCCGCCCCGGTGCGTAATTTACCTGCCACTCGAGATGCTTGTTGCGCGTCACTGCTTGGCGGCCGAGGCTCTCGCCGTTGAGGAACAGTTCCACCGCGTCGCAGTTGCTGTGCACCCAGACCGACACCGGCTGGCCCTCGCGCCCCGCCCAGTTCCAGTGCGGGAACAGGTGCAGCACCGGCTCGGCGCTCCACCAGGCGCGATAATAATGGTAATTGTCCTTGGGGAAGCCGCACAGGTCCATCTGGCCGAAATTGGAGGCATTCTCCGGCCAGCGCTCGAACGGCGTCGGCTCGCCGCGATAGTCGAACCCGGTCCACACGAAGCCGCCGGCGAGGAAGGGTCGCGCGTCGTAAAAGCTCCACCACGTCTCCGCGGTGGTCGCCCAGCGCGGGAACTCCTGGTCATAGGCCGGCACCACGCCCGCCTTGTCGTCGCGCGCGTATTCGCCGCGGGTCATCACCGTGCTGCCGGTCTCGGTGCCGATCATCGGTGTGGTCGGGTGCGCGGCGTGAAATCCGTCGATCGCGTCGAGATAATAGTTGCAGCCCATCACGTCGAGCACGCGCGAGGCGCCCTCGCCGAACTTACCGTTAAAGGCCTCGGTCACGGGCCGGGTGCCGTCGAGTTCGTAGACCTTGCGCTTCATCGTCTCGGCGATTCGCGCACCGGTCTCGGTGCCGCGGTGGATCTCCTCGTTGCCGATGCTCCAGATGAACACACTCGGATGGTTGCGCCCTTGGCGGACGACCCGCTCGAGTTGGCTAATTCCCTCGGCGTTGCTCGACATCTGGCGGGTCTCGTCCATCACCAGCATACCCAGCCGGTCGCAGGCATCGAGGATCGCGGGTGCCGGCGAATGGTGCGTCGAGCGATAGGCGTTGGCACCCATCGCCTTTAGCTGCTCGAGCCGCCAGACGTGGAGGCTGCCGGGCACCGCAAAGCCGACGCCGGCATGGTCCTGGTGGTTGCAGGTGCCCTTAATCTTTACCGGCTTGCCGTTGAGGAAAAAGCCGTGATCCGGGTCGAAGCGAATGGTGCGTATGCCGAACCGGCACTCGTCGCGATCGACGACGGTGCCGCCCACCAGAATCTCGGTCACCAGCGTGTGAAGGTGCGGCGTTTCGAGCGACCACAAAGCCGGCTGGGCAATCGAGGCATGCTGCGTCGGTGCCACCTCGCCCCAGGCCTGCAATTGCAGCGGATCCGAAACGAGCACCGCCAGCACGCGACGGTCTGGGCCAAGGATAGTCGAGCGCACCACGGCTTCGGCAGCGGCGCCATGGTTCGCGATCTCGGTGGTGACGCTCACCTCGGCGCCGGCCGCGGTGACGGTGCAGCGCGCCGTGGCGCCCCAGCGGCGCACATGCGCCGGTGCCGCCTTGACCAGCCGCACATGGCGGTAGAGCCCGGCCCCTTCGTACGACCAGGCCTCGCCGAGGCTGACGTCGCAGCGCACCACGAGTATATTGTCGGCGTTCGGCTTGGCGAAATCGGTGACGTCGACTTCGAACGGCGCATAGCCGCTCTCGTTCGATCCCACCACGAAGCCGTTGAGGATCACCAGGCAGTCGCGCGATACGCCATCGAACTGGAGCAGCAGCCGACGGTTGGCATCGGCGGCATCGAGGCGGATGATGCGGCGATACCAGCCGACGCTGGTCGCCGGCCACAGCCGCCCGAGCGGCTTGAAGCCCTGATAGGCGCCGGTCTTGTCGCGGTCGCTGCCGGCGGGACCGAACTGCTCGAACGGCAGGTCCACCGCCCAGTCATGCGGCAGGCCGACCGCCGTCCAGCCGGCGTCATCGAACGTAGCCTCGGCCACCGGCGTGCCGACGTCGCCCGATTTGCCATAGGTATCGTGGCTGCCGCCGAAGCCGAAGTCGCTGGCGGGATCGGTCGCATGGCCAAGGTGAAAGCGCCAGCCGTCGTCGAGCGGCACCACGATGCGCGGGCTCGCTGGCGAGGTGGCGGTCGAGTTGCGGCTAACGGCACCTGCTGCCGCGCCCGGCGCCATCACCGCCAAGGCCGTCGCCCCGCTGGTTTTCAGAAGGTCGCGACGGCCAAGATCGTTCATGAGGTTACTCGTGTTGCAGCAAGGCCGGACGCGCTGCGCCCGGCCTGCCCGGCTTAGAAGTTAACGGTCGCACCCACGAAGATCGTGCGGCCGAGGGTATCATACACGCCCGGATAGGTGTTGCCGTTGCTGAACGAGGAGAGGATGCCGGAGGCGATCGCCGGCGCATCCTTGTCGAGCAGGTTATTGACACCGGCGCGCAGCGACAATCCCTTGCCGACCGAGACGGTGCCGGCGAGATCGAAGTAATTGTACACGGGGATCCGGCCATTCACGGCACTTCCGGTGCCGTTGAGGAACGAGTTGTCGGACAGCGACGACAGCTTGGTGCTGTCGATGTAGCGCCATGCCAGCGACAGGGTCGCGCCTTCCGGCATGATCCAGGTCGCGCGCATCACGTGGCGCCACTTCGGGTTGGGCTGACCGCAAGTGTAGCCGAAGTATCCGTTGCAGTCGTAGGTGCCGAGGCCCGGCAGCGGCTCGGACACCTGGTTGAACACGCGCGTGCCGACCAGGTTGAGATTGACCTTGCCGAACGAGCCCATGCCAAGGGTGTAATCGGCAGCGATGTCGAGGCCCGACGTCTTGAGCGAGCCGGTGTTGTAAGTGGTCGAGATGATATAGCCATCGGTGCCGAAGATCGCGCCGGAGCGCGGGTCACGCTTGAACAGGCCGCAATAATAGGGATCGCCGGTGGCGATGCACTGGCTGATCGCCAGCGACGGCGCGACCGAGCTGATATAGTCCTTGATCTTGATGTGGTAGTAATCGAGCGACAGCGTGAAGTTGCGCAACTTGCGCGGCGTCAGCACCACGCCCGCGGTATAGGTGTCGGCGGTTTCCGGCTTCAACGCGGCATTGCCGCCGAACTGACCCGAGCATTGCGTGGAAGGACAGGCAATGATGCTGCCATATTGCGCGGCGGTGACGCCGGTCAGCTGACAGGCGGCCAGCGATGCCGTCGGCGACGCACCCGAGCAGGGATCCTGGGCCGCGACGTTGCCCACCGTCTGCGCGGCGAACAGTTCGCCCACGTTCGGCGCGCGGATCGCGCGGTTGTAGCTCAGACGCACGCGCCCGTCCTGCGACGGCGCCCAGCTGAGCTCGCCCTTGTAGGTCCACACGTTGTACGTCGAGCTGATCCCGGACGACCGCTGGTCGTTGTTGTAGGATGAGTAGCGGAGGCCGCCGTTGAGGGTCAGCGCATGAGCAAACGGCAGGTTCTGCAGGATCGGCACTTCGATCTCGCCATAGCCCTCGTTGACGGTGATCTGCCCGTCTGATGGCGCCGAACCGTTCTGCAGCGCGATCGCATCGACGGTGAAGTTGAGCGTTTCGCGGCGATGCTCGAAGCCCAGCGCGATGTTGACGCCGCGGCTCGCCCACGGGCTGGTGATGCCGAAGGTGCCAAGATCGCCGGTAAGGTTGGCCGAGACCACTGACAACGAATTGCGCGACGCGGTGTTGCTTTCCGAGAACAGATAGGCGGCCTGATCGGCGGTGATGCTGTTCGCCTGGAAGACGTTGATCGGCACGCAGGCAGGATCACTGCCGTCGATCACCGACTGGCAGGTCGGAACGCCGTTGACGTTGACGACGTTGAGCGCGCGCTGCGCCTTCACATTGTCGACGTTGTTCATGTACGTCTCGTTATATTTCACGAGCGAGTACAGGTAGCTGACGTCATAGTTGAAGCCGTGGCCGATGTCGCCACGGATGCCCGCCTGATAGCGGTAATCCTGGTGGCGCAAGTCGTCGCGGCGCGACTGGCCCGAGCCCAGGCGATAGCCGATCAGCGTATCCTGAGTCGCCGCCGTGCCGGCGTTGGCACCGCACAGCGCGGCCTGCTGGGTCGCGCTCATCAGCGGGTTGTTGCACGGCACGGAGAAGGCCGTCCCGAAGAACAGCGCCGATGGCGCCACCTGCGAGAAGGTATGATCCTTCATGTACATGAAGCTGCCATAGACCTCGGCAGCCGGCACGATCTGGAACTTGGCGAAAGCGCCGCCGGTGTAGCGCTCGTCGGAGCGCTGGAAGTAGTTGGTGGGCGAATAGTTATAGGCGAAGCTGGAGTCGTACGGCACCCAGCTCTTGCTGCCATCCTTGCTGTTGGCGAGGGTCTTGCCCTGGTTTGGACCCCCGAGCGGCGTAAAGGCGCCGTAGGTGCCATTGCTCGAGCCGCCACAGGTCAGGCCGGTGCCGGCTGTGGTATCGGAATCGACTTGGTTGAGCGCGCACGCCGAGACATCGCGGGTCGATTCCAGCACCGGGTCGGCATGACGATAGCCGCCGTAGACGGTGATGTTGCCGCGGCCGTCTGCAAAGTTCTTGCCGTAGGCGGCGTTGATGTCCTGCTTGCCGCCGTCGGCGACATGGCGCGGTGCGCTGCTGTAGCCGGCAGCATCGGTCAGCCCGCGCAGGTAGCTGTCGTTGTTGACATGCTGGGTAAGGCCGCCCTGAACGTCGAGGCGCAGCCCGTCGAGATGGTCCTTGAGCACGAAGTTGACGACGCCGGACAAGGCATCCGAGCCGTACACCGCAGAGGCGCCGCCGGTGACGACGTCGATCCGGTCGATCAGCGACGAAGGCACGAAGTTGAGATCGATCGCCTGCGAGGGCATCAGCCGCTGGCCGTTGAGCAGCGTCAGCACGCGGTTCGAGCCGAGATTGCGCAGGTTGACGTTCGAGGTGCCGTCCGAGCCGTTCGAGACGTTCTCATTGGCGTCGGCGGTGAACTGCGGCAGCCGGTTGAGCACGTTCTCGACCTGGATGGCGCCGGTATATTTGATCTCTTGGTTGCTCACCGTGGTGATCGGGCTGTTGCTCTCCAAGTCCGGCCGGCGAATCCGCGTGCCGGTCACCACGATCGTATCGTCCGCCGCAGCGGCGGCGTCGGGCACCGAGACCGCTTCGGTGGGGGCCTCTGGGCCCGGCACGACCTGCGCATAGGCGCTGGTCGAGAGCAGCATGGCGATGAATGCCCCTGCGCAAGCGCGCTGACGATTGGTGCCGACGAACGATGTCATGAGGTGGCCGCTTCCCTTTTTCTATCTACCACCAATCCATCACGCCGTTACTCGTTAGTCAAATACATTATACGATATCCGCTTCTAACGCATTGTTGCGTGGTTTTGAGGTCACACAAACGAAAATGGCCGGGACGCGAGGGTCCCCATCCCGGCCGTGCGTGCGGAAGCGTCCAGCCGTTACGGCCCGACGTCTCCGGTCTCGGCGTGGAAGTGCTTGCCGGGCGCGACACCGAAGCCGATCTTCTGCGAAACCGCATCGTTCCAGCCATAGGGATCGGTGCGCACCGCAACCCCGCCCTGCCCGTCCGGTACCACCGTATCGTAGAGCAGCCTCACCGGGATCTGCTGCGGCAACTTGACGAAGGTCTCCTTGCCGGTCGCTCGCGCCTGGTTCCATTCGTCGGTGACGCCTTCGGCCGCGGCGATCACCCCGGCAAAGCCGAGCGCATCGAACACCCGGATGCAGCCATGGCTCAGCTGGCGCTGATTCTTGTCGAACAGCGTCTTGGCCGGCGTGTCGTGGAGATAGATCGCGTGATCGTTCTGCATGTCGAATTTGACCAGGCCGAGCGAGTTCTGCGGGCCCGGCTGCTGGACGATCCAGCCATCCTTCCACGCCATGTTGTGCTGGTGCAGATAGGCCGCGCTCTTGCCCTTGAGATCCTTCTCCTGGATCGACCGAGGGATCGTCCAGGTCGGATTGGCGACCAGGCGGAAGATCGGCGAGCCGAGCTGCGGCGTCGGCGTCTCCGGATCGCCGACCACCACCTTGCGGCTGTCGACGACCTTGCCGTCGCGCCAATAGTTGAGCCGCGCGGTGGCGAGGTTGACGTCGATCCGCGTTGCCGGTGGCGCCCGGTCGAGCCAGCGCTGGCGTTCCAGCGCCACCGCCGTCGCGCGCGCGAGATCGGCGGGCGACTGGTTGAGCAGCTCGAGCGTGTCGGCGCCGATCTTGCCGTCGGGCTCGATCCCATAGTCGGCCTGCAACCGCTTCACCCCGGCCGCGACTGCCGGCGTGTAGACCGGTGACGGCGAAGTCGAGCCAGTGGCGCGCGGCGCGGCCTCGGCAGGAAGATACTCATTGTCGACCAGTCGCGCGGCGATGATCGGCACGCGGGGGTTGCTGTCGCCGATCTCGATCGGCTTTTCCACCGGCGGGATCGCGCCGGGCGTGCCGGCGCCGGCATCCTTGCGGTAGCCGAGATAGGCCTTGGAGAGTTGCTTGTACGTGTCGTTCTGCGGCGCCAGCGAGCCGAGCCAATCAGCGAGCTTGCCTGCCTTCAGCGCTCCGAGCAGCCCGACGCGCACGTCCGTCGTCGGCCGCGGCAAGGTATAAATCTTGTAGAGCTGGGTCGGATCGGTGACGCCATGCGCGAGCGCGCCGGCATAGAGCAGTGCCGCGCGGGTCAGCCCCGCCTCGCGTGCCGCGGGGCTCGAGTCCTTGGCGGGCAACGGCACCTGCCACTGGTCGAGGCCGTGCGCAGCGCGGTGATCGATCGCGTCCACCAGCGCCTTCGCCGAGCCATCGGTCCAGGCCGCCTGCCAGTTGTTTGCTGCGTAAAAGGCCTTGCCATCGGCATCGCTCGCTGCAGCCTGGAGATCGGCCTGAGCGATGCTCGGCGGCGTTCCGGTGGTGGTGGCGGTGGAATTGCTGGTCGTCGTCGAAACCTGGCAGCCGGCTAGCGCAATTGAAGCCAGCAGCGCCGTGGTGATATGACTGGTACGCACCCGAATCCCCTTGATGATCTAGACGGGGAACGAGGGGCACGGCGGATCGATCCGTTTGCGTATCGAACACCGGCTGAGAATTGCGCGAATGATGCCAGCGCATCGGGTCTTGGTTGCGCAAACGGCTTACCAAGCGCGCGCAAAGTGCCTACTCACCCGCCGGTTCCGCCTGGAGAGATGATGCCATGAAGACCCGCGCTGCCGTCGCCTTCGAAGCCAAGCAACCGCTCGAGATCGTCGAGCTCGATCTTGAAGGCCCCAAGGCCGGCGAGGTGCTGGTGGAGATCATGGCGACCGGCATCTGCCACACCGATGCTTATACGCTCGACGGGCTCGACAGCGAGGGCCTGTTCCCGAGCGTGCTCGGCCATGAGGGCGCGGGCATCGTCCGCGAGGTCGGCGCCGGCGTCACCTCGGTTGCGCCGGGCGATCACGTCATCCCGCTCTACACGCCCGAATGCCGCCAGTGTAAGTCGTGCCTCAGCGGCAAGACCAACCTTTGCACCGCGATCCGCGCCACCCAGGGCAAGGGCCTGATGCCCGACGGCACCACCCGCTTCAGCTACAAGGGCCAGCCGATCTTCCATTATATGGGCTGCTCGACCTTCTCGAACTTCACCGTCCTGCCCGAGATCGCCGTCGCCAAGATCCGCGAGGACGCGCCGTTCAAGACCAGCTGCTACATCGGCTGCGGGGTCACCACCGGAGTCGGCGCGGTGGTCAACACCGCCAAGGTCCAGGTCGGCGACAACATCGTCGTGTTCGGCCTGGGCGGCATCGGCCTCAACGTGCTCCAGGGCGCCAAGATGGCCGGTGCGAACAGGATCATCGGCGTCGACATCAACCCCGATCGCGAGGAATGGGGTCGCCGCTTCGGCATGACCGACTTCATCAACCCCGCCGGCCAGTCGCGCGAGGAGACGATCGCAGCGATCCTCGCGCTCACCGACGGCGGCGCCGACTTCACCTTTGATTGTACCGGCAACACCGAAGTCATGCGCACCGCACTCGAGGCCTGCCACCGCGGCTGGGGCACCAGCATCATCATCGGCGTCGCCGAGGCCGGCAAGGAGATCAGCACCCGGCCGTTCCAGCTCGTCACCGGGCGCAATTGGCGCGGCACCGCGTTCGGCGGCGCCAAGGGACGCACCGACGTGCCCAAGGTCGTCGACTGGTACATGAACGGCAAAATCGAGATCGATCCGATGATTACCCATGTCCTCACCCTCGACGAGATCAACAAGGGCTTCGACCTCATGCACGCCGGCGAGAGCATCCGCAGCGTGGTGCTGTTCTGATCGAGCGGGCGGGCGTGCGGGCGCCTGTCCGCAACCGCTAGTCACCAATCACGAAAGGAACCCGATGTTCAGCCACATGATGCTCGGCAGCGATGATCTCGAGCGCTCGCGCCGCTTCTACGACGCCCTGTTCGCCGCGATCGGCGGGCCGGCCGGACAGATCGATCGCTATGGCCGGCTGTTCTACGCGCACAACGGCGGTCGTCTGCTGATCACCCGCCCGATCGACGGCGCGCCAGCCACCGCCGGCAACGGCAGCACCACCGGCTTCGTGATGGCCAGCGCCGAGCAGGCCGATGCCTGGCATCAGGCTGGCGCTGCCAACGGCGGCACGCCGGTGGAGGACGATCCTGGTATCCGCCAGGGGCCCGTAGGGCCGCTCTACCTTGCCTATCTGCGCGATCCCGATGGCAACAAGCTGTGCGCGCTCCACCGGCTGCCGGTGCCGGCATGACGGTCGAGACGCTGTCGACCAACCGTGCGTTCGGCGGCACTCAGGGCGTGTACCGGCATCAGTCGAGCGCCACCGGCACGTCGATGACCTACTCGGTCTATGTGCCGCCACATGAGGAAGGTACCGCGCTGCCGGTGGTGTGGTATCTCTCCGGCCTCACCTGCACCCACGCCAACGTCACCGACAAGGGCGACTATCGCCGCGCCTGCGCCGCGCTCGGCCTGATCTTCGTCGCGCCCGATACCAGCCCACGCGGCGAGGGCGTCGCCGACGATCCCGCCAGCGCCTATGACTTCGGCCTCGGCGCCGGCTTCTACGTCGACGCCACCGAGCCGCCGTTCGCCGCCAATTACCGGATGTGGCGCTACGTCACTGATGAATTGCCGGCACTGGTCGCGGCCGAGTTTCCAGCCGCCGACATGGCCCGTCAATCGATCATGGGCCATTCGATGGGCGGCCATGGCGCGCTCACGATCGGCCTCACCTATCCCGACCGCTACCGCGCCGTCTCCGCCTTCGCGCCGATCGTCGCACCCGCTCGAGTGCCCTGGGGCGAGAAGGCGCTCGGCGGCTATCTCGGGCCTGACCGCGCCGCGTGGCGCGCGTATGACGCGGTGGCACTGATCGAGGATGGCGCGCGCGCGCCGGCGCTGCTCGTCGACCAGGGCGACGCCGACCAGTTCCTTGCCGAACAGCTCAGGCCCGAGCTGCTCGCCGCGGCCTGTGCCGAGGCCGGAATCGATCTGACGCTGCGGATGCAGCCTGGCTACGACCACAGCTATTATTTCATCGCTACCTTCATGGCCGATCACCTCGGCTGGCATGCCGAGCGCCTCGGCCGAGGCGCCGCGTCCTAGTCGATCAGCGGATATCGCGCGCGCAGGTCGTCGGCGACCCGCTCGACCTCGGCGATCTCGTCATAACTGCCCGACGGCGACACCGACCAGTTGCAATGCGCGTGGGTGGCACGATCGTAGACCCGCACCTCGCCGAGCACGATCCGCCAGCGCCGGCGGTTGCCGCCGGCCTCCTTCACCAGGGTGGCGAGGAACAGGTCGCGAAGATCGGCAGCAGTCATCGCCGGCGCGCCTAGCATCGCCGGCGCTCCCCCGCTAGGCGGCGATCATGCAGACCGACATCGCCATTTCCCGCGCCGCCACCCTCCGCCCGATCGGTGAGATCGCCGCCGCGCTGGCGATTTCGCCTGCCGCGGTGGAGCCCTACGGCCACTACAAGGCCAAGCTCGACGTCACCCAGCTCGATCTCGCCGCAAGCCCGCGCGGCAAGCTGATCCTGGTCACCGCGATCAACCCGACCCCCGCTGGCGAGGGCAAGACCACCACCTCGGTCGGGCTTGCCGATGCGCTCAACCGCACCGGCCGCAAGACCGTGCTCGCGCTGCGCGAGCCCTCGCTTGGCCCATGCTTTGGCACCAAGGGCGGCGCCACCGGCGGCGGCCATGCCCAGGTGGTGCCGATGGAGGACATCAACCTTCACTTCACCGGCGATTTCCACGCCATCACCGCGGCGCACAATCTGCTCGCGGCGATGATCGACAACCATGTCTATTGGGGCAACGCGCTCGACATCGACGTGCGCCGGATCAGCTGGCGCCGCGTGCTCGACATGAACGATCGCGCGTTGCGCGATGTCGTCCAGTCGCTCGGCGGCGCCGCCAACGGGTTTCCGCGCGAATCGGGGTTCGACATCACCGTCGCGTCCGAGGTGATGGCGATCCTCTGCCTCGCCGAGGATCTCGAGGATCTCGAGCGCCGCCTCGGCCGTATCGTCGTCGCCACCACCCGCGACAAGCGGCCGGTGACGGCACGCGACCTCAAGGCCGATGGAGCGATGGCGGTGCTGCTCGCCCAGGCGATCAAGCCCAATCTCGTGCAGACGCTCGAGGGCAATCCCGCGCTGATCCACGGCGGCCCGTTCGCCAACATCGCCCATGGCTGCAATTCGGTTATCGCCACCAAGACGGCGCTGGCGCTCGGCGACTATGTCGTCACCGAGGCAGGGTTCGGTGCAGACCTCGGCGCCGAGAAGTTTTTCGACATCAAATGCCGTCAGGCCGGCCTCGCCCCGGCCGCGGTGGTGATCGTCGCCACCGTCCGCGCGCTCAAGATGAACGGCGGCGTCGCCAAGACCGATCTCGGCCGAGAAGACGTCGAGGCGGTGCGCCGCGGCGCGGTCAACCTCGTCCGCCATATCGAGAACGTCCGCCAGTTCGGCGTCCCCGCGGTGGTCGCGATCAACCATTTCGATGCCGACAGCGCCGCCGAGACGAGCCTGGTCCAGGAGATCGTCGCCGCGCATGGCACCCGCGCGATCCTCTGCCGCCATTGGGCCGAGGGCGGGGCCGGCGCGGTCGAGCTCGCCGAGGCGGTTGCTGCGCTCACCGCCGCCGATGCCGCGCAGTTTTCGCCGATCTACGACGATGCGCTGCCGCTGTTCGACAAGATCAACACCGTCGCCACCCGCATCTACCGCGCCGAGGAAGCGATCGCCGCGCCGTCGATCCGCGCGCAGCTCACTGCCTGGGAGCAGGCAGGCTATGGCCACCTCCCGGTGTGCATGGCCAAGACCCAGTACAGCTTCTCGACCGACCCGGCCTTGCTCGGCGCGCCGACGGGCCATGTCGTCCCGGTCCGCGAGGTACGGCTGGCGGCCGGCGCTGGGTTCATCGTCGCGATCTGCGGCGAGCTGATGACCATGCCCGGCCTCCCGCGCGTGCCCGCCGCGGAGGCGATCCGGATCGATGCAGACGGGCTGATCCAGGGACTGTTCTAACCGCGTCGGCCCTCCACCCGCCACCCTAGCTTCCGCTGGGGTGGCGGTGAGAACGATGTTGTCTTACCCCCTCAATAATCCTTCGATACCCGCACGTTGGCGCTCTGCCGCCCCAGCGTCGAAATGCTCGACAGCAGCGACAGCCAGCGCGTCACCTGGAACTCCACCTGGGTCGCCGAATAGCCCTGCCCGTCGGTAACAATCTCGGCGTAGAACTTGCGCGTCACATATTTGCCCGCGGCGATCGACGTGCCTTGCCCGGTCTGCGGATCGGCCGGCAGGATGCGCAGCCGATCGAGACCGGCGGCGCGGCGCACCGCGTTTATCGGGTTGAGCCCGTTGCCGCCATTCTGCAGCGCCGCCACCGCCGCGGCGAGCTGCAGCGCCTCCGGCGCCGACAGGCTGGTGATCGAGGTGCCGAACAGCAGGCGTGACAGCAGTTCGTCCTCGGGCAGCGCGGGCGTGCTGGTGAAGCTGATCTCGGGCTTCAGCGCATAGCCGGTGACGCGGATCGTCGCGCTGAGCCCGGTGCTGTCGGCATTGGCGGCGATATCGAGCGCAGGGTTGGCGGGGACCTCGCCGGCAAAGCGGATCACCCCGCGGTCGAGCTCGAACTTGCGCCCGGCGAACTCATAATCGCCGCGGATCAGCTTGGCCTCGCCGTTGATCGCCGGATTGGCCGGCTGCCCGGCGATGCGCAGGTCCGCCGACCATTCGCTGCTCAGCCCGAGCCCGCTGACGCTCACCGCATTGGGCGCACGCGCCTTGATCGCGAGCGTCCACGGCGCGGTCGGCGCCTCGTCTTCTTCTGCTCCACCGGGCAGGTTGATCTCGCGGATGTTGAGCTGTGGCACCGCGCTTGCCGCGCTCGCCTGGCCGAGCCGGTAGCGGCTGCGGTTGAGCACCACGTCGCCGGCGATGACGCCACCGGCGCCGTTCGAGGTGAAGGTCAGCGGCCCGGTCACGGTCGCGCCGATGTCGTCGCGGTTGATCATCACCGCGCGATCGGCGTCGAGCTTGATGGCGAGGCCGATGCCGTGCTGGGCGGCAAAGTCGAAGCCGCCGCTGCCCGTCACATGCCCGCCCTTGCCGGCATCGGCGGCGAAGCGATCGATCTGCAGCCGCGAGCCGCCGAACCGCCCGCTCGCCTGGACGTTGGTGAGCACCGTCCCAGTGGTCGCGCTCTCGATCCGCGCATTGTTCGCCTGGACGACGCCGCGGATCGCCGGTGCGGCGACGCTGCCCGACACGTCGGCGCCGATCGACACCGGCCCGGACAGGTCGAACAATTCCACCCCGGTCAGCCGCCACAGGGTGTCGGCCGGGCCACCGTAGCGCAGCTGCGCAAACAGGGGCGCATGGGCGATTCGCGTCGCCAGATCGCCGCCGCCGAGCGGCGTCAGCAGCGCCTGCGCGCGTCCGATCGTCTTGCCGCCCGATGCCATCACCGCACGGACGCCGAGTTTGTCGGCGGAGAGGATACCGGCGATGCCGACGTCGATCGGCCGTGACGACAGCACCAGTCCGGCGCGGCTCAGCCCGCGCACGGTGATGTTGGTCTTGCCGGTCGGCGCCCGCCCCGCCGCGACGTCATAGGCGACCGTGCCCGACACGGTGCCGCTCAGCCCCAGCCCGGGATAGCCGATGTCGAGGATCGCCAGCGGCATGCTCGTCAGCGTCGCGGTGATTCCGGTGCCCGCGTCGCTGAACCGGCCGCCGACCTCGGCCTCGCCGCCGGCGAAGCTCAGCCGGGTCGGCGCGAGCCGCCAGCCGGCATCATCGCCATCGCCCTCGCGGGTCAGCACCGCCGGCGCGAGCAGCTTGAGCGGCCGGCGATCGAGCGTGCCCTGGGCACTGATCGCATAGCGGCCGTCGCTCACCTCGGTCACCGTCTGGATATCGAACGCCCGCCCGCGCGATCCCGCGATCGAGGCACGGATCTCGCCGACGCCGCCACGCAACCGCATGTTGCCGGCAAATCGGGCGAGGCTCAATTGTCCGCGCCGCACCCCCGCGCCGGTCGCGGTCGCCTCCACCGACGTGCCCGCGGGATCGAGCAGCGTCACCAGATCGAGATGGCCGCGGCGCAGGACCGCGCCGGCCAGCGTGGCGTTGGTGGCGTCGAGATGCCCCTCGATCCGCTGGATCGTGCCGACCGGCCGGAACAGCAGATCGCCGGCAAGGCCGCCGCCGTTCACCGTCAACTTGCCGTCGAACCCGCCATCGACCACGGCCAGCCGTCCCGCGGCATGGGTCCCGGCGACGTCGAGCCGGGCGATGTCGATCACCGCCTGGCCGCCCGGCGGCAGCAGGATCGCGCCGGCACCGTTGAAGGCGCCGATCCGTGATTGCCCCTGCGCGGTAAAGCTGAAGCCTTGCGCGGTCGGGTCGAGGTGCGCGCGGACGTTGGCGAGCCCCAGCGTCGCATTCGGGCTGGCGAAGACGAGGTCGAGCGTCGGCCGGTCGATCCTGCCGTCGAGCCGCAGCGTCAGCGGGCCGTAGCTCGCCTGACGGCCGCTGCCCTCGAAATAGAAGGTGCCGTCGCGCCGCCGGTAGCCCTGCCCGCGCAGGGTGAGCTGCGGCGAGGTCAGCAGCAGGTCGGTGAAGTGGAGGATACCGTCGGGGGTCCGCTCGAGGTTGCTGACGAGGTGCGGCAGGCCGCCGGTGAGGCTGCGAAAAAAAAACGCATTGTCGAGCCGCAGCATCTGCGCGGTACCGCGCCCTACCACCCGGGTGCCATGCCCGTTCGCGCCCGGCACCACCCGCAACGTCGACGACACGTCGACCACACCCAGCCCGGGGATCAGATAGCGCCCGAGCGCGCCGTTCAGCCCTACCTCGTAGCGCCCGGTGCGCAGGTCGAGCGCGAGCATGATCCGGGCCGTCAGCTTGTCGGAACGCAGTTGCAGATTGTCGCCGGTGAGCAGGGTCGGCGTCACCTTGAGCACGCCATCGACGCTGAGGTTGCGCAGGATGCCGCCGGCGACGTCGCCCACCCCCGTCACCCGGCCGGCGGTGAAGCGCGAGGTGACGAGCACCGGCGCCCTGGAGAGCCGCCCATGGCCGACGAGATGCGCCTGCTCGAATCCGGTGTTGTCGAAGGCGAAGCGCGGCGCATCGATCCGATAGTCGAACCGGGCGGATGCAAACGCCCCATCGAGGATCGCGCGCAATTCCATGCCCTGCCCGGTCATGTTGCCGAACAGCGCGGGTGGCCGCAGCAGCCGCGCCTTGATCCGCACATTGCGCCAGGCATTGCCGGCAAGATCGATCACGCCCTGTGTCTCTACCGCAAGCGACGGCGAGCGCAGGCTGAGCTGGCCATCGAGCCGGCGATCGGCAAAACCCGCGCTGCCGTTGACCAGCACCCGCGGGCTGCTCAGCCGCTGCAGCTTGCCGGTGAGCAGCGACCCGGGCGCCAGCGTGCCCGACAACGTGTAGCGCCCGACCTGCGCGCTCAGCGCCAGCGCGCCGACCCGCTGCGCACCCGCCACTGCCACGGCGCGCCCGTGCCAGGCCGTCCAATGGCCATCACCGTCGACGTCGAGCGACACCGGCGCCCGCACCCCCGCCATCCGCGCCAGCACGCCGCCGGCGGCGCCGCGCGCCTTGACGGCGAGTTCGAAGCGGTTGCGATCGGGCTCGGCATCGATCCGCACCGCCAGCCGGTCGGTGCCCGCGACCAGCCCGTCGAGGCGGACGAAGGCGCGGCCGGCATGGATGTCGGCGCGGCCGGCGAGCTGCCCCACCCGTGGCGTGCCGAGCACCGGCCGGGCGAGTTCGAGCCGCTCCACCGCCAGGGCACCGATATGGATATCGAAGTCCGGCAAAATCGGGCCGCGCCGCTTGGCGGGCCGGGTGTGCGGCGCATGCAGCAGCATCGCCCGCGGGATCGCCAGCCGCTCGATCTCGAGCCGGTTGTGCAGCCAGCGCCACGGCTGCCAGTCGAGCGCCACGTCGGGCGCCTCGAACAGCAGCCCGTCGAGATCATAGACGCGCAGGTCCTTGAGGCGGGTGGCGCCGTAGAGCGAGCCGTCGATCCGGCCGACGGTGAAGCGCAGCCCGTTATTGGTGCGGATCTGGCCGATCCGGTCCGCCACCCAGCGATGGCCGAGGCCGGTATCGACGATCGCCAGCGCCGCGGCCAGGATCAGCGCGAGCGTGACCAGACCGGCCGCCAGCCAGCGCAGCCAGCGCCTCAAAACGCCTGTCCCAGCGAGACGTAGACGCCGAGCCGGCTGTCACCGGGCTTGGGATTGAGCGGCGTGCCGACATCGACGCGGATCGGCCCGAAGTTCGAATAGTATCGCACGCCGATGCCCGCGCCATATTGCAGCGTCGAGAAGGTCGGCAGCGCCGAGGTGTAGATGTTGCCGCCATCGAGGAACGGCACCACGCCGAAATTGCCAAACGCCTTGACCCGCGCCTCCACCGAGAATTCGGCAAGGCTGCGGCCGCCGATCGGATCATTGTTGACATCGCGTGGCCCGATCGCCTGATAGGCATAGCCGCGTACCGAGGCGCCACCGCCGGCATAGAAGCGCCGTGACGGCGCGATCTGGTCGCGCGGCGCACCGAAAATCGAGCCGATCCTCACCCGCCCGGCGAGCACCAGCTTGTCGCCCAATGGCTGGTATCCGCTCGCATCGATCTGCGCGCGCGTATAACCGAAGACGGCGCCCTGCAGCGACAGCTCGGGGCTGAGCCGCCCGCCGAGGCGGAAACCCCTGGTTGGGTTGAGCAGATCGTCCGAGCCGTCATAGTTGAGCGTGGTCGGCGCCGCGGCGATGAAGAAGGTCCGCCGCCGCGGCTGGCCGGTCGAGGCGATCACGTCGCGCTCGTCGGACGCCACCAACTCGCCGCCGAGCGACCAGGTCCAGGTCTTCTGGAAGAAGATGTTGGTCTGCCGCTCCAGGCTCGCCGACAGCGAAAAGGTCTTGGCATCATAGGCGTCGCGCTGGGTATGCGCGGCGGCGAGCTGCCCGGTCAGCACCCGGTCGCGGCCCTCGAAATTATTACGGCGGAAGATGATGCTGCCGAGCTGCTCCTTGGTGCCGAGCACGCCGCGCAAGGTCAACCCGCCTTCGGGCGGAAACAGGTTGCGATCGGTCCAGCTGAGTTCCGCACGTGCGCCCTCGCCGGTGCCATAGCCGAGCTCTCCTGCGACCGTATGCTGCGGCGCCGGCTCGAGCTTCACGCCGATGTCGACCACCGCCGGATTGCTGCCATCCACCGGCTTGATCTCCACCGACGAGATCAGCCCGGTTTGGATCAGCGCGCGGCGCAGATCGTCGAGCGAACTCTGGTTGAACGGATCGCCGGGCGAAAAGCGCGCGATCTCGCTGACGTGATCGGCGCCGAACACCTTGTTGCCCGGAAGCGCGACGATGCGGCCGAACCGCCGCTGCGTGCCCGGGCTGACCGGCAGGTCGAGCGTCGCGGTGCGGGTCGCGTGATCGACCACGATCTCGGGCTGGCCGATGCTGGCGAAGGGAAATCCCTCCTGCCCCACCCGCGTCTTGAGCTGCGCCTCGCCGGCGACCACCGCATCGGCGTTGACCGGGTCCTGCGGCTTGATCCCGAACGCCGTGGTGAGATCGTCCGCCTTGGCGCCGGCGGCGGCGATCCCGCCAAGCGTGACGCCGTTGAAGCGATACAACGTCCCCGGCTCGGCCTCGAGCACCACCAGCGGCCGCGCGCCCTGCTCCACCCGTGTCGTCACCCGCGCATCATAATAGCCTTCGCCGCGCAGCAGGGTGCCGAGCAGATCGGCATCCTCGCGCGCCCGGCGATCGATCTGCGCGGCATTGGCGGCCTTGCCACGGTTGGCGGCAAGCGTCGACAGCTGGGTAAAGCGCTGGCGCAGCAGCGGCGTCGCGACCTCGTCGATGCCGTCGAGCCGCCAGGTGTAGCGGGTCTCGGCGGCGCTGTCGGTCGATTGCTGGGGTGTGCTGGCGATAGCGGCATCCGTGCCCAGCTCGGGCCAGGCGACACCGATGTCGGGCAACGCCGCCATCGGTGAATTGGGGTCGAGCGGCGGCAGCTCGGCAGGCGCGGTCTGCGCCGCGGCCGGGTCGGCGAGCAGAAGAACGGCCGTCGCACCAAGCCCCAACCATCCCGTGCGCACCACCATGACCGGGTTCTAGCCGCGACAAGGTTAATGGAACAGTGCCGATGGCCGGCGTTGGTCGCCGCTTTGGCCGTCATTCGGCCCGGTGCGGCGCGCGAGACCGGCGCTGGCGTCGACGCAGGCGCCATGGCAAGGTCGGCGCATGGCAACTTCCCCACCCGCAGCCGCCGGCGGCGTGCTCATCGCGTTCGGTGCTCTCGCCGGCGCCGGCGCCGGCCTCGCCCGCGGCCAGGTCACGATCGGCTTCCTGATCGGCATCGCCGCCGGGATCCTCGCCGCGATCGCCGTCTGGCTGGTGGACCGCCGGCGCTAGGCGCCCGCCGCATCGGGCTGGCAGGATGACGATGTCGGCTATTGCGGGTCGGCTATTGCGGCGCCCGCATCAGCCACACCACCCGGCCGATCAGATCCACCCGACCGCGCCCGACCGGGGGCGCCGCTGGATTGTCGCTCGTCGCTACCAGCCGCGTGCCAAGCCGCGCCACTCGCTTCACCATCACCGCGCCCTCAACCCTGATCACGAAGATCTCGGCGCGCGCGCTCGCCGTCCGCCGCGCCAGATCGACGAGGATGAGATCGCCATCCATCAGTCCGGGCTCCATCGAGTCGCCGCGTACCCGCACGATCCCCGCCTGCCCCTCGCGCAAACCAAGCCGCGCCGCGAGCGCTGGGTCGATCGCCTCGGCGCCCAGCACCAAATCGTCGTCGACCAGCGTTCCGGGCCCGGCCGACGCGCTGACATCGAGTCGCGGCACCCGCCACGCCTGCGCCGCCGCCGCGCCCCCCAACGCTACTTCGTCGATCCCGAAATAATCGGCCAGTCGACGGCGGTCGTCCTCGGCCAGTCGCTTCGGCGTACCACGGCTTACGAACTGCTGCAGATAAGCGGCATTGCGCCCGAGCATCGCCGACAGCGCGGCAAGGCTGTCGCCCCGCGCCGCGGCGGCGGCGACCAGCACCGCGCGTGGATCCCTGCTCGTCACCCACCAACCCTACCGTAGGAAATTTCCTAGACAAGTTGGAAAATGCAGAACAGACCAGGAACATGATTTGAGTCTCGGAGGGTTTCCACATGTCCATACTACCCAAGATCGACCGCTATCTGCGCGCGACGCGGATGCCGCCGACCAGGTTCGGCAGGCTTGCCGTCAACGACCCGCGGCTGGTGGGGGATCTCCAGCGCGGCCGCCACGCGGGCCAACGGCTGGTCGCGCGGATCGAGGCGTTCATCGAGCAGAGCTCGCGATGAGCCGCGGCTTTCCACGCCTTACCACCGCGACGCGGCTCGCCCGCGCGCTCTGCCACAGCGCCCGCGACGCCGGCTGCGCCGTTGCCGTCATCGACCAGTCGGAGCGGGCCTGGTCGAGCGCCACCTTTACCGGCGCCACCCATCAGTTGCAGCTATCCACAGAGCCCGGCGCTGCACTCGACGCCTGGCTCGCAGGCTTGGCCGAGCAGGAATGGACGCTGCCGGGTCAGTTGGTCGCGGAATGCAGCGTCGCCCCGGCCGATGGCCTCACCGGGCACCGGACGATCTCGTTCCTGCTCATCGCTGAGGCCTGAGCCGCGACTCGCGCGCGCCGACGGTAAAGCCGCTATGCTGGGCGTCATGGTCACCTATCGCAGCTATCTCCGCCTTCCCGAACTGCTCGCCGTCCAGACTCCGCTCAGCGGCGTGCACGACGAACTGCTGTTCGTGACGATCCACCAGGCCTCCGAATTGTGGATGAAGCTGTGCCTCCACGAACTCGGCGAGGCCCGGCGCCGCATCGCCGCCGACGATCTGCCGCCCGCGCTCAAGATGATGGCGCGGGTGAGCCGCATTCAGGCGCAGCTGATCCAGTCGTGGGAGGTGCTCGCAACCATGACGCCCGCCGATTATGCAGCGATGCGCGGCAGCCTCGGCAGTTCGTCCGGCTTCCAGTCCGATCAATATCGCCAGCTCGAATTCATCATGGGCAACCGGAACGCGGCGATGATCGCGCTGTTCGACGAGCCCGAGGTACGCGCCCGGCTCGAGGACGAGCTGGACCGCCCCAGCCTGTACGACGAGGCCTTGCTGCTGCTCGGCCGCCGCGGGCTGCCGGTGCCCGACAACGTCGCCAGGTGTGACTTTCGTGACCTTCGCCCCGCATCGGCACAGGTGGAGGCTTGCTGGGCGGCCATCTACAGCGACACCGATCGCTATTGGGACCTCTATGAGCTCGCCGAGAAGCTGGTCGACCTCGAATATCATTTCCAGCTCTGGCGCTTCGGCCACCTCAAGACGGTGGAGCGCGTGATCGGCTTCAAGACCGGCACCGGCGGCACTGCCGGCGTCCCGTATCTTGCCCGCGTGGTCGAGCAGCGCTTCTTCCCCGAGCTGCTCGACGTCAGGACGAAGCTTTGATGCGGCGAACCGCGGGTAGATGACGGCATATTCATTTTGATATAACGTAACATGGACGCTAGGCTGTGTTCGCACCCGCACAAGATCACGGAGTAACGATGTTCCGATTCACCCTGCTGTCCAGCGTCGCGCTGGTCGCTGCCCCCGCCGCCGCCCAATCGACGACGTCGACCACGCCAGCGTCCACCGCCACCACGGACCAGAGCCACGACATCATCGTCACCGCCGCGGTCGAGCGCAGCGAGGCCGACGTGCTCCAGGGCACCTCGGTGATCACCGGCGAGGAACTCACCCGCAACCTGCGGCCGACGATCGGCGAAACCCTCGCCCGCCAGCCCGGCGTCTCCGCCACCTCGTTCGGCCCGAGCGCGTCGCGGCCGATCCTGCGCGGCTTCCAGGGTGATCGCATCCGCGTGCTCACCGACGGCATCGGCTCGATCGACGTCTCCAACACCTCGGTCGATCACGCCGTGATCATCGATCCGCTGCTCTCCGAGCGGGTCGAGGTGCTGCGCGGCCCGTCGGCGCTGCTGTTCGGCTCGTCCGCGGTCGGCGGCGTGGTCAACGTCATCGACACCCGCATCCCGCGCACCGTGCCCGCCAACGGCTACCGGCTGAATGGCATCGCCAATTACGGCTCGGCCGCCAACGAGCGGTCGGGCGGCCTGGCGGGCGACGTCGCGGTTGGCGAGCATCTCGTCCTCCACGCCGACGGCTCCTATCTGAAGTCCGACGACCTGCGCACCGGCAAGGGCTACATTCTCTCGCCCGCCGCGCGCGCTGCCGCGCTGTCGCAGGTCGGCCTGCCGCAGAACACCGATGAGCCGATCGATTTCGCGGCCTCGGCAGCGTTGCGCGATCGCCTGCCCAACACCGCCGCCGAAACGTGGACGGCGGGCGCCGGCGCGACGATCATCACCGACACCGGCAGCCTTGGCATCTCCTACAGCCATTATGACAGCCTCTACGGCGTGCCGATCCGCTTCGCGACCGAGGTCGGCCAGGAGCAGGAGGCGCCGCGGCTCGACGTCGTCCAGAACCGCGTCGACCTGCGCGGCGAAGTGAACACCGGCGGCGATTTCATCAGCAAGATCCGCATCCGCGCCGGCCAGGCGAGCTACCGCCACTTCGAGCTCGAGGAAGATGGCTCGGTCGGTACGGCGTTCTACAATAACGGCCTTGAGGGTCGGCTCGAGCTGGTCCAGGCGGACCGCGGCGGCTGGCAGGGCGCGTCTGGCGTCCAATATTTCAACCGCCAGTTCAACGTCCAAGGCGATGAGGCCTTCCTGCCCAAGAACGAAACCAACCAGATCGGCTTCTTCACGCTGCAGCAGTTTTCCGCCGGCAGGTTCAAGGCCGAGGGCGGCGTCCGCTACGAAGTCTCGGACGTCCGCGCGCAGACCCCGGACGACGACCTGCGCTTCTTCAACGGCAGCCGCAGCTTCGATGCGGTATCCGGCTCGCTCGGCGCGTCCTACGGCCTCACCGACCGGATCCGCATCGGCCTCAACGCCTCGCGCACCGAGCGCGCGCCGACCGCGGAGGAGCTGTTCGCCAACGGCGGCCACGCCGGCACCCAGGCGTATGAGCTCGGCAGCCCCGATTTCCAGCTCGAGAAGAGCTGGGGGCTGGAAGGCACGCTCCACGTCCATGGCGATGGCTACAGCCTCGATGCCTCGGCCTATTACAACTGGTTCACCAACTACATCTCGGAGAACCAGGTCGATCCGGCGATCTGCCAGGCCGCCGCAGCGCCGTCCGGCCGCGAGGTCGATCTGCCCTGCTTCCAATATCAGCAGGTCGACGCCCATTATTACGGCTTCGAGGCGCAGGGCTCGCTGCGCCTCGCGAAGATCGGCGGCTACACGCTCAACGCGGATCTGCTCGGCGATCTGGTCCGCGCCAACATCGTCGACCAGAGCCCGGTGCCGCGCATCCCGCCGGCGCGGGTGCTCGGCGGCATCGAGGCGCAGGGTGATCTCACCACCGGCCGGATCGAGGTGGAGCACGTCTTCCCGCAGAACCGCATCGCCCCGTTCGAGACACCGTCGGATCCCTACACGATGGTCAACGCCTCGGTGTCGCTGTCGCCCTGGGGCAAGGACAGCAAGACCAGCCTGCTGCTCTCGGCCAACAACATCTTCGACGTGCTGGCCCGCCGCCACGCCAGCTTCCTTCAGGACTTCGCCCCGCTCGCCGGCCGCGACATCCGCGTGACGCTGCGCTTCGGGATCTGAACAAGCCTCGTTGTTATCCCGGGCGATCCCGGGATGACGGACCGAGCGTCAAGCCTTGCACCCCCAGCCGCCACCCCGTACCGCGCCTTCAAAAGGAGAGACAAGGATGGCCGGCATGGGCAAGTTCGACTGGGCAGACCCGTTCCTGCTCGACGAGCAACTGAGCGACGACGAGCGCATGGTCCGCGATACGGCGCGGGCCTATGCCGAGGACAAGCTCGCGCCGCGGATCATCGACGCGTTCGCCCAGGAACATACCGATCCCGAAATCTTTCGCGAGATGGGCGCGCTTGGCCTGCTCGGCCCGACCATCCCGGAGGAATATGGCGGGGTCGGCGCCGGCTATGTCAGCTACGGGCTGGTCGCGCGCGAGGTTGAGCGGATCGACAGCGGTTACCGCTCGATGATGAGCGTCCAGTCCAGCCTGGTGATGTACCCGATCCACGCCTATGGTTCGGAAGAGCAGCGCCGCCGCTACCTGCCCGGCCTCGCCAGCGGCGAGCTGATTGGCTGCTTCGGCCTCACCGAACCCGACGCCGGCTCCGATCCCGGCGGCATGACCACCCGGGCGAAGAAGACCGCCGACGGCTATGTCATCTCCGGCGCCAAGACCTGGATCAGCAACGCGCCGATCGCCGATGTGTTCGTGATCTGGGCCAAGTCCGATGCCCATGACGGCGCGATCCGCGGCTTCATCCTCGACAAGGGGCTGAAGGGCCTCGCCGCCCCCAAGATCGACAACAAGCTGAGCTTACGCGCCTCGATCACCGGCATGGTGATGATGGACGAGGTCGCGGTCGCCGACGATGCGCTGCTGCCCAACGTCGAGGGGCTGAAGGGCCCGTTCGGCTGCCTCAACCGTGCCCGCTACGGCATCAGCTGGGGCGCACTCGGCGCCGCCGAATTCTGCTTCCATGCCGCGCGCGCCTACGGGCTCGACCGCAAGCAGTTCGGCCGCCCGCTGGCTGCCACCCAGCTCTTCCAGAAGAAGCTCGCCGACATGGAGACCGAGATCGCGCTCGGCCTGCAGGCATCGCTGCGCGTCGGCCGGCTGATGGACGAAGGCAAGTTCGCCCCCGAGATGGTCTCGATCGTCAAGCGCAACAACGTCGGCAAGGCGCTCGACATCGCCCGGGTGGCGCGCGACATGCACGGCGGCAACGGCATCTCGGGCGAGTATCAGGTAATGCGCCACCTGATGAACCTCGAGACGGTCAACACCTATGAAGGCGCGCACGACGTCCATGCGCTGATCCTCGGCCGCGCCATCACCGGCATCGCCGCCTTCTGATGCACGGCGCGCGCCCTGCCCTGCGCACCGCCGTGCGCCTGCCGCGGCGGGAGCGCGTTACGCGCTCAGGGCTCCCGCACCGCCAGGCAGAAGCTGGCTTCCTTCACGGCCGGCCCGTCGCCCCTGGCATAGCCGACCACCAGCCGCCCGCGCCCGGCCCTGGTCGGCCTGAACCGCAGCACCTGCGTCTGCGGCCCGCCGACCACCATGCCGCCGCCGGCCACCGCGCCGGTCGCCATCTCGCCGACCTGCTCGAACCCGGCGCCGCTGCGCAGGCGCCAGCTATAACCCGTCCCCGCGCTCGCCGGCAGCATCAGCTGGAACGGCGTTCCCACCGCCACCGGATAGCAGATCGCCGGATCGCTGGTGGCGCGGAGCGTCAGGATGGTCTGCGCCGGGGCCCCGCCCGCGCACGCCAGAGCGAGCAGCCCGGCAGCCCACCATCGCTTCATCGTGCCGTTCCTCCTATTCCAGCCATGATCATGATCACGATCATGCGGCGCGCTGGCCGGTGAGCGCAACAGCCAACACCCCGCTTGCCGGCCTCAAGGTGCTCGAGCTCGCGCGCATCCTCGCCGGTCCCTGGGCCGGGCAGGTGCTCGCCGATCTCGGCGCCGAGGTGACCAAGGTCGAAAGCCCCGCCGGCGACGACACCAGGACCTGGGGGCCACCGTTCGTCGACAATCCCGATGGCAGCCGCGACGCCGCCTATTTCCACGCGTGCAACCGCGGCAAGGCGTCGCTGGTGGTGGATTTCACCACCGCCGAAGGCCAGGCCCGGATCCGCGCGCTGGCCGCCGAGGCCGACGTGCTGATCGAGAATTTCAAGGTCGGCGGCCTCGCCAAATACGGCCTCGATTATCCCAGCCTCGCCGCGCTCAACCCGCGGCTGGTCTATTGCTCGATCACCGGCTTCGGCCAGACCGGACCCTATGCGGCCCGCGCCGGCTACGACTTCATCATCCAGGGCATGGGCGGGATGATGGACCTCACCGGCGAACCGGATGGCGCGCCGCAGAAGATCGGCGTGGCGATGGCGGACATCACCACCGGCCTCTATGCGGTGATCGCGATCCAGGCGGCGCTGGCGATGCGCGCGCGCACCGGTCGCGGCCAGCATCTCGACCTCGCGCTGCTCGATACCATGACCGGGGTGCTCGCCAACCAGGCCGCCAATTACTTCGCGAGCGGCGTCAGCCCGGCGCGGCTCGGCAACGCCCATCCCAACATCTGCCCTTATGCCGTGTTCGAGACCGCCGATGGCTGGTTCATCCTCGCGGTGGGCAACGACGCGCAGTTCCGCGCCTTCTGCGCCGTCACCGGCCTGGTTCCCAAGGAGGGCTGGGCGACCAACGCCGGCCGCGTCGCCGATCGCGAATGGCTGACTGACGCGATCACCGCCGCCACCCGCGGCATCGCCCGCGACGACCTGCTCGCGCTGCTCGAGGCGGCAGGGGTGCCGGCGGGACCGATCAACACCGTCGAACAGGCGTTGACCGATCCCCAGGTCGTTGCGCGCGGCATGGTCCTGCCCGGCGAGCGCCTGGCCGGGCTGCGCACCCCGATCCGCTTTTCCGATGCCGAGCTGGCCCCCCTCGCCCCGGCACCGCGACTGGGCGAACGACCGGCCTGACCGGCGCCGGACGCAAAAAGGGCCCGGGCAGCAAGCCCGGACCCTTCGTGATCGGCGGTCGAGCCGCCTGTCGCTACCGGTCAGTAGGTGCCCGGGAAGCTCTTGTTGAGGTTGCGGCTGTCGCTCGATGCCTCGCTGCTGGCGCTTGCTGCCGAGCCCGTTCCAGTAGCGGCGCTCCGGTCCTGCCCGGCAAACCGCTGGTCGGTCTTGTCGTCGCCGAACAGCGCCTGGTTGCGCTCCTCGTCCTTCCACGCCTTCTTGGCGTCGGCCGCGGTCTGGCTCAGCGTCACCTTGCCCTCGACGCTGGCGATCCAGCTCGACGGGAAGGAGTGATGCCGGCCACCGGCGTCGACGTCGTTCTTGGTCAGCAGGATGCGATCGCCGCGCACCTTGTCGACCGTGCCGACATGCTCGCCGTCGGAGCCGACCACGTCCATATGCTCCTCGACCTTGTTCAGCGCATCGCGCTGCGACTGGCGCGAGGTCCGCCAGGTCGAGAACTCATTCTCGAACTTGGCACGATGATGCTGGCGGTATTCGTCGTAGTCGCGATCGAGCGCCGCGATCTGGCTGCTGCGCCAATTGTGATAATCCGCGTCGCGATGCTGCTGGTGACGCTCGCCGGCGCCATAGCCGCGATCGTCGTAGCGCGAATCCATCTCGCGACGGCGCTCGGCATCATCGTCGCCGAACCACGAGCGGACCTCGTCGCCGGCGCGCGCCAGGAAGCCGCGTTCCTCATAGTCATAGCCCTGCGGCTGACGACCATAGCCGCGGCCCTGCTGCTGCTGCTGGCCGCGATAATCGTCATCATCGGCATGGCGCCGCGCGCCGACGTCTTCGAAGCGCCGGCCATCGGAGCCATAGCTGCCGTGATAATCGGACGAGCTCGAGCGCGCATCCGCGCCATAGCGACCGCGCGAGAACTGATCCTGGTCCGACCGGCCGTAGCGTGGGTCCTGCCCCGACGGACGCCCGCCGTAACTGCCTTGGTCGCGCTGGCGGTTGAACTGGTCGCGCTGGCCATACCGCTGGTTGCCATAGTCGCGATTGCCATAGCCCTGGCGGTCGCGATCCCGGCCGCCGATCTCGCCGGCCGCCTCGTAATCGCGCGCGCTGGAATAGCTGTAATCGCGACCTGACCCGTAATCGTGGCCAAAGTCGCCGGGATCGGAGCGTCCGTTACCCTGCGGGTTTCCGGGATAGCGTTCATAGCCCATGATCGTCTCCTCGAATATCATCCTGCGGCTGCCGGCGGCGTCGTTGCAGCGCCATCGTGCGTCCAGGCTTAACAAAGATCGAGAAACGGGTTCGTTCCTGCCGTTCCGGCCGCGAAACGGGTGACTGCCGCAGGCTTGTGTCGGGCCGCCGCAGCATCGATCGAGGAATTTTCACAAGGGTGAACCGGCGCCGTGTTGCATCACCCGAAAAGGCCGGCTAATGGCGGCGCTCCCGGCCATGCCGGGTGCCGGGCGCGGGGCTGTAGCTCAGATGGGAGAGCGCTGCAATCGCACTGCAGAGGTCAGGGGTTCGATTCCCCTCAGCTCCACCACGCCCGTCGCCGTCGCATCGTTACCAAGCCGGCCGCACGGTCTGATTGCAGCGAATGCACTCAGCATCTCGCAGATTGCATTTGCCACAACTGGAGCCTCCTCTCATATCGCGGCCGTGCTGCATTGCAGCAAGTTGCTCCAGAGGTTCGCATGTTCAGCCTGATCGCCCTGTATTTCGAGTATCGGAAGCTGAAGACGCAGTCCGCCACGCTGGCCGTGACTGCCGCTCGCCCGGCCAACGATGCCGGCGATGCCAAGGTTCTCCAGCGCGCGGCCTGATTATTGCCGCTGCCGTCGTCCGAATGTGGGCTGACGCGTTAGAGGCGGACCATGTCGTCGCCTCCTGTTGCCATTCCCGCCGCCACGCTGATCGTCATCCGCGACCGGATCGGCCGGCCGCCTGATCTGCTGATGGTCGAGCGGGCCAGGACGATGGCCTTCGCCGGCGGCGCCCTGGTCTTTCCGGGTGGCCGGATCGATCCGGGCGACGAGGCGCTGGCGGCGCTGCTTGACGCCGGCGACGATGGCGCGGCCCGGGTCGCCGCCATCCGCGAGACGATCGAGGAGGCCGGCATCGCGATCGGCCTCGAGCCACCACCCTCGCCCTCGCAGATCGCCTTGCTACGGCGCCGGCTCCATGCCGGCGACAGCCTGGCAATCGCGCTCGACGGGACCGGCCTCCGGCTCGCGCTGGACCAGCTGCACGCCTTCACCCGCTGGGTACCGGCCCATCGCCACACGCGGATCTTCGACACCCGCTTCTTCCTTGCGCGCGCCACCGACGCCGAGCACGCGAGCGTCGACCATACCGAGAACGTCCGACTGCTCTGGGCGGGCGCCGCGCAGCTGCTCGCCGACGCGGCGGCAGGCGCGGCAACGATCATCTTCCCGACCCGCCGCGTGCTCGAGCGGCTGGCAGGCCTGGCAAGCTTCGCCGACGCGCTGGTTGACGCCCGGCGCTACCCGCCAGTGACGATCACGCCCTATGTCGAGGACCGCCGCGGCGTGCCGCACCTGTGCATCCCGGAAGGGGTCGGCTATCCTGTTACCGCCGAGCCATTGTCGGCAACGGACCGCGGGTGACCCGCTCATCTTGGCCGGCCCGGGCGCGGCGCGCGGTCGGCAGGATGCTCGCGGTGGTGCTGATCGCCGCGCTCGGCCTGCTGCTGTGGGGGATCGCCAAGGGCCGTCCGCAGAACCTGCCTTGGACGCCGCTCGATCTCGGCGAGCCGATCGGCTTTGCCACCGGCGCCAAGCTCAACCGGCTCGGCGGCGACGCCCCCCTGTGCCGGGCGCTGCTGGCCGGCGCGGGGATCGGCTTCACCCGCCTGCCCCCACGCCACGAGGGCGACCGCTGCGGCTATGACGATGCCGTCCGCCTGACCGCCGGCGGCGCCCGCCAGATCGACTGGCGACCGCCGGGGCTCGGCACTTCATGCGGAGTCGCCGCGTCGCTGGCGGTGTGGGAGTGGGAGGTTATCCAGCCGGCAGCACAGGCGCGCTTCGGTACCCGCGTCGTCGCGATCGATCATTTCGGCAGCTATGCCTGCCGCCGAATCTATGGCGGCTACACCGGCAGTTGGAGCGAGCACGCCAGCGCCAATGCGGTGGACATCGCCGGCTTCCGCCTGTCGGACGGCACCCGCGTCACCGTGGCGCGCGACTGGGCGGGCGGCGGCGCCAAGGCGGCTTTCCTGCACGATGTCCGCGACGGCGCCTGCCGGCTGTTCGCGACCACCCTCTCGCCCGACTACAATGCCGCGCACCACGATCACTTCCACCTCGATCAGGCGCGCCGCGGCAGCATGGGCTGGCGCGCCTGCCGCTAGCGGCGACGCATGGCTTGCCTGCATGGACTTGGGCGTCCAGCTTGACTAGATCGCGCGCATGAACGCTCCCGCGCCAGAGGTAATTTCCCTCGGCTGCCGCCTCAACATCGCCGAGAGCGAGACGATCCGGACGCTGATCGCGGGCCGTGACATGGTGGTGGTCAATTCGTGCGCGGTCACCAATGCCGCGGTCAAGCAGACCCGCGCCGCCATCCGCCGCGCGCGACGGGCGCGACCCGGCGCGCAACTGGTCGTCACCGGCTGCGCCGCGCAGATCGACCCGGCGAGCTTCAGCGCCATGCCCGAGGTCGACCGCGTGATCGGCAATGCCGACAAGCTCAGCGCCCGCGCCTTCGAGGCTGACGAGGCGGTGATCGTCAGCGACATCATGCAGGTCCGCGAGACGGCACCGCATCTCGCCGCCAGCTTTTCCGCCCATGCCCGCGCCTTTGTCGAGGTGCAGAATGGCTGCGATCACCGCTGCACCTTCTGCGCCATCCCCTTCGGCCGCGGCCCGAGCCGCTCGGTGCCTGCGGGCGGCGTGGTCGAGCGGATCGCGCAACTGGTCGACGCCGGTCACGGCGAGATCGTGCTCACCGGTGTGGATCTCACCAGCTATGGCCATGATCTCCCCGGCGCGCCGACGCTCGGGCTGCTCGTCGAGCGGATCCTGCGCCACGTGCCGCGCCTGGCGCGGCTGCGGCTGTCGTCGCTCGATTCGATCGAGATCGACGATCGCCTGGTCGATCTGATCACCGGCGAAGCGCGGATCATGCCCCACCTCCACCTCTCCTTCCAGGCCGGCAACGACCTCATCCTCAAGCGGATGAAGCGCCGCCACAGCCGCGCCCAGGCGGTGGAGATGGTCGAACGGCTGAAGGCGCGCCGCCCCGCGCTGGCGATCGGCGCCGACCTCATCGCCGGCTTTCCCACCGAGGATGAGGTGATGTTCGCCGACACCCTCGCGCTGATCGACGATGCCGACATCGTCCACGCCCATATCTTCCCCTTCTCGCCGCGCGCCGGCACCCCCGCGGCGCGGATGCCCCAGGTCGATCCGGTTATCGCCCGCGACCGTGCCGAGCGCCTCCGCACCGCCGCGGCGCGGCGCAAGGCCGCCTGGCTGCGGACGCTGGTCGGCACCGACCAGTCGGTGCTGGTCGAGCGCCCCGGCACCCGCGGCCACGCCGGCAATTTTGCCGACGTCCATCTCACCGTCCCCCAGCAGCCCGGCGACGCCACCCGCATCGTGATCACCGGCGCCACCGATACCCATTTGATAGGCACTGCAGCATGAGCACCACTCCCTCCTGGCACGAGAAGCTGCTCGGCGGCTTCCGCAAGACCTCCGACAAGCTGGTCGGCAATCTCGCCGGGCTCGGCGGCGCGCGGCTGGATGCGGAAACCCTCGACGATATCGAGGAAGCGCTGATCGCCTCCGATCTCGGCCCCGATACCGCCGGCCGCATCCGCACCCGGCTCGCGGAGGGGACGTTCGAGCGCAACATGGAGGAGCTCGGCATCCGGCTGGTGGTCGCCGAAGAAGTGGAGAAGGCGCTTGCACGGGTCGCCACTCCGCTCGAGGTGACCGCCTTCCCGCGCCCCCAGGTGATCCTCGTCATCGGCGTCAACGGCTCGGGCAAGACCACCACCATTGCCAAGCTCGCCCACCTGCTGATGGAGCAGGATTACGGCGTCATGCTCGCCGCCGGCGACACCTTCCGCGCCGCCGCGATCGGCCAGCTGAGGACCTGGGCGGACCGGGTCGGCGTGCCGATCGTCACCGGCCCCGAGGGCGGCGATGCCGCCGGCGTGGTCTGGGACGCGGTCAAGAAGGCGACCGAGACCGGCATCGACGTGCTCATCGTCGACACCGCCGGTCGCCTCCAGAACAAGCGCGAGCTGATGGACGAGCTCGCCAAGATCCGCCGCGTGCTCGGCCGGATCAACCCGGCAAGCCCGCATGACGTGGTGCTGGTGCTCGATGCCACCACCGGCCAGAATGCGCTCTCGCAGATCGAAGTGTTCAAGGAGGTCGCCGGCGTCACCGGCTTGGTCATGACCAAGCTCGATGGCACCGCCCGCGGCGGCGTGCTGGTCGCCGCGGCGGAGAAATACGGCCTGCCGATCCACGCCATCGGCGTCGGCGAGGGCATGACTGACCTCCGCCCGTTCGACCCCGCCGAAGTCAGCCGCATCATTGCCGGCGTCGACCAGGGAATCGCCAAGTGACCAGCTCGCCCCACCCCGCCGTCGTCGTCGCCCCGGCGCACGATGCCTCGCCCGGCCTGCGCATGGCGCTGGAATACGGCCCGCTGCTGGTGTTCTTTGCGGTCAACTTCCTCGCCCCCGCCGCGGCGACTATGCGGCTGGTGGCGACATCGACCAGCTTTCTCTCCGAGCTCGACCGCGCCGGCGCGCTGGTGATCGCGCGCATCATCGTCGCCACGGCGGCGTTCATGCTGGCGACCGTCGCGGCGATGATCGTGTCGCGGGTGAAGCTCGGCCGGGTATCGCCGATGCTGTGGATCTCTGGCGCGTTCGTGGTCGTGTTCGGCGGTCTCACCGTCTATTTCCACGATCCCAAGTTCATCCAAATGAAGCCGACCTTCGTCTATGCGATGTTCGCCGCGGTGCTCGGCTTCGGCCTGCTCACCGATCGGCCGCTGCTCCAGGGCCTGCTCGGCGCGGCCTATCCGGGGCTCACCGCCGAGGGCTGGCGCAAGCTCACCCGCAACTGGGCGCTGTTCTTCCTCGCCATGGCCGCGCTCAACGAGGGCGTGTGGCGATCGACCAACTGGGATTTCTGGGTCGGCTTCAAGCTGTGGGGCGCGATCCCGCTCACCCTGCTGTTCGCGCTCGCCAACGTGCCGATGCTGCTGCGTCACGGGCTCAACACCGGCGACGAGCCGGCGGTGCCGGTGGAATGATCTGGACGGTCACGCCACCGGCTACCTGTTCGTCACCCCCAGCTAAGGCGGGGGTGACGTATTCGGGTCATGCCGCGCCGGGCATGACTCGTTGCCTCACGCGTCGAAGCGCTTGCCTGCCTCGTCCCAGTTGACGATGTCCCACCACGCCTTGAGATAGCCGGGGCGGTCGTTCTTGTAGGTCAGGTAATAAGCGTGCTCCCACACGTCGTTACCCAGGATCGGCGTGCCCTTGTCGGCGACGTCGTCCATCAGCGGATTGTCCTGGTTAGGCGTCGAGGTCACCTTGAGCGCACCCGACGAATCCTTGATCACCCACGCCCAGCCCGAGCCGAACTGGCCCGCGCCCTTGGTGTTGAAGTCTTCCTTGAGCTTGTCGAGGCCGCCATAGGCGTCGATCGCGTCCTTGAGCGCGCCCGACGGCTGGGTCGAGCCCTTGGGCCCCATGATCTTCCAGAAGAAGTCGTGGTTCCAGAACCCACCGCCATTGTTGCGGACCAGCGGCGGCTGGGTGGAGATGGTGGCGAGGATCTCCTCGATCGTCTTGCCGGCGAGCGACGGGTCCTTCTCGACCCCCTCGTTGAGCTTGGCGGTGTAAGCAGCATGATGCTTGTCGTGGTGGAAGGTCATGGTCTCTTTGGAGATCACGGGCTCCAGCGCGTCATAGTCATACGGCAGGGGCGGCAGGTCGAAAGCCATGGAATCCTCCATTGATGGTTCGGCAGCGAAACGCGTGCGGGCCGCAAATGGTCCCCTGCCGTTCGTTACGCAACCGTCTCCAGGCACGCCTCGTCGCCATCCGCCGTTGCGGCGGGACAGCGATCGGGAACGTCAGCCCTCGCCCGCCTTGATCAGGTCGTGGCGCCGCAGCGCGTGGCGCAGCTGGTCGTAGCTGAGGCCGAGCGCCTCGGCGGTGCTGCGCTGGTTGAAGCGATGTTCGGCGAGGCTGCGCGCCAGCAGCTCGCGCTCGAACCGCGCGACCCGGGACTTGAAATCGGACGGCCCTGCTTCGCAGGCGGCGACCACATCGTCCTCCGGCAGTGACGGGGCAGCGCTCGGCGTCGGTGCGGCCGCCGTCGATGCGGCAGGCGCACCGCTGCCCTGCGGCCGATAAGGCGAGGCGAATGGATCGATCTGCAGCGCGTCCACCGGCCCGTCGCTGGTCCAGCGATAGACCGCTCGTTCCACCGCGTTGCGCAGCTCACGGACATTGCCTGGCCAGCGATGGGTGGTCAGCGCATCGAGCGCCGCCGGGCCGAACCCCGGCCAGCGGTCCCAGCCGATCTCCGAGGCCATCCGCCGCCCAAAATGGTCGGCGAGCACGACGATGTCGCCGGCCCGCGCCCGCAGCGGCGGCAGCGTCACCACCTCGAAGCTCAGCCGGTCGAGCAGATCCGCGCGAAACTCATGCCGATCGACCTTGTCGGGCAGATGCTCGTTGGTCGCAGCGACGATCCGCACGTCCACCCGCAGCGGCCGCGACGAGCCGATCCGCGTGATCTCGCCATATTCCACCGCGCGCAGCAGCCTGTCCTGCGCCGCCATCGACAGCGTGCCGAGCTCGTCGAGGAACAGCGTGCCGCCGTCTGCCTCCTCGAACCGCCCGGCCCGCGCCTTGGTGGCGCCGGTGAACGCGCCCGCTTCATGGCCGAACAGTTCGGCCTCGATCAGGCTCTCGGGCAGCGCCGCGCAGTTCATGATCACCAGCGGCTGATCCCAGCGCGGGCTCAGCCGGTGCAGCCGCTCGGCGACCAATTCCTTGCCGGTGCCACGCTCGCCGATCACCAGCACCGGGCGGTCGAGCGCGGCGGCGCGCGACGCCTGTTCGAGGGCGTCGAGAAAGGCGCCGGACTGTCCGATGACCTGCGATGTGCGCTCCATCACCAATGTTTGGCGTGAATTCCCAATCGTCTGCAAGCCCAGACCGCGTCTGGCGCGGCAACTTTCGCTCAACCCTCTGTAAATCGGCCTTTTTGAAAACTGGCACGAAGGCTGCAAAGCTTCTGGCATACCGCTTCACGGCGGTGACAAGGTTCAGAACTTCAGGAGGAAACAATGTTCAAGTCCGATCTCGGTCGCACCGTTGCCGCCATCGCCTGCACCCTCGTCCTCAGCGCGACCTGCGTCGCCGGGGCGGTGGGTCCGGCAGCCGCCGGCACCAAGGCGGCCCCCGCCATGGCCCAGCGCCTCCAGGCGTAATTGGCCATACCGGGGCGGGTCCTTATCCCTCGCCCGCCCCGGCACTTATTCCAGGAGCACCACCACCGATGGGCATTTTCTCCCGCACCCGCGACATCGTCGCTGCCAATTTCGCAGATCTGCTCGAGAAGGCGGAAGATCCCGCCAAGATGATCCGCATGATCATCCTCGAGATGGAGGAAACGCTGGTCGAGGTTCGCGCCTCCGCCGCGCGCACCATCGCCGACCAGAAGGAGATGCGCCGCCACATCGCCAAGCTCGATCAGCTCCAGGACAATTGGACCGAGAAGGCCGAGCTGGCGCTGAGCAAGAACCGCGAGGATCTCGCCAAGGCGGCCTTGGTCGAAAAGCAGAAAGCGGCCGACATGGCCGATCAGCTGAAAGCCGAAGTCGGCGTCCTCGACGATGCGTTGCGCGCCGCGGAAGAGGATATCGCCAAGCTCCAGAAGAAGCTCAGCGAAGCCCGCACCAAGCAGTCGAACGTCCAGACGCGGCTCGAGAGCGCCAACAACCGCTATCGCCTGCGCGAGATGTACGCCGGCCCCAAGACGCACGAGGCGTTCAGCCGCTTCGATGTCCTGGAGCGCCGGGTGGACGATGCCGAAGGCCGCGCCGAGGCGATGGGCCTGGGCGCGCTGCCCAAGACGCTCGAGGAAGAGATCGCCGAGCTGCGCGCCAGCGACAAGGTCGATGCCGAACTGGCAGCGCTGAAGGCGCGGCTGAGCGGCAACACCAGCCGGGAGGGTTGAGATGCTGGACGAGGTTCTGCTCCCCATCATCATCTGCGGGATGCTGTTCATCGGCCTGCCGTGGATCCTCTTCCACTATGTCACCAAGTGGAAGCAGGCGCCCAAGATCACCGACGAGGACGAGCGGCTGCTCGACGAGATGTACAATCTCGCCCGCCGCCTCGAGGAACGGGTCAACACCGTCGAGCGGATCGTCGCCGCCGACAACCCGGACTGGAAGCCGCATCTCGATGCGCCCCAGTCCACCTACCAGATCGATCGGAGGAACTGAGATGTCCGCCAGCCGCACCAAATTCTACCTCGACAAGCAGGACGCGAAATGGGCCGGGGTCTGCTCCGGGATCGCCGACTACACCGGCGTCGATGTCACCCTCATCCGCGTCGCGGTGGTGGTGCTGACCCTGGTGACCAGTGGCTGGGTGTTCCTCGGCTATCTCGCCGCCGCCTGGCTGGCGCCGACCAAGCCGATCGGCCTCTACCAGGACGCCGACGACCAGAAGTTCTGGCAGGGCGTGCGCAGCAACACCAGGCGCTCCACCGCCGAGGTGCGCAGCAAGTTCCGCGACATCGATCGCCGGCTCGCCGACATCGAGACGCACTACACCAGCCGCAACAGCCAGCTGGCCAACGAAATCGACGCCCTGCGCTGAGCCTGGAAGGCTCGCGAGCGGCAAAAGGGGAGAATAGACATGGACATGGGTTGGATGGTTCCGGTGGGGGTAGTCGGCGCGATTTCGGCGCGGCACGCCTTCACCACCTGGGTGAAGGCCAAGCATGGCTACCCGATCGAGGAAGAAAGCCGCCGCAGCCGGCGCAATCGCGGCGCTGCCGGCAGCGACATCGAGGCCGAGCGCAAGATCATGCTGCTCACCAACGAGAACGACAAGCTGACCGGCCAGGTCGGTCGCCTCGAGGAGCGCATCGCCGTGCTCGAACGCATCGCCACCGATCCCGCCGAGCGCACCGCCCGCGAGATCGAAGCCCTCCGCGACCGCTAGGAAGGAGCCCCGTGATGGGACCGGATCATGTCTTCTTCATGTTCGTCGGCGCGGCGATCACGCTCGCCATCCAATGGTACGGCCGCCGCAAGGTCCGTCAGGCGATCGCCGCCCCGGATCTCGACGCCCGCCGCAACATCGAGCTGCTCGATGCCGAGAACAGCCAGCGGATCGGCCAGATCGACCGGCTGCAGGAACGCCTCGCCACGGTGGAGAGCATCGTCACCGATCGCTCGCACCGGTTGGGCCACGAAATCGAGCAGTTGCGCAGTCGATAACCAGGGGGCAGACCATGTTGAACGGCTTCACCATCTTCATGCTCGCGGTCGTCGTGGTCGGACTGCCGGTCGTCCTCGGCATCGGCAGCGAGATCTTCAAGCGCTGGCTCGATCACAAGGAGCGGATGGCCTCCGCGCTCAACGCCCAGGCGGCGGAGAAGGCGGCGCAATATGCCGCCCATACCGAGCGGCTGGAGCAGCGGGTGCGGGTGCTGGAACGGATCGCCACCGATCGCGGCGCCGATCTTGCCGACGAGATCGCCCGGCTCGAACACCCGCCGCTCAACTGAACTGCTCCTCGCAACACGGAGTATCACGGCCATGAACCCGCTTGAACTGGTCCTCGGCATCGTCATCGTCGTGACGATCGCCAAGGTGCTGAGAGACCGATACCATTATCAGGCACACGCCCGACCGGCGGCCGACAGCGTCGAGGCGCTGCGGCTTCAGGACGAGGTCCGCGCGCTCAAGGAACGCGTCCAGGTGTTGGAGCGCGTGATCACCGACAACCATGGCAGCGCCGATCTGGATCGCCAGATCGAGCGGCTGCGCGACCGCTGAAAGGAGGCGGACCATGACCGATCCCACTACCTATCTCACCCTGTCGCTCTCGGCGCTCGCCGGGCTCGGCATGATCGTCACCGCAAGCCTGTCGGGCTGGCGCGGCTGGCTGGCGCTCAAGCACCAGCAACTCGATCAGGAGCATGAGACCGCCGCCCCCGGCCCCTCGGCCGGCTCGCGGATCGAGATCGCCGATCTCAAGGAGCGCATCAAGAAGCTGGAAGCGATCGCCGCCGGCGTCGATCTGTGACCGTTGGCGGGAAGGCGCCGGCGCGGAAAGGCTTCCAACCCGCGCCGCGCCCCTGTACCGCGCGGCCATGTCCAGCCCCCCGCCAAGCGCCATGCCGACCCTGGCCGATGTCCGCGACGAATATGACTTCCTCGATCCCGACGATCGCTACCGGCTGCTGATCGATCTCGGCCGCGCGCTGGAGCCGATGCCCGAAGCGCTCAAGACCGATGCCACCCTGGTCCGCGGCTGTTCCGCCTCGGTCTGGGTCTATCCCACCGCCCGCAACGACGGCACGCTCCACTTCCTCGCCGATTCCAACGCCGCCATCACCAAGGGCATCATCGCGCTGGTGCTGCTGACGGTGCAGGACCAGCCCGCCGCGGCGATTACCGCCACCGACATTCCGGCCGAACTCGCCCCGTTCGATCTCGGCAAGCAGCTCAGCTCCAACCGGACCCAGGGCATCCCCAACATGATCGCGCTGATCCGCGACAGCGCGGCACGGCTAACGGGCTAGATTTCCAGCCGGGCGGCGACCTCGCCAAGCTCCGCGCCTTCGGGGATGCTCAGCCACTCGGTGGGTCGTCGGCTGTCGATCACGATCACAGCGCGCTTGGGGCAGAGGCCGAGGCATTTGGTCTCGACCACGCCGAGCGTGCTCTTGCGGCCCTTGCCGCCGCCAAGCAGCTGTCGCAGCGCCTTGGCGAGCGAGCTGTGCCCCTTCTTGCCGAACCCGCCATTGATCTTGCGGCTACATTTGCCGCACACCAGGATCGCGCCCTGCCAGTCGCTGCGGATCCGCTTCAGCGTGGGCGCCACTCACGCTGCTCCTCGGCGGTACGCAGGATCTCATAGGCCGCCTGGACTGCCTGGAAGCGGACGGCGGCATCGGCGTCGCCGGGGCGGACGTCGGGGTGGTTTTCCTTGGCCATCCGCCGCCATGCCGCCTTCACGGCATCGAAATCGGCATCGCTCTCCAGCCCCAGCGCCTCCAGCGCGCGCAGTTCGTCGCGCGAGCGGGTGCCGTCACCGGGACCGCCCCAGGCGTAATGCTTGGATTGCGTGTAGCCGGCCGCGGTGCTGCTTTCGGACGCCTCGCGTGCCGCGGCTTCCTCGGCGTTGAGCCCCTCGAAATAGTTCCAGCCGCGGTTGTACTCGCCGGCATGGGTTTCGCAGAAATACCAGCGATCGGGATTATTGGGCGATTTGGGCGCCGGGCAGTTGCCCGGTTCCTCGCAGCCGTGGCGATCGCACAGCCGCACCTGCGTTGCCTCGCGGCCGGAGCCATAGCCCCGCCAGCGGGGAAAGCCCCAGTCGTTCGATCGAGAGGTGGTACGCGCCATCGGCCCGACATAAGCCGTTGAACCGCTGGCGCAACCGCCGTGGACGGCTCAGCCGATCTTGAACGACACGCCCTGCGTGTTCGCCCCGCAGCCGAGCGCGCCGGCGGGCCGGTAGCTCTTGGCATAGGTCGCGCCGCTCACCGTCTGCACGCCGGCGCGGGTAAACACAAACGGCGGGTAGCTGACGATCGCGCGCTCGTTGAGCACCTTGCCATCGGCGGCGATGTCGAACTGGGTGCGGGTCCAGCCCTCGAAGCCCCAGACGCGGGCCTCGTCGGGGAAGGTGCCGCCGTAATGCAGCAGCTTGGGCGGGTTGTCGCTCAGCGCGCATTGGTCCGCGGACAGGCCCGATTGCGCATAAGCGGCTTGCGCCGCCTCCTTGTTGCCGCGATCCTCCTCGACCGACGCGGTGCGGATCAGTGCGCCCACCCGCAGCGGATCGTCGCGACCGAGCCCCGGCAAGGCTGCAGCCTGCTGCAGCAGTGCGAGCGCGGCATCGCGGGTCCTGCCCCGCTCATTGTCGGCCAGCATCAGCAGCAGCGCCGCGCGGGCGCGCGGGTCGCTGGCGTAAGGCTGCTCGCTCAGCATCGGCGTCACGAGGCGGCGGAACACGCCGGGCCTGTAGCTCTCGGCCTTGGCACTGGTCCGCGCGGCGATGTCGAGCCCGAGCCGCGCGGTGACCGGCGCATCGGCGGCGTTGGCGATCGCCAGCGCCCGTGTTGCGAAGCCCACCCGCTCCTCGCGCGGGACCACCGGATTGTCGATCAGCGCGACCAGCGCCGGCAGCGCCGCGAGCGACGCGCCCTGTCCCTGCGCCTCGGCCTTCGCCAGCGCCGCCCGCTGGCCGCCGAGCGCGAGCGCATCGCCCACCGTCTGCTCGGCCACCGGCTGGCCCTTGTCGGTCAGCCAGCGGGTAAGGTCGGCGGCCAGCCCGGCGCTCACCGATGGCCGCTCGAAGGCGAGGTTGCAGCGCATTTCCACCCGCATATTGTAGCGGAAGAACGTCGGCATCCGCTTCACCTGCTCCGCCGTCCACGACCATCCCCCCGCCGCTCGCGCGAATTCCAACGCGACGGCGCCGCCGCCGGCGGCATAAACCGGTCGTGCCGCAACGACGCTGCCATCGTCGGCAATCGAGAATTCGACCACCGCCATGTCCGCGGGCTTCAGCCCGGCCTCACCGCCGCAGTCGGGCGGCGTCATCTCGACCGCAGGGTTGAAGCTGCCCGAACGCAACCGCCCGGCGCCGGTCATCGCCATGTAGTGGCGTGCCTCGTCGGTATTGCCGGACAGCAGCAGCGCGATCGCGGCGTTGGATCGCGCGGAGACGTCGTTGAGGTCGGTCGCTTCGGTCAGCCCGCCCATCAGCTTGACGGCAGCAATGGTCGCCACGCGCGCGCCCGGAAGGTCACCGCGATTGAGCAGCAGCACGCCCTTCGCGGTGACGAACTGCCCGCGCACGACATCGTCCACCTTGCTGGCGGCTATCAGCGCCTCGGCTCGCGTTGCCGCCGCCGCCGCGCCGTCTGGATCGGTGAAGGTCTTGGTCTTGATGATCGCGAGCAGGGTAGACAGCTTGTCGGTCGGGGTCGCCGCCAGGGGTTCCGCTTGGTCATAGGCTGCCGCGGCGCTGGCATAGTCCACCGCATTCTGAGCGATCCGGCCGAGGTTGTAGAAGGCGTTCCACCGATCCTCGCGCAACGAGGGATCGTTCGCCGGCAGCCCGGCCAGCCCCTCGCGGGCCGCAATCACGGCATCGTCCTTGCGGTCGAGATCGAGCAGCACCGCGCTCTTGCGCACCAGCACGATCGCATGGCTGCGGCCGTTGGTGCCGACCCGCCGGTCCAGCGCTTCCCACGCTGCCAGCGCCGCAGCTTTGTCGGCGCCGGCCGATAGCGCCGCCGCCGCCTCGAAATCCTGCTGCACGCTATGCGAGGGTTGCTGCGCGGCCGCGCCCGCCATCAGACAAAGCGCCAGTGCCATCGCACCAGCCCTGCTCGTCACCCGAATCATGGCATCCCCCCAGCCGATTTGGCACGAATGTGCTCACCAAGCCGAAAAAATGCCAGAGGGTCTGTAAGCCGGGTTCTGTCCACCGGCATCAAGCCGGATAGGCGACCATTCCTCTCGGACGACGCTTGCGCGCCGCCTCCAGCAATCAACCCGGGTGACGAGCTGAAACGAAGCCCATGTGCCACCCCTATTCGATCTTGCTCCCGGTGGGGTTTACCATGCCGCTTCCGTTACCGGTCGCGCGGTGCGCTCTTGCCGCACCCTTTCACCCTTGCCCGCCCGAAGGCTTCATCCCGAAGGATTAGGCGGTCTGCTCTCTGTGGCACTGTCCCTGGGGTCGCCCCCGCCGGGCGTTACCCGGCACCGTCGTTCCGCGGAGCCCGGACTTTCCTCGACACGCTTGCGCGTGACGCGGCCGCCCGACCCTCTGGCACCCTCCCCTTAGTCGTCCCCCTGGGGTTTGGGAAGCAATAGCGCGAGCAGGATCATCCGGCATTCGGCATCCACCTCGCCGTCGATCAGCTCCGGGCGAAAGCGGCGCTGGAAGGCCATGATCGCCGCCATCGCATCGGACACGTCATAACCGAACCGCTCGAGCGCGAGCAGGAAGCCGCCCTGGGTCCACATCGGATCCATCAGATGTCGCGTCGGCCTCGGCAGCGCCAGCCGCAGCCGGGCGAGCTGATACCAGGGGAACAGCTCGCCCGGGTCGCGCTTGCGGGTCGGCGCAATGTCCGAATGGCCAACGACATTACCGCGGGTGATGCCGTGGCGCTCCTTGATCGCCGCCACCAGCGGGATCAGCGCGGCGATCTGCTGCTCGGTGAACGATCGATAGCCCCAGTCGTGCCCCGGGTTGACGATCTCGATACCGATGCTTGCCGAATTGACGTCGGTGACCCCGCGCCAATGTGACCGGCCGGCATGCCAGGCGCGGTTGTCCTCGGCGACCATGCGTAGCACCGTGCCATCCTCGTCAACCAGATAGTGGGCGGAGACCTTCGCCGCCGAATCGCACAGCCGCGCGATCGCGGAGGCCGCATCCTCCATGCCGGTATAATGCAGCACGATCATGCTGATCGGCAGCGTCCGCTCGTCGAAGTTCGGCGACGGCGTGTCGATAATGGTCATGCACCCCTCGTAGCCGCAAAAGGCGGGGGGCGTACAGAGGGCTCAGGCGGCGTTGCGGGTCCCGGGCGCAGGGCTGGCGACCCGCTCGTAGAAGCCGCGCAGCCGCTTGCTCGGCTCGAACTCGCGAGTCTGGCCGATCACCGTCTCACCGGCGCCGAGCACCAGCGTGCCGCCCGGGCGCAGCGCGCCGGCGAGTCGCGCGAATACCTGGGCCTTGATCGGCGGCGCGAAGTACAGCAGTACATTGCGGCACAGCACGATGTCGAACTGGCCGGGGGGCGCCGGCTCCGCCGCCAGATTGTGGCGGCGGACCGAGATCGCTCGGGTCAGCTCGGGGCTGGCGACCCAGTCGGCGCCCGCCGCCTCGAACCAGCGCATCATCCGGCGGATCGGCAGGCCACGCTGGATCTCGAATTGGGTAAAACGCGCTTCCCGGGTACGCGCCACTGCGGCATCGGACACGTCGGTGGCGACGATCTCGGGCACCGGCACGCCGCGGTCCTGCTGGCGCTCGGCAAACAGCATGGCCAGCGACAGCGGCTCCTGGCCCGACGAGCAACCGGCACACCAGATCCGCGGGCGTCGGCCGGTAGCCTCCACCGCGGTTGCCGCCTCGATGATCGAATCGAAGATCAGGGCGTCGCGAAAGAATGACGTTTCCCCGTTCACCAGCGCTTCGACGATCTGATCCCCCACCATCGTATCCCGTCCTTCCAACAGCACCCCGACCAGCTGATCCAGCGTTTCCAGCCCGCGATCGCGCAGCAGCGGTTTGAGCGCGGTATCGATCCGCCACGATCGGTTGCTCGCGATCTGCTGCCCGGTCCGCGCCTCGAGCAGCGCGGTCAGCACGCTTACCGCGATCGCCGAGGCACCGGGGATGGTCGGCAGGCCGGTCATGGCCGCCGCCGTGCCGCCGCGAGGCGACCGATCTCGTCGGGCGGCATCACCGCCTGGGCGAGGCCCTGTGCCGCCACCGCGCCGGGCATGCCCCAGATCACCGAGCTCGCCTTATCCTGCACCACCACGCAACCACCGGCCGCATGCACCGCCAGCGCGCCTTCGGCGCCGTCGCGGCCCATGCCGCTCAGCACGATGGCGAGCACGCGCGGACCGAACACCTCGGCGAGCGAATCGAACATCGGATCCACCGATGGCATGCAGCCGCTGGTCACGCTTTCGCGAGAGAGGCGGATGGAGGTGCTGCCGTCGCGGAGGCGCACGCAGCGCACATGGGCGTCTCCCGGCGCGACAATGATGCGCCCCGACCTGATCCGCAGCCGATCGGTCGCGACGTCGCACGGGCGGCCGCCGAGCACGGCGAGCTGCGCAGCGAAATAGGGCATGAACGAGGCCGGCAGATGCTGGGTGACCAGGATCGGCAGGCGGAAACTTGGCGGAATGGTCCGCAGCAACTGGCTCAATGCGTGGATGCCGCCGGTCGAGGCGCCGATCGCGACGATATCATAGTCGTCGTGGCCCGGCATCGGGCTGACCGATGCTGCCGCGACAGCCGACATGGTGCCGATGCGCGCCGGAGCACCAGCTGCCGCGGGCGCTTCGGCCGACAGCGGCATCGGCACGGCCGCGCCGTCGTTGAGCCGGCGCAGCTTTTCGACCAGCGCCTCGCCGAACCGCGACATCAAATGCCCCGGCGCAGGCTTCTCGAGCGTGTCGGCCGCGCCGAGCGCCAGCGCCTGCAGCGTGGTGGCCGCTCCCTCGCTCGCGCAGGAAGAGACGATCACCACCTTGGCCCCGCGGCCCGCCGCGAGCAGATCGGGCAGCGCGGTGATCCCGTCGGTGCCCGGCATCTGCACGTCGAGCAGGATGAAATCGACGCGTTGACTGGCCAGAAAGGCCATTGCCGCCGCCGCGGTGGACACCGAATCGGTGACCGAAAAACTGCCGCTGGCATCGATCATCCGGGCCATCACGGCCCGGGCGACCGCTGAATCGTCGACGATCAGGACGCGCGCCTTGCCGGGTTCGGGCAGGGCACATGCGATAGGGAAATGTGCCATGTGGCCGAGCCCTTCAGGGTCAGGCCATGCCCACAATCTGAAGCTTCGATTCCAGCGTGTCGCGGTCGAACGGCTTCATGACATATTCGTCCGCTCCGGCTTCGATCGCGGCACGAATATAGGCCATGCCGTTCTCGGTGGTGCAGAACACCACCTTGGGCCGCGACGGGATGCTCGATTCGCGCAGCGCGCGCAGGAAATCCATCCCGCTCATCACCGGCATGTTCCAGTCGAGCAGGATCACGTCGGGCGCGGATAGCAGGCACGCATCGAGCGCCTCACGGCCATCGCAGGCCTCGCTGACGGAAAAGTCGAGTGTTTCAAGGATATGGCGGGCGACCTTACGGATCACCTTCGAATCGTCGACAACGAGGCAGGTCTTCATGAATGGGCCTTTTTGTGCGGTGGCGCGGGATCGTTATGCCTGGGAAGCGTAAGCGGGGCGTTAAGCTGCAAGACGATTACGGATCAGGCGGCGAGCGCCTGGGACGGGATCAGCGCGGCGAGGTCGACGATCAGCATCGGCTCGCCGTCGCGCTCCACCAGCCCGGTGCCCGCGGCGGCCCAGCCGCGGTCCAGCGCCAGGCCGGACGACAGCGGCTGGCGTTCGAACAACGCCACGTCCTCCAGCGAATCAACCAGGATGGCATAATGGTGACCATCGAAGCGGGTGATGATCGCGCGGCGGGTGCTCGCGGGGGTCGGCTCGAGGCCGAGCGCGGTGCCGGTGTCGATCACCGTCACCACCCGGCTGCGCAGCGCCACCAGCCCGCGCACCGCGGCCTCGGCGCGCGGCACCGCCACCACCTCGGCAATGTCGACCACCGAATCGACCTGACCCGCCTCGATGGCGACGCCGCGGCCGGCGATATGGGCGATCAGGAACAGTTCCATCAGCGGCCTCCCGCCACGTCCGCCAGCGCCGCGATCAGCGCGGGCCGGTCATATCGATAGATGCTGGTATCGTCGGGCTCGGCGGCGCGCTCGCGACGCAGGCGCACCAGCGGCGCGTCGCTCGCCGGCGGGTCGACATCGTCCATCGCCAGCGCCACGCTCGCCGTTTCGCCGACGGGCCGCTGCGTAACGCAGCGATAGCCCGCCGCCTCCAGCGTCGGCTTGAGAAAGGTTTCCATCCAGCCCGAGCCGTCGCCCTGCAGCCAGCAGAGCGGCTGGTCCTCGGCCGGGCGTTGCTCGTCGGCGAACAAGGCATGCGCATCGACCACCTCGACCTGCTCGTCGCCGACGATCACCACGCCGGCGATTGGGCCGTTACCCCGCGCGGGGGAGATCTCCGCCGGCAGGACGACGATCTCGGTCGCTTCGGCAATCGCATAAGCGAGCTCGCAGGCGCCATCGGTGAGCCGCAGCACCGCTACCTCGTGGCGCTGCTCGAAGCCGGCGACGGCGTGGAGCGGCACCAGCGCGCCGCCGATGGCGAGGCGCAGCCGGCCGCCAGTCAGCCGGATTGCGTCGGTCGAGACGGTTTCCACGCGATCGATCGCCGCGAGCGGCATCACCCGGCGCTGGCCGTCGAGGTCGTCGAACAGAAGCGCGCGGATGCCGGTCGTCGCCTCGGCGACGATGGCGTCGTCGGTCGCGGCGGCACGTTGGAACTTGAGGCCGGCGACGGCGGCGATCCCCGATCCGTCGAGCAGCAACATCGGCAATCCGCTGTCGGGCAGCGTCTGGCCGGCATAGACACCGGTCGCCATCACCGCCGGCGCCGCGGGCTTGACGACCAGCTCCTCGGTATCGAGCACCTCGTCGATCGCCAGCGCGTAATCGCCGTCGCGCGTGGAGACGATCGCGAGCGTGCCGGGCTCGCCGCCGCCGAGGCCGAGCACATCGCCCAGCCCTACCAGCGGCAGCCGCTGGCCGCGGACCGTCGCCACCATCGCATCGCCGACCGAGTCGATCCGCACCGAATCGCCGCGCACCCGGACGATCTCCTCGACCGACTGGCGTGCGATCGCGAAGCGCTGGTCGCCGACGCCGAGCACGATGGTGGAGATGATCGACAGCGTCAGCGGCACGTGGATGACGATCGTCAGCCCCCGGCCCGGCTGGTTGGCGAGCACGATCCGCCCGCCGATCTGTTCGATGTTGGCGCGGACCACGTCCATGCCGACGCCGCGGCCAGAGATCGCCGTCACCATGTCGCGGCTGGAGAGGCCGGCGTGGAAGATAAGGTCGAGCTTGGCGGCCTCGTCCATCGCGGCGAGCTCGGCGCCGGTGTAGAGCCGCTGCTCGCGCGCCTTGGCGACGAGCCGGTCGACATCGATGCCACGGCCGTCGTCGGCAACCTCGATAAGGATCTGGTTTCCCGACTGGCGCGCCGATACCAGCAGCTTGCCGGCCTCGGCCTTGCCCGCCGCGCGGCGCTCGGTGGCGAATTCGATGCCATGGTCCACCGAGTTGCGGATGATGTGCACCAGGGGATCACGCATCAGCTCGATCATCTCGCGATCGAGCTCGACGTCCGAGCCGTCGATCGACAGCGCCACCATCTTGCCGAGTTCCGCCGCTGTATCGCGCACCATCCGCGGCAGCGCCGAAAACAGCGCGTCGATCTTCTGCATGCGCGTTCGGGTGACGGTGTCGCGCATCTCGGCGACCGTCAGCGACAAGCGCTCCAGCGCCGCCTCGATTCGCGGATCGACCTGCTCGTCGCGCAGCCGGCGGGCCAGCTCGTTGCGCGCCAGCACCATCTCCGACATGCCGCTCATCATCCGGTCGAGCAGGTCGACGTTGAGCCGTACCGAGCGGGTATTGCTGCGTGGCGCCCCGGCAGGCTGCGCCTGCACCGCGACGATCGGCTGGGCGTCCTCGGCCAGCGCCGCGATCAGTTCGTCTTCATTGGCATCGTCCAGCGCCACGCCGGCATCGATCGCCTCGACCAGCTCGCCGATCCGGTCGACGATCGCGAGCACCGCATTGACCAGCGCGGTGGATGGCGTTCGCTTGCCCTCGCGCGCCGCGGCGAGCACGTCCTCGGCGGCATGGCTCAGCCGGGCGAGCCGCGGCAGATCTAGGAAACCGCAGCTCCCCTTCACCGTGTGCACGAAGCGGAAGATGGCATCCAGCCGGGCGCGATCGGCGGGATCCGCTTCCCACGCGACGATCTCCCCCGAGAGCGCATCGAGCGTCTCGCGGGTCTCGGCAATGAATTCCTGAAGCAGCTCGTCCATGGGCCCCCAGCGGTCTGAGGGTCGTCTTGGCCGAGAAGGAGTTAAGGGGCCGTTTACTGGCTACCTGCGCGATCAGCCCGCGTTGAACACCGCGCCCAGGATCAGCACGTTGTCGGCGGGCTCGACGATCTGCACCGCGCCGCCGGCCTCGGCCGCCAGCGTGTGGACCAGATAGGCCGCCGCGGCGCGCGGCGTGACGCCGCCCGGCCGCTCGCCGTCGGTCAGCGTCGCGCGCAGCTCGGGGTCGAGCACGATCCGCGGCCCTTCGATCTTGACCACGATCTCGAGCTGGCCCTCATTCTCCTCGCCGCCGACCGACAGCGTGCCGCCGCGTACCAGCGCCTCGCTGGCGATCAGCGTCAGGTTAAGCAACACCTTGATCGCGCCCTTGGGCAGCGCATCGGATTCGACGAACCAGCCAAGCTCGATCCGCTTGTTGTCCACCAGCAGGCCCTCGATCGCCGCCTTCGCCTCGCGGGTGTCGACGCTCTCGCCGAAACCGCCCGCGGCGCCGAAGGCGAGCCGGAAGAACTTGAGCTTGTTGGCCGAGGCTCGCGCGCTCTCGGTGAGTAGTTCGAATACCCGGGCGCGCATCTCGGTATCGGTCTCGTCGGACAAGAGCTCGAGCCCGTTGTTGAGCGCGCCGACCGGCGACAGCAGGTCATGGCACAGCCGCGAGCAGAGCAGGCTCGCAAAATCGACCGGGCTCACTGGCATTGTTCGTCCCCTGGTAATTGCCGTCTCTCTGGCGAAGCCGACTCGGCCGCGCAAGAGATTGCGACGGGATCGAACCGCCCGTGGATCGTGCCGTCCGCCACCGCGCGCCAGCCGCGCACGAGCCCCCCCGCCACGATCAGCCACAGCGATCCATCGGGCGCCGCATCGTTCGCGTCGCACGCGGAGGGCAGCGCAACGCCGTTGGGATGCGAGTGGTAATGGCCGATTGGGCGTGCGCCGCCGGCTCGTGCCACACGATGAGCGGCGAGCAAGGCGGCAGGATCGATCTCGAACCGGCGTGCCGGCGCCGCGGCGACGTTGCGGCAGGGCAGAATGGCGCTGACGCGGTCGGTGTCGCCGAGCAGCAGCCCGCAGATCTCCTCCTCCGGAGAATTTGCCGCTGCATCCTTGATGCGCTGCAGCAGCTCGCTTGAAATCTCCACCGTCACGCCCACATCACTAGGCCATGGACCGGGGGGTTTCCATCATCGAAGCGCTGATCGCGCCTGACGCCGACGGGTGGCGGCTCGACCGTGCGCTTGCCGATGCGGTGCCGACGCTGTCGCGCGAGCGCCTCAAGGTGCTGATCGCGAGCGGCGCCGTATCGCGCGCGGGCGCATTGTTCCGCGATCCGGCGAAGAAGGCGACGGCCGGCGACACCTTCGCGCTGGCAATCCCCGATCCTACGCCCGCGCATAACGAGGCGCAGGATATTCCGCTCGTCGTCGCCTATGAGGACGAGCATCTGATCGTGATCGACAAGCCGGCCGGTCTGGTGGTGCATCCCGCCGCCGGCAACTTCGACGGCACGCTGGTCAACGCGCTGCTTCATCATTGCAACGGCAGCCTGTCCGGAATCGGCGGGGTCGCGCGGCCGGGCATCGTCCACCGTATCGACAAGGACACGTCGGGGTTGATGGTCGCGGCCAAGACCGATCGCGCGCACGAGGGGCTCGCCCGACAGTTCCACGACCACAGCATCGATCGCCGCTACAAGGCGATCGTCGGCGGCGTGCCGCGACCGGCGGAGGGCACCATCGACGCGCCGCTCGCGCGCAGCGCCCAGAATCGCAAGAAGATCGCGATCGTCGCCGGCGGCAAGCGCGCGGTCACCCATTTCCGCACCGTGCAGCGCCTCAAGGAAGCGGCGCTGGTCGAGTGTCGGCTCGAGACGGGGCGAACCCACCAAGTGCGCGTCCACATGACCTCGATCGGGCATGCCTTGTTGGGTGACCCGGTCTATGGTAGAACAAAAGGTGCTCAGAAGGCGCTTCTCGAAACCCTCGGTTTCCGCCGTCAGGCCTTGCACGCGGCGCACCTCGGGTTCATCCACCCGGTGAAAAATACCGCTTTGGCGTTCGAGAGCGAAATGCCTGCCGACATGCAGGAACTGTTCACCGAGCTTCACGTATAGAGACGAGCCGTTCTTCGCCGCACTGCGGGATAAACGCCTCCACAGAAAGGGAGATCAGATCATGGCAGCACGCAGCAACGTCCCGGCGACGATTCCTGCCCTCGGCGGCGAGCAGAGCCTCAACCGCTATCTGTCCGAGATCAAGAAATTCCCCCTGCTCCAGCCGGAGCAGGAATATATGCTCGCCAAGCGCTTCCAGGAGCATGGCGACACGGAGGCGGCCGCCCAGCTCGTCACCAGCCATCTGCGCTTGGTCGCCAAGATCGCGATGGGCTATCGCGGCTATGGCCTGCCGACCTCCGAGCTGATCTCCGAGGGCAACATCGGCTTGATGCAGGGCGTCAAGAAGTTCGAGCCCGATCGCGGGTTCCGCCTCGCGACCTACGCGATGTGGTGGATCCGCGCCTCGATCCAGGAGTACATCCTGCGGTCGTGGAGCCTAGTAAAGATGGGCACCACCGCGGCGCAGAAGAAGCTGTTCTTCAACCTGCGCCGGATGAAGTCCAAGCTCGACGCGTTCGAGGACGGCGATCTCAAGCCCGAGCATATCACCAAGATCGCCACCGATCTGGGCGTGGCCGAGAGCGACGTGATCAGCATGAACCGCCGCATGGCGATGGGCGGGGATACCTCGCTCAACGTCTCGATGCGCGAGGATGGCGAAGGCCAGTGGCAGGATTGGCTCCAGGACGATGCGCCGCTGCAGGACTCGGTGGTTGCGGAGGCGCAGGAGGCCGATGTCCGCCACGGCATGCTGGTCGATGCGATGGATGATCTCAACGATCGCGAGAAGCACATCCTTACCGAGCGCCGGTTGACCGACGATCCCAAGACGCTCGAGGAACTGAGCCAGGTCTATGGCGTCAGCCGCGAGCGCGTCCGCCAGATCGAGGTTCGCGCCTTCGAGAAGCTGCAGAAGGCGATGATGCGTCTTGCCGGCGAGAAGCGACTGCTCGCCGCCGCGTAACCATGGCCGAACGGACGGGCCGCACCGTCGTCATTGGCGGCGGGGCGGCCGGCATCGCCGCCGCCCGGCGGCTGTGGGACGCGGGCACGGACGTGCTGCTCCTCGAAGCGGGGAGCCGCCTCGGCGGCCGCGCCCGCAGCTTGACGCTGGACCTCGCACCAGCTTCCTTCCCCATTCCCGCGGCCGTCACCGTCGACGCCGGCTGCGGCTGGCTTCATTCGGCGCGTCGCAATCCTTGGACGCGGCTCGCCGAGCAGACCGGCGCCGCGATTGACCGGTCGTCGCCCAATTGGGACGTGCAATGGCGTGATCTCGGTTACTCGCCGGCAGAGCAGCAGGCGTTCGGCGAGGCTTGGCACCGCTGGGAAACCGCCGCCCGCGCCGCCGCCGACGGCCCCGACCAGCCGCTCTCCGCCTTCATCGCCCGTGACGACCGCTGGCGGCCAATGATCGATGCGATCTCCGGCTATGCCAATGGCGCGCCGCTCACCGCCGTCTCGCTCCACGACTGGCTCGCTTATGAGGATGCGTCGACCGCCGACAATTGGGCGCTGCCCGGTGGCTATGGCACGCTGATCGCGGGCCATGCCGGCAGCGTGTCGGTGCGGCTCGGCACGCGTGTCACCCGCATCGATCACCGCGGCATCGCGCTGCGCATCGATACCGATGCCGGCACGGTGGACGCCGATCACGCGATCGTCTGCGTCCCCCCCACCGCGCTTGCCGCGATCGCCTTCGATCCGCCGCTGCCCGCGAAACACCACGCTGCCGCCGCGCTGCCGCTCGGGCTTGCCGACAAGGTTTTCCTTCAGGTCGACCGGATCGACTGGCCCTCCAACAGCCACCTCATTGGCAATCCGCATAGCGGCTGCTCCGCGAGCCATCGGCTCTCGCCGTTCGGCTGGCCGATCATCGAAAGCTTCTTCGGCGGCGATTGCGCCGAGGCGCTGGAAGAGGAAGGCGCCGCCGCTGACTTCGCCATCACCGAGCTCGTCGCGCTGCTCGGTGCCGACTGGCGCGCCCGCCTCACCCCGCTGGCGGCGACGCGCTGGCGCCACGAGCCGCACATCCACGGCAGCTACAGCCACGCCCGGGTCGGCCATGCCGGTGACCGGCAGATCCTGGCGGCGCCGGTGGACGATCGTCTGTTCTTCGCCGGCGAAGCCTGCTCGCGCGAGGACTTCTCCACTGCGCATGGCGCCTACCTGACCGGCGTCGCCGCGGCCGAGGCGATCCTCGCTGTGCGCCGCCCGGGGGCTTGATGGCGCGCGCCGCCGCCGTAAGGGTTGGCGCATGATCCGCCTTCTCAGCCTGCTCCTCAAGGCCGCCCTGATCTTCGTCGCCGTCACCGTACTGTGGGTCGGCATCTACCGCGTCGTACCGGTGCCCTTCACCTGGACGATGATGGGCGACGTGCTCAACGGCCATGGCGTCACCAAGCAGTGGATGTCGCTCGACGAGATGGACCCGGACATGCCGCGCGCCGCGATTGCCGGCGAGGATTCGCGCTTCTGCACGCACCACGGCTTTGATTTCCGCGCCATCGCCGGCGCGGCGGTCCGTAACGCGGAGGGCGGGCGAATCCGCGGCGGCTCGACGATCAGCCAGCAGACCGCCAAGAACGCCTTCCTGTTCCAGGGCGGTGGATACATCCGCAAGGCGTTCGAAGCCTATTTCACCGTGCTGATCGAGACGCTGTGGGGCAAGAAGCGGATCATGGAGGTGTATCTCAACATCGCCGAGACCGGGATCGGCACCTATGGCGCCGACGCCGCGGCGATCCGCTATTTCCATCACGACGCGACCCACCTCTCGCCAACCGAGGCCGGCCGAATCGCCGCGGTGCTGCCGCTGCCCAAGAAACGCGCGGCGATCGACCCGCACGGCTTTGTCCGCCAGCATGGCAATGCGCTGTCGCGATATGTCGGTGTGGTCCGCCGCGGCGGGCTGGACAGCTGCCTGCGCTAGGGGTGCATGATATCAGCCACCAGGCTAGCCTATCTGGCAGTTACGAGGGCCCTGTCCCGGCGTCTACCCCGCCTCAACCGATCCTCAAGAGGCGTCGTGGATGCCGGAACATGTCCGGCATGACGGAGCAGGAAGTACGCTGAAAAGCTAATCCCAACGCAAAACGGGGAGGAACCCCAAGGTCCCTCCCCGCCTCTCCTCTGCCCGCAGGCAAAACGCGCGTTATTTGGTGTCGTCGATCGCGCCGCCCGCCTTGTCGGCCGTCTTCTCGACGCTCTTCGCCGCCGAGGTGATTGCGTTGTTCTTGGCGTTCTCGCTGCCCTGGTGAACGAACAGGAAATAGCCGCCGATCAGCACCGCGATAAGCAGCACGATGGCAATGGCGACTCCGCCGCCACCGCCGCCGCTGCGCTCGATCACGGTGGTGTGCGTGGCGGTCGGGGTCTCTACGACTCGTTCTTCAACCATGGTGGCACCCTCTTCTAATGGTAGGGGCTCAACGCCAGGTGCCGCCAGGTTGTTCCTCAGGCGTAACGGGATCAGAACGGCAGCTTGAAGCCCGGCGGCAGTGGCAGCCCGCTGGTCATCTTCGCCATCTCGGCGCCGCTTGCCGCGTCGGCCTTGGCGCGCGCGTCGTTGAGCGCGGCGACCAGCAGGTCCTCGAGCATCTGCTTCTCGGACAGTTCGATCAGCGAATCATCGATCGCGATCGACATCATCCGTCCCTTGGCCGATGCCCTCACCTTGACCAAGCCGCCGCCCGAGACGCCCTCCACCTCGATCGTATCGAGGCCGTCCTGTGCCTTCTGCAACTCGTTCTGGACGTTCTGCGCCATGGCGAGAATTTCATCGATATTCTTCATGCTATGCTCCGTTGTCCTGGCCAGCTTTCCAGCTGCGCGTCCGGGAAGGCGGCCAGTGCTGCCTTGACCAGGGGGGTGTCGAGAACCGCCGCGCGGACGGCATCGGAATCGGCCTTGGCCTGCTCGCGCAAGGTAGGCGCCCCGGGCGCATCCTCCAAGCTGATCTTCCACACCTGGCCGGTCGATCGCTTGAGCGCCTCGGCGGCGTCGCGCAATGCGTCCGCCGACACCGGCCGCGAGCCGGACAGCACCAGCTCGGGCGCCTCGTAGCGGACCACCCGAGCGCCATTGGTTAGCTGCGCCGCCACGGCAAGATGGCCGTTTTCCTCGAGCAGGTGGATCAGCCCGGCGAAGTCGCGCGGCGGCCCGGCCGGCTCGGCGGGGACCACCGGCTCGGCCGCGGCCACCGGTGCGGCGAGCGCCGGCGCCGCAGCCGGCGCAGCCACCGAAGGCGCGGCGATCCGGCCACTGGCGATCTGCCGCGCAAGCTCGCCCGGATCGGGCAGCGTCGAGGCATGGATCGCACGCAGCAACGCCATCTCCGCCGCCTCGATCGGCAGCGCCGCCTTGGCGATCTCGTCATGCCCCTTGAGGAACAACTGCCACAAGCGGTGCAGCGCCGCGAACGACAGCGTGCCCGCCCATTCGTGACGCGCGTTTCGCTCCTCGACCGACTGGGCGGGGTCGTCCGCGGTGCCGACCTTCGTCAGGGTGATGCCATGCACGGTCTCAAGCAGCGCCCGGAACACCGAGAGCGGATCGACGCCATAATCATATTGCCGGCGCAGTGAGGCGAGCGTGGCCTGGCTGTCACCCCTCAGGATCATCCCCAGCAGGTCGCGCACCGCACCGCGATCCGACAGGCCGAGCATCTGCCGCACCGCCTCGGCGGTGACCGCGCTGCCCTCGATGCCGGCGTGCGCGATCGCCTGGTCGAGGATCGACAGCCCGTCGCGCGCCGATCCCTCCGCGGCGCGCGCGATCAGCATCAGCGCCTCGGGCTCGGCGACCATGCCTTCCTCATGCGCGACAAAGGCGAAATGCTCGGCGAGCTTCTCGGCGGTGATCCGCCGCAGGTCGAATCGCTGGCAGCGCGACAGCACGGTGATCGGCACCTTGTTCACCTCGGTGGTGGCGAACAGGAATTTGACGTGCGCGGGCGGCTCCTCGAGCGTCTTCAACAGCGCGTTGAAGGCGTTCTTGGAGAGCATGTGGACCTCGTCCACGATGTAGATCTTGAACCGCGCCGATACCGCGGCATAGCGCGACGCATCGATGATCTCGCGGACGTCGTCGACCCCGGTGTGGCTCGCCGCGTCCATCTCGATCACGTCGATATGTCGTCCCTCGGCAATCGCGCGGCACGGCTCGCATACCCCGCAGGGATCGATCGTCGGCCCGCCTTGCCCGTCGGGGCCGATGCAGTTGAGCGCCTTGGCGATCAGCCGCGCGGTGGAGGTCTTGCCCACCCCGCGTACGCCGGTCATCAAGAAGGCATGCGCCAGCCGGTCGCGCTTTATCGCATTGCCGAGCGTCGTCACCATCGCATCCTGGCCGATCAGCTCGCTGAACGTCTGCGGACGGTATTTGCGCGCGAGCACGCGATAGGCGGTGTCTGCCTTCGCCGCCGGCTGGGGCGGCTCGCCCAGATCGAAAGAGTCGGCCATGCCGATCATCTAGGCGGAACGGAGGGGGAATGTAAGGTCGGCGTTCGCCGCCGGGCGGTTCTGCCACGATACGGTCAGCGCGGCATCGAAACCAGCAAATCGGGTGTTAGCTGCCCCTGGGAAGCAGGGCGTCGCGGCAAGGCCGCGTCGTCAGACGGGCTATGCCCGCTGATCACGCTTACGCCATGAGAGGCGGTCGCGGTGGGAGCCGGGACGACCCGCGGCGAAATCGTTGTGGCTGCTTCCTTCCGGACCTGACCAAGTTGGCGACGACCACGTCCGCCCGACTCCCGCGCTGCCTATGGCGGGGTCGGGCGGGATGATCAAGTCGGCTTAGCGGCGGACCGTCCGGCAGACCTTGACGCGATGATGGTTGCGCCACTTCCAGTCGCACACCGTACGGGTGCGGTGATGGTAGCCGCGGCGCTCGTCGTGGCGCACCACGGTGCGCTCATGGACGACGGTGCGATGCTTTTGCGCTGCTGCCGGGGCAATCGCGATCGGGGCGAGACCGGTCAGCGCGACGGCGCCGGCGGTGAGGATGGACAGAAGCTTCACAGACTTACTCCTCTACTGGTTAGTTGTCGTGGCGTAACGATCTCGCCACGGTTCGGTTGCCTCAGCGATACACGCGGAAACAACGGCGGACGGGATGGTAGCGGCCGTGATGGATCCGGCAGACCACCCGGGTGCGGCCATAGCCACGATGGCGACCATAGCCGCCGCGGTAATAACCGTGGTGCGGACGATAATCGCCGCGGTGGTGGCGATAACCGCCGTCATAGCCGTAACGTTGCGCTTCGGCCGGCGCGACCGTGCCAACCAAGGTGCCGATCGCCAAGGCACCGGCGCCGAGCAATGCAACAAGCTTCATGATTGCTACTCCTTTTCACACGCCCGGGATGGCCGGACAGGAGACTAAATCCACCTTTTGCCGTGCATGTTCCATGAACGTGTCGTTGTCGGAACGACAGCATCGCTGACGAAGCAGCAACCCGCTGCAACGAACGGATTTCGGGCGTTCAGCTGCGATCGATCACTGCTGCGGGATGCGGACCGTCAGCGTATCGAGCCCCGCCGTCAGCCTGATCTGGCAAGCCAGCCGGCTGGTCCGCGTCGCTGCCGGAGCGAGGTCGAGCAGATCCTCTTCGTCCTCGCTCGGTGGCGGCAAGCGGTCGAGATCGGCGGGATCGATCAGGACATGGCAGGTCGCGCAGGCGAGGTCGCCGTCGCAGATCCCCTCGAGCGGCTGGCCGTCGGCCTGCGCGACGTCAAGCAGCCGCGCCCCCACCGCGGCCTCCACCTCGCTGGACGTGCCGTCGGCGGCGATGAAGCGCACGCGGATCATGCCGGCATCCGCTGGCGATCGGCCGCCGCCATCAGCTGGTCGAGTGCCCCGCGCAGCTCGTCCGCGCCGGTGTAGCGCCCAAAGCCAAGGCGGATGCTCGATCGCGCCTCGGCATCGCTCAGCCCGAGCGCGCGAAGAACATGGCTAGGCCGCCCCGACCCGCTGGCGCAGGCCGACCCTGCCGAGAAGGCGAGCGTCCGGCAATCCGACATCAGTCGCGCCACATCCAGGCCGCGACGACGGACGTTGAGGTTGCCGCGATAGCGCCGGTCGGCAGCGCCGTTGAGCTGCCAGTCCACCTCGCCGCCATCGATCCCGAGCCGCTCGATCGCGATCTGCCACAGCCGCGCGACATGTGCTTCATCCTCGTCGGCCCGCGCCGCCATCAGCATCGCCGCGGCACCGAAGCCCGCGCATAGCGCCGGCGACAGCGTGCCGGACCGCCCCGCCGCCTCCTGGCCGCCGCCATGGAGCAGCGGCGCCAGCGTCACGCCGTCGCGGATCCACAAGGCACCGATCCCCTTGGGACCATGGATCTTGTGCGCCGAGATCGCGATCAGGTCACATTCGCGGGGGATCGCGACCCGGCCATAGCCCTGCACCGCGTCGCACAGGAACAACGCGCCCGCCCGATGCGCCGCCGCGGCAAGCTCGGCGATCGGCTGGATCACGCCGATCTCGTTGTTGACCAGCATCGCCGCGACCAGCCCGGTTCCCGGCGCGACCGGCACCGCCACGGCAACCAGCCCGGCGTCGTCCACACCGAGCAGCGTCGCCGCGCGCCCGCTCGCCGCCACCGTGTCGAGCACCGCAGCATGCTCGGTCGCGACCGAGACGATCGGCCCGCTGGTGCCTTTGATCGCCCAGTTGAGCGATTCGGTCGCCCCGCTGGTGAAGCTCACCGTCCCCCCAGGCGGCAGCAGCGCCGCGATCGCGTCGCGCGCCACCTCGACCGCCGCGCGTGCCGCCCGGCCCTCGCGATGCGCCGAATGCGGGTTGGCGTGCTGCCGCTCCAGCCACGGCAGCATCGCCGCCAGCGCCTCGGGCGCCAGCGGGGTGGTCGCCTGATAATCGAGATATGTCATGCCGCGCTGCGCCGCGTGGTCCGTGCCATCGCCCGCCAGCCGGCGATGAACGCGTCGACCTCGGCCTCGCCCGTCGATCGCCCGAAGCTCACCCGGATCACCTCGCGCATCGCCGCCTCGCCCCAGCCCATCGCCGCGAGCACGTGGCTCGGCTTCATGCTGCCCGAGGAACAAGCGCTGCCCGCCGACACCGCGAACCCCGCGCCATCGAGCAGGATCAGCTGCGCGGCGGAAGCCACCCCCGGCAGCCGGTACGAGCCGATCGCGGGATGGCGCGGCGCGCCGGCCGCGACGATCTCGCCGCCCGATCGCGCGATGCCGTCGTCGAGCCGCGCGCGCAGCGCCGCCAGCCGCGCGACATCCTCGGGCTCGGCCAATGCCGCGGCATAGCCGAGTGCGCCGGGCAGGTTCTCCGTGCCCGGGCGATAGCCCCGCTCCTGCCCGCCGCTCGGGTGCAACGTCGCCAGATCGCGGACCAGCAGCGCACCGATGCCCGGTGGCCCGCCGCGCTTGTGCGCCGAGAGCACGATGACATCGGCCACGTCCACCAGCCCCGGCCCCGCCGGCATCTGCGCCGCATCGACCAGCAGCAGCCCGCCGGCCGCGCGCACGATGGCCGATATCGCGTCGAGCGGCTGGCGCACCCCGGTCTCGCTGTTCGCCCATTGCACGCAGACCAGCGCCGGGCCGCCGTCGCCGAGCGATCGCTCCAGCGCGTCGAGCGCGACCAGCCCGTCACCATCCACCGGCAGCATCGCCGCGTCCCCGGCGGCGCGGATCACCGCATCATGCTCGACGGCGCTGATCAGCCGCCGGACCATGACGCTGCGCCCCAGCGCGATCGACAGCGATTCGCTCGCGCCGCTGGTCAGCAGCGTCTCGCCGCGCCAACCATAAGCCGCCGCAATATCGCGCCGTGCTGCCTCGAGCGCCGCCCGCGCCGCCCGGCCCTCGGCATGCGGCGACGACGGATTGGCCCACAGCGCCTGCCCGCGCGCCACCGCCTCGCGGACGCCGGTGGTCATCGGCGTGGTCGCGGCATGATCCAGATAGATACGGTGGGCCAGGATTCGTTCCAATTGCGTGACGGTGTCCGCCCCTTATATAGCGGCCAACATTGTGCGCTCCACCGGGGCGCCTTCCTTTTACGGTGCGAGTGTTCATGCCCGAAGTCATCTTTCCCGGCCCCGAAGGTCGTCTCGAGGGCCGTTTCGCCCCCGCCCCCCGCCCCCGCGCGCCGGTGGCGATGATCCTCCACCCGCATCCGAGCGCGGGCGGCACCATGAACAACCGCATGGTCCAGGAGCTCTACAAGACGTTCCAGCGCCGCGGCTTCGCGACGCTGCGCTTCAACTTCCGCGGCGTCGGCAAGAGCCAGGGCACGTTCGACAACGGCGTTGGCGAATTGAGCGACGCGGCGAGCGCGCTTGATTGGGTGCAGAGCTTCCACCCGGAAGCCTCCACCACCTGGATCGCCGGGGTCAGCTTCGGCGCCTGGATCGGCATGCAGCTGCTGATGCGCCGCCCGGAGATCCGCGGCTTCATCTCGGTGGCGCCGCCCGCCAACATGTACGATTTCAGCTTCCTCGCGCCCTGCCCCTCGTCGGGGATCATCATCCAGGGCGAGAATGACGAGGTCGCCACCCCCGGTGCCACCCAGAAGCTGGTCGACAAGCTGCGCACCCAGAAGCACATCACCATCCACCACGACACCATCCCGAAGGCGAACCACTTCTTCGAGCATGAGATGCCCGAGCTGATGGGCAGCGTGGATCGCTATCTCGATATGCGGCTGGATCCCAACTCGCCGATCCGCTGAGATCACGGGTTCCCGCGCCAGCGGGGCCCCATGGCGACCTAGGACGTCGCCTGCCCCGTGCTCCTGCACGCGCAGCTGCACGGGGACGCGGTCACAGCTGCCAGATCACCACATTGCCGAGCAGCACCGCGGCCATGATTAGCAGCAGCACGCCCTTGCGCACATCGCGCCGCCCAGCGATCATCGCCCCGCCGCCGATCAGGCAAGCAAAACAGCCAAGCATCGCAATCGCCGGCGCTGCCTTGGCAATGGTGGCGATTAGGTCATTCATGATCTGATCCCGCCGTCATTCCGAATGGCAACGTCAAGGCCAGCGATTCGGCCTCCCCCTTAACCGTCGTTATGCTGAACTCGTTTCAGCATCCATGGCCAACATTGTCCGCGCGTCCGCGGCCAGTTCGGCCCATGTATCCTAAAACAAGTTCAGGATGACGGCGGGAGAGTGCCCCTAGCCGACCATTCATCAGCCGAACCAATCGCCCGCGCAAAGGCATCGATATCCACATTGCCGCCGGACAGGATCACCAGCATCCCCGGCGCGGCGGTCACCTGCCCCGCCAGCACCGCCGCCAGCGCCACCGCCCCGCCGGGCTCCACCACCAGCCGCAGCGTTTCCGCCGCCCACCGCTGGGCGGCACGGATCTCCGCCTCGCTCACCGCCACTCCCGTCGCATCGCGGCGCGACAGCACGTCGAAGGTCAGCGGCGACACCAGCCGGGTCTGCAGCGCGTCACAGGCGGTTGGCGGCGGATTGTCGCCCACCGGCTCGATCCATGACGCCTCCAGGCTGCGGCGCATGTCGTCCCAGCCCTCCGGCTCGACCACGGTGATCCGCGCCTCGGGCAGCGCCAGCGTGATCCCCGCAGCCAGCCCGCCGCCGCCACAGGGAATGACTGCATGCTGCGGCGCCCCGAGCCCCGCCACCGCCATCTGCGCGGCCGCCTCGATCCCGGCGCTGCCCTGGCCCTCGATGATCCAGGCATCATCGAAGCTCGGCACCAGCGTCGCCCCGCGCGCCTCCGCCAGCCGCGCCGCGATCGTCTCGCGGCTTTCGGTAGCGCGGTCATAGCGCACCACCTCGGCGCCGAGCGCCAGCGTGCCCTCCAGCTTCGCTCGCGGCGCATCCGCCGGCATGACGATGGTCGCGGCGATACCGAGTCGCTTCGCCGCCCAGGCCACCCCTTGCGCATGGTTGCCGGACGAGAAGGCGACCACGCCCCGCGCCCGCGCCGCATCGTCGAGCGCGGTCAGCCGATGCCACGCACCACGGATCTTGAACGCGCCGATCGGCTGCAGCGATTCCGCCTTAAACGCGATCGTCACACCATTGATTTCATGCGTGAAAAGCGGCGTCGGCGGCAGCACCCGGGCGATCTTGGCGGCGGCATCGCGCACGCCGGCCCGCGTCGGTTGTCGCAGAATAGTCACTTTTCACCCCTTCCGTCGCATAGCCACTTTACATGGGACCGCAGCGACCATAGATCGCGCCTCCGCTGCCCCATGGGACTTCCAACCGCAAGGCAGCTTTTGTCACCGTATGCCGAAAGGCAATTGGAGGTCCCTTGAATTGGCCAAGCACTATAGCGCGTTGGGGTTAGCGCCCCTCTCGACCGCCGGCTCCTCCGTTCTCGGAGGCGGCATCGATATCGCCACGCGACGTCCGGTTGATCCGGTCACGCTCGTTCGTCCGCATGCAGCTGCGCGGGCCGCCCGTTTCTTCGTCGAGAAGTTTCCGGGTCGCTCGATGTATGCGGTCAAGGCAAACCCGTCGCCCGACCTGCTCCAGATCCTCTGGGACAATGGCATCACGCATTACGACACGGCGTCGATCGCCGAGGTGCGTCTCGTCAAGGCGACGCTGCCGGACGCCGTCTGCTGCTTCATGCACCCGGTGAAGTCGGAAGAGGCGATCGCCGAGGCGTATTTCAGCCACGACGTCCGCACCTTCTCGCTCGACAGCCTGGAAGAGCTCGACAAGATCGTTCGCGCCACGACCCAGCAAGACGGGAACGCTGCGACGGATCTGACGCTCTGCGTGCGCCTGCGCGTGTCGTCCGAATATGCCAAGCTCAGCCTCGGCTCGAAGTTCGGTGCCGGCCCGGCCGAAGCCAAGGAGCTGCTGATGGCTACCCGCCAGGTCGCCGACGCGCTCGGCATCTGCTTCCATGTCGGCAGCCAGACGATGTCGCCGGACGCCTACACCAATGCCATGGAGCGGGTGCGGGCGGCGATCGTCGATGCGGCGGTCACCGTGGACGTGATCGACGTCGGCGGTGGCTTCCCGTCGGCCTATCCGGGCATGACCCCGCCGCCGCTGGAGCGTTTCTTCGAGACCATCCACCGTGCGTTCGAGAGCCTGCCGATCAGCTATTCGGCCGAACTCTGGGCCGAGCCCGGCCGGTCGCTGTGCGCGGAATATTCCTCGGTGGTGGTCCGCGTCGAGCGCCGCCGCGGCTCCGAGCTGTACATCAACGACGGCGCCTATGGCACGCTGTTCGATGCCGCGCACATCGGCTGGAAGTATCCGGTGCAGCTGCTCCGCGAGCCGGAGTCCGACGCGCGCGACATGGACTTCAGCTTCTGGGGCCCGACCTGCGACGATCTCGATTACATGGCGGGGCCGTTCCCGCTGCCGGCGGATACCAACACCGGCGATTATTTCGAGATCGGCATGCTCGGCGCCTATGGCGCGGCGATGCGCACCGCCTTCAACGGCTTCGGCTCGGGCGAGACGGTGATGGTGAGCGACGAGCCGATGCTGTCGGTGTACCTGCACGACGAGGCGGCCGAAGAGCATCGCGGCTCCAACGTCGTAAAGCTGTAACGCCAATCACTTAGATAAAGGTTCTCTCCTCCCGCTGTGGCGGGAGGAGACGCTACGGGTTTCCGCGTCCCCATTGAACGACGACGGGTTCTGGATAGCCAAAGGCCAGCCATGACCGATACCCTCACCAAGACTGCCGGCAGCAACGCGCCGATCAACGACACCCGCAAGGCGGAACTGCTTTCGAAGCAGGTCAAGCACATCGACATCAAGAGCTTCGACGCCCGCCCGATCGTCGATGCGATGGCCGACATGAGCTTCACCAGCCGCGATCTCGGCCGCGCCACCAATATCTACAACCAGATGCTGGCGGACAAGGACTGCTCGATCTTCCTGGTGATCGCGGGCTCCACCTCGGCCGGCGGTTGCATGGACCTCTATGCCGAGCTGGTCCGCAACAACATGATCGACGGCATCGTCGCCACCGGCGCCTCGATCGTCGACATGGATTTCTTCGAGGGCCTCGGCCACAAGCATTACCAGGCGCTCGAGGTGCCGCACGACGACGTGCTGCGCTCGCTGTACATCGATCGTATCTACGATACCTACATCGACGAGGAAGCGCTCCAGAACGTCGATCATACCATCTTCGAAATCGCCGAGACGCTCGAGCCGCGGCCTTATTCGAGCCGCGCGTTCATCCGCGAGATGGGCAAGTATCTCGTCGAGCACGGCAAGAAGGATAACAGCCTCGTCAAGCTCGCCTATGAGCATGACGTGCCGATCTTCTGCCCGGCGTTCGTCGACAGCTCGGCCGGCTTCGGGCTGGTCAAGCATCAGGTGGATCGCGCCAAGGCCGGCAAGCCGTACATGGTGCTCGACGCCATCGCCGACTTCCGCGAGCTCACCCAGATCAAGATCGAGGCGGGCGTCACCGGGCTGCTGATGATCGGCGGCGGCGTGCCTAAGAACTTCATCCAGGACACCGTGGTCTGCGCTGAGATCCTCGGCCATGACGACGTCCAGGTCCACAAATATGCGGTGCAGATCACCGTCGCCGACGTCCGCGACGGCGCCTGTTCGTCCTCGACGCTGCAGGAAGCAGCGAGCTGGGGCAAGGTCAACACCGCGATCGAGCAGATGGTGTTCGCGGAAGCCGGCAGCGTGATGCCGCTGCTCGCCTCCGACGCCTACCACCGCGGCCTGTGGAAGGATCGCCCGGTCCACAAGTGGGCGACGATCTTCGACAAGTAAGCGCTGACGACGAAGGGAACTGACGATGGCCAAGGGTGAAGCATTCGAACGCCATCGTCAGCCCTGGACGACCGACGAGATCCAGAAGCTGCACCAGTTCGCCAAAAAGGGCATGGCGCTGAAGGCGATCGCCAAGGCGCTCAAGCGCTCCGAGGAATCGACCAAGGACCGTGCCAAGGCCGACGGCCTGTCGATCGCCAAGCTGCGCTGAGGGCTGACATCCTTTACGCTCGACGCGCGGCGTGACATCCCCGCTCGACTTACGTCACCACCCCCGGCAGGTAACGCGGCCATGACCGTTGACCGCCGCCACCTTATCGCTCTGTCGCTCGGTCTCGGCGCGGTCGCCGCGCCGGCGATCGCGCGCGCGCGCGCCGCCGCGCTGGCGGCGGACGGCAGTTTGCCGAGCTGGCCGCCGGCCGAGCGCTTCGACCTGTGGCCCGCCGGCGAGTTGCGCGTCCCCCCCGGCCTGCGCCCCCGCCCGCAGATCACCCGCGAACGCACCGACGGCTATCGCAACCTGCTGATGCGCGGCACCGTGCGCCCCGACGTCGGCGTGTTCCGGCCGCGGCGACCGGACGGCCGCGCGGTGCTGATCGTGCCCGGCGGCGGCTATTCGGTGACTTCGCTGCGCGGCGAGGGCATCGATGTCGCGTTGACGCTCGCCGCACAGGGCATCACCGGCTTCGTGCTCAACTATCGCCTGCCGGGTGAGGGCTGGGCCGATCGCGCCGACGTGCCGCTCAGCGACGCCCAGCGTGCGATGCGGCTGATCCGGGAGAATGCGGCGCGATTTCGCATCGATCCCGCCAGGCTCGGCGTGCTCGGCTTCTCCGCCGGGGGCCACCTCGCCGCGTCGCTGGCGACGCTCCACGACCTGCGCGTCTACCGCTCGCTTGACGCCGCCGACCGCCAGTCGGCGCGCCCGGCCTTTGCCGGACTGATGTATGCGGTGTCGAGCATGGACCCCGGCCGCAGCCACGGCGGCTCGCGCGCCAACCTGCTCGGCCCCGATCCCGATCCGGCGATGCAGCGCCGCTATGCGGTCGATCGCCACATCAATGTCGTCACCCCGCCGCTGTTCGTCCTCGCCGCCGAGGACGATCCGACGGTGCCGGTCACCAACAGCCTCGATCTCCTCGCCGCCGCGCGCGAGGCGCGGGTGCCGGTCGAGGCGCACATCATCGAGCGCGGCGGCCATGGCTTCGGCACCCGCCTGCCGCGGATCAACCCGGGCTCGCTCTGGCCCGACCTGTTCGATCGCTGGACGCTGCAGACGCTGGCTGGGGTGCGCTAGGCGAACGCCTACAGCGCCGCCACCACGCCCACGAACCCCTGCGCCCGCTCGCGCAGCCGATCGGTCGATCGCGTCAACGTCGCCGACAATCGCTCGAGCACGCGCGCATCGTCGCCCAGCGCCGCCGCCTGCTCGCTGATCGCCCCCACCCGCGCACGGATGTCGCCGCCGGCTTCCACCGATTGTTCGACGTTGACCGCGATCGCATGGGTGGCGCCGGTCTGCGCCTGCACCTCGGCGTCGATCGAGGCGCCGGTCTCCGCGATCGCCTCCATCGCCAGCCCGAGCAACTCATGGCCGCCGACCACGTCGCCGAGCAGGTCGTTCATCTCCACCACGTGGAGCGCGATGTCCTTGGCCGCGGCGCTGGTCTGCTGCGCCAGGGTCTTCACCTCCGCGGCGACCACCGCGAAACCCTGGCCCACCTCGCCCACCCGCGCGGCCTCGATCCCCGCGTTGAGCGCGAGCATGTTGGTCTGGGCGGCGATCGTCTGGATCAGCCGCAGCATGTCGTCTACCGCCACCGCGGACTGGGCAAGCGCCGCCACCCTCGTGCCGGTCTGATGCACCGCCGCGCGCGCATCGCCGCGGATCCGCGCGGCCTGCGCGGTGTTGCGCGCGATGCTGTCGAGCGTCGCGGCGAGGCTGCGCCCGCGCCCGGCGATCTCGCCCAGCGCCTGCACCGTCTGCCCCGCCGCCGCCGCCACCGAGGCGGAGCCGTCGCGGGTGCTGCCGGCGCGCTCGATGAGATGGCCGGCGAGGCGCTGCACCTGACCGGCGATCTCGCCCAGTTCGGCCACCAGTGCGGCCACCTCCTGGGTAAAGCCCCGTCCCGCCGCGTCGATACGTTCGGCCCGGGCGCTGCGCTCGGCCGCCTCGTCCAGCTGGCGCTGGGCCGCGAGCCGCGCCAGCTCGCGCGCGTCGATCACCGAATGGAAGACGCCGCCGCTGGTCAGGATCATCCCCTCGCCGCCCGGCGCGCGATTATAGGCATCGAGCAGCGCGGCCGGGGCGAGCTGCGCGTCGGCAGTCGCGCACGGCCGGATCAAGCCGTCCAGCGAACCGCCGATGCTCGGATTCTGCATCAGCGCATGGCCGAACGGGTTGAACAGGATGCTGCGCACGTCGATCTCGTGGATCGCGCCTACCGGCCGGCGGGCATCGTCGACGATCGGCAGCAGCCGGAGATCGGCATGCGCGCGGAACATGTCCACTACCGCAGCCAGCGTCGCGGTGCGCGGCAGCGCCTGCCGGTTGACCTTGATGGACGAATTGATTGAGCCGATCGATCCGCTGCGCAACATCTCTACGTCCAACAACATGGCGCCGCTGCTAGAGCCCGATGGTAAAGGCCGCATTATGTTTTGGTGACGGAACGATGACGGTACTGCCGCCCCCAGCCTGACGGAAAGTTAACCAAACAATCGCCTGAGACTGCGCTCGAGCATGGTGAACTGCCACAGGGTGCGGCCATGCTCGGCGCGACCGGCGCGGTGGTCGGCCGCCAGCGTCGCCAGCGCGCCCTGGTCGAACCAGCCGGTATCCGCCAGCAGCCGCGATCGCCCCATCCCCGCGGCTGCCTCGGCGAGCGGGCCGCGGAACCAGGCACTGATCGGCGTCACGAACCCCATCTTGGGCCGGTAGAGGATCTCGCGCGGGAGATAGGGCTGTAGCGCGCGCTTCATCAGCCACTTGCCCTCGCCATGGCGCAGCCGCATCGCCGCCGGCAGCGTCGCGCAATATTCCACCAGACGGTGATCGAGCAGCGGCTCGCGCGCCTCCAGGCTCACCGCCATGCTGGTCCGGTCGACCTTGGTGAGGATGTCGCCCGGCAGCCAGATCTTCATGTCGGCATATTGCGCGCGGTCGAGCGCATCGCGCGCCGGCGCCGCGCGCATCGCCGCGACATAGCGGTCCTCGGCGCGATGCCCGCCAAGCGCGGTGCGCGCCTCGGGCGAGAACAGCCGCCGGCGCATCGCCGGCGCGGTAACCCCCACCGCCATCGCATAGGCCTCGTCGCCATCGGCAGCGAGCGCCTGGAACGTCGATTTGGCGCGCAGCGGCCGCGGTGCCCAATCCGCCTTGGGATACCACCGCCCGAGCGCGCCAAAGGTCGAGCGGCGCAGCTCGGTCGGCAGCAGCCCGCGCACCCGCTCTTCCGCCGCCTGGAACTTGTAGCGGCGATAGCCTGCCATCGCCTCGTCGGCACCGTCGCCGGACAGCGCCACCGTCACGCTCTCGCGCGCCAGCGCCGAGACGCGATAGGTGGCGAGCGCCGAGGCGTCGGCGAACGGCTCGTCGAAATGATGCACCAGCGTGTCGATCAGCCCGAAGTCGTGCGGAGAGACCACCCGTTCGTGATGATCGGTGGCGAAACGCCGCGCCACCGCATCGGCATGCGCGCGCTCGTCATGCCCCGCCTCGTCGAAGCCGATCGTGCAGGTCTTCACCGCCTTGGGGCTCGCCTCGGCCATCAGCGCGACCACCGCCGAGCTGTCCACCCCGCCCGATAGGAACGCACCGAGCGGCACGTCCGCGACCATCCGGCTGCGAACGCCATCGCGCAGATGGCCGATCAACTGCTCGCCGAGCGCCTTGGCCGACCCGCTTGCGCGGTCCGCGAAGCTCACGTCCCACCATTGCCGCTGCCTCGGCACCGGCCGGCCGCGCTCCACCAGCAGGAAATGACCCGCGGCGAGCTTGCGCACCCCGGCGACCAGGCAGGCATCGTCGGGCACATAGCCAAAGGCGAGATAATCCTCGACCGCGGTGAGATCGGGCACCCGGCGCAGCAGCGGGTGCGCGAGCAGCCCCTTCAATTCCGACGCGAACGCCAGGCTGCCGTCGGACAGCTCAACGTAATGGAGCGGCTTCACGCCCATCCGGTCGCGCGCGAGGAACAGCGTCGCCGCATCGGCGTCGTGCAGCGCGAAGGCGAACATGCCGTTGAGCCGATCGAGCAAGCCCGGGCCCCACGCGCGCCAGCCATGCAGCAGCACCTCGGTGTCGCCGGCGGTGTTGAAGCGTGCGCCCTTGCGCTCGAGCTCGGCGCGGAGGTCGGCGAAATTGTAGATCTCGCCATTGTAGGTTACGGTGAGCCCGCCCGCCTGCATCGGCTGCGGCGAGCCCTCAAGATCGATGATCGACAGCCGGCGATGCCCCAGCCCGACGCCGGGCGCGGTGAAGATGCCGTCGCCATCGGGCCCGCGATGCGAGAGGGCGGCGATCATCGCCGCGATGCGGTTGGGGTCGACCGGCTTGGGGGTTGCGGGATGGAAAATCCCGGCGATGCCGCACATTTAGCGCAGGCCCGCGGCGCGATCGGCGAGCGCGTCGACCGGGCCGATCGCGGCAAGCAGCCGCTCGATCGCCCCGCGCGGATCGCGCCCCGGCCCCGCCTCGGCGGACAGATGGATCGCGACCGCACGCTGCGGACCGCCGAGCAGCCTTGCCTTCATCGTCTCGATCTTCACCAATCGCTCGTCCGCCGTCACCAGATCACCGACGCAATACCATGTCGCGACCACGCGCTCCACCGGCCCCGGCGCGGTGATCCGCATTGCCGATCCACCCCGGATTGCCGGCTCGTCCGCAACCCGCACCCAGCGATCCTCCTCGCGCAACACGCCGGTGCCGAACGCGGCCAGCTTCTTGCCTTCGCGCTGGCTGCCATAGACCGCGATCGCGACATCCACGGCGTTGGGGCCATCGCTGTAGCGGCCGAACAGGTAATGATCGGCACCCGGATAATAGGGCTGCCACGGTGCCACCGTGCTGAGCGGCGCGCGCGTCCACCCCTTCACCGCGGGCAGTTCGATATGCGCCGGCAACGCCGCGGCGCGCCCCGCGACCAGTCCGCTCCACCCCGGCGCCATCGCGATCACCACGATCGTCAGCCCCAGCGCCGCGGCGAGCGGCAGTCGGCCACGCCGCGGCGGCGGCAACGCCGCAGGGTCGAACGCCGGTGCATCGGGGGCGCGATCGAACCAGCGCCAGCCGATCGCCAGCACCGCCGCCATCACCAGCCCGAAGAAGATCCAGCCGTAGACGATATGGTCGAAGCCGGTCGCCGCCTCGACGCTGGTGAGATTGGCGGCATAGATGGTCGCGAACGCCCGCAGCGCATTGGCAAGGACGGGCACGATAACAGCCGCAACCATGAACAGCGCGCGCCGCCGCCACGAGATGAAGCAGACGTTCGCCACCAGCAGCCCGAACGCGACCATCGCGATCACGAATTTGGCGCCCGAACAGGCCTCCGCAACCTCGAAGAAAAAGCGGCCCGCATGGATCAGCACGCCGTTCGATGCGGCTGGCACGCCGACGAGGTGGAGCATCGGCATCACCAGTGCGACCGTCACCGCCTGGAGCGGCGGCTCCAGTTCCTCGCCGAACGGCACCAGCAGCAAGGCATAACCGAGCGGAAACGCGAGCGCGCGGGCGACATGCGGGCCGAGCAGCGTCACGGCCGCGCCCTGCAGCATCACCACCAGCCCGAGCTGCCGCGCGAAGCTTACCGAGCCGGCGTCGCCCATCAGCCAGCACGCCGCTCCCACCGCGACCAGCGCCAGTCCCGGCCCCCACGCAGTCGGGCTTAGTTGGTCAAGCTCGTCCCGCCGCTGCCACACAAGCCAGGCGATCACCGGCCCGATGAACAGGCAGTGGCCGAAGGTGGTGCTGGTCCACCAGATGCCGACCAGCCGCGCCACATCGGCGCGGAACACCAGCAGGATCGCTGCCACGGCCACCGCCAGCGCCGCGCCATGCAGGCGCCAACCTTTTGCAGCAACATCCGTCATCCCGGGCTCGACCCGGGATCCAGGGCCACGGGCAATAACGGCTGCATCAGGTCCCCCCAGCAAAAGCCGGCGTCTCCCGCGGCTCCTTTCCCGCCCTCACAGCCGAAGATCCCAGCTTGCGCTGGGATGACCAAGGGGTTCAAGGGAATGGTACCACCATCCGTCATCCCAGCGCACGCTGGGATCTCTAGCGGCTCCTGTCCCGCCCCAATGCCAAAGATCCCAGCCTTAGCCGGGATGACGAAGATTTGTGCGGATGAAGCCAGATCAGCCATTCGCCCCGCCCCCGCCGGCAATCTCGGCCAACACCCTATCCAGCGGCGCCAACCTAGCCGCCCAGTCATAGCGCGCCAGCACCCGCGCCCGCGCCGCTGCGCCCAGCGCCGCCGCGCCAAGTGGGTCTCCCAGCAACACCTCGATCGCCGCGACCTGTGCCTCGGCATCGGCGGCCACCCGGATCGTCCCGCCATGGTCGATCCCCTCCGCCGCCGCGGCCGAGGCGACCACCGGCCGCGCCATCGCCATCGCCTCGAGCACCTTGTTCTGGATCCCGCGGGCCTGCTGTAGCGGTGCGACGCACACCGTCGCCGCTGCAAGCCACGGCCGGACATCGTCCACCGCCCCGGTCACCACCACCTGAGCGCCGGCGAGCGCCGTCACCGCCGCGGTCGGCGCGCGGCCGACGATCGCGAGCCGCAGGTCCGGATGCCGCGCCACCAGCCGCGGCAGTACCGTCGTCGCGAACCAGCGCACCGCCTCGATATTGGGCGGGTAATCCATCTGCCCGGTGAAGACGATCAGCGGCCCGCGGCCCGACCCTGCTTCGGGTAGTGCGGTGACACGCGCGGGATCGTACTGCCCGGCGTCGATGCCGTTCTCGACCGCGAGGATTCGCCCGTCGGCGCCAGCCGCGCAAAACAGCGCCGCCTCCGCCTCGCTGACCAGCAGGCTGGCAGCCACCCGGGTGGCCATCTGGCGTTCGAACGCGCCGAGCAGCCGCGCCTCGCGCCGCATGAGCCAGCGCAGCGGCGGCAGGCCGCGGCTCGCATAACCGGCGAACTTGGCCGAATCCACGTCGACGAAGTCCATCACTACCGGCGGGCCGATGACGGGAAGATATTGCGCCATCTGCCCCGAGAAACAGTAGATCGCGTCGATCGCATGCCCGGCGAGCACCGCGTTCACCGCGCGCCGCAGCGCCGGCGCCGCAAAAGCGGTGAGCGACACCGGCTTTCCTCTGGCCAGCGCTTCCATCGCCGCGACCGCCCGCGATTTGCCGCGCGGCACGATGGTGCAGCTCGCCAACAGCTCGCTGAACGCCGGCGGGGGCGTCAGATCCGCCGCTTCCTCGCCGAACGCGACCAGATGGACCCGGGCCGTGCCGGCGAGATGGCGAAGGATGTTGAAGCTGCGGATCTTGTCGCCGCGGTCGGGCGGGAACGGGGTACGATGGGCGAGGAACAGGATGTCCATCACCCCAGGCCCCGAGATATCCATGGCCCGACGAGGTTGGCGATCGGCAACGGCAACCGCTGCCATGTGCGCACCATCAGTGCATATTTGGGGTTGAGCGGATTGACCTCGCGCACCGGCCCGTCGCTGCGCTTGGCGTAGCGCCGCGGCTCGGGTGCGAACCCCCAATTCTTCTTGAACGCCGCCGCGCCGGTGCCGGTCTTCGATCGCCCGAAGTCGAACCGCGTGCAGCCGCGCGCGCGGGCGTGCGCCATCAGCGCGAAATACATCCGGTCGTTGGCGCGCAAGCCCCGCGCCGCCGCGGTGCCACCGCCCCAGTAGGGATAGACGGTGCCATTGAAATACAGGCTGAGCACGCTCGCCACGGCCTCGCCGCCGTGGCGCACGGTGAGCACGTCGGCGTCCAGCTCCCCGGCGACCGCGCGCAGCAGCCTGGCGGGGAAGACCGGCGTGCCGAGGTTGCGCACCGATTCGGCGTAGACCCGGTGATGCTCGGCGTAGGCGTGTGCATCGGCGCCGGTCGCGACCTCGAGGTCGAACCCCAGCGCCCGGCGCACCTCGGCACGCTGCTTGCGGGGGATCGCGAGCAACTCGGCCTCGTCGTCGGCGGCCAGCGCGCGGACGAAGCCCAGATAGGATCGGTCGTCGGTCGCCCAGCCTTCCGGCGCGGCGCCGCCGCGCAGCTCGACCTCGGGGCAGCCAAGCCTTTCGGCCAGCGCCCAGGCCGCAGCGGCGAGCGGCTCAGCGCCCGCGCCGAGGATCCCGCCATCCACCGCGAACGCCGCCGAGACCAGCGCCTTGCCGAACAGCGGCGAACGCATCGCGGTGAGCGGCAGCACGCCCGTGATCCGCCCCGCCCCTTCGGCGACCAGATAATGCGCGCGCTGGCCGCTGCCCGCCTGCACGCCGCGGCTCCATCCCGGCAGGTGGAACGGCGTCGCATCGGCCTGGCCGCGCACGAACGCGTCGATCGCCGCGCTGTCGCGCGCGTCGGCGAGGTCGGCGTCCCGCACCGTCAGGAGATGGGTCACGGCAGCGCCGCCGCCTCGCGCGCGACCACCGCATCCACCCGGCCCCAGTCGTGCCGGGCGATCAGCCCGCGCAGCTTGCCCGCCATCGCGCCGAGCCGGGAATAGTGGCGGATCTTCGAGCGCAGCGGCGCCGCCGCGACCCGCGGCTGATCGGGATCGATCTCCCAGGGGTGGAAATAGAACACGGCGCCGTGGCCGGCGCCGTTCACCTGGCGCACCGCAAAATCGGTCAGCGCCGCGGGCAGCAGCCGGAAGAAGCCGCCGCCGGTGGCGAGGTGCTTCTGCCCGATCTTCGCTACCGTCACCGGCAGTTCGACCAGCGCGCTGTCGGCGAGCGGGCGGAACGCATAGCGCGGCGCCTCGCGCCAGCCATAATGGTCGTGCCGCACCGGCGCGACGCTCGACGAATAGGCATAGCCCGCCGCGGCGAGCTCGGCATGCGCGAACGGGGTACGGGTGTCGATCGAGAAGCTCGGCGCGCGATAGCCGGTCACCGCCTGGCCGCCGGCATCCTCCAGCGCGGTGCGGGCACGCAGCAGATCGGCGCGGAAGGTCGCGGCGTCCATGGTGAACACGCGCTGGTGATCCCAGCCGTGGCTGGCGATCTCATGGCCGGCATCGGCGATGCGCCGAATCAGCGCGGGGTAGCGATGCGCCACCCAGCCGAGCGTGAAGAAGGTCGCCTTGACCCCGCTCTCGGCAAACAGCGCCAGCACCGCATCGCTGTTCTGCTCCACCCGCGCGGGCAGCCGGTCCCAGTCGCCCATGTCGATCACGCGTTCGAACGCGCCGACCTGGAACCAGTCCTCCACGTCCACCGACATGCCGTTGAGAAGGCGGGCGTTTGCCGCCGCAGCGCTGCTCACCGGATCAGGCCGCATCGCCCCAGGCGGTGCCCCGCCGGATCGGCGCATAATCGGTCTGGTCGGCGATCCCCGCGGCATCGGTGCGATCCGATTCCACCCAGTCCACCAGCAGCGTCAGCACCCGGCGCAGCGCCGCATCCTGCTCGTCGACCCGCGCCTCGAGCGCCTCGAGCCGGTCGCGGTCGATCGCCGACGGCTCGGGCACCGACGCCGGCTCGGGGTCAGGCTGCGGCTCGGGCGCGTCGTTGTTGACGATGTTGAGCCAGCGGTCGGTGCGCGGGGTGAAGCGGCGCGGCTCCTCATCCCCGACAGGTTCGGCCGCGGCGATCGGCAGCGGTGCCGCTTCCCCGGCGTCCGCCTCGATCGTCACCAGCGGCAGGTCCGCCGCGAGATCGCGCAGCACCGCGCGCACCACGCGGGCATCGATCAGGTCGAGATCCTCGATCGCGGCATGCAGCATCACCCGGCCGGCAAGCAGGTTGAGCCGCCGCGGCACGCCGCCCGAGCCGCGATACAGCGCCTCGAACGCATCCACCGCGAAGTCCGGCCGCCCTTGCCAGCCGACGATCGACAGCCGGTGGGCGATGTAGTCGGCCACCTCATGCTCCTCCATCGGATCGAGATGGTGGATCGCGATCACCCGCTGGCGCAATTGCTCGAGCCGGTCCGAGCCATGCAGCCGGTCGCGGAACTCGGGCTGGCCGAGCAGCACGATCTGCAGCAGCGCATGGCCGCCGGCCTGGAAATTGGAGAGCATCCGCAGCTCCTCGAGCGCCGAGACCGGCAGCGCCTGCGCCTCGTCGACGATCAGCAGCGTGCGCCGCGCGCTACGCGCCACCGCGTGGAGGCCGCGCTCGATCGCGGTGAGCAATTGCGCCTTGGCGAGCCCCTTGGGATCCACCGCGAGGCCGGTGGCGACGATCCGCAGCAGGTCGTCTGCCTCGATCGCGGTGGAGACGATCTGGATGACGTTGAGATGCGCAGGATCGATGCCGTCGGTGAGGTGCCCCATCAGCGTGGTCTTGCCCGCGCCGATATCGCCGGTGATGACGATAAAGCCCTCACCCTGCGCCAGGCCATAGCCGAGATAGGCCATCGCCTTGCGGTGCGTCGCCGTCTCATACCAGAATTTGGCATCCGGGGTCAGCTGGAACGGCCGGCCGCTCAGTCCATAATGATTATCGTACATGAGCCGCCCTCAGAATGAATAACGCGCGGCGAGCAACGCCTGCGCCGACCATTGGGTATCCAGATCGCCGATGTCGAACGCATACACGCCCGCCGAGGCGGTGGTGGTGACGCGTCCGAAGCTGCGCCCGTAGCTGGCGGTGCCGCCGTACGACCACACGCCATCGGTGTCGGCGATACCCGATTGATAGTAATTGACGAAGAGATTGCCGTCCAACGACGACCGCGCGGTCAGGCTGCGATTGTAGAACAGCTCGCCATAATAGCTCTCGTCCTCGATGCCGTAGAGCAGCACACCGGGCACGTCGTCGCGGTTGAACAGCTTGCGGTTGGCATAGCCGACGCCGCCGCCGAACGTCGTCCGCCCGCGCGTCGCCGACAGCAAGGCATCCACCCCGCGGGCGCGATAGCTCGCCGTCGAAATCGACTGGAACACGTCGTTGAGGCAGCCGCCCGGCGCCGCACCGCTGGTCGCGAACACGCAGCCGTTATACTGCTGGGTGAAGGCGTCGCGCGCGGCGATGAAGCTGGTCGGCAGGTTGGCGAGCCCGGCGCGCAGCTGCTGGCCGAACGTCGTCACCTGGTCATAGACCTGCGCGGTGAACCCCACCGACTGGCTCGCCTGATAGGCGATCGTCCCGGTATAGCTCCACGAGCCGTAACGCCGGCCGACATGCGCCTCCGCCGAGGTCCGGTGATTGGGCCGCCACACTACGCCGGCGTCGTAATAGACGCCATCGGTGCGATAGGCGATCTGCCGCGGCGATGCCTTGTCGGTAACGTAGCGGCCATCATTGCCCAGCACCGGCGTGCCATCGGCCGCCACCAGCGCAGAGCGCTCGCTCGTCTCGATCTTCTCATAGCCGACACCCGCGGTGAGCGCGACATTGGCGGAAACCGGCGCGAGCACATCGCCGCGGACGTGATAGCCCTGGTAACGGCCGTCGAGCTGACCGGCGTCCTCGCGCTCCCAGCCGGCGCTGGCGGTGGCGCCGATCGGCGCCACCTGCCCCGGCTGAACGCCGACGCTCACGCCCGCGACCTGGCCGAACGAGTGATCGTAATTGTCGAGGCGCACCTGCCCTGCAGGCACCGCCGTATAGCTCGGCTGCTCCACCTTGGTGTAGCCGGCCTGATAGCTCGCCGCGATCGCCAGCGGCCCCGCGCGGGTGGCGTAGCTCGGCCCGGCATAGACCGCATAGACCTGGCTGATGTTGTCGTTGTTGCCGGTCAGCACGCCCGGCGCCGCGCCGCGGATGTCGCTGCGCGTCCGCGTCGCGAGCCCGCCGGCTTCCAGCGTCAGCCCGGGTGCCACTGTCGCGGCCACGCGCGTCAAGCCGGTATGGACGTCGCTGTCGCCGACATCCTTATCCCACGAGATCTGCCGCTCGTAGCGGTAGGACAGCTGCCCATCGACGCGCCGCGTGCTTGCCGACAGGTCGATCCCGGCCGCCACCGTCGAATAGGTCAGCACATCGCCGTTGGTGAGGTCGGCGTCGAGGATCTGCCCCACCTCGATATAAGGCGTCGCGGTGACGCGACTGCTCTGCGCGGTGGCAGGTGCCCCCCCCAGCGCGGCGACACCCAGCACGGCGCCCCCCGCGCCGCCCCGGATCAAGGCACGGATCATCTGTCGATCTCCTGGCCATAATAGGTGCCGAACCGTTGCCCCCCCGGCACGAACGACACTGCGTTGAGCACGAGTGCGATATGCTCGCACCCGTCGAGTTGATGCACCGCCTGGCGCAGCTCGCTTTCCGGCGTGCGATCGGCGCGCACCACCAGCAGCACCTGGCCGACCAGCATTGCCAGCACCGAGGCGGGCGACGCCGCCAGCGCCGGCGGCGAATCGAAGATCACGATGCGGCGCGGATTGGCCTCGAGCAGCCGCGCGATCACCGCGCGGGTCCGCGCCGAGGCGAGCAATTCGGTGTCGGTCGCGGTCTTGGTGCCCGCCGGCAGGATCGAGAGCCCGCCGACGTCGGTGCGGATCACCAGCGATTCGACATCGAGGTGGCTGTCGCTCAGCGCATCGAGCAGCCCCGGCGTCTCGGCGATGCCGAGCTGATCGAGCACGTCGGGCTTGGCGAAATCGGCGTCGACCAGCAGCACCTCGGTATCGCGCTCGGCCGCCATCGACAGCGCCAGATTGACCGCGCAGAAGGTCTTGCCGTCGCCCGGCTTGGCCGAGCACACCAGCACGGTACGCGCCTTGTCCGGGCTGCCGCCCTCGGCAACCCGCTCGCGGGTGATCAGCAGCTGCCGCTTGATCAGCCGGAACTCCTCGGCGAGCGGCCCCACCGGTGCGCCCGGCACGATCATGCCCGCCTCGGCGAGCATGCCGCGATCGATATGCGCGATGTCGGTGAGTTCGGGTGTGTCGTAGAAGGCGTCGGGCAGCTCGTGGCCGATCGGCGCGCGCAGTTCGGGCGGGATAGCGAGGAAGGTCGGATCCTCGTTCACCGCCGCCGCGGCGTCCGCCTCGCCGGTCCAGGCGATCGGCTCGGGCGCGTAGACCGGCGCGTCGTCCGGCTCGGCCGGCGCATCGAACGTCGGGATGAAGCGGATCTTCTCCGGTTCGATCGGGATCGGCGGCTGCGGCCGCACGGCCGCGCCAAGGTCGTAGATCCTGGCGGCACGCTCGAGCAGCGAGTCCCCGCTGGCGGGGTCGGGGCGGGCGGGATTGGGCATCATGTTCATGTCCTCGGCTGCCCGCTCACGCCGCCATGCCGCGCTGGAGCACTTCGACGAACAGCAGCAGCACATAGGCTGCCGCCAGGCCCGCGCCGCCGCCGAGGAACAGCTTCAGCCGCTTGGCCCGCTGATCCGATTGCGCGCGCGTCACCACCTCGCCGATCGAGCCGATCACCGGCATGCCGGTGGCGCGCTCGAGCCGGGTGCCGGTCGCGAAGGTGGAGCGGAGCTGCCCCATCGCGAACGCCGCGCCGATCCCGGCGGCGACCCCGGCGATCAGCACGCCGGTGAGCAGCAGCATCCGGTTGGGTGCCGTGGGCGTGCGCGGGGTCGTCGGCGGGTCGATCACGCTGAACTTCACCGTATCGGTCTGGCTCTGCGCGTCGCCACGCAGCGCGATCTGCTGGCGCTGGGTCAGCAGCGTGTCATACTGGTCTTTCAGCACCTGATAGTCGCGATCGATCTGGCCCTGCTCGGCAGCGACCTGCGGGTCGCCCGCAAGCTTGGCGTTGAGCTGGTCGAGATCGCCCTGCAGCTGCGCCTTGCGCATCTTCAGCGCGGCGACCGCGGATTGCTTGTCGGCCGCCATCGATTGCAGCGACAGGTACAGCGGGTTGGGCGAGCCGCCCCCGGCGCCGCCGCCGGTCAGCGGCTCGCTGCGGGCGGCGGCCTGCGCCGCGACCAGCTGGCTCTTGAGCGCGATCACGTCCGGATGGTTCTCGGTATAGCCACGCGCGCGGGCATCGGCGAGCTGGCCCTGGATGGCGATCAGCCGCGCGCGGGCCGGGCCGGCCGTGCCCGCCCCACCGACGCCGGCGATGCTCTGCTGGGTGCCCGCCATCTGGCCCTGCACCGCGGCGAGGCTCGATTGCGCCGCGGCAAGATCGCCGTCGACCTGCGCCATCTGGCTGCGCGAGGCGCCGATCCGATCGCTCACCGATCCGGTGCCCGGCAGCGAGCCGAGATAGCGATTCTGGAAGTCGGCGCGCTTGGCCTCCGCGTCGGCGAGCTGCTTGGTGAGATCGTCGAGCTGCTTGTTGAGGAAGGTCAGGCTCTGGCTGGTCTGGCGGCGGTCGCCGGCCAAATTCTGCTCGACGAAGATGTCGATCAGCTTCTGGGTGATCGATCGCGCCAGCTTGGGGCTGGAGGCGGTGGTGGTGATCTGGAACAGGTTGTTCTGCTGGCTGTCCACCTTGATCGCATTGGCGAGCCCGGCCACCCGGTCGGCGACATCGCGGTCGCTCGACACGGTGTTGGCGAGATCGGTGCCGCGCACCACCTTTTCCAGGTTCACCGCCGAGATCAGCGTTTGCCGGATGGTGTCGACATTGTCCTGCTGGCTTTGCGCGGGCGCGTCCACCGAGGCGGGCAGCAGCGACTGCATCTGCACGAACACCCGCGCCCGCGATTCGTAACGGCTCGGCATCTGCGACACCACGAACCAGCCGAGCACGCACACGCCCCAAGCGACGCCCAGCGCCAGCCAGCGCCGCGTCCAGATTGCGTGCAGCGCGAGCCGCACCTCATCGTAAATGCCGTTCACCCCCGCGGCCCCTCAGAACATCGATTCGGGGATGATGATCACGTCGCCGGGCTGCAGGCCGACGTTGGCGCTGCTGTCGCCCTTCTTGAGCAGGTCGGCGATCTGCAGCCGATATTCGTGCTGCTCGCCGGTCTTGCGATCGTGGCGCACCAATTTGGCCTTGTTGCCAGCGGCATATTGGTTGAGCCCGCCCACCGCGATCATCGCGTCGAGCAGCGTCATGTTGGCGCGGTACGGGATGGAGGCGGGCTTCTCGGTCGCGCCGATGATCCGCACCTGCTGGCTGTAGGTGCCGGAGAAATTCTCGACGATGACGGAGACGATCGGGTCCTTCACATAGTCGCCCAGCGCCGCCTTCATGTCGGCGGCGAGCATCGACGGCGTCTTGCCGACTGCGGGCATGTCGTTGATCAGCGGCGTGGTGATGCGGCCATCGGGGCGCACCTGCACCTTGGCCGATAGTTCCGGGTTGCGCCACACGAAGATGTTGAGCTGGTCGAGCGGCCCGATCACATATTCCTCGCCGGGCTGCTCCTTGCTCGCGACATAGGTGGCGGGCGGCAGCTGCGGGCGATTGCCGTCGCTCGCACACGCGCTCAGCGTCGACGCGGCCAGGCCGGCGATGAGGAGGGAACGGACGGCAACCCCGGAACGCATAGTCAGTCTCCTGTCGGCGCGCCGCGAACGGCAGGCGCACGATTGGCTTGATCCGGAGGTATGAGGTAAGAGAGGTGAAGATAGCGTTAGGAACGCTGTGACAGCCCGGACGCCGCGACTAACAACCGACGTTCATTCCCCCGTTCGTGCTGAGCCTGTCGAAGCACAGTGAGACTCATGCCCTTCGACAAGCTCAGGGCGAACGGCTTGCCTAGGCGATGATCTCCGCGGCCGGAGGATGCCCCAGGAACGCCGCCGGGCTCGCCGAGGCGCCATAGGCCCCCGCCAGGAACACCGCGACCAGATCGCCCGGCGCGCCGTGCGGCAGCCCGACGCGGTCGCCGAGCCGGTCGAGCGGCGTGCACAGCGGTCCCACCACCGATACCGTCTCGCTCGCCGCCGCGCCCATCTGTGCGGCAAGCGCGAGCGGGTAGTTGCGCCGCACCACCGTGCCGAAATTGCCCGACGCGGCGAGCTGGTGGTTGAGCCCACCGTCGGTGACGAGGAAGGTCTCGCCGCCGCTCTCCTTTCGGTCGACGATCCGGGTCAGATACACCCCCGCTTCCGCCACCAGCCAGCGGCCGAGCTCGATTGCGAACCGGCAATCCGCCAGCACCGCGGGCCGCGACGCCAAGGCGTCGGCGAGCGCCGCGCCGACCCGCTCGATGTCGAGCGCGACGTCGCCGGCGAAATAGGGCACGCCAAAGCCACCACCGAGGTTGACCAGTGGCGGCGCCGCGCCGGCCTCGTCGGCCAGCTGCGCGGCGAGCGCCAGCGTCGCGCTTTGAGTGTCGATGATCGCCTGCGGGTCGAGCGCCTGGCTGCCCGCATAGATGTGGAAGCCCCGCCAGTCCGCCCCCGCCGCCACGATGCGCCGTACCAGCGCCGCGGCGCGCACCGAGTCCACCCCGAATGGCGACGGGCGCCCGCCCATCTTCATCCCCGAGCCGCGCAGCTCGACATCGGGGTTGACCCGCACCGCGAGCCGCGGCGCCGTCCCCAGCGCCTCGCCGATCGCGATCGCCCGCGCCGCCTCGCCCTCCGATTCGACGTTGAGCGTCGCCCCCGCCGCCACCGCGGCGCGCAATTCGTCGTCGCGCTTGCCCGGTCCGGCGAAGCTGATCGCGCTCGCCGGCTTCACCGCCAGCGCCGTTGCCAGCTCGCCACCCGAGGCGACATCGAGTCCGTCCACCCACGGCGCCACTGCCGCGAGCAGTGCCGGCAGCGGATTGGCCTTGATCGCATAATGCAGATCGACCCCCGCGAACGCCGCGCGGAACCGCACCACCCGCGCCGCGATGATCGCGCGGTCGTAGACGAACACCGGCGTCTCCACCGCCCACGCGCTGGCCGGCCGCCCGGCGATCACCAACTCGCCCTGCTGGCCGGCGAATTCCGCCGGCAACGGTCCCATCGGCTTCATGCCGTCACCTCGGCGCGGATGCCGGCGCGATCGAGCTTGCCGTTGGCGTTGCGCGGCAGGTTGTCACGCCACGCATAGCGCGCCGGCTGCATGAAGCTCGGCAGCATCGCCCGCAACCGCGCCCGCAGCGCCGCCTCACCCGCCGGGTCGCCCGCCAGCACCACCACGATCGCCTGCCCAAGCCGCTCGTCGGCGACCCCCACCGCCACCGCCTCGCGCGCCTCGCCGCCGGCGAGCACCGCTTCCTCCACCTCGAGCGGGCTGATCCGGTTGCCCGCCGACTTGATCATCTCGTCGTCGCGCCCGACGAAGCGGAACAGCCCGTCCGCGCCCTCGATCACCGTGTCACCTGACCACACCGCCATGCCCCCGCTCCTGGCCCAATCGGGCGCCGGCCGAAACCGCTGCGCCGTACGCTCGGAGTCGCGCCAATAGCCCTGTGCCACCAGCGGCCCGGCATGGACCAGCTCGCCCGGCACCCCCACCGCGCGGCGGCCGTCCGCCGCCACCGCCATCACCTCGGCAAAGGGGATCGCGCGCCCCATCGCTTGCGGATGGGCATCGATCAGCGCGGGATCGAGATAGGTCGAGCGGAACGCCTCGGTCAGCCCGTACATCGCGAACAGCCGCGCCTCGGCAAACCGGTCGCGCAGCCCGCGCACCAGCCGCGGCGTCAGCGCGCCCCCCGAATTGGTCAACCGCCGCAGCCGCGCCGCGGTCGCCGCCGGCCAATCCGCCTCGAGCAACTGCACCCACAAGGGCGGCACCCCGGCGAGCGTCGTCGCCCCGACCCGGTCGACCGCCTTCACCACGTCGCGCGCGGTGAGATAATCGAGCGGCGCCACCGCCGCCCCCGCTGCCCAGGTCGAGAACAACTGGTTCTGCCCATAATCGAAGCTTAGCGGCAGCACGCCGAGCACGCGATCGTCCGGCTCCAGCGCCAGATAATGCGCCACCGCGATCGCCCCCAGCCACAGATTGGCGTGGCTCAGCATCACCCCCTTGGGCCGCCCGGTCGATCCCGAGGTATAGAGGATCGCCGCCAGATCGTCCGGATCTGCCGCCGATCGCCCCGGCCCCGCCCCCGCGAGCGGCACCGCGCGCTCGTCCACCACCCTCGTTGTCGACACGTCGACAGGATCGAGCGTCGTCGCTCGCGATCCTTGCGTCACCAGCAGCGCGGCGCCGCTGTCGGCGAGGATATGCGCCACCTGCGCGCGCCTCAGCGCCGGGTTGATCGGCACATGGACAAACCCTGCCCGCGCCGCGGCGAGCGGCATCACGCACGCCAGCCGCGTCTTGGGCAGCCAGCTCGCCACCCGCGCACCCGGCGCCAGCCCCTGAGCCGCCAGCCATGCTGCCGCCGCCGTCACCGCCGCCTCAACCTCGGCGAAGCGCCAGTCCCCTGCACGATCGACCAATGCCACGGCGTCGGGCGCGCCGCGCAGGACGTGATCGATCGGACAGGGCTGTGGGTCGAGGCTGATCATCGCCCCCTCATAGCGCCTCCCCGTTGCCGAATTCACCCCCGGCGATTATCGCGACGCACAACCATGGATCCCGACGAGGCCCCGATTTGCTCCCCGAAGGCATGAACCAGGTCGATCAGACCGTCCGCGCGGTGCTCGCGGACGTGCTCGGCCTCTCCCCCGAGCGCACCGCCGCCTTTACCGCGGCGACGCCGCTGTTCGGCGCATTGCCCGAGCTCGATTCGATGGCGGTCGCCGGCGTCCTCACCGAGATCGAGGACCGGCTCGGCATCCTGATCGAGGATGATGAGGTTGATGGCGACATGCTCGAGACGTTCGGCGCGCTGGTCGCATTTGCCGCGGGCAAGGCGCTGGTCTAGCCTCCGCCCGGCATGGCGCCGCGCTTCGATCACTATGACTGGCCCGGCGGCCGCGAGACGCTGCTGCGGTTCGGCCCCGATCATGGGCCGGTGGTGATCGCGCTGCTGCCGCTGTTCGAGGAAGCCAACCGCACCCGCACCTTCACCGTCGGCCTGCTGCGCAAACTGGCCGACCGCGGCATCGCCAGCCTGCTGCCCGATCTGCCGGGGCAAGGCGAAAGCCTCGTGCCGCTCGCCGCGTTGACTGGTACGGCGATGACCGAGGCTGTCGCGGCGCTGGCCGATCGCTGCGGCGCCGAAGGTAGCCAGGTCTATACGCTCGGCATCCGCAGCGGCGCGCTGCTCGATACTCGGGCCCGGCTCGGCGGCCGCTGGCGGTTCAGCCCGCAAACCGGCGACGAGCTGCTCCGCGAGCTGCGGCGCGTCTGGCAGGCCGCCGGCCATCGCGGCGGCGCCGAGGCGATGATGGACCCGGGCGCCGGGCCGATCGAGATCGCGGGCAACCGCCTGTCCGCGCCGCTGCTCGCGTCCTTCGCCGGCGCAACACCGTTCGACCAGCCCGGCGTCCCCCGCCGCGTGATCCGCCTCGCCACCGACCCCGCGCCCGCTGACCGCAGGATCGACGCCGCCCCGCTGTGGCGCCGCGCCGAACCCGGTGACGACCCCGCGCTTGCCGCTCTGCTCACCGACGACATCGCCCAGTGGCTCGCCGCATGCGACGCCTGATCGCCTTTCCGTGCGAGCGCGAGACGCTGATCGCCACGCTCGATCCCGCCGCCGGCCGCACCGGCCTGCTGATCGTCTCGGGCGGCAACGAGCCCCGGATCGGCGCCCACCGCGGCATGGCGCTGCTCGCCGAGCGCATCGCCGCCGCGGGCCATCCGGTGTTCCGCTACGACCGCCGTGGCATCGGCGATTCGACCGGTGACAATCGTGGCTTCCTCGGTGCCCGGGCCGACCTGATCGCCGCCGCCGCCGCCTTTCGCGCCGAGGCGCCGCAGCTCGATACGCTGCTCGGCTTCGGCAATTGCGACGCCGCCAGCACCCTCGCCTTGTTCGGCCGCGACGCCGGCGTCGACAGGCTGCTTCTCGCCAACCCCTGGGTGATCGACCAGCCCGACGATCTCCCCCCCGCCGCCGCGATCCGCGCCCGCTACCGCGAGCGCCTGCGCGACCCCGCCACCTGGCGGCGCCTGATCAGCGGCAAGATCGATTTAGCGAAATTGGTCAAAGGCTTGAAGAAACTGGCTACCACCCCGTTGCAACCCGATGACCTTGCCAGGCGTGTCACCCAAGCCATCGCTGACTGGGGCGACCAGGCGCGCATCCTACTCGCCGCGGGCGACGCCACCGCAATCGCCTACCAGGCCGCGGCCACCGGCGCGTCGACCAGAACGACGATCATCGACACAGATTCCCACAGCTTCGCCCGCGAAGCCGACCAGCACCAAGTGCAAGCCGCCATAACAGCCGCCCTGACAGCCACCGCCTAACCGTCATCCCAGCGAACGCTGGGATCTCCCGCCGCACGCCGTTCGGATCAACAAAAAGGATGTTCGCGCGGAGACGCGGAGGCGCGACGATGCGGCGCCAGCATCAGCCGTTGCCCGATCCGCCAGCCGAGCTCGAACCGCTCCGCGGAGATTCGAACCAGCCGGCCACCACATGCCTCGTCACGCCGGACTTGTTCCGGCGTCTACTCCGCCTTCAAGGGATTTGCAGCGCGAGGCCCCGGAAGACTCCGGAACAAGTCCCGCGTGACGAAGGGACAAGCGCGCCCGCAAGGCCCCTCCGCGCCTCCGCGCGAACCACCTTCTTCTCTGAAACGCTCGCTCACGCCGACAGGCAGTCCCACTCTCCAACGTCACCCCGACTTGCACCGACGTGACGATGGCGCCCTGCATCCCTTTCTTCGCGCCATCGCGCCTTCGCGCGATCATCAAATCCAGAAGCCTATTCAGCCGCCTCGGCCAGCTCGGCAAATTCCGCCGCCGCCAGGAAGCGCTCGGCGTCCAGTGCCGCCATGCACCCGGTCGCCGCCGCGGTTACCGCCTGACGATACACCTTGTCGGCGACGTCGCCACAGGCGAATACGCCCGGCACGCTGGTCCGCGTCGATCCCGTCTCCACCGCGACATAGCCGTCGCTGTCGAGATCGAGATGGCCACGGAACAGCTCGGTCGCGGGATGGTGCCCGATCGCGACGAAGCCGCCGTCGACGTCCAGCCGGCTATGCTCGCCGGTCACCGTGTCCTCGAGCTCCAGCGCCACCAGCCCCGACGTGCCGCCGCCGTCCACGAATGCACGCACTTCCTTGTTCCACAACACGGTGATCCCCGGATGGGCGTGCAGCCGCTCCTGCAGGATCCGCTCGGCGCGTAGGCTGTCGCGCCGGTGGATCAGGGTCACGTCGGGCGAATGGTTGGTGAGGTACAGCGCCTCCTCCACCGCGGTGTTGCCGCCGCCGATCACCGCCACCTTCTTGCCGCGATAGAAGAAGCCGTCGCAGGTCGCGCAGGCGGAGACGCCCTTGCCCTTCATCGGCTCCTCGCTGTCGATCCCCAGCCACTTGGCCTGCGCACCGGTGGCGATCACCAGCACCTCGCCCTCGTAAACGTCGCCGCCGTCGCCGATCAGCCGGAACGGCCGCCGCGACAGATCGACCTCGACGATCGTGTCCCACATCATCCGCGTGCCGACATGCTCGGCTTGGCGTTGCATCTGCTCCATCAGCCACGGCCCCTGGATCACCTCGGCAAACCCCGGGTAATTTTCGACATCGGTGGTGGTGGTGAGCTGCCCGCCCGGCTGGATGCCCTGCACCACGATCGGGTTCATCCCGGCGCGCGCGCCGTAGATGGCGGCGGACAGACCGGCCGGGCCGGAGCCGAGGATGAGCATGCGGGTCGAGTGGGTGGTCATGGGACGGCCTTGTGGTGGACGGGGTGACGAACGGACGAAGGAAGAATCACCCCTGATCTAGGTGATGAGGACGCGAATTTGAACCGTCGCTAAATCTGTTGCCGCTGCATCGAAATCTGGGGCACCGCGTTGACCTGCCAGCGGAGGGTAAAGTGTGACCGACAAGATCGATATCGAACCATATACCGGACCAGCAGGCGGCTGGGGATCGATGAAGTCGGTCGCGGAAATCAGCATCCGCGAGAAGGTCGGGCCCGAAACCGCGCGCGAACTCACCCGCCAGAACAAGCCGGGCGGCTTCATGTGCGTGAGCTGCGCCTGGGGCAAACCCGCGCACCCGCACATCGCCGAATTCTGCGAGAATGGCGCCAAGGCGACCGCCTGGGAGCTGACCAGCTATCGCAACACCCCGGCCTTCTTCGCCGAGCATACCGTCACCGAGCTGCGCACTTGGAAGGATTATGATCTCGAACAGGCCGGGCGGCTCACTCATCCGCTCAGATATGATGCGAGCAGCGATCGCTATGTTGCGGTAAGCTGGGAAGAAGCGTTTGCCGACATCGGCGCGCATCTCAAGACCTACGATCCCAAGAAGGTGGTGTTCTACGCCTCGGGCCGCGCCAGCCTCGAGACCTCGTACATGTGGGGGCTGATGGCGAGGATGTACGGCAGCCAGAATCTGCCGGATTCGTCCAACATGTGCCACGAGACCACCTCGGTCGGTCTCAAGTCGGCGATCGGTTCGCCGGTCGGCACCATCCATCTCGCCGACTACGACGAATGTGATGCGATCTTCTATTTCGGCCAGAATCCGGGCGTCAACAGCCCGCGCTTCCTCCACCCGCTGCGCAGCTGCGCCAAACGCGGCGTTGAGATCGTCGTGTTCAACCCGCTCAAGGAGCGTGGGCTCGAGCGCTTCACCGATCCGCAGAACCCGCTCGAGATGGCGACCGGCAAGTCCACCCCGATCGCCAGCCAATATCATCAGGTAAAGGCTGGCGGCGACATCGCCGCGCTGATGGGCATCTGCAAGTTCGTGATCGAAGCCGATGACAAGGCGCGCAAGAACAACGCGCCGGCGGTGCTCGATCACGCCTTCCTTGTCGAGCACACCAAGGGCTTCGACGCCTTCGCCGCCAAGGCGCGCGCGACCAGCTGGACCGAGATCGAGCGCGAGAGCGGCCTCGCCCGCGCCGACCTCGAAGCGGCGGGCGCGGTCTATGCCCGTTCGCAGCGGGTGATCGCGGTCTATGGCATGGGTCTCACCCAGCATGTCGGCGGAATCGACAACGTCCACATGCTGGTCAACATGATGCTGCTGCGTGGCAACATCGGCAAGCCGGGTGCCGGCATGGGCCCGGTCCGCGGCCACTCCAACGTCCAGGGCCAGCGCACCGTCGGCATCACCGAAAAGCCCGAGCTGGTGCCGCTAGACCGGATCGCCGAGCAGTTCGGCTTCGAGCCGCCGCGCGACAAGGGCTGGGACACGGTCGCGGCATGCGAGGCGATCGTCAAGCGCGAGGCTCAGGCTTATATCGGCCTCGGCGGCAACCTCGCCCGCGCGGTGCCCGATACTGCCGAGATCGAGCCCGCCTGGCGCGATCTCGATCTCACCGTCACCATCGCCACCAAGCTCAACCGCACCCATCTGCTGCCCGGCAAGACCTGCTATCTGCTGCCCTGCCTCGGCCGCATCGAGACCGACGAGCAGGCCGCCGGCGCCCAGGCGGTGACGATGGAGGATTCGTTCAGCCGCATCTACGGCTCGCGCGGCCGCGCGACACCCGCGGCGGAGACGCTCCTGTCCGAACCGGCGATCCTGGCGGGTATCGCCAAGGCGACGCTCGCGCCCAATCCCAAGCTCGACTGGGATGCCTGGGTCGCCGATTATGGCGTGATCCGCGACGCGATCGAGATCACCTATCCGGACAAATTCTCCCGCTTCAACGAACGGATGTGGACCCCGGGCGGCTTCTGGAAGGGTGTCGAGGCGTCGCACCGCCAGTGGCTCACCGAAAGCGGCAAGGCGGAGATCAACATCCCCAAGGCGCTGAACGCCACCGGCTTTGCCGAATCCGCCGGCCGTTTCCGACTGATGACGCTACGCTCCAACGATCAGTTCAACACCACCATCTACGGCTATTCGGATCGCTTCCGCGGCATCAACGGCACCCGCGACGTGGTGCTGATGAACCGCGCCGACATGGCCCGCATGGGCCTCGCCGGGCATGACAAGGTCGATCTGGTCGGCGACGCCGGCGACAATGGCGAGCGGCGCGTGTCCGGGCTGCTGGTGGTGCCCTACGACATCCCCGCCGGCTGCATTGGCGCCTATTATCCCGAATGCAACATCCTCATACCGGTTGCTCACCACGCCGTGGAAAGCCATGTTCCCGCAGCGAAATCCGTGCCGGTGCGGGTGGAGAAGTCGGCCTGATCCTCGCGGCCATCCTCGCCGGCGGCCGCTCGAGCCGTTTCGGTTCCGACAAGGCTGCTGCCCTATTTCAGGGTCGGTCGCTGTTGGCGCATATGCGTGAGGTTAGCGAAGTTAGCGCCGACGCGGTGGTGATCGTCGGGCGCGCTGAAGGCATCCCCGATCTGCCCGCGCCCGGCCTCGGCCCGCTCGGCGGCATCGCAGCGGCGCTCGACTATGCCGCCGATCACGGCTTCGCCAGCGTCCTCACCTTGCCCTGCGACATGCCGGGCGTGCCCCCCGCGCTGGTCGAGGCCCTGCTCCGCCGCGCGCCGGCCTATTGCGCCGACGCCCCGGTGATCGGCCACTGGCACGCCGCGGTCGGTGCCCAGCTCCTCGCCCACCTCGACCGCGGCGAGGATCGCTCGGTGCGCCGCTGGGCCCTTATGATAGGCGCCATCCCGATCGCCTCGTCCGTCCCCCTTGCCAACATCAACACGCCGGCCGACCTGTCGGCGCTATGACGCCTACCCGCCACGAACAGACCCTCATCCTCCGCCCCGATGGCAGCGCCACGCCCGGCACCCGCGAGGTCGCGGTCGAGGCGCCGGTCGCGATCGAGGTGGATGGCCTCGGCTACGCGGTGATGATGATGACCCCCGTTGATCTCGAGGTGTTCGCGATCGGCTTCATGCTCACCGAGCGGCTGGCGGATAGCGCCGCCGACGTCGTCGCGGTCGAGCCGTTCGAGGCCGAGGCCGGCTGGATCGTCCGCGTCGTCCTCGCGCCGCGCTGCGCCGGCCGCATCCACGACCGCGTCCGCCACCGCACCAGCGACTCCAGCTGCGGCCTGTGCGGCATCTCGGGGCTCGAGCAGCTGCGCCGCCCCGTCGCGACGATGCCCGCCGCGCCCCTAGCCAGGCCTTCCGCGCTGTTTGCCGCACTAGGCGGCCTGCGCGCCCACCAGCCGCTCAATGCGCTCACCGGCGCCGTCCATGCCGCGGCGGCGTGCGACGACGAGGGCGCGATCCTCGCCGCCTGCGAAGACGTCGGCCGCCACAATGCGCTGGACAAGCTAGTCGGCACCCTGGCGCAGCGCGGCGACGCCGGCGGCAGCGACTTCATTATCGTAACCTCGCGGATCAGCTTCGAGATGGTCGACAAGGCGCTGGTCGCGGCGACGCCGATGCTCGTCGGCATCTCGGCCCCCACCAGCACGGCGATCGATCACGCCCGCGAGCACGGCCTCACCCTCGCTGCGCTGGCCCGTGGCGATTCGATCCTGGTGCTCAACGATCCCTTTGCGGCCTTCGCCTAGCGCTCCCAGCCCCACAGATGGGCGGACCAATAGCGGATGCCGTCGAACAGGCCGTTGAACCAGCTGAGGAACTGGTGCCGATAATAGCCATCAAGGCAGCTCGCATCGACGACAACGAGGACGGTGAGCACCGCCACCCACAGCAGCGTGCGGTTGATCGGTTGCTTGTCACGGACCAGCTTCACCTCGGTGTTGCGGCGATCGGCGAGGCGGCGCTCCGGGCCGGCGTAAGCCGGGCTCGGATGCTGGCGGCGCTCGATCCTGCGCCGTTCGTTGGGAAAGTGGTACGCCATGCCCCGTCTTCTGCCACGCCTCACGGAGGCTGATGCCCCACCATGACCGACAAAGATTGACGAAGCGTTCGCGCTGGTAAGGTAGCCCAATGGTAGCGGAGGAGGGACTTGAACCCCCGACCCCAGGATTATGATTCCCGTGCTCTAACCAGCTGAGCTACTCCGCCCTACCGATTGGGAGCGGCGCCTATAAGAGCGGAACAATGGCATCGTCAAGCGAACATGTGACGAGACAGCGGCTCCCACGGCCCGCCGCGGTACCACCAGGTGGCAAGACCTGCGATCTCGATGTCGCGCGGGGCGAAATCGCGCGACAGCGTTGCCATCAGCACCTTGGCGATGGCGGGCTGGACCTTGTTTTGGATGGTGATGTGCGGGCGCCACCCCGCCGCGTCCTGCGGCGTCAGCAGCCCCGTAAATGCCTCGGCGAGCGCTTGGCGGATGGCAACGAGCCCCGGCGCCTCGATCCGATAGGCGACCCCGCGCCCGAGCGACATCAGCCCGCCGACCCGCGCCACCGGCGCGCGGACTCCGCGCGTCTCCTCCACCAATCGGTGCTTGAGCTCGGCCTCGCTCGACGGCGGCAGATGGTGGAACATCGTCAGGTGCGCCGCGAGCTGGTTGCGCTCGGGCGGGAAGAATTCTGCCCGCTGCGCATCGAACCAGCCCTGATCGCGCCGCCCGAGCAGCGCGGTGACGATGATCGGTGCCGCGCCGCCGCCCAGCGACGACGTCAAATCTCCACCTGGCTGCCGAGTTCGACCACGCGATTGGTAGGAAGGCGGAAGAACTCCATCGCGCTCTCGGCGTTGCGCAGCATCCAGGCGAACAGTTTCTCGCGCCAGATCATCATGCCGGGCCGCTCCGACGGCAGCAGCGTCTGCCGCGACAGGAAGAAGCTGGTGTCCATCATCTTGAAGTCGCTGCCGCATTCATGGACGCGATGCAGCGCAGCGGGCACGTCCACCTCCTCCATGAAGCCGTAGCGCAGCACCAGGCGGTAGAAGCCCTCGCCCATCGGCTGGCGGTCGGCGCGCTCGGCCTCGGGCCAGTAAGGCTGGCCGACGATCTTGACGGTGAGCAGGATCACCCGCTCGTGGAGCACCTTGTTGTGCTTGAGGTTGTGCAGCAGCGCGTGCGGCACACCGTCCGACGCCGACGTCATGAACACCGCGGTACCCGGCACCCGGCTCGCTGAGCTCGCGGCCGAGGTGATGAACACCTTGATCGGCATCGCTGCCTCGTGGAGCCGCTCCATCATCAGCTTGCGCCCCTTCGACCAGGTGGTGAGGAAGGTGAAGATGATCAGTCCGACCAGCAGCGGGAACCAGCCACCGTCAGGCACCTTGGTGAGATTGGCGGTGAAATAGGCGCCATCGACCAGGAAGAACACCGCGAGCAGCGGATAAGCGGCGTAGCGCGGCCAGTTCCACAACCGGGTCAGCGCCACGCCCAGCAGGCACGAATCGATGAACATCGCGCCCGTCACCGCAATGCCATAGGCCGAGGTGAGGTTGGACGAGGTGCGGAAGAACAGCACGAGCAGGATGACCATCGTCATCAGCGCCCAATTGACCAGCGGGATGTAGATCTGCCCCGCGGTTGCGGCGCTGGTATGCTCGATCCGCAGCCGCGGCATGAAGCCGAGCTGGATTGCCTGCTGCGTTACCGAGAAGGCGCCCGAGATCACCGCCTGGCTGGCGATGATCGCCGCCATTGTCGCCAGCAGCACCAGCGGCAGCTGGAGATTGTCCGGCGCCAGCATGTAGAACGGACTGCGCAGCGCGGCGCTGCCCTCGCGGAACAGCAGCGCCCCCTGCCCCATATAGTTGCACATCAGCGCCGGCAGCACGAACACCAGCCATGACAGGCCGATCGGCCTGCGCCCGAAATGCCCCATGTCGGCATAGAGCGCCTCGGCGCCAGTGACGGCGAGCACCACCGATCCCAGCGCCAGGAAGGCGCGGACGGGGTCAATCAGGAAGAACTCCACCGCATAATGCGGCGACAGCGCCCACAGCACGCCGGGCGTCTTGGCGACGCTGAGCAGGCCGAGCACGGCGATGACGGTAAAATACACCAGCATGATCGGCCCGAACACCAGCCCGATCCGCGCGGTTCCGCTCTTCTGCACCCAGAACAGCGCAATCAGGATCGCGATCACGATCGGCAGCACAAGGTTGGTAAAGGCGGGCGCGGCGATCGCCAGGCCTTCGACCGCGCCGAGCACCGTCACCGCAGGCGTGATCATGCTGTCGCCGTAGAACAGCGACGTCGCGAACACGCCGAGCAGGATGATGCCGGCGGACCAGCGCTTGCTCTTGGTGCGACCCGAGACGAGCGCGAGCAGCGCCAGGCTGCCGCCTTCGCCCTTGTTGTCGGCCCGCATGATGATCACGACATATTTGATCGTCACCACGATCATCATCGACCAGAACATCAGGCTGATCACGCCCATGATGTGCGCGGGGTCGAGCGTCAGCTTGTGGTGGCCCGCGAAGGTCTCGCGGAAAGCGTATAGCGGACTGGTGCCGATATCGCCGAAGACGATGCCGATTGCGCCCACGGCGAGCTTGAGCATGCCCTCGCTATGGCCGTGGCCATGGCTGTCTTCGTCGCGCGCTGCTGGCAGCGCGGCCATTGCGGGCTCGCTCACAGGACGCGTAACGCCCCGGGAAGTCGTGCAAAATGCGCCATGTTCACAGCCTGTTCTTCGCCCCTCGAAGGGCGCCACTTAGCATGGGCAGCGGAACGCAGGCAACGGGACAGCCCATCCTCGCCTCTGTATAGGCGCCTCCATGCTAACTGGAGAGATAGTGATGCGAGTCGGTGTTCCCAAGGAGATCAAGAACCACGAATACCGCGTGGGCCTGACCCCGCCATCGGTGGCGGAACTGGTCGCTGCCGGCCACGAGGTGGTGGTGGAAACCGGCGCCGGCGCCGGAATCGATTTCGACGACGACGCCTATGTCGCAGCGGGCGCGTCGATCCTGCCCGATGCGCGATCGGTGTTTGCCGGCGCGGACATGATCGTGAAGGTCAAGGAGCCGCAGGCCGGCGAGATCGCGATGCTCGAACCGCGCCACCTACTGTTCACCTATCTGCACCTTGCTGCCGACAAGCCGCAGGCCGAGGGGCTGATCGCCTCGGGCGCGACCTGCATCGCCTATGAGACCGTGACCGCAGCCCGCGGCGGCCTGCCGCTGCTCAAGCCGATGAGCGAAGTCGCCGGCCGGATGTCGGTGCAGGTCGGCGCGCATTATCTCGAGAAGGAACAGGGCGGCCGCGGCGTGCTGCTCGGCGGTGTGCCCGGCGTCGCCCCGGCCAAGGTGGCGATCCTCGGTGGCGGCGTGTCGGGCGTCAACGCCGCGCAGATGGCGGTCGGCATGCGGGCCGATGTCACCATCTATGACATCTCGAACGATCGACTCGCCGAACTCGACATGTTCTTCTCGAGCCAGATCAAGACGGCCTATGCTTCCAAGGCGGCGATCGCCGCCGCGGTGAAGAGCGCGCATCTGGTGATTGGTGCGGTGCTGGTGCCCGGCGCCGCCGCCCCCAAGCTGGTGACGCGCGAGATGGTCAAGACGATGAAGCGCGGCGCGGTGATGGTCGACATCGCCATCGATCAAGGCGGGTGTTTCGAGACCAGCCACGCCACCACCCATGAAGATCCGGTCTTCGAAGTGGACGGCGTCACCCATTATTGCGTCGCCAACATGCCGGGCGCCGTGGCGCGGACGTCTGCCATCGCCCTCAACAATGCGACGCTACCGTTCGCGATCAAGCTCGCGACCTTGGGCGCCGACGCGGCGATGAAGGCGGACCCGCATCTAGCCAATGGGCTCAACGTCTCGGCCGGCAAGATCCGCCACCAGGCCGTCGCCGAAGCGCTCGACCTGCCGTTCGAGGCCTGGGCCGGCTAAGCGCGGCCGCAAGGGAACGAAAAAGGAACACGGCGGTTGGGGTCTCCTGAAAGGAAGACCCCATGACCGACACGCCCAATCCCAAGGACCACCCCACCGGCAACGCCGAAAAGAACCCGGACGACTGGACCACCGGCGGCGAGCCGATGACCGGCGCCCAGGCCAGCTACCTCAAGACGCTGAGCGAAGAAGCACATGAGGAGTTCGACGACGCGCTGAACAAGGCCGATGCCTCCAAGCGGATCGACGAGCTGCAGGCGGAAACCGGCCGCGGGCAGTAAGGCCTGCGTCGCCGTACGTGGTACGACGTTCGATCGGGCCAGCCGCTTCCCGCCAAGGCTGGAGTGGCTGGTCCCCGATCCCGGCAAAAAGCGCGACGTTAAAGCGAATTACGTCGCTTCCCTCGTCATCCTGAACTTGTTTCGGCCTTCGATCGATTCGCTCAACGGGCCTTAGGTCTTAAAGATGTAAAAGGCGGCACGCCTGCTAGCCGGCGGCCTGCCTACTTTTGCGCAGCGAGATAACGGTCCAGCAACGCGAGACGCACCGCGATATCCGGCCGATACGAAGCGGAGGCCGACGTCAATGCCAGCGCTTTCGCCCAATGATCCCGCGCCGTCCGGAAGTCGTTGCTGCGCACCGCCGCCAGCCCCAGAAAGAAGCGCGGTGCTGGGTGCCTCGGCGACAGGCGGATCGCCTGCTGAAACGCAAAAAGCGCCGGTGGCGACAGCTGTCCTCCATCATGCGCCGCCAGGGCGGTGCCGAGCGCGGTCCACAGCATCACGCTTTCGGGAATATGGCTGATCCCGCCGAGGATCACTCGCACAGCCGCATCGCGATTGCCCGATCGCGCCATCGCATCGGCCGCCGCGAGGTAGGGATAGTCGCCACTGAATGTGCCCAGCATCCGGTTGCGCAGGTCGATTACTACAGGATCCTCGGCGTCGACGTGGAGGTCAGACTGCGTCGGTTGTGCAGGCAGCAACGGCCGGCCCTGCCAAGCATAGCCGGCCGCCGCGAGCATCAGCGCCGCGCCGAGCATCGACCATAATGGCCGGCGCACGCCGAGCCTGATTGCCGCTGCCAGCGCGGCAAGGCCAAGCAGCAGAAGCGCGATCCAGCCCATCAACGCCGCCGCCGGAAGCTCGAGCGCGCGATCGCCGCGCCGATCAGCAGCAGCGCGAGCGGCGTCAGCCACAAGGGCCAGGTCGCCGCGCCGAGCGGCGGATCATAGGTAACGTAGGCGCCATAGCGATCGATCAGCCAGCGGCGCACCGCGGCTGGGGTGTCACCTTGACGGATCCGTTCGCGCACCATCGATCGCATGTCGCCAGCCATCGCCGCATCGCTGTCGGCGATCGACTGGCCCTGGCACACCAGGCAACGAAGAGTACCCATCAAGGCACGCGCCGCCGCTTCCTGGCCAGGATCGCGCAACTGGGTGTTGGCGAGCGGCGCTGCCGGCGTCGACGGGTCCGCCGACGCCCCGACGGGCGCCAGCATCAGCATGGCAGCCGACCAGACGACACCGGCAACGCGTCGACCCCGGGCCATCATCGAGCGGCTCGCACGGCGGCGGCGATCGCATCGACCTCGTCGGCCCGAATATCGCCGACGTGCTGGAGAACGATCCTTCCCCGACCATCGACCACGAAGCTTTCGGGAACGCCCGACGACCCCAGGGCGAGCTGGACGGCACTCTGCGGATCGTCGCCGACATGGGCGTACGGATCGCCGTTGCGGGCAAGAAAGTCGGCGAGCGCCGGTGCGGTATCGCGGATCGCCACCCCCTCGATCGGTACGCCCAGCTCCTTCAGCCTCATCAGCTGCGGCGCCTCGGCGGCGCAGGGAATGCACCAGCTCGCGAACACGTTGAGCAGACGCGGCTGCCCCTGCCGGAACACCGCCACGTCCAACCCCGGTTTCCCCGCTGCCAGCGGCGCGAGGCGGAACGCGGGCAGCGGCTTGCCGATCATCGCCGAGCGAACCGTGCGGTCGGCGGGCTTGAGCAAGCCGAGCGCGACGACCGCGAACACGGCCGCAAACGCCGCCAGCGGCAGCCACAGCAGCCAGCGCCTCATGCCCAATACTCCGCCAGAGCACGAAGCTGCGACCGTCGCTCGCGCTGCCAACGCCCGACCAGCGAGAGCAGACCGCCGAACGCCACCAGCACACCGCCAAGCCAGATCAGCGTGACGAGCGGCTTCCACCACAGCCGCAGCTGCCAGCGTCCGTCACCGTTGGGCTGGCCAAGCACCGTATAAAGCTGGCCATCCCAGGCGGTGGCGATCGCGCTTTCGTTGGTGGTCGTCGCCGGCGTGCTGAAGAAGCGCGATTGCGGGCGCAGGATCAGCGTGTCGTCGTCGCGGGTGGCGCTGAGCCGCGCTTCGAGCGCAGACCAATTGTCACCCACCACCGGCTTGATACCATCGAGCCGCACCACATAGGGGCCTACCGCCACCGGCTGGCCGACCGTCGCTGCGACCAGGGTCTCGCTGGTGAAGGCGCTGTCGCAGGCCATGCCAGCCAGGCTGACGGCGATGCCGAAATGGGCGATAACCATGCCCCAAGTGAACAGCGGAATGCGCCGCACTGCCCGGCCGGTGACCGGGATCACGCTGGCGACGGCAAGCCCCGCGGCCAGCGACAGGCCGAGGAACGGCAGCAAGCCGATGTCCGCGAACACCACCAGCCCGGCGGCGGCAAAGCAGCTCGCGCCGATCGGCCAGATCAGCCGAGCGATCAGCGCCGTTGGCTCGTCGCGACGCCAGCGCAGCAGTGGCCCCACCGCCATCGCCACCACCAGCGCGAGCGCGATCGGCCCCGCCGCCTTGTTGAAGAACGGCGGCCCGACCGAGAGCTGCACGCCGAAGCTTGCCGCCACCAGCGGGTAGAGCGTCCCGATCAGGACAATGCCGAGGATTACCGACAACAGCAGGTTGTTGAGCACCAGCCCGCCCTCGCGGCTGATCAGTTCGAAGGTGTTGCCGATCCGCACGGTGCCGATCCGCGCGGCGAACAGCGCCAGCGCGCCGCCGATGTAGATGGCGAGCAGGGCGAGGATGAAGGCGCCCCGCGCCGGATCCACCGCAAAGGCGTGGACGCTGGTGAGGATTCCCGAGCGCACCAGGAAGGTGCCGACCATCGACATCGAGAAGGCGACCACCGCGAGCATGATCGTCCAGGCGCGCAGACCGTCACGGGCGGCGAGCACCGTCACCGAATGGAGCAATGCGGTCGCCGCCAGCCAGGGCATCAGCGACGCATTCTCCACCGGGTCCCAGAACCACCAGCCGCCCCAGCCGAGTTCGTAATAGGCCCAGTAGGAGCCGGCGGTGATGCCGAGGGTGAGAAAGATCCATGCGCCGAGCACCCATGGCCGCATCGCGCGGGCGAACACCGGGCCGACGTCGCGGGTAACCAGCGCGCCGACCGCAAAGGAGAAGGCGATCGAGATGCCGACATAGCCGATGTACAGCGTCGGCGGATGAAAGGCGAGGCCGGGGTCCTGGAGCAGCGGGTTGAGCCCCAGACCGTCCGACGCGGCGGGATTGAGCCTCGCGAACGGGTTGGAGGCGAACAGCAGGAAAACGTAGAAGCCGAGTGCGATCGCCGCCTGCGCGCCGAGCGTGGCGGTCAACGTCGCCTCCGGCAGTCGCCGCTCGAACACCGCGACCGCTGTGCCGCCAAGACCGAGGATCGTCACCCACAGCAGCATCGAGCCTTCGTGATTTCCCCAGGCGCCGGCAAACTTGTACAGCCACGGCTTGGCGGAATGGCTGTTCTCCACCACCAACTTGACCGACATGTCGGAGTCGAGGAACACGCCGATCAGCATCGCCATCGCGATCAGGACCAGTGCGCCCTGGATGATCGCCACTGGTCGCACCGCAGCCAGCAGGTCGGCACCAACCGGCGACGTCGACGATCGAACCGCCAGCCCGGCGACGAGCAGTTGCAACGCCGCTAACGCCGCAGCCAGCCACAACGCCGCCAACCCTGCCTCGGCCATCATTGCGCCAGCGTCCTGGTCTCGTGCATCGCCCCCGCTTTGGTCTTCACCATCGGCGGTGGCATGTACTTCTCGTCATGCTTGGCAAGCAGGTTGGTCGCGGTGAAGCTGCCGTCGCGGTTGAAATGCCCCTCGGCGACCACGCCCGATCGCTCACGAAACAGATCGGGCACGATGCCGGCGAATTGCACCGGCGTGGTTGCCTGCCCATCGCCGACCACGAAGCGCACGGTCACCCCGTCGTCGGCACGGTGGATAGAGCCCGCTTCGACCATCCCGCCGAGGCGCACCGCGCGGCCGAGCGGCAGACCGTCTCGCTTCACGTCAGATGGCGCGTAGAAGAACGCGGCCTGGTCCTTGAGCGCCGACAGCGCCAGCACCCCCGCCGCGACCACGGCGGCGAGCGCGAGCAGGGCAAGCGTGAGACGTTGGTGGCGCGGCTTCATCGCCGCTCCGCGCGGCGCATCGCCCAAAAGCTCACCAGTGCGACGATCGCGCCGCCAGCCAGGGTGATGCCATAAGCGGTGGCGACGAACGGCCAGGGGTTCATGCCCGCGCCATCCGCCGCATCCGCGCCTCGGCCTTGGCGGTCGCGAGCATCGCGCGCATCCGCATCAGCACGATGGCGGCGAAGAACAGGCTGAACCCGATCAGCATGATGGGCAGCGGCCATAGGATGGAGGAATCGATCGACGAGCGGGTAAGGCCGATGCTTGGCCCCTGGTGGAGCGTGTTCCACCACACCACCGAGTAACGGATGATCGGCAGCAGCACCGAACCGGCGATGCCGTAGAGCGCTGGGATCCTGCCGTCTCCCCCGCGCTCGGCATCGGCGCGGGCCAACGCGATATAGCCGCAGTAGACGAAGAACAGCAGCAGCATCGAGGTCAGCCGGCCATCCCATTGCCACCAGGTTCCCCAGGTCGGCCGGCCCCAGATCGATCCGGTGACAAGGCACAGCGCCGCGAACGTCGCGCCGGGCAGCGCGATTGCGCGCGCGGCGATCTGCGCCAGCGGATGCCGCCACACCAGGAATGCGATGCTTGCGATCGCAATGCCGCTCCAGCCGCCCATGCCGAGCCACGCCGCGGGAACGTGAATGTACAGGATCCGCACCGTCTCGCCTTGCAGATAGTCGGGCGGTGTCTGGGTCAGCCCGGCCCAGCAGCCGATCGCGATCAGCAAGACGCCGGCCCAGGTGAGCAGCGGCGTCAGCGGCCGGGCGATCTGGAGGAAGCGCGCAGGCTTGGCGAGGGCGTGAAGGGCTGACACGATCTGTGGGTGATATGGCCAAAATGGCGCCGCGTCACCTGCCCGCGCGACGGGCTGCCCCGACTTTAGAAACCAGGAAGGATGGCGCTGACGCGATGCGTTGTCAGGTCGTCAGCCTTAACGGCCGATCAGCCGCTCGGCCTGGATGTCGGCGACCTCGGCCGCGGAGGTGCCGGTGCGCTCGCTTTCGTCCCAGATCGCGTCGAGGCGGCCCGGAATCTTGGCGATCCGCGCCATCACCTCGGCCTCGTCGCCCTGGCCGAGATATTCAAGCCCGACATTGATGATCCCGCCGGCGTTGATCACATAATCTGGGGCATAGAGGATGCCGCGCGCGTGGAGACGATCGTAATCCTCACGGGTGGCAAGCTGATTGTTGGCACCACCGGCAACAACCTTGGCGGTCAGCGTCGGGATAGTCGCCTCGGTGAGGATCGCGCCGAGCGCGTTGGGGCTGAAAATATCGGCCTCGACGCCGAGGATGGCGCCCGCGGCAACCGTCTCTGCGCCGAGTTCGTCGGCGAGCGCGGCGGCGCGTGCCGCATCGACATCGGCGAGGGTCAGCTTGGCGCCGTCTTTGGCGAGCAGCCGGGCAAGCCCGCCGCCGACCGAGCCGACGCCTTGGATGGCGACGTGCACGCCCTGCATGTCTGACGCGTTCAGCCCGCGCTTGGCGGCGGCCTTGACGCCGAGATAGATGCCGTGGGCGGTATAGGGACCGGGGTCGCCGCCCGCCGCACCGCTCGCGACGGGCAGGCCGGAGACGTAGCGGGTCTCGCCGGCGATCACCTTCATCCGCGCTTCGGACATGCCGACGTCTTCGGCGGTGACATATTTGCCGCCGAGCGATTCGACCGCGCGGCCGAAAGCCTGGAGCTGTTCGGTCGAGATCACCTGGCCTGGGCGATCGGCAAGGATCACGCCCTTGCCGCCACCGAGCTCCAGCCCGGCCATCGCGTTCTTGAAGCTCATCCCGCGCGATAGCCGCAGCGCGTCGGTGATGCCTTGGGCGGCATCGGCATAATGCCAGAAGCGCGCGCCGCCGGCCGCTGGGCCGAGGTGGGTGGAGTGGATCGCGATCACGGCGCGGAGGCCCGACGCGGGATCCGTGAACAGATGGACGCCCTCATGGTCGTCAAAGTCAGCGAATCCCCAGCCAGCCATCGCGCATCTTTTCGCAAAAAGGGAATGGGGCGACCGACGGGACTTGAACCCGCAACATCCGGCATCACAAGCCGACGCTCTAACCAATTGAACTACGATCGCCGCGAAGGATCGTGCCCCTAGCCGGGGTGATCACGGCCCGTCAAGGCAATCAGAAGCTTCCTTCGATCGAAAGGCGATATCCCTGTGCGGTGGCGATGAAGCCGGACGCGGTGAGCCGCTGTGCGGCGGCCGGATCCGCCGGGACGATCTGCAGCACCGCGGTATAGCGGCCCTCGCCGGTGATTCGCAGTTGCACGCTTTCGGTGCCGGCCTGGCTCGCCAGCGGCAGCAGCAGCGCGCCGCCATCGCACCGCGCGGTGCCGGACACCGATGGCGGCAGCCCGATCCCCCCCGCCTCCCCGACCAAGGTCGCGCGAACCCGGCCCTCGGCCTTGTCGCACGTGGCATCGGTGAAGTGGACGGTGACGTCCTCCAGCGACAGCGCGGTCACCGGGAGCGGCGCGAACACCCGCCCAGTCGGCAAGGTCGCGGTGAGATCGTCGACGCCCTGGCTGTGGCGGCTGAGCGTGATCGCGCCGTGCAGATCGCCGCTCCTGCCGCGCAGCGACACCCGCGCGCGGCCGATCAGCAGCGCCAGCGGCGACACGCCGGCCTCGAGCGAGCCGAGCGCCAGATCGCCGAACTGCGCCTCGCTCAACCGGCCGGCCCAGACACTCCCCGAGACGGATCGGGCGGCAAATCCCTCGTCGGCGAGCCCAGCCCAGCCGAGCGCCAGCCGCATCGGCAGGAACAGGATCAATGCGATGACCATCATCAGCCCGAACAGCACCGCCGGCGTGATGGTGAGGCGGATCCGCCTCATGCCGCCCGCGCCCGCAGCACGAGATCGGCGGCCACGGTGGTGTCGCCATTGTCCCGCCACGTCGCCGATTCGATCAACACGCCGCTTCGCTCCAATTGCGCCAGCCATCGGCCGAGCGCCGCCGCGCGCGCCGACTGGATGACGAGGTGGACCCGCCCTGACCCCGGCTCGTCGAGCGAGGTGACCGAAAAGCCGGCGGCATCGGCGCGCAGGCGCACCGCGTCGGCCAGCGATCCGGTGAGCGGCACCAGCCGGCCGGCGCCCTTGATCGCGGCGAGCTCGGACTGGGTGGCGGCGAGCCGCACCACGGCATCGGCGTGGCGTTCGCGCGCGCTCGACAGCCCATCGCGCACCGGGCGGATGATCCCGCCCCACAGGATCGTAAGCGCCAGCAGCCCCAGCATGACCAGGATCATCCGCCGCTCGCGCAGCGATCGCCCCTCGAACCACGGGCGGATCCCGCTCATGGCCGCTTCACCGTCATCTCGCCGGTGACGCGGCCGCCAGCGGACTGGAAGGTGCCGGCGGTGACGACGAAGCCTGCCGCTTCGAGCTGGCGCTTGAGATCGGTCGGCAGCGATTCGCGGGAGGCGGCGACGGACAGGCGAAGGTCTCCATTACTCTGGAAGTCGAGGCCGGTGAGTTCGACCCCCGGGACCGCCCGGACCGCGGCGTAGACGGCGGCGGTGGTGGTGGTGAAGCCGAGCCCCGGTCCGCGCACGCCGGCGACGCGCTCGCTCAACTGGCGATCGACATCGGTGACGGTCTCGCCGCGCGCGAGGCCCGTCCGTCCCAGCGCGTCGGCGCGCGCCTCGAGCGCGTCGGCACCGAAACTGTATTTGGCGATGCGGACAAGATCGATCGCCAGCGTCGCCAGCAGGATGCCGGCGGCAAGCAGCGCAAGACGACGAATCAGGGCCCAATCGAGCGCTACCTTGCGCCGCCGGGCGAATGCGCCCTGGCGTAGATCGAGCGGCGGACGCGCCGCCGCCGCGAGCAGCGATCGCGCCAGCACGAGGTCGTCGAGCAGTTCGGGCGCGGTACCGCCGGTGACGAACGGCGTGATCACCTCGTCACCGGCAAAGCCGGTGGAGCGGCCGCGCACCAGTTGCGCACCGGCGAGATGAGCCTGGACGTAGCCATCATCGGGTCGGGGCAGCAGCATCGGCGCCGGGATCATCGCGGCAGGATCGATGCCCGCGGCGCCGAGCGTCGCCAGCCAGTCGCGCATCGCCGCGGCATCGACGACTCCAATCGGGCGATCCACACTCGCCTCGTCGCCCACCGTGACGTGCAGCTCGGCGAGCGGCGCGGCGCTGGCCTCGGCGGCGAGGATGCGCGCCGCCGCGGTCGCCTGCGCCGGCGAGCGTGACGGCAGCTCCGCCCAGTGCAGCGTCACTGCCTCAGCGGGCACGATCGCGACCGTGGCATCGTCGCCGGCAGGAATGCCATCGCCTTCCCCCGTCACGCCCGATGCGTCGAGCGAGATCCAGCGATAGTCGCGTGAGGCGGAGGGGAGGAACAGCAAGGTGGTCATGTGTCGTCTCCCCATTGCCGCGCCACGAGCCGCGCGGGAAGACGGCTTGCGTCGATCAATGCCCTTTCCTGCAATTGCGTGCTCCCCAAGGTGACATCGACGCGCAGCGCGAACCATTGCGACGTCACCGCCGCCTGGCTGGAATCCTGGCCGGTCGAGCTGCTCGCCGATGCCAGGTTGAAGAAGGTGGTGGTGTCGGCGAAGCCCTGCGGCGGGCGGCGGAGGATCATGCTCCGCGCCGCGCCGACCGACAGGTTGTCCGGGAACAGCATCGCGATCAGCGGCGCCTGCTCCGGCGTCAGCGTGTTGATGTTGAGCGCCGCGAGCTTCGCATCGGGCAAGGTGCAGATCCACGGCTTCAGCGTCGCGTAGACCGCCGGCGTCACGCCCTGCACGGCACGCAGCTCGCTGGGATCGGCCATCAACGTGCCGCCGGTGCGGTATGGTGTTTCGCGCGCCAGATAGACGCTATCCTCGGCGCCGCCGGCCTGCTGGTCCTGATCGGTGTCAATCCAGTCGGCGGTGCTCGCGGCGATGCCGTCGGCGATCTGCGCGGGCACGTTAAGTAGGCGCATCAGCCGCGCGAACTCAAGCCGGGCCGGGTTCGATCCGGTGCTGGAATAAACGCCGGGGCCGCTGCGGGTGACCAGTCCGTTGAGGTTGAAGCAATTGCCGCCGTCGGTCACCCGCGCCAGCGCGACGCCGCCAGGCAGCGGCAGGCCAAACGGCTTGCCGCTCCAGTCCCCCGCCAGCGTGACGCGTGAGGGGCTGCGGCTGAGCAGGTCGGTAATCCGGCTGGTCGCCAGCGTCTCCGCGGCCTGCGCATAGGCGCGTGCCTGCTCGCCGGCAGCGGCATTCGCCGCCAGCCGCGTGGTCAGCCGCAGCCGTTCGAGCGCGGCGCCGGCCATCACCGCGATCACCGCGACCAGCATTAGCACGGTGAGCAACGCGGCTCCGCGCTCGCGGTCAGGCCGGTGCATTGGTGCCTCCGACCGGGTTTGACGCCGGGGTATAGCCGGTGCCGACCAGCAGCATGATCCGCAGGCCGCTGCCGGTGTCGCGCTGGATGGTGAACTCCACCGCCTGCGGCAGGGCCGCGCCCTGGCTGCCGTCCCAGCGATCGCTCCACGCTCCCTGGAAGCGGTAGCGGGTGCCGACCTGGCGGACATGATCGAGCAGCGCCACCGGCGGCAGCGGCGCCGCGCCATCCAGCATCGGATAGGCCAGACGCTGCAGCACGCCGCCGACCAGCTGATAGGCAACCTTCTGCGCGCTCGCCCTCGGCGCCGCATCGATATTGCTCCAGCCGGTGCGGACGAAGCGCAGCTGGCCATCGGCGCTGCCGACGAAGGCGGGGAACGTCGTTCCCGACTCGTCGCGCGCCGGGCGGTCCACCGCCTGGCCGAGATCGCCCGACAGTAGCGACGCGGTGCGGTTGAGCGCGGCGATGTCGTCGAAGCGACTGTTGGTCACGCCCTGGGTGCGGATACTGAACGACAGGATCGCCACGCCCGCCGCGGCGATCATGCCGAAGATCAACAGCGCGACCATGACCTCGACGAGCGTGAAGCCGCGGGTTCGCTGGTCGATGTCGGCGCGCGTCATGATTTGCTGCCCGGCGTCGGCGTCGGGCTCGGGCTTGGGCCGGGCGCCGCTTGCGGGGCCGGCGGCGGCCTGATCATCGTCGTATGGCCGAGCGTGGTGCCGGTACGATCCTGCACCGCGACGTCGATGCGCATGATCTGGGCATTGCCGGTCGGGCGTACCTCGCGAGTCCACCGCCACGAACGGCCGGCATTGACCTCGACCCCGCTCTCGCGGCCGACTCCTGGAGGTACGCCGTCGGTGACTGCATCGACCGCGACGTTGTGCGCGACCAGATTGGCTACCATCGTGTCGTCGAGGATCGAGGCGCCGCGCACCGTCGCGCCCTCGAGCCGGATCAGCGCGAGCACCGCCAGGCTGAATACCGCCAGCGCGACCATGATCTCGATGAGGGTGAAGCCGGCGACCCGGGCGCGCTCAGCTGGCGACACGGACGGTGCCATCGGCGGCCATGTCGATCACCGCGCGCGCGCCGCCACGGCTCAGCGTCACCTGCGCCGGTCGATCGGCGAGACCGGTGGGATCGTAGATCACGCGCAGCCGCGCCTCGCCGATCGCGGCACGGGTGCCGTCGCTCCAGCGCGTCACGCGCAGCGGCTTGTCGCCGATCGGCACCCAATTGCCCGCGAGCCGCCGGTCAAAGCCATATCCGCCGGCGGTGACCCACAGGCTCACCGGCCGCGCCTCGACGATCGCGGCGTCATGTGCCGCACGGGTGCGCACCGCAAAGCGCGCCGCCTCGTCCACCACCCGCCCGCGCGGATCGGGCATCGCCCACAGCGCCACCGCCGAGGCGAGACCGATGATCGTGACCACGACCATCAGCTCGACCAGCGTGAAGCCGTGTTCGGCGGCACGCCTCACGGGCGTGAAGCCGTGTTCGGCGGCACGTTTCACGGGCGTGAAGCCGTGTTCGGCGGCACGTTTCACGGGCGTGACGCCGCGATCGGCGCCGACCGGCGAGTGGTTATTGCCAGCTGCCGATATCGGCATCGATCCCCTCGCCGCCTTCCTTGCCGTCGGCACCGAAGGTCCAGACGTCGGCCTCGCCATGCTGGCCGGGCGACGCATAGAGATAGGGGCGGCCCCAGGGATCGTTAGGCAGCTTCTTGAGATAGCCGCCGCGCTGGTAGCGCGAGGCATCGATCCCGGCGGGGGCGCTGACCAGCGCGGCCAGGCCCTGGGTGGTGTTGGGATAGACCGACATCTGCAGCCGGTAGAGCTCGAGCCCGCCCTCGATCTGCGCGATATCGGCCTTGGCCTTTTCCACCCGCGCCTTATCGCCCGAGGGCAGCACGTTGAGCGCGACGATCGTCGCGAGCAGGCCGATGATGACGATCACCACCATCAACTCGACGAGCGTAAAGCCCTCCTCGTTCCGGCGGCGCTTGTTGGGTTCGGTACGCATAAGGGTCCTCATTGACCGGCCAGCGTGTTGAGCTGGAGGATCGGCAGCAGGATGGATAGCACGATGGTGGCAACGATGCCCCCCATCACGACGATGATCGCCGGCTCGAGCAGCGACAGCGCGGTCGCGGTGAAGCGGTCGAACTCGCGCTCGAGATAGTCGGCGGCACGCTCGAGCATCTCGTCGAGCCGGCCCGCCGCCTCGCCGGAGGCGGCGAGATAGGTGAGCAACGGCGGGAACACCCCGGCGCGGCGCATCGCCGCCGACAGGCTGCCGCCGCCGCGGATGGCGTCGACGATCTCGTCCGAGGCGAGGCGGAGGCGGCGGTTGTGTATGGTGCTGGCCGTCAGCGTCATGCCCTCGAGCAGTGGCAGGCGGCTCGCCACCATGGTGCCGAGCGTGCGCGCCATGCCCGCGGCATGGAGGTCGCGGAGCAGCCGGCCGAGCAGCGGCAGGCGCAGCAGCCAGCTATCCACCGCAAGCCGGAAGGCGGGATCCTTGAGCGCGTACCAGCCGCCTAAACTCACTAACATCACGCATAGGAGCATCACCCACCAATAGCCGACCAGCACGTCCGAGAAGCCGATCACGACCCGGGTGAGGAACGGCAATTGCTGGCCAACCGTATCGAATTGCTCGACAACTTGGGGGACGACGAACATCATCAGGGCGGTGACGACGCCCAAAGCGACCACCGCGAGGATGGTCGGATAGGCAAGCGCGGTGATCAGCTTGCCGCGGATCTCGGCCTGGCGCTCGAGCAGCGCGGCGAGGCGATCGAGGATGGTGGGCAAGGTGCCCGAGCTTTCGCCGGCGGCGACCATCGCGCGGTAGAGCGGCGGAAAGCTCTTCGGCTCGCGCGCCATTGAATCGGCAAGGCGTCGGCCTTCGACGACGCCGGTGTGGACCTGGGCGACGATCGCGCGGACGCTGTCCTGCTCGGTCTGACGGGTGATGGTGCGCAGCGACTCCTCGAGCGGCGAGACGCGGTTGAGAGTGGCGAGCTGGCGGGTGAACAGGGTGAGCTGCTTGGTGCCCATCTTGGCGCGGCCGAGCTGAAGGCCGAACAGCGGGCGGCTGCGCGCCGGCGGCGGCGAGCCGGGCTCGATGCGGACGACATAGAGCTTGCGGCGATCGAGCGCGGTGCGCGCGGCGTCGAGGCTCGCGGCCGCGACATGGCCGCGCTGCTCCTGGCCGCGGGTGTCGATCGCGAGATAGTCGAAATCAGCCATGGTTCAGCCTCTCCCCGACCGGGGAGGGGAAAAGACGATGACAAGCCCATCGCTGGCGCCGGACCGTCGATCACGCATCCACGTCGTCCACCACCGGGTCGGTCGCGTCGCGCCGAGACACGCGGATCGCCTCCTCGGGCGTGGTCAGCCCTGCCCTCACCAGCTCGCGCGCGGCCTGGCCGAGGGTGGGGCTGCGTGCGAAGGCGTGGCGGGTGATCGCCTGTTCGTCGCCGCCGTCGTTGATCAGGCGACGGATCGTCTCGTCGACGCGCACCGCCTCGTAGACGCCGGTTCGGCCCTTGAAGCCGGTGTGGCTGCAGGCCTCGCAACCGGCGGTCTCATAGACGATGGCGCCGGGCTCGATGCCGAGCAGCGCGGCGATACCGGCGTTGGCGGGCACCGGATGGCGGCACACCTGACAGAGGCGGCGGACCAGCCGCTGCGCGATCACCGCGCGCAGCGTCGAGGCGAGCAGGAACGGCTCGACCTTCATGTCACGCATCCGGGTAATCGCGCCGACCGCGTCGTTGGTGTGGACGGTGGAGAGCACCAGATGGCCGGTGAGCGAAGCCTGGACCGCGATCTCCGCGGTCTCGCGATCGCGGATTTCGCCGACCATCACCACGTCGGGGTCCTGGCGGAGGATGGCGCGAAGGCCCGCGGCAAAAGTGAGCCCGACCTTGGCGTTGACCTGGGTCTGGCCGACGCCATCGACGGCATATTCGACCGGGTCCTCGACGGTGAGGATGTTGCGGCTGCCATCGTTAAGCAGGCGCAGCGCGCCGTAGAGCGTGGTGGTCTTGCCCGAGCCGGTCGGCCCGGTGACGAGGATGATGCCGTTGGGCTCGGCGAGCGCGCCGCGCAACAGCGCGTACATGGCATCGTTCATGCCGAGCGCCTCGAGATCGATGCCGGCATTGTCCTTGTCGAGGATACGCAGCACCACGCGCTCGCCGGCGCGGCTCGGCAAGGTCGAGACGCGGACGTCGAGCAGCTTGCCGCCGAGGGTGAGCCCCATGCGGCCATCCTGCGGCACCCGCCGCTCGGCGATGTCGAGCCGGGCCATGACCTTGATGCGGCTGACCACAACGGGGGCGACATGCGGCGGCATGCGCAGCGTCTCGCGGAGCACGCCATCGATGCGCATCCGCACGACAAGGCCGCTTTCGTAAGGCTCGATGTGGATGTCCGACACGCCGTTGCGCGCGGCATCGGCAATGACGCCGTTGATCAGCCGGATCGCGGGGGCATCGTCAGCGGTGTCGAGCAGATCCTCGGCGGTCGGCAGGTCGCCGGCGAGGAGATCGAGCTCGTCGCCCATGCCGACCGCGGCGAGCGCGGTCGCCTGGCCGTCCATCGCGTAATTGTCGGAGAGCAGGCGGTCGAACGCCGGCGCCTCGACCACGGCGACCGCGAACGGCTTGGCGAGATAGCGGCGAACCTCGAGCAGCGCCTTGGGATCGGCGCCGGACCGGAGCGCGACGGTGAGCTGGCTGTCGGCGTCGGTATGCTGGATGACGACGCCGAACTTGCGGGCGAAGGCATAGGGAAGCGTCAGCTGGGGGACGACTGCTGGCGCGTCTCGCGCCTGCGCTTCAGGAGAGGTGGGCCGTGTTTCAGCGAGCGTGGCCTCCGCCGCACTGCCCCACCCCACCCCCTCCCCTGAAGGGGAGGAGCTTTGATCGATTTCGTGGCCCTGGCGGATGATCATCGCCGCTTGCCGGTGTGGATCACGGTGGTCGTGGTCCGCTGGACCGGCACGCCGATGCGCGGATCCTCGATGTTGCCGGGGATCGGTGCCGAGGGGATCGGCGGCGCCGCGCCGAGATAGTCGCGGACCAGCTCGTCGATCGACGGCTCTTCGTTGGGACCGCCCTGCAGGCCCTGCTGGAGGCGGAGATAGCCATAGCGCTGCTCGGTAATGCGGCGGCTGTCCTCGGCCGAACGCAGGATGGTCGGGCGGATGAAGATCATCAGGTTGGTCTTCGCGCGGGTCTTCGCCTTGGAGGTGAAGAGGTTGCCGAGCACGGGGATGTCGCCGAGCAACGGGATCTTCTCGATGGTGCGGCGTTCGTTGTCATCCAAGAGGCCGCTGATCACCGCGATCTGGCCGTCGTCCACCGTCCGCGTCGTCTCCACCTCGCGCTTGTTGAGGATCAGATCGCTGTTGTCGCTCGACACCGGGCCGGCGATCGAGCTGACCTCGAGGCGCAGGTTGAGCTTCACGGTGCCGCTGGAATTGACCTGCGGGCGCACCGTCAGCTCGATGCCGACATTCTCGCGCTGGGTGGTGCGGAACGCATTGTCGAAGTTGGTCGACAGCGCCTGGCCGGTGGTGATCGGGATTTCCTGGCCGACCAGGCTGTGCGCTTCCTGATTGTCGAGCGTGACGAGGTGCGGGACCTGGAGCAGGTTGGACTGGGTGTCGCTCTTCACCGCGTTGATGATCGCGCCGAAGAAGGTGCTGCCGATCTTGCCGCCGAAGCCGCCAAAGCCGCCGCTGGCGCCGAGGATCGAGGTGATCGCCGATTGCGCGAGCGTGTCGGCGGCATCGCTGGTGGTCTTGGTGGTGGTGGTGCTGCCGTCGGTGTTCTGGGTCGTGGTGCTCGAGGTGGCGAGCTGGGTGGCGCCGATCGCGCCGGCGATCTGGAGGATGTTGGGCGCGGAATTGGCGAAGGTGGAGGCGCCGAACGCACCGCCGCTGGGATCGCCGATCAGGAACTGGGCGCCCAGCGTCTTGGCGGTGGTGTCCGACACCTCGGCGACGATCGCCTCAACCAGCACCTGCTCGCGCCGGGTGTCGAGCTGGCGCACCACCTCGGTGAGCTGGCGCTGGATATCGGCGGGCGCGGCGATGACGATGGCATTGGCGCCGGCGAAGCGGGTGACGACCGCGGCGGTCCGCCCGCCCTGCGTGGTCAGCGCCGGCTGGCCCGAGCCGCCGCCCGACGACGAGGAGGCGGAGGGCTGGACGACCTGCTGCGACTGTTGGCCGAATGATTGGCCGCCGCCGCCGCTGGTGCCGGTGCCCGAGCCGCTCTGGCCGTTGCTGCCGAAGGTGGAGCGCGACAGCTGGGTCTGCTGCGGCTGGTCCGGCGTCTGCCCGACGAGCTGCTGGAGCACCGGCAGCAATTGCTCGGCATCGGCATTCTCGAGGTAGATGACCTTGATCTCGGTGCCGTTCTTGGCCTTCTGATCGAGATCGAGCGCGACCTGGGCGAGCCGGGCGACGCTGGTCGCATCACCGCGGATCACCACCGAGTTGGAGCTTTCGACCGCGACCACCGAGGCGCCGGGGCCGCCGCTCGGGCCGCCGGCGGTGCCGCCCGTCCCCGCGCCACCGGCCGCGCCCTGCAGCGCGGTGGCGATCTCGCGCGCATTGGCGTTCTTGAGCGCGATCACCCGGGTGGCGGCATTGTCGAGATCGACGCGGCGCAGCACCTCGCGAATACGGCGGATGTTGTCGGCGAAATCGACGACGACCAGGCTGTTGCCCGCGCGATTGGCGCTGACCGCGCCCTGCGCACTGACCAGCGGGCGCACCGTCTCCACCGCCGAGGTGGCGTCGATCGAGCGCAGGCGGACGATTTCGGTGACGTAGCTGTTGCGGTTGGCACCGGCGCTGCCGATCCGGCTCGGCTGCGAGGCAGCATTGTCGATCGGCTGGACGCGGAAGGCGCCATTGCCGGTGGGCACCGCGACCAGGCCGTTGGCGCGCAAGGTGGAGAGGAACACCTCGAAATATTCAGAGCGCGACAGTGGCCGATCGGTAACCACCGTCACCTTGCCCTGCACCCGGCTGTCGATGATGAACACCCGGCCGGTCACCTTGGCGGCATCGGCGATGAAGGCGCGGATATCCGCATCACGGACGTTGAGCGTGGTCTGCGCGGCCGCGGGGGCCGCCAGCAGCGCGGGCATGGCGAGCGCGAGGCCGGTGGTCAGGAAAAGGTTCTTCATCGAGCTCATGGGTTCGGTGCGATCGTGATGGCGAGCGGCAGCGTCTGGGTGCCGCGCTCGACGGTGATGGGGATGTTGCCGCCCTTGGCAAAGTCAGTGGTGATGCGGTCGAGATCCCCCGGGCCGGTGACCGGGCGGCCGCCGATCGCGGTGACGACGTCGCCGTCGCGCAGCCCCGCGGCGCGGAACGCGGCGCCGCTGCCCTGCGGGCGGACGACGAGCCCGGAGATGCGGCCGCCGTCGATCCGCGGGATGAAGCCGAACTCGCTGCGCAGCTGGCCGATGGCGATGCCGGCGCTCGGTGGAGACGGCGGCGCCGGCGGGGTGCCGCCGGACTGGATGGCTTCCGGCGAGGGTGGTGGCGCATCCGACTGGACCAGGAACAGGTCTTCCGACGCGCCGCCGCGATCGATGGTGACATGATCGAAGGCGACCGCCTTGAGATGGACGCCGGGCTGGATCTCCTCGCCCACCGCGATGCTCTTCTGGACATTATCGGGCCCGGCGAGGATCGCCGAGCCGCGGCCCGAGGCCTCGTCGACGCGGGTGCCGAACAGGGTGAGCTGGAGCGAGGTGACGGTGGCGGGGCCCTGCTGGCGGGCGCCGAGGCGGAAGAAGGGATCGAAGCTCGCGATCACGTCACCCGGCGAACCGGGCACGCTGATCTCGGCCGGACGCCAGTCTCCCAGCGGCGTCACCGGGGTCACCAGCGTCCACACCAATCGCGCCGCCTGGGTCGCCAACCCTGCGATCAGGATCAGCTCCGCCAGCGAATAGACGTTCACGACGGGCAGGCGCCGCAACCAGCGGCGCGCGCGCGCGTCGAGTTTCAACTGCATATGGTTACCCGTTCCCGCATGCTCACGCCTACGCATGCCATGTTACGCTGTTGCGTCAAAGGGCTGTCATGGCGCGGGAGCATGGCTAGTCGACGATAATCGAGGTTAGAAGATGCCATGACCGATCTTTCCCCTCCCCTGTCCGCCACACTCGGCAGCGGCCTCGACGGCGTGCCGATCGCAGCGCGGCTGATCGCCCAGCCCGGCATCCAGAAGGTGCCGAGCGCCAAGCTCGATCTGTTCGTGGCGCGCGGCTTCCTCTCGCCCGAGCAATGCGCGGGGGTGATCGAGCGAATCGACGCGGTGCGCCGGCCCTCGACGATCGCCGATTCGAACGGCGATGCGAGCTATCGCACCAGCGAGACCGGCGATCTCGACCCCGCGGATCCGCTGGTGATCGCGGTGGAGGCGCGGATCGCCGCGGTCACCGGGCTCGACGGTGCGCATGGCGAGCCGCTGCAGGGCCAGCGCTATGCGGTAGGGCAGGAGTTCAAGGGCCATACCGATTATTTCGAGCCGACCGGGCGCGACTATCAGCGCTATTGCGGGGTAGCGGGCAACCGCACCTGGACGGTGATGGTCTATCTCAACGCGCCCGAGGCGGGCGGCGCGACCCGGTTCAAGGCAGTCGACAAGATCATTCAGCCCGAGACCGGCAAGTTGGTCGCGTGGAACAACCGCCGCGCCGACGGTTCGCCCAACCCGGCGACGCTGCACCAGGGGATGAAGGTGCGCAGCGGGGTGAAATATGTGATCACCAAATGGTTTCGGGAGAAGCCGTGGGGGTGATGCGGGGCTGGCTACCTCGCCCCATTCGTCATCCCAGCTTGCGCTGGGATGACGATGTCGCTCTCTGATCAGAACGTCACGCTCGCCCCCAGCGTGAACACCCGACCGAGCTTGTAGCGGTTGATGTACACCTCGTTGCCGCCGGCGAACGTCTGGCTTTCGCGATAATTGGTGCGGGTGAGGTTGCGCGCCTCGGCCTTCAGTTCGAACTTGCCGCCGAACATGTTGACGCCCTGGCGCGCGACGAGGTCGAGGCGGATGCCGGGATGCTCGACGATGTCGGGCTGGAAGCCGTCCTGACCGATCAGCGCCGGACCGCGATTGGTGACGCGGTCGCTGGCGTAGTTGAACAGCAGGGTGATCTGCGACAGCGAGGCGGTGTCCTCGAGCCCGACCTGGACGTTGACCAGATGATCCGACTGGCCGGTGAGCGGCGCGCCGTCGCGGAACTGGTCGACGGCGGGGCGGAACCCTTCGCCGCAGCCGCCCAGGCCCTGGTTGGCGGTGGTGACGCTGGGCACGCAGCTGCCGTCGGCGGTGATCGACGACTGGGTATAAGTGTAATTGGCGATCAGCACCGCGCGGCGGGTGGCGAAGAAGTCGCCGCCGATCACGTCGCCGAGGCGGAAGTATTTCTGCAGCTCGACCTCGCCGCCGTACAGCGACGCGCGCGGCAGATAGGTGAAGCCGGTCTGCAGGCGATCGTCCGAGCCGGTGTAGAAGCCGACCTGCTCGATCGGGTTGTCGATCCGCTTGTAGAAGCCCGCCAGCGTGAAGCGCTCGTCACGCTTGAAGAACCATTCGTAGCGCGCTTCGAGGTTGTAGAGCTTGGAATCGCGCAACAAGGGGTTGCCGAAGAACAGCCGGTCCGAATCGGGATCGCGGAACTGCTGGGGCGCGAGCTCGCGGAACTGCGGGCGCGAGATCGTCTTCGACGCGCTGGCGCGAAGCTGCATGTTCGAGGCGAAATTCCACGTCAACGTCGCCGCGGGCAGGAAATAATCGTTGTTGAGGCGGGTGGAGGTGAAGTCCCCAATCGGCGTCACGTCTTCCTTGGCGGTTTCGTAGCGCACGCCGATCACCGCGCGCAGGCCGTCAAGCGCCTCGGCCTCGGCCTGGACATAGCCGGCATGGACGGTGAGCCCGGCATCATAGGCATAGGCGCCCTGCGGGGTGTTGAACTGCAGCTGGATCGTGCACGGGTTGAGCTGCCCCGGGCAGGCGTTGCCCAGCACGTCCGGGCTGAGCAGATAATCGGGGCGCAACAGGCTGTAGGGATAGGCTGGCGCGGTGCCGGCGCCGTTCGAGGTCTGGTAGTTGAACTGGAGCCGCGACGAGCTGCGCTGGGTGTCCTGGTAGAAATAGCCCGCCGACAGCGTCATCGGCCGCTCGGCCTCGATCTTGTAGGTGGCGTCGGCCTGGCCGGTCCACAGATCCTCGCTCAACTCCGAGAAGATGATCGAGGCGAACGGCGAGAAGCGGTTGCTGACCTGATAGGCGCCGTTGCACTGGTAGCCGGTCGCGCCATTGCCGCCGTCATAGGTGGCGGTGCCGCCCGGGGTCGCGGCCGAGCAGAGATAGTCGAACTGGCGCTCATAAGGCGCGTTGCGCTTGGAATTGGCATAGGCGCCGCGCGCGTCGACCTTAAGCGCGTCGGTGACCTTGAACTCGCCAACCAGCTGCGATTCGATCAGCTGGCGCTCGAACCAGCTGGTGTTCTGCTGGAAGCGCAGCCCGCTGGTGTTGACATATTGCACCGCCGCCGCGCCACGCGCCTGCTTGAGCGTGTCGTGGATATAGACGTTGGTCCAGCGGATGGTGTTGGCGCCGAACTCGAGGCCGACGCCGACCAGCGCGTTGGCGACGACGCGGTTGTCGGTGATCAGCGTGGTGAAGTCGTTGCGCAGCGCGCCATCGGCGGTGACGCTGTCCTGCTGGGTGGACGAGCGGGTGCGGAAGGTGTTGCTGAGGCTCAAGGAAGAGATCAACCCGAGCCGCGACGAGCCGAGATCGAACACCGAACCTCCCGACAGCTCCGCCGAGAAGTTCGCCGGCAGCTGGTTGTTGCGCTGGAGCAGGGTGGTGGAGGCGTTGGACAATTGCCCGACCTGCGCGGCATCAATGATGCCGCTGCCCTTGGGCGCGTTGCGGATGAAGGCTGGCACCTTGCGGGTGCCGTCGTCGAAGCCCAGCCAGTCGGCATCGCCGCCGTAGTAGGTGTAGCCGAGCTCGCTGGTGGTGGCATCGTCCGCCGACACCGAGGCGCCCGCCGAGACGAAGCTCTTCTCCGGCACCGCCTTGGTGGTGAGGTTGATGACGCCGCCGCCGAACTCGCCGGGATAGTTCACCGAATAGGTCTTCTGGACCAGCGCCGAGCCGACGATGGTCGTCGGGAAGATGTCGAGCGGCACCGAGCGGCGCAGCGGCTCGGGGCTCGGCAACGGCGAGCCGTTGAGCAGCGACGAGGAATAGCGATCGCCGAGGCCGCGGACGTAGACGAAGCCGCCGCCGACCACCGACAGGCCGGTGACGCGGGTCAGCGCGCCGGCAATGTCGCCCTCGCCCGTCCGCGCGATGTCCGCCGCCGACAGCACCGAGACGATCTGCGCGGTGGCGCGGACCGTGTTGGGGATGTTGCGCCCGACGACGACGATGTCGGCGACATCGTTGCTCATCCCCGGCGCCGAGATCTCGACCTGCTCCTCGCTGGCCTCGCCAGGCACGTCGGCTGCGGCGCCGCCGGTCTGGACCGAAGTCGCCGGGGTGGAGGTCTGCGCCGCGGGCGGGGTCGCCGCGCTCGGCGAGGCGGTGCCACCGGCGGTCTGCGCGAGCACCGCGGGCGCGACGAGGAAGGACGAAAGAAGAAGGAGAGTGCCTAGGGCGTGCCGCTGCTGCATGGCCGAGTTTCCCGGATCAGGAGGCTTTAAACAGATCGCCGGGGCGGCGCTGCCGCCACCCCGGGATCATTCACTGAGGAGCGTGAGGCGCCTCAGCGGCCTTGGCAGGCGAAGTAGACCGAGTTGAACGACGGCGCGCCGAACTCCTGGATCGACGCGTCCGCCGGGCGCACCGTCGAGCGGTCGGCCTGGCTCTTCTCGGACGCGATGAAGTTGACGCAGGTCACGTTGGCCGGCGTGCGGACCACGCCGTTGACGAAGCGCATGTCCGAACCGCCGCGCTGGCGGATCGCCGACGGGGCGAGCGCGGTCTGGATGAAGGTGAAGTTCGCGTAGGTCGCGAAGGTCCGCGGCAGCAGATCCTCGTTGCCATTCGAGTCGATCTCGGTCGAGAAGGAGTCGGCGGTGGCGCCGAGCAGCCGCTGCGAGGCGATCATGAACTGCATGAAGCCGCGATAGCCGCTGTCGATGTCGAAGCCGTCGTCATCGGCGCCGGTGACGGCGATATATTTGATGTTGGTGGCGCCACCGAAGATCTCGATGCCGTCGTCGGCCGAATTGTGGCTCTGGATGTGATCGAGCGTTGTGCCCGAGCCGGTGCCGCCGAGGGTGAGGCCCTGCAGCTCGTTGCCTTCGGAGATGGCGATGCCCGAATAGCGGATCTGCACATAGGACATGGCGCCGCTCGAGTCGGCCGCGGTGGGGCCGCCGTAGAAGCGGCCGGTGACGCCCTCGATCGCCTGCTGGCAGGTGGTGGAGGTGCCGCCGGCGTTGTTCGCGCCGCTGGCGCAGGGCGCGATCGGCGCGCGGCCGAGCAGAATGACCCCGCCCCACTGGCCCTGGCTCGCATCGGATACGCCGTTGGCGGCGAGGTTCTGCTGCGAGGTGAAGATGATCGGCAGCGCGCGGGTGCCGACCGCGTTGATCTTGGAACCGCGGTTGACGAGCAGCAGATCGTTGGTCGCTTCCGACGAATCCGCGGCGACGACGACGCCCGGCTCGATCGTCAGGGTGATGCCGCTATCGGCGCCGGTGGTGCCGACATCGCTGCCGACCTCGGTCTGGCCGCGCAGGCGATAGAAGACGCCGGCGATCTTGGGCAGCGTCAGGCTGGTGGTGATTGCGGCCGGCAGGCGGCAGGCGCGGAAGGTCTGAACCAGGCCGTCGTCGATCGTGCCGGTCGGGCAGGCTGCGGCCGAGCCGCCGGTACCGACCGCCGGCACCGCGGTGCAGGCCCCGCCGCTGCCGCCGAACTGCGCGGTGGTCGAGTTGCAGGTCCAATCCTGGAAGGCGGTGTCGGTCGGGCCGTTGAGCGCGCCGACATAGTTGGTGCTGGTGAAGAAGCTGTTGATCGACGACGGGTCGCTCGCGGTGGTCAGCGACGCTGCGGCCGCCGGGTAGATGCCGTTGAGCGTCGCGCCGACGCCGTTGACGTTGTTGTTGGCACCGGCGTTGACGATCGCGAGCTGCTCTTCGGGCGTGATCGCGATCGCTGCCGGCTGGCCGGCGGTGGCGGCGAACTGCGCGGCGGTTATCGCGGCAGTGGGCGTCGGGGTCGGCGTGGCCGTCGGCGTCGGCGTGGGCGTCGGGGTGACGATCACGACGCTGCCGGCGCCGGGCGAGGCGACATTGTCCGCGCCGCCGCAGCCACCGAGCGCGAGGCAGGCCGACGTCGCCATGAGGAAGTTGCCGTAGCGCTTGATGCTCGCCATGTCGAAATGCTCCCTGAAAGTCTTCTTGCAGCCGGGCGACCGTGCCCGCGATCGACCCAAAGGCTCCCCCTTCCGTCGATCATGATGCTGCGGTTAGGGGGCGCCGATGACGCTACGATGCGATTCGGGTGACGCGGGGATGACAGCGGCGTGACAGTGATGTGACAGCGGCATGCCACGCGTCGCGGCGCCGATGACCTTGCTCGTGCGTTGCGTCGCCGATGCAGGCGTTCGAAATCATTCTGGTGATGCTGGGCGGCGCGGTGTTGCTGCTCGGCCTGGCGCGGCGCACCGGCCTGCCCTTCCCAGTGCTGCTCGCGCTGGCGGGCGTGCTGCTGGCGGTGGCGCCGTTCGACGTGCCGCTGGCGATCGACCCGGCGCTGGTGCTGGCGCTGCTGGTCGCGCCGATCCTGCTTGATACCGCCTACGACACCTCGCCGCGCGACCTGAAGGCGAACTGGCGGCCGGTGCTGGGGCTGGTGGTGATCGCGGTGGGGCTGACCACCGCGACGGTCGCCGGCATCGTCCACTGGCTGGTGCCGGGGATACCCTGGGCCGCCGCGATCGCGCTCGGCGCCATCGTCGCCCCGCCCGATGCCGCGGCGGCGGCGGCGGTGCTCCGCCAGGTCAATCCGCCGCACCGGATCAACGTGATCCTGCAGGGCGAATCGTTGCTCAACGACGCCTCGTCATTGCTGATCTATCGGCTGGCGCTCGGCGCGGTGGCGTCGGGCGGCACGATCAGCGCCGCGGTGGTGGCGCCGGCGTTCCTGCTGTCGGTGGGCGGCAGCCTGGTCGCCGGGCCGGTGCTGGCGTTGCTCTGGCAGCGGCTCTCCCGCCAGTTCGACGACGCGCCGAGCAGCATCATCCTGCAGTTCGTCGGCACCTTCGGCGTGTGGGTGCTCGCCGAGGCGATCGGTCTGTCGGCGATCCTGACGGTGGTCGCCTATGCGATGACCATCGCCCATTATGCGCCCGCGACCACGCCGGCACGGCTGCGGGTTCCCTCCTATGCGGTATGGGAAACAGTGGTGGTGGTGCTCACCGCGCTCGCCTTCGTGCTGATCGGGCTGCAGCTGGGGCCGGTGATCGCGGGCGCCAGCGCCGGTGAACTCGCGCGCTGGAGCGGGATCGCCGCCGCCGTGCTCGCCGCCGTCATCGCGATCCGGCTGTTGTGGGTGATGGGCTACAATCGCTGGCTGTGGTGGCGCGGCCAGCGCGTGGCCGACGGCACCGCGCCCGACTGGCGCGGCGGGCTGATCATCGGCTGGTCCGGCATGCGCGGGATCGTCACCGTCGCCACTGCGCTGGCGCTGCCGGCGGGTTTTCCCGAGCACGACCTGCTGCTGTTCACCGCCTTTGCGGTGACGCTCGGCACGCTGGTGATCCAGGGGCTCAGCCTCAAGCCGCTAGTGCAATGGCTCGGCGCGCGTGACGACGACCCGGTGGCGCGCGAGGTGCGGCTGGCACGGGTGGCGCTGGCCGAGGCGGGGATCGCCTGCCTCGAGGGTGACGAGGGGCGCGCGGCGGTCGAGTTGCGCGCCGAACTGGAGACCGAGCGCGACGCCGCCGACACCGACGAGGGCGACGGCCGCGCGGAGTTGCCGGCGCTCGAGCTGCGCGCACGGGTGCTGGAGACGCGCCGCAAGCGGCTGCTGGCGCTACGCGAGGATGGCACGATCGGCGACGATGCCTTTCACCAGATCGAGGAGGAACTGGATTTCGCCGATCTGGCGGCGGCGCAGCGGGCGTGAGGGATGGGCCGGCATGACGAATGGCGCCAGACGCTAGGCTCCCCGATCAACCAAAAAAGCCCGCCGGTCGCAAGGACCTGGCGGGCTTATAATGGTGGGCGCGACAGGGATTGAACCTGTGACCCCACCCGTGTGAAGGGTGTGCTCTACCGCTGAGCTACGCGCCCGAAACTGATCGGAAGCGGGCCTTTAGAGGGGCCCGCGGGGCCTGTCCAGCCCCGTTTGGCCGACTATTAGTTGACCGAATCCTTGAGGCCCTTGCCGGCCTTGAACTTGGGCTGGCTGGATGCCTTGATCGTCATCGGCTCGCCGGTGCGCGGGTTGCGGCCGGTGGACGCCTTGCGCTTGGACACGGAGAAGGTGCCGAAGCCGACCAGGCGCACTTCGTCACCCTTCTTGAGGCTGGCCGAGATCGCGTCGAACACCGCTTCGACGGCCTTGATCGCGTCGTTCTTGGCAAGGCCGGAGGTATCGGCAACGGTCGCAATCAGCTCTTGCTTGTTCATGGAAAAGAAGCCCCCTTCGAAGAAAAAATGAGTCGTGGCCTGAGCCGAACCTTCAGTAAGGCGCGGGCCCCGGCCTGAGTCAAACGAAACCGCCGCGCCTGATGACAGGCACGGCGGTTCCAAAACGTTAACGCAGATCAGTGGTGACGCTCGCCCCCGACCGCGGCGACCGCCGCCGGCGGCAGTGCCGCCAGCTCATCGGCATCGGTCCAGTCGATCGCCTCGAGCGGCTCGGTGAGCGCCAGGCGCAGCACCTCGTCGACATGGGCGACCGGCACGATGGTCAGGCCGTCTTTGATATTCTGGGGAATATCAGCGAGATCCTTCTCATTGTCCGCCGGGATCAGCACCGTGGTGATGCCGCCGCGGAGCGCCGCGAGCAGCTTCTCCTTGAGCCCGCCGATCGGCAGCACGCGGCCGCGCAAGGTGACCTCGCCGGTCATTGCGACGTCCTTCTTCACCGACACGCCGGTCAGCGTCGAGACGATCGAGGTGACGAGGCCGATGCCTGCCGACGGCCCATCCTTCGGCACCGCGCCTTCGGGAAGGTGGATGTGGATGTCCTTGCGGTGGAACAGCGAGGGCTTGATGCCGTAGCTCGGGCTGCGCGCCTGGACGAAGCTGAAGGCGGCCTGGACCGATTCCTTCATCACGTCGCCAAGCTTGCCGGTGGTCTTGATCCCGCCCTTGCCGGGCACCGTCACGCTCTCGATGGTCAGCAGCTCGCCGCCCACCTCGGTCCAGGCGAGGCCGGTGACCGCGCCGATCTGATGCTCGGTCTCGCCGAGGCCGTGACGGTACTTCTGCACGCCGGCATACTCATGGAGATTGTCGGGCGTGATCGTGACGCTCTGGGTCTTGCCTTCGAGGATCTGGCGCAGCGCCTTGCGCGCCAGCCTGGCGATCTCGCGCTCCAGAGTGCGCACGCCCGCCTCGCGGGTGTACTTCTGGATCAACGCGCGCAGGCCCTCGTCGGTGAGGGTGAACTCGCCGGCTTTCAGGCCATGCGCCTCGATCTGCTTGTCGAGCAGATGGCCCTTGGCGATCTCGACCTTCTCGTCCTCGGTATAGCCCTCGAGCCGGATGATCTCCATCCGGTCCAGCAGTGGCTGCGGCAGGTTGAGCGTGTTGGCGGTGCAGACGAACATCACGTCGGACAGATCGATGTCGATCTCGAGATAATGGTCGTTGAACTTGCCGTTCTGCTCGGGGTCGAGCACCTCGAGCAGCGCCGACGCCGGATCGCCCCGGAAATCCTGGCCGAGCTTGTCGATCTCGTCGAGCAGGAACAGCGGGTTGCCGGTGCCGGCCTTCTTGAGGTTGGTGACGATCTTGCCCGGCAGCGAGCCGATATAGGTACGGCGATGACCGCGGATCTCGGCCTCGTCGCGCACGCCGCCGAGGCTCTGGCGGATGAATTCGCGCCCGGTCGCCTTGGCGATCGACTTGCCGAGGCTGGTCTTGCCGACGCCGGGCGGGCCGACGAGGCACAGGATCGGACCTTTCAGCTTGTTGGTGCGGGCCTGGACGCCGAGATATTCGACAATCCGGTCCTTGACCTTCTCCAGCGCGTAATGATCCTCGTCCAGCACCGCCTGGGCGGCGGCGATGTCCTTCTTGATCTTGCTCTTCTTGCCCCAGGGCAGCCCCAGCAGCACGTCGAGATAGTTGCGCACGACGGTGGCCTCGGCGCTCATCGGCGCCATGGTCTTGAGCTTCTTGAGCTCGCTCGTCGCCTTGGTGCGCGCTTCCTTGGAAAGCTTCAGCGTGGCGATCTTCTGGGTCAGCTCGGCGATCTCGTCGCCGTCGCTCTCGTCGTCGCTGTTGCCGAGCTCGCGCTGGATCGCCTTCAACTGCTCGTTGAGGTAATATTCGCGCTGCGTCTTCTCCATCTGGCGCTTGACGCGGCTCTTGATCTTCTTCTCCACCTGGAGGACGCCGAGCTCGCCTTCCATCAGCGCGAACGCCATCTCCAGCCGCTTGGCGGGATCGGCTTCGACCAGCAGCGCCTGCTTGTCGGCGACCTTGACCTGGACATTGGCCATGATCGCGTCGCTGAGCTTGCCGGCCTCCTCGATCTCGCCGAGCTGGGTCGCGGTCTCGGCGGGGAGCTTGCGGTTGAGCTTGGCGTAATTCTCGAACTGATCGACCACCGAGCGCATCAGCGCCGGCAGCTCGTCGCTCTCGACGGCGAGGTCCTCGACCGGATCGATCGTCGCGGTGAGGAAGTCGCCATCCTCGGCGAGCTCGTTGAGACGGCCGCGCTCCTTGCCCTCGACAAGGACGCGGACGGTGCCGTCGGGAAGCTTGAGCAATTGCAGCACGGTGGCGGTGACGCCGATCTCGTACAGATCCTCGCGCGCGGGATCGTCCTCGGCGGGATCGAGCTGCGCGACCAGGAAAATCTCCTTGTCGGCGGCCATCGCCGCTTCCAACGCCGCGACCGATTTATCGCGGCCGACGAACAGCGGCACGATCATGTGCGGGAAGACGACGATGTCGCGAAGCGGGAGAACGGGGTAGGTCTGGGTCATGGATACTCCGACGGGGCGCCATACGAGCCGCCCCTATGTGTTCCATATATGGGGAGTGCTGACCATCCATCAATCAGCCTCGTTGCTATCCCCGATCAAGATGCCCTGCATCAATCGCGCTTGTCATTGCCGGGGCGAACGGCAAAACCGGTGCGCTACCAAAGGGACACCATAGATGATGCTTCGCCTGCCGCTTGCCGCCATGCTGCTGCTCTCCACCAGCGCATTCGCCGCCGAGCCGGGCAAGCCGCCGCTCACCGCGCAGACCAGCTCGTCGGGCGGCCCGCTCGATCCGGCGCAGAAGAAGCTGCGGTTCGACACCGCCGACCTCGCGCTGTCGGTGGATCCCGAGCGCGAGGTGATCAACGGCATCGCCACCCTCACCTTCACCGCGCTCGACAAGACCGACCGCGTCGTCGTCGACCTCGACAAGAATTACACGGTAACCGCGGTGACCGTGGATGGCGTCGATGCGCTGAGCTTCGCCAATCCCGAAGGGCGGATGACGATCAAGCTGGTCAAGAAGGCCGCCAAGGATGCCAAACTGGTGGTCAAGATCACCTATGGAGGCCGGCCGCACACCGCGGTGCGCGCGCCGTGGGACGGCGGCTTCGTCTGGTCGAAGACGCCCGCCGGCCAGCCCTGGGTGGCGACCGCGGTGCAGATGGAGGGCTGCGACCTGATCTGGCCGTGCATCGACTATCCGACCTACGAGCCCGACAAGATCGATCTCCACATCACCGTGCCCAAGGGGCTAAAGGCGCCGTCCAACGGCAAGCTGGTCGGCGTCGAGACGCTCGACGACGGCCGCAGCGTGTGGAATTGGGAGGCGGCGCATCCGACGCTCTATGGCGTCGCACTCAACGTCGGGCCGTATGACGAGGTCAGCGGCACCTACAAGAGCCGGTTCGGCAACACGATCCCGATGACCTATTGGTATCTGCCCGGCGAAAAGGCGCAGGCCGACAAATTGTTCGCCGAGTTCGCGCCGACGCTCGATTTCTTCGAGAGCGTGATCGGCCCCTATCCGTTCGCGGACCAGAAGGTCGGCGTGGTCGAGACGCCCCACAAGGGCATGGAGCACCAGACGATCAACGGTTACGGCAACAATTACGCCAAGACCCCCTGGGGGTTCGACGACCTGTTCCAGCACGAATTCGCGCATGAATGGTTCGCCAACCAGCTGACCGCGGCGAACTGGGACGATTTTTGGCTCCACGAGGGCTTCGCCGCTTACATGCAGCCGCTCTACGGCAAGTGGCGGTCGGGCGACGGCGTCTATACCGCGATGATGCTGCAGGCGCGCAACGGCATTCAGAACAAATCGCCGCTGGTCACCGGCAAGCCGCAGAGCGCCGAGGACGTGTACGAGAAGCAGCCGGGACGCGGCGGCGACATCTACACCAAGGGCAGCTGGACGCTGCACACGCTGCGCAATCTGATCGGCGACAAGGCGTTCTTCGATGCGGTTAGGCTCGCCGTCTACGGCCGCCCCGATCCGGCACCGGGCAATTTCCAGCCGCTGTTCCGCACCACGCCCGAGTTCATCGCTTATGTGAAGCAGACCTCGGGGCAGGACCTGCAATGGTTCTTCGACGTCTACCTCTACGAAGCCGCGCTTCCGCAGCTGATCCAGGAGCGCAAGGGCGACCAGCTAATCCTCAAGTGGAAGACGCCGAACAACCGCCCCTTCCCGCTGCCGATCGAGGTGCAGGTCGGCGACACCGTGCAGAAGGTGGCGATGGTGGGTGGCACCGGCACAATCACCGTGCCCGCCGACACGCACGTGATCATCGATCCGATGAGCCGGGTGCTGATGCAGTCCGACACGGTGGACGCCTATCAAACGTGGCGCGCCGAACAGGCCGCCAAGGGCGCCGCCAAGTGATGGACCAAATGATCCGCCTGCTCGCCGCCGCCAGCCTGCTCGCGCTCGCCACCGCCGCGACCGCGGCCGGGCCGCTGCCCAAGAAGGGCGAGCCCGCGATCAGCGAGCAGACCCAGAAATCGGGCGGGCCGCGCCCGGCCGAGCAGCGCGCGCTGCGCTTCGACAGCGCCGATCTCGCCTTCGAGGTGCTGCCCGCTACCGAGACGCTGAACGGCGTCGCCACGCTCGGCTTCACCGCCAAGGCGCCGCTCGCGCGACTGCTGATCGATCTCGACAAGAACCTGCCGGTCACCGCGATCACGATCGACGGGCAGCGCCTTGCGCCCGGTGCCTGGTCCAACCCCGATGGCCAACTCGCGATTACCCTGCCCCACCCACTCGCCGCCGGCGCGTCAGTGTCGGCGCGGATCACCTATGGCGGGACGCCGCATGTCGCGGTGAAGGCACCGTGGGACGACGGCATGGTCTGGTCGAAAACGCCCGATGGCCGCACCTGGTTCGCGACCACCGCGGAAGGCTATGGCTGCGACCTGTTCTGGCCATGCCTCGACTTTCCGACCGGCGAGCCCGGCGTGGTGACGCTGCACATCACCGTGCCCAAGGGCCTGAAGGCGCCGTCCAACGGCAAGCTGCTCGGCGTCGACTCCAACGCCGACGGGCGCACCACCTGGAACTGGCGGATCAAGCACCCCAACACCTACGCAATCGCGCTCAACGTCGGACCCTATGAGGAGGTGTCGGGCAGCTACAAGAGCCGCTTCGGCAACACCATCCCGATGTATTACTGGTACCTGCCCGGCGAGAAGGCCAAGGCCGAGAAACTGTTCGCCGAGTTCGCGCCGACGCTCGACTTCTTCGAGAGCACCATCGGCCCCTATCCGTTCGGCGACGAGAAGGTGGGCGTGGTCGAGACCCCGCACATGGGCATGGAGCACCAGACCATCAACGCCTATGGCAATGCCTATGCCAAGGCGCCCGAGGGGTTCGACTGGCTGTTCCAGCACGAATTCAGCCACGAATGGTTCGGCAACCAGCTCACCGCCGCCAATTGGGATGATTACTGGCTGCACGAGGGCTATGGCAGCTACATGCAGCCGCTCTACGGCCAGTGGCGCGAGGGCGACGCACGCTATGCGGTGATGCTCGACCGCCAGCGCGCCGGGATCGCCAACACCGTGCCAATCGTCCGCGGCCGCGAGATCACCGAGGAAGAGGTGTATGAGGCGAGCAAGGGCGGCCCCGGGCTCGACATCTACAACAAGGGATCGTGGATGCTCCACACCCTGCGCTACCTGATCGGCGACGGCCCGTTCTTCGCGGCGACCAGGCTCGAGGTCTATGGCCGCACCGACCCGAGGCCCGGCAATTTCGCGCCGCGCTACGGCTCGAGCCAGGAGTTCGAAGCGTTTGTGGCCCGGGTGACGGGCAAGGACTATCGCTGGTTCTTCGACGTCTACCTGCGCCGCGCAGCACTGCCCGAGCTGTTGCAGAACCGGCGCGGCGACACGCTGTCGCTGGCGTGGAAGGCGCCGGGCGGGATCATCTTCCCGATGCCGGTGGAGGTGAAGGTGGGCGACCGGATGGTGCGGGTGGCGATGCCCGGCGGCAGGGGCAGCCTCAGCGTGCCGGGCGACGCGCATGTGGTAATCGATCCCGACGCGCGGATCCTCAAGCGCAGCATCGCGCTGGAAGAGGTGCAGGCGTGGCGCGCGGAGCAGGCGAAGAAGCCGGCCGCGAAACAGGCGGGGTAGTCGACCCGGCTTGAATGGCACGCTGCGCGGATCGATCGCCACCGATGTACCCCGTCATGCTGCACTCGTTTCAGCATCCATGACCTGCCGCCGCCCGCAGGACGCGCGGTGAAGATCGGCGATGGACCCTGAAACGAGTTCAGGATGACGACGGGTAGTCGCTCGCGCGGCCGTCGCTTAGCGGATCAGCGGTTGAGCACGATCGCGGTGGCGGGGCCGATATTCTGCGCCATGTGAATCACCGCGACCAGCGCGGCCGCGCGCCAGAAGCCGCTCGGCCGCCAGGTGGCGAACACGGTGGAGAAGATCAGGAACGGCCACCAGATCACCAGCCCCCAAGTGGGCGTCGACAGGCTGTGGAGCACGCCCCACAGCGCGGCGCTGACCAGCACCGCCTGCCATGCCGCGATGAAGCGCATCAGCAGCGCCACCACCGCGCCCATCATGATCGTCTCGACCACCGGGCTGAACAGCACGATCAACGTGAAGACGACGCCCGACGAGGCATGGCCGAAATCCGGCTGCTCGGCATGGGGAACCAGCGCGCCGACCGCGGTGCCGAGCAGGATGCTGCCGCCGAGCGCGAGCGCCCAGGCGACGATCAGTTGCAGCCAGATCCGCTCGGTGCGGAACAGCAGGCCGGGAAGCACGCGCAGCGGGCCGCGGCCGGGGAGCCAGGCGGGGCTGATCATGCGTGGTGCCTGGACGAGATCAGAATGCTGCCCTCACCCTTCACCGGCTCTGCCGTCTTTTCCCTCTCCCACGGGGAGAGAGAGGAAGCGGCAAGGCCGCGGCAGGGTGAGGACAGATCTAGATGACGGCCGCCATTATCAGGCAGCGTCGCCGGCCTTTTTCTTCTCGGCGTAGACGCGGATCGGTTCCTTGCGGCCCTCGATCACGTCCTTGTCGATCATCACCTCGTCGACGCCGTCCATGCCAGGCAGGTCGAACATGGTGTCGAGCAGGATCGCCTCGAGGATCGAACGCAGCCCACGTGCGCCGGTCTTGCGCTCGATCGCCTTCTTGGCGACCGTGACCAGCGCATCGTCGGTAAAGCCGAGCTCGACCTCCTCCATCTCGAACAGCTTCTGATACTGTTTGACCAGCGCGTTCTTGGGCTCGCTGAGGATCTTGACCAGCGCGGGGATGTCGAGGTCCTCGAGCGTCGCGATCACCGGCAGGCGGCCGACGAACTCGGGGATCAGGCCGAACTTGAGCAGATCCTCGGGCTCGGTGGCGCGCAGCATCTCGCCGGTGCGGCGCTCGTCCGGCGCGGCGACATGCGCGCCGAAGCCGATCGACTTGCCCTGAAGGCGATCGCCGATGATCTTCTCGAGGCCCGAGAAGGCGCCGCCGCAGATGAACAGGATGTTGGTCGTGTCCACCTGCAGGAATTCCTGCTGCGGATGCTTGCGGCCGCCCTGCGGGGGCACGCTCGCGGTGGTGCCTTCCATCAGCTTGAGCAGTGCCTGCTGCACGCCCTCTCCGCTCACGTCGCGGGTGATCGACGGGTTCTCGGCCTTGCGGCTGATCTTGTCGATCTCGTCGATATAGACGATCCCGCGCTGCGCCCGCTCGACGTTATAGTCGGAGGCCTGGAGCAGCTTGAGGATGATGTTCTCGACATCCTCGCCGACATAGCCGGCCTCGGTCAGCGTCGTCGCATCGGCCATGGTGAACGGCACGTCGAGGATACGCGCGAGCGTCTGCGCGAGCAGCGTCTTGCCGCAGCCAGTGGGGCCGACCAGCAGGATGTTGCTCTTGGCGAGCTCGACGTCGGCACCCTTGGCGCCGTGGTTCAGGCGCTTGTAATGGTTGTGCACCGCCACCGAGAGCACGCGCTTGGCCTGCTTCTGGCCGATCACATAATCGTCGAGGACGTTGCAGATCTCCAGCGGGGTCGGCACGCCGCCGTCCTTCTTGGAGACGAGCGCGGACTTGGTTTCCTCGCGGATGATGTCGTTGCACAGCTCCACGCACTCGTCGCAGATGAAGACGGTGGGGCCGGCAATGAGCTTGCGGACCTCGTGCTGCGACTTGCCGCAGAACGAGCAATAGAGGGTGCTCTTGGAGTCGCCACCGCTCAGTTTCGTCATTCAAACTTCCTTGTCGCAGGCAATCCTGCGGGGTGAGGCCGGGCATGGTAGCCCGGCCGATACGCAAACTACAACGCCCAAACGTCCCTAACGGAATCGGCGGGGCGCGCACCCACGTCGGTTAAGCCGCCTGGGCGGCATCCTCCGCCGGGGTCGGGCGACGATCGAACACCTCGTCGACGAGGCCGAAGGCCTTGGCCTCGTTCGCCTCGAGGAAGGTGTCGCGATCCATCCGGCGCTCGATCTCGTCGATCGGCTGGCCGGTGTACTGGGCGTAGAGCTCGTTCATCCGGGCACGGATACGCAGGATTTCCTTCGCCTGGATCTCGATGTCCGAGGCCATGCCCTGGGCGCCACCCGACGGCTGGTGGATCATGATCCGGGCGTTGGTCAGCGCGACGCGCATCCCGGGCGCGCCGCTGGCGAGCAGGAACGAGCCCATCGAGGCGGCCTGGCCGATGCACACCGTGCCGACGCGCGGGCGGATGTATTGCATCGTGTCATGGATCGCCATGCCCGCCGTGACGACACCGCCCGGCGAGTTGATGTACATGAAGATGTCCTTCTTCGGGTTCTCGGACTCGAGGAAGAGCAGCTGCGCGGTGATCAGCGAGGCCATGCCATCCTCGACACCACCGGTGACGAAGATGATGCGCTCGCGGAGCAGGCGGCTGAAGATGTCGAACGAGCGCTCGCCGCGATTCGACTGCTCGATGACGATCGGCACCAGACCCGCCTGGGTCTGCTGCAAACCGAGGCCGGCATGCGCGATCGGGCTCATGAAGTCGCCGGTCTCGAACGGATTATGCATGAAAATCTCTCTTATGCCCTGGATGGGAACCAACATCGGCGCTTGGCGTGACGAGTTCAAGCCCGGGTTGCGCGAAGCCGCGGCCGGAACGCGACGGCGCGTGACGAACGCGGCGGCGTCAGCGGGCGCCGCCGGGCGCCGGCAGGCCGAGATAGGCGAGCCGCCTCACCTCGCGGCGGCCGCGCACCACGGTGTCGAGGATCAACCCGGCGAAGAAGCATAGCGCCGCGACGATGCCGAGCCCGGTGATCAGGATCGCGGTCGGGAAGCGCGGCACCAGCCCGGTGCGCGCATAGGTCACCGCGAGCGGGATGCCGAGGATCACGCCGATCAGCGCCAGCACCAGGCCGATGGCGCCGAAGAACAGCAACGGCCGCTCGATCCGGTAGAGCGTGACGATGGTGGTGAGGATGCGCCAGCCGTCGCCATAGGTGCTGAGCTTGGACGCCGAGCCTTCGGGCCGCGCATAATAAGGCGTCTCCACCTCGCCGCACGGCATCTTCAGCTCGAGCGCATGGACGCTGATCTCGGTCTCGATCTCGAACCCCGACGACAGCGACGGGAAGCTCTTGACGAAGCGGCGCGAGAAGACTCGATAGCCCGACAGGATGTCGGTGAAGCTGCGGCCGAACAGCCGCGCGAGCATGCCGGTGAGCATCGCATTGCCCAGCCGATGCCCGCGGCGATAGGCGGCGACCGCCTCGCCGATCCGGCTGCCGACGATCATGTCGGCCTGTTCCTCGAGCAGTCGCGCGACCAGCGCCGGCGCGGAATCCGCATCATAGGTGGCATCGCCATCGGCCATCACATAGATGTCGGCATCGACGTCGGCGAACATCCGGCGGACGACATTGCCCTTGCCCTGGATGCGCTCGCGGCGAACGATCGCGCCGGCGGCGGCGGCGACCTCGCGGGTGCCGTCGGTGGAATTGTTGTCGTAGACGTAGATGGCGGCGCCGGGCAGCGCGGTGCGGAACCCGGCCACGGTCTGCGCAATCGCGGCAGCCTCGTTATAGCAGGGCAGAAGGACGGCGATCGTCGGTTCGGTCACGTCTGATCGGGTCCCGTTGTGGTCGGCAGAGGCTGGTTGTGCGGGATCGGTGCCGGCCCGACAAGCCACCCCGGTCACCCGTAACATGGCCGCGGTGCCGGTGGCAGGGAGGCGAGCCCAAGCCCGCCTCCCCGATCCGCTTATGCCTCGGGAGCGGCGGCCTTCTTGGCGCGCGGCTTCTTGGCGGGGGCGTCGGCAGCCTCGGTGCCCTCGGCGGCTTCAGCGGCGACCGGCGACGATTCGGTCACGGCGGCCTCTGCCTCGACCGGCGCGGCCTTCTTCTTGGCGGCAGGCTTCTTGGCGGGAGCGGTCTCGGCCGGCTCTACCTCGGCGCCGGCATTCTGGTCCTGCGCTACCGGCTTCTTGACCGCGACCTTCTTCGGCTTGGCGGCAGCCTCGTCGCCCTCGGCCGCGGCCTTCTTGGCCTTCTTCGGCTTGTGGTTGTCGTGATCGTGGCTGTGGGTACCCGTCGCGAAACCGTCCTCGCTCTCGATCGCGGCTTCCAGTTCCTCGCGGCTGGTCTCGCGATCGGTCACCTCGGCCTTGTCGAACAGGAAGTCGACGACCTTGTCCTCGTACAGCGGCGCGCGCAGCTGGGCAGCCGCCATCGGCTCCTGCTGGACGTACTGGATGAAGCGCTGCTGGTCCTCGCCGCGATACTGCTGCGCGGCCTGCGCGATCAGGCGGTTCATCTCCTGCTGGCTGACCTCGACGCCATTGGCCTGGCCGATCTCCGAGAGGAGCAGGCCGAGGCGGACGCGGCGCTCGGCGATCTTGCGATAGTCGGCGCGCTCGGACTCCATCTCGGCGAGCGCCGCGGCGGGATCCTCCTCATGGGTCGCTTCATGCTCGAGCTGCTGCCAGATCTGCGCGAACTCGGCTTCCACCATCGACGGCGGCACTTCGAAGTCGTGACCCTCGGCGAGCTGGTCGAGCAGCTTGCGCTTCATGTGGGTGCGGGTGAGGCCGTTATGCTCCTGCTCGATCTGGCCCTTCACCAGGCCGCGGAGCTGCTCGAGGCTCTCGAGGCCGAGGTTCTTGGCGAGATCCTCGTCAATCGCGCTCTCCCCGGCGGTCTGGATCTTCTTCACGGTGATGTCGAAGGTCGCGGCCTGACCGGCGAGCTCCTTGGCGCCGTAATCCTCGGGGAAGGTCACATTGAGCACCTTCTCCTCGCCGAGCGTGACGCCGACCAGCTGATCCTCGAAGCCCGGGATCAGGCGGCCCGAACCGAGCTCGACGCCCATGTCGGTGCCGGTGCCGCCGTCGAAGGCGACGCCATCGCTGGTCTTGCCGACGAAATCGACGGTGACGAGATCGCCCATCTCGGCGGCCTTGTCGTCAGCGTCATTCCACTTCTTGGACTGATCGGCGAACTTCTGGAGCTGCTCGTCGACCAGCTCGTCGGCGACCGGCACGGTCAGGCGCTCGAGCTTGAGCGAGTCGATCGCGGGCGCCGGCACGGTCGGGAGCACTTCCAGCTCGACCTTGACCTCGGCATCCTTGCCGGGCGCGTAATCAGGGCCGAGCTCGACCGAGGGCTGCATCGCCGGGCGCAGCTGCTTGTCGGCGATCAGCTGCTGGACGCCCTGCTGGATCGCGCTGTTGAGCGCATCCTGGGTCAGCGCCTCGCCGTGCATCTTGCGCACCAGGTTGATCGGCACCTTGCCGGGGCGGAAACCGGGCATCTTGATCTGCGGCGCGACGCGCTTCACTTCGGCATCCACCTTGGCATCGATGTCCTTGGCGGTGAAGGTCAGCGTATAGGCCCGCTTCAGGCCCTCGTTCAGCGTCTCGACAGTCTGCATGTTCGGCCTTCAATCTTGAGAAAATCGTTTTGGGCTAGCCGTCCCGCTGGCGGCAGCGGGACTGGTGCGGGCGAAGGGACTCGAACCCCCACATCTTGCGATGGCAGGACCTAAACCTGCTGCGTCTACCAATTCCGCCACGCCCGCACAGGACCGCCGTTCGGCGCGCGTCTATACCAGCGTGTAGCGCGGGAGCAAGCGGCGAGGCAACCGCTGCCGATCCGGAACGTTGATAGGGCGAAGGAGAAGACGCCATGGCTACCCAGCCGCCACCGGAGACCCCGGCCCCGAGCCAGCCCGTGCAGCCCGAGGCGCCGCCGCCCGAGCTCAACCCGCCGGCCCCCGACTTCGACCAGCCCTCGCCCGGCACCTTCCCCGGCGACCCGGGCACCGCGCAGCCCGCCGAAATCTAAGGCCAACGTTTAAGGATGACCATGAGCGCTTCAGACCCCCATCCCGACAGCCTCCCCGACGAGGCGCCCGAGAGCAACCCGGACAGCCCCGCCGCCGAGCGCGCCGATCCGCGCAGCGATATCGAGCAGATCGTCGAGGCGCGTGCCGATGCCGTCGCCCGCGGCGAAGGCGGCCCCGAGCCGTCGGGGATGACCGACACCGGCGAATATGACGGCACCGCCGGCAGCGGCGGCGTGGTCAAGAACCAGGACCTCGACGCCCAGTGACCGTGGCGCGGGGCGGTGTACGGCCGCCCCCGTCTTGGCCGATGCGCCCGGATGGCGACCCTCGTAGGTCGATCGCCTTGAATTACGGCACCCGCCGTGCCGACACCACCTTCACCGCCGTCTCGGGCACCTCGCCCTTGAACGAGCCGCGCACGGTCGCGGTCGGCGACACCTGGCCGTCGAGAATGGCGACGATATGGTCCATCCCCTCCACCACATGGCCGAACGCCGCATAGCCGAGGCTGTCGCCCGGCTTGCTCGGATCGGCATCGAGGGCGGCGCTCTGGTCGCCGACGCTGATGGTAAAATCGCCGCGCGCGCTGCCGGGCTCGAACCGCGCCACCGAGATCGTGCCCTCGGTGTGATGCAGGCCGGTCAGCGTCGTCGGCTCGTGCTTGATCGGCGGCAATACCCGCTTGGAATCGCCGTTGGTGCCGAACTGGACGAAGCCGAACCGGTCCTGCACCTTCACCGTGCGGTAGAAGGTGACGCCGTCGAGCCGCTTGCCGTCGACATATTTGAGGAAATTGCCCGCGGTGATCGGCGCGTGCTGCGTATCGGCCTCGATCACGATGCGGCCCGCAGTAGTGTCGAGCGCGACGCGCGGCAGCGGGCTGGCCACCTGCTGCGCGGCGACGGATGTCCCGCTCAGCGCCAGCGCCGCTAGGAGGGTTCGAACAGCCTGGATCATCGTGCGCCTTCTCTCGTCCGTCATCCCGGCGACCATCACCCCGCCAGCGCCTTCTTGAGCAGCGCGTTGACCACCGCGGGATTGGCCTTGCCGCCCATCGCCTTCATCGTCTGGCCGACGAAGAAGCCGAACAACGCCTCCTTGCCGCCGCGATACTGCTCGAGCTGGTTCGGGCTCTTGGCCATCACCTCGGCAATCACCGCCTCGATCGCGCCGGTGTCGCTGGTCTGCTTGAGCCCGCGATCCTCGACGATCTTGCCCGGTGCGTCGCCGGTCTCGAGCATCACCTCGAACACCTGCTTGGCGAGGCTGCCCGACAGCGTGCCGTCGGCGACCAGCGCCAGCAGCTCGGCTGCCTGTTCAGGCGTTACCGGCGAGTTGGCGATGTCGCGCCCGGTGCGGTTGAGCGCGCCGAACAGCTCCGACGTCGTCCAGTTCGCCGCCGCGACCGGCTTGGCGCCGGCATCGAGCAGCGTGTCGAACCAGCGCGCCGCCTCCACCTCGGCGGTCAACACCTCGGCCTGATAGGGCGAGATGCCGAGACCCTCGTAGCGCTTGCGCTTGGCGTCGGGCAGCTCGGGCAGCGACGCGCGGCAGGCCTCGAGGAAATCGTCCTCGAGCACCAGCGGCAGCAGATCGGGATCGGGGAAATAGCGATAGTCGTGCGCGTCTTCCTTGGAGCGCATCGAGCGGGTGGTGCCGCTCTCGACGTTGAACAGGCGCGTTTCCTGGACGATCTTGCCGCCGGCCTCGATCACCTCGACCTGGCGGTTGGCCTCATAGTCGATCGCCGCCATCACGAAGCGCACCGAATTGACGTTCTTGGTCTCGGTCCGCGTGCCAAGCTCCTCGCCCGCCTTGCGCACGCTGACGTTGACGTCGGCGCGCATCGAGCCTTCTTCCATGTTGCCGTCGCAGCTGCCGACGTAGCGCAGGATCGCGCGGAGCTTGCGCAGATACGCCCCCGCTTCGGCGGGCGAGGCCATGTCCGGGCGGCTGACGATCTCCATCAGCGCGACGCCCGAGCGGTTGAGATCGACATAGGAACGCGTCGGATGCTGATCGTGCATCAGCTTGCCCGCGTCCTGCTCGACATGGATGCGCTCGACGCCGATCACCTTGGTGGCATCGGGGTTCTTGTCGTCGGGGCTGATCTCGATCGCGCCCTCGCCCACCAGCGGATGGTAGAGCTGGCTGATCTGATAGCCCTGCGGCAGATCGGCGTAGAAATAGTTCTTGCGATCGAACCGCGACCATTTGTTGATCTTGGCGTCGATCGCCATGCCGGTGCGCACCGCCTGGCGGATGCACTCGCCGTTGGGCACCGGCAGCATGCCGGGCATCGCCGCATCGACCAGGCTGACCTGGGTGTTGGGCTCGGCACCGAATTCGGTCGCCGCGCCCGAGAACAATTTGGCGTTGGAGGTGACCTGCGCGTGAACCTCGAGGCCGATCACGACCTCCCACTCGCCGGTGGCGCCCTGGATGCGATAGCTGGTCTCGGTCATGGCTGGGTCTCGGGTGTGATAAGGGGAAGGTCGGGGAAATAGCGGCGGTAGAGGCTGGGGTCGCGGGTCAGCAGGGTGGCATCAAGCGTCAGCGCGTGAGCGGCGATGAAGAAGTCGGGCAACGGTCGCTTGGGCGCTTGAGGCTTATCTCGCCGTGCCGCAACAAACCGGTGACCGGCAACGAAGCCGGCGGCATCGGACAGCGGCTCGATCGACAGCGCAAAAGGCGTGATCGCACGATGCAACTCAGCCAGTGTGGCATAGTCGCGGCTGAGCTCGGCCACCACCACCGCGTTGACGATGACTGGCCCTCGTTGCCCTGCCTCGCTTAGCTGATCCACCGACCAATCGGCCCAATGCGGGTCATCCTGCAAGACATCAAGGATCACATTGGTGTCGACGAAGATCACCAATCCTCGAGCCGATGCGGTCGGATGAAGTCCATATATTCGTCCGTCGTGGCGAAACCCGTGTCGAGCGTGCCGCGCACCGATTCAAGCGCCGCGCGGATCCGCGCGCGCCGTTGCTCCGGCGTTTCCGCGGCGGCACGGGGCAGCACCATTATCTCATTCTGCGCGTTGAGGCCTACGGTGATCTCACCCCCGGGTGCGATACCGGCCCGGTCCCGCAATGCCTTGGGAATGAGCACCTGCCCCTTGCTGGTCATCTTGCCGTCGGCGGTCTCGGTGATCGGCGAATGCGCGTTCATGAGTAAAAACTCCCGTGTTACCCAAGGTAACACTTGAGCGACGACCAGTCTACCACCACGCCTGCGGCCGCGCCGTGAACCCGGCGCGTTCCTCGATTGCGAGGCCGGCATTGAGCACGCCCTGCTCGTCGAGCGCCTTGCCGATGATCTGCAGCCCGAGCGGCAGCCCCGCCTTGTCGAGCCCGCCCGGCACGCTCATCGCCGGCAGCCCGGCGAGCGAGCTCGGCACGGTGAACACGTCGTTGAGGTACATCGCCAGCGGATCGGCCGATTTCTCGCCGAGCGCGAACGCCGCCGACGGCGCGGTCGGGGTGAGCAGCAGGTCGCAGCTCGCCCAGGCATTGTCGAAGTCGCGCGCGATCAGCGTCCGCACCTTCTGCGCCTGGGTGTAATAGGCGTCGTAAAAGCCCGCCGAGAGCACATAGGTGCCGATCATGATCCGGCGCTTGACCTCGGCCCCGAAGCCGTCGGCGCGGGTCGCGGCATACATGTCCTGCAGCCCGGCGCCATCGGGGAGGTCGCGCAGGCCATAGCGCACGCCGTCATAGCGCGCGAGGTTGGACGAGGCCTCGGCGGGCGCGATGATGTAATAGGCCGGCAGCGCATATTTGGTGTGAGGGAGCGACACCTCGACGATCTCGGCGCCGGCATCCTTGAGCCAGTCGATCCCGGCCTGCCATAGCGCCTCGATCTCCTCGGGCATGCCGTCGACGCGATATTCCCTGGGGATGCCGACGCGCTTGCCGGCCATGCTGCCCGACAGGCCCCGCTCCCACTGCGGCACGTCGAGCTGCAGCGAGGTCGCATCCTTGGCGTCGAACCCGGCCATCGCCTCGAGCATGATCGCGCAGTCGCGCACGTCGCGCGCCATCGGCCCGGCCTGGTCGAGGCTGGAGGCAAACGCGATCGTGCCCCAGCGCGAGCAGCGGCCGTAGGTCGGCTTGATGCCGCTGATCCCGGTGAACGCGGCGGGCTGGCGGATCGAGCCGCCGGTGTCGGTGCCGGTCGCGCCCGGGCACAGCCGTGCCGCGACTGCCGACGAGCTGCCGCCCGACGATCCGCCCGGGGCGAGCGGCGCGTTGCCGCCGTCGGCCCGGCGCCACGGCGAGATGACGTTGCCGAACGCGGATGTCTCGTTCGACGAGCCCATCGCGAACTGGTCCATGTTGAGCTTGCCGAGCATGCCGGCGCCCGCGTCCCACAGATTCTGCGACACCGTCGATTCGTACGGTGGGGTGAAGCCTTCGAGCATGTGGCTCGCCGCGGTGGTGGCGACGCCCTTGGTGCAGAACAGGTCCTTCATCCCGATCGGCACGCCGGCGAGCGGCTTGAGCGTCTCGCCCGCCGCGCGTGCCGTGTCGGCGGCGCGCGCGGCGGCGAGCGCATGCTCGGGGGTCTCGACCAGGAAGGCGTTGAGCGGCTTGGCCTGGGCGACCTTGACGACGAAGGCGTCGGCGACTTCGACCGCGGAGAATTTGCCGAGGCGCACGCCGTCGCGGATCGCGGCGATGCCCAGATCGGTGAGCTGGTTCATTATTCGATCACCTTGGGCACGGTGAAGAAGCCGTGCTCTGCCTGGGGGGCGTTGATCATCAGCGCGTCGCGGATGCCGCCGTCGGTAACGACGTCGTCGCGCAGGCGCAGATGGTTGGGGATGACGGCGGTCATCGGCTCGACGCCGCTGGTGTCGACCTCGCCCAATTGCTCGATCCAGTCGAGGATGCCATTGAGCTCGGGCACGAGATGGGCCGCGTCCTCATCGGTGATCGCGATGCGCGCGAGCGCGGCGACCTTCTTCACGGTGGTGGTGTCTACGGACATGGCCCGCGGCTAGCACCGCGGCTCGTGACCGCGCAACCTCATGTTGCCTCGCGCAGCGGCCTCGTCCACATGATCGGGCGATGGCCCGGCGTTTTCTCTACGTGATCGCGTTGCTGATCGTGCTCGTGATCGGTGGCGCGCTCGCCTATCGACTGTATGGTCCGCAGCTCATGCGGATGGCACTGGTGCCAAGCGAGGCGTTCCGCCCGCAGCCGGGCGTCGCCTCGGCCGCCTATGACGACCCTAGGATGTGGATCGCCCGTCCCGATATCGCCAACAACCCCGCCCGCTGGACGCCGCCGGGCTACCAGCCGGCGGCCAAGCCGGTCGCGGCGGTGTTCTTCATCCACCCGACCTCGTACATCGGCCGCGACCATTGGAACGCCGCGCTCGACGATGCCGAGACCAACGCACGCGCCGCGATCTTCCTGCGCGGCCAGGCGAGCGCGTTCAACGAGGCCGGCGACATCTGGTCGCCGCGCTACCGGCAGGCGACGTTCGGCGCATTCCTGACCAGCGTCGCCGACGCCAATCGCGCGCTCGATCTCGCTTATGGCGACGTCTCGGCGGCGTTCGACGCCTTCCTGCGCGAGATCGGCCCCACCCGCCCGATCATCCTTGCCGGCCACAGCCAGGGCGCGCTCCACCTCACCCGGCTGCTGCGCGAGAAGGTGGCGGGCACGCCGCTCGCCCGGCGGATCGTCGCCGCTTATGTGGTCGGCTGGCCGGTATCCGCCGCGACTGATCTCGCCGCGCTCGGCCTGCCCGCCTGCACCGCGCCCGACCAGCCGGGCTGCCTGCTGTCATGGGAGAGTTTCGCCGAACCCGCCGATCCGTCGCTGATCGTCGATACCTACAACCAGACCCGCGGCTTCGACGGTCGCCCGCGCAAGCACACGGCGATGGTCTGCACCAACCCGTTGACCGGCAGCGCCGGCGCGGCGGCGCCGGCCACCGCCAATCTCGGCACGCTCTACCCGTCCGCCGATCTCGCCACCGCGACGATCCGGCCGGGCACGGTGCCGGCACGGTGCGATTCCCGCGGGCTGCTGCTGATCGGCGCCGCGCCCGATCTCGGCAATTACGTGCTGCCGGGTAACAACTACCACGTCTACGACTACAGCCTGTTCTGGGCGAACGTGCGCGCCGATGCGGGCCGCCGGCTGGCGGCGTTCACCGCTGCGGCGCCGAGGAAAAGACGATGATCACCACCGACCTTGCCGCCTTTCGCGCGGTGCTGCCCGCCGGCGGCCGCCTGATCGGGCTCGATGTCGGCTCCAAGACGATCGGCACCGCGCTGTGCGACGCCGGCTGGAGCTTCGCCAGCCCTGCCGAGCTTGTCCGTCGCAGCAAGTTCACCAAGGACAAGGCGGCGCTGGTCGCGCTGATCGCCGCGCAGCATGTCAAAGGTCTCGTCATCGGCCTGCCGATCAATCTCGACGGTAGCGAAAGCCCGCGCAGCCAGTCGACCCGCGCCTTCGCGCGCAACCTGCTCGATCTTGGCCTGCCGATGCTGCTGTGGGACGAGCGCTGGTCCACGGTGGCGGTGGAGCGGTTCATGATCGAACAGGACATGAGCCGCGCCAAGCGCGCCGAGCGGATCGACAACCTCGCCGCCGCGCACATCCTGCAAGGGGCGATCGACGGGCTGGTGGCGGCCTAGTCACACCTGCCTGTTCGTCACCCCAGCGTCCGCTGGCGTGACACTTCGGTTGGCCGCCCCGTCACGGCGCAGTTGCGTCGCCGCCCGCCCGGCAGTAGGCGAGCGCTTTAATGACAGCCTCGGACCACCGCCCCGCTTCCCTGATTCAGGGTGGCGCCGTTTTCCCGCACCGGCATCTCACCGGGATCGACGGACTCCAACCGCATGAGATCGCCTTCCTACTCGACGAGGCGGAGGGCTGGATCGGCGCCAACCGGACCCATGCCGCGCCCGACAAGCGGCTCGCGGGCCTCACCCAGATCAACGCCTTCTTCGAGAATTCGACGCGGACGCTGCTGAGCTTCGAGATCGCCGGCAAGCGCCTGGGCGCCGACGTCGTCAACATGCACGCCGCGACCTCGAGCGTGAAGAAGGGCGAGACGCTGATCGATACCGCGCAGACGCTCAACGCGATGCGCGCCGACGTGATCGTGATCCGCCACATGTCGTCGGGCGCGGTGCGGCTGATCGCGGGCAAGGTCGATTGCCCGGTGCTCAACGCCGGTGACGGCCGCCATGAGCATCCCACCCAGGCGCTGCTCGACGCGCTCACCATCCGCCGCCGCAAGGGCAGCATCGCCGGCCAGCGCGTGGTGATCTGCGGCGACGTGCTCCACAGCCGCGTTGCCCGCTCCAACATCCTCGCGCTTACCGCGCTCGCCGCAGAGGTCCGCGTCTGCGCGCCCTCGACGCTGATGCCCGCCGCGATCGAGCGGATGGGGGTGACGCCGTTCACCAACTTCGACGAGGCGCTGGTCGGCGCCGACGTGGTGATGATGCTGCGCGTCCAGAACGAGCGGATGGCCGGTGGCTATATTCCTTCCAGCCGCGAATACCGGCTGCGCTACGGCCTCACGCCCGAGCGGCTCGCCAAGCTTCCCAACGCGCTGGTGATGCACCCCGGGCCGATGAACCGCGGTGTCGAGATCGATTCGTCGGTGGCCGACGGGCCGCAGTCCGCGATCACCGAGCAGGTCGAGATGGGCGTCGCGGTGCGCATGGCGTGCCTCGACGTGCTGACCCGACGAGCCCGCGGCGTGGAGGGCTGGGCATGATCCGCGCCTTCGTCAACGCCACGCTGGTCTGCCCGGTCGCCGGCGTTCGCCCCGGCAGCCTGCTCGTCAAGGACGGCGTCGTCGTCGCGGCGGGAACGATCGACCTGCCGTCGGAAGCCGAGGTGATCGACTGCGGCGGCAAGACGCTGGCGCCGGGGATCATCGATTGCGGCGTGGCGAAGATCGACCGCGCCGCGTTCCGCGCCGGCGGCATCGTCCGTGTCGCGCTGATGCCCGATGGCTCGCCGGTGCTCGACGATCCCGGCATCGTCCAGCGCGCCGCGCTGATCGGCAAGCCCGATCTGTGGATCCACCCGATTGCCGCGGCGACCCGGGGGCTCGAGGGCAAGGACATGGCCGAGATGGCGGTCTGCGCCTCGGCGGGTGCCAAGGCGGTCGGCACCGGCAAGCATTGGATCGCCGATTCGGGGGTGATGGCGCGCGTGCTCGCTTATGCCCGCGATCTCGATATCGCGGTGATCAGCCATGCCGAGGACGGCGGGCTCACCGCCGGCGCGGTCGCGACCGATGGCGAGACCGCGACCCGGCTCGGCCTGCCCTCCGCGCCCGCGATCGCCGAGGCGCTCGCGATCGCGCGCGATGTGATGCTCGCCGAGCAGACCGGCGCCCGCCTGCACCTGCGTCAAGTGACCACCGCGGCCGGTTTTGACCTCGTTCGCGCCGCCAAGCGCCGCGGCATCCGCGTCACCTGCGGCATCACCCCCGCCCACCTCCACCTCTCCGAGATCGCCGTCAGCGATTTCCGCACCTTCGCGCATTTGTCGCCGCCATTGCGTGCCGAGAGCGATCGCCAGGCGGCGGTGGCGGCAATCGCCGACGGCACCATCGACGTGCTCGCCTCCGGCCATGATCCGCGCGGGCCCGAGGAGAAGCGCCTGCCCTTCGCCGATTCGACCGCCGGCATGGCCGGCGCCGAGACGCTGCTGCCGCTCGCGCTGATGCTGGTCCGTGACGGCCGGCTGACGCTCGACCGCCTGTTCGCGCTGCTGGCGGCCAATCCCGCCAGGCTGCTCGGGCTCGATGCGGGCACGCTCGAGCCGGGCAAGCCGGCCGACCTGTTGTTGTTCGATCAGGCGGCACCATGGCAGATCGTCGGCGAGGCGTTCCGCGCCTCGGCAGGGAACACGCCGTTCGATGGTTTGCCGGTGCAGGGCAAGGTGCTCAGGCTGTGGAAGGCCGGGCGGGAGATCTAGCGCGAGGCCTCCAGTACCACATGCTGATGTACTCCCTCCAACGAGACAGCGCCGCCGAGGTCTCCCCCGACGGCGCTTCCATCCCTCTCCACGGTAGATCGTAAACCTTAGCGGGCGGCGACCTGCAGCGGTGCCTTGACCCATTGCGCCATCTGGTCGCCGGCCTGGCGGCGGACGAAGCAGGCGCCGCCGGACGCGCGATAGGCGCGGCACAGGCGGTCGGCGTCGGTGCGGGCGAAGCCGCTCACCGACAGGCGATAGACGGCGCCGTCGCGCGACATGAAGCGGGTGCCGGTGGGCTGATGCCCGGCGAGCTGCCCGAAGCGCTTGGTTGCACGATCCCAACCGTCCTTGGCGACGCCGGCGTTGGCGAAGGCGCCGATCTGGACGACCCAGTCGCCCCGCGCTGCCGCCGTCGCGACGGGTGCGGAAACGGGCGCCATCCGCGGCCGCACGGCGGCCATCACTGCCGGACGCGACGGCCGAACCATCATGGTCGGCAGCGGCTGGACTACGGGGCTGGAGGGCGCGAATACGATCTTGGCGAGCATCGGCGGTGCGGCAGGTGCCGCCTCGGCGAGCTGCGGTGCCGCCACGGCAGCGGGCGCGGTGGACGCGGCCGCTGCCGGCTGATCGACCACCGCCAACACCGCCTTGTCGGCGGCAGCCGGCGCGTTGAGCGCCAGCGCCACCGGCTGGCCGCTGTCGGCCGCCGGGGTAACACCGAGCAGCGTCGCGACCTGGTCCGATGCGCCCTTGGGCTGCGCGAACGCCGCCCATTGCTGCAGCCGCGCGTCGACGTCGGCGGCGGACATGTCGGCGGCGGCGACCACGCGGGCGCCGGTCCAGTTGCCCGCCAGCGCGAGGCTGAGCGCGAGGTTCTGGCGGACCTTGGCGTCCGCACCCGGGCTCCGCGCGGCCTGGTTGAGCAACTGCACCGCGGCGGTGGGATCACCGGCGAGCGCCAGCGCGAGCCCACGGTCACTGACCGGAATGGTCGCGGCATGGGCGTCCAGCGTCTGGCGTGCCTGCGTCCAATCACCGAGCGCGACCTCGGCGAGCGCGAGGTTGAGCGCGGCGCGGCCGTCGTCGGGCGTCAGTTCGAGCACGTCGGTGAACGCGGTCCGCGCCGAGGCGAAACGCCCGGCCTTCAGATAGCCATGAGCGAGCAGCAGGCGATAGCCGACGTCGCGCGGGCTGAGCTCGACGGCCGATTCGGCGTAATGGATCACCGCCTGGTCATCCTGGCGCGCCATCGCCTTGCGCGCCTTGTCGGCCTGGCGCGCGGCCTGCTTGGCGGCGGTGGTGGTGTTGCGATTGCTGGCGGAGGCGATGCCGCTGCCTTGGGCGGTGCAGCCCATCATGGTGCCTCCGAACACCAAAGCTGACAGGCCGAGCGAGAAGATCATGCGCGTCTTCATCGAATATTCCTCACTTCGCCGATTTGCGTGGGGCAGCGGCGCGGGGCAGCTGCGAGACCAGCGCCTCGACCTCGGGGATCGCGCCGAGCAGCGCATCCAGTCCCTGGGTCACCAGATCCTGAGCCGAGCGGTTGGTGATCGCGGTGGCGATCCGCAGCCGCAGGTGGCGATCGGCATCCACGCGCAGGGTGAAGGCAGCCTTGCCGGCATGCTGGGTTTCGCGCCGCAGCCGCGCCGCGGTCGGCAGCGATACTGACTTGACCGCGGCGGGCGCCTCGACCTTCGCTTTCAGCGCCTCGCGCTCGACCAGCACGGTCGGGATCGGTTCGTTGGTGGCGTCCGGCACTGCTGCCAGTACCGGCGCTGCCGGTTCGGCCGCGACCACCGGCGCGAGCGCCTCGGGTGCCGGCGCGTCAGCGGCCACGGGCTGGACGATCGGCTCGCCAGCCGCGTCGCGGCCACCCATGTCGTTCCAGCCGAGATCGTCGAGCCCCTGGGTCACCCCGCCGAAGCCGCCGAACCCCTGGGGGCGCATCGCCGGGCGCGCCTGGCCCTTGCGCGCGAGCAGACCCGACGACAGCGAGCCCATCGGTTTGGACGAACCGAACATGCTCACCCTCCCACCACGCGGCGGCCGAAGCCGCCGGCCTGCGGGCGCTGGCCGAAGCCGGCGCCGACGGTGGGCACGCTGAACACGGTGCGGCGGAAGTTCTTTTCGAGGCGATCGGCGATATAGCCCCACAAGGCTGCGACCTCGGCGGCCGACTTGCCCTTGGGATCGCATTCCATCACGGTGCGGCCGTCGATCATCGAGGCCGCGAAATCGGTGCGCTGGTGGAGCGTGATCGGCGCGACGGTGCCATGTTGCGACAGCGCCACCGCGGCATCGGAGGTGATCCGCGCCTTGGGGGTTGCGGCATTGACGACGAAGATCAGCGGCTTGCCGGCGCGCTCGCACAGGTCGACGGTGGCACCGACGGCGCGCAGGTCGTGCGGGCTAGGGCGGGTCGGCACCACCACCAGCTCGGCGACGTTGATCACGCTCTGGATCGCCATGGTGATCGCCGGCGGCGTATCGATCATCGCCAGCTTGAAGCCCTGCTGGCGCAGCACCTCGAGATCGGCGGCGAGCCGCGCCACGGTGGTCTGGGCGAAGGCGGGATATTCCGCGGTGCGCTCGTTCCACCAGTCCGCCAGGCTGCCCTGCGGATCGATGTCGATCAGCACGACCGGGCCGTGGCCCGCCATCTGTGCCTGCACGGCGAGATGCCCGGACAGGGTCGTCTTGCCCGATCCACCTTTTTGCGATGCCATCGCGAGAACGCGCATAAGGCCCCTTAACCCCCACTATCTGGCACCATGACTGCCATGTCGGGGCTAATTTGGGGTTAACGGCCCCACAGGTGCGGGGCGGTGACGCGAAGGATCGCGTCGCCGCCGGGCTTTGCATCGGGGCCGCGCCGGGGCATGATGACCTGAAGCAGTAAACAGGATGGAAACGATGCGGTTGATCGGGCGGGTCGCGGGCACGGCGATGATGGCGGGCGCGGCGCTGACGATGGCAGGGCTGGCGGCGGTTCCGGCCGGTGCGCAGAACGTCAAGGCCGGGGTGGATGCCTGGGCCAAGGGTGACTTCAAGGCGGCGGTGGACCAGTGGCGCGGCCCCGCGGTGGCGGGCGATGCCGATGCACAGTTCAACCTCGGCCAGGCGTATAAGCTCGGTCGCGGCGTGCCGCTCGATCTCGCGCTCGCCGAAAGCTGGTTCCACAAGGCGGCGCTGCAGGGCCATTACCAGGCCGAGGACAATTACGGCCTGGCGCTGTTCCAGGGCGGCAAGAAGGCTGAGGCGCTGCCGTGGCTGGAGAAATCGGTCGCGCGGGGTGAGCCGCGCGGCGAGCTGGTGCTCGGCACCATGTTGTTCAACGGCGACGGCGTGGCGCGCGATTACCCGCGCGCCTATGCGCTGATGACCCTCGCCCAGCAGGCGGGGCTGAAATCGGCATCGGAGACGCTGGCGCAGATGGACCAATATATCACGCCCGCCGATCGCGAGCGCGGCGTCGCCCTGGCCCAGCAGCTGGCGGCGCGCCCACGCCCAGTGGCGCAGGCCGCTGGCGGCAATGTCGGCGAGGCCCGGGTGCTCCCGGCGCAGCGCCCCGGCGGCCCGGAGCGGCTGCCGCCGAGCCACGGCCCGGCCCGCGTGCCGGCGCCGATCGTCGCCGCCAAGCCGACGCCGAAGCCGACGCCAAAGCCGACCCCGGCACCCGTCGCCGTAACGGCGCATGCTGCACCGGCGCCCAAGCCTGCCGCGCCGGCGCCCGAGCGCGCCGCGGGCGGCGGCTGGAAGATCCAGCTCGGCGCGTTCAGCAGCCAGGCCAATGCGCAGAGCCAATGGGCGCAGGTGCGTGGTCGGCTTGCCGGTGCCCAGCCCTCCTATCCGCATGCCGGCAGCGTCGTTCGGCTCCAGGCCGGCGGTTATCCCAACAAGGCAGCGGCGCAGCGCGCCTGCGCCGCGAGCAAGGTCGCCTGCGTGGTCGTCGCGCCCTGATCCGGGGTTCGGTCATCCCGGACGCAGGGTGGGATGACCACGCCATGGCGGCCGGCGTGACGCGGGCCTAGCTGGCCCATTCGGCGCGGGTGTAGCCCTGCGCATAGAGCAGCGTCGTCAGGTCGCCATGATCCACCCGCGCGGCCGCCGCCGCCGCGACCACCGGCTTGGCGTGGTACGCCACCCCCAGCCCGGCGCGTTCGATCATCGCCAGGTCATTGGCGCCATCCCCCACCGCGAGGCTCAGCAGCGGATCGATGCCCTGCGCTGTGATCGTCGCCAGCAGCGTGTCGAGCTTGGTCGCGGCGCCGACGATCGGCTTGGCGACGGTGCCGGTGAGCTTGCCGTCCTCAATCAGCAGCCGATTGGCGATCGCCCGGTCGAAGCCGATCTCGGCGGCGACCGGCTCGGCGAAGCGGGTGAAGCCGCCCGACACCAGCACCGCGTGGCCGCCGTTCGCGCGCATCGTCCGCACCAGTTCGCGCGCGCCGGGCATGATCGCCACCCGCTCGCGCAGGCATTGTGCGATCACTGCCTCGTCCAGTCCGGCGAGCAGCGCCACCCGCGCATCGAGCGCCCCTTCGAAATCCAGCTCGCCGCGCATCGCGCGCTCGGTGATCGCCGCCACCTCGGGCTTGATCCCGGCGTAATCGGCAAGCTCGTCGATGCATTCCACCGTGATCATCGTCGAATCCATGTCCGCGACCAGCAGTGCCTTGCGGCGACCGAGCGAGGGCTGGACGATCACGTCCATGCCCGCCACCGCGCCCTCCAGCGCCGCCCGCGCGGCGGCGGGATCGAGCGCGAACAACAGGTCGGCCGCCTTGCCCTCGTCGAGCCACGCCGCGCTGCCCGGCGCACAGCCCGCCGCGGTGAGTCGATCGGCGGCGGCGGAAAGATCCCCTGCGGCCAGTGATTCTGCTGCTATCAGCGTTGCCGTGAACAAGGGTCCCTCCATGCCAAGGGTCGCGCTCATCGCAGGGCCGACCGCCAGCGGCAAGTCCGCCGCCGCGCTGCAGCTTGCCGCCGACCATGACGGCGTCGTGATCAACGCCGATGCGAGCCAGGTCTATGCCGACTTGCAGCTGCTCAGCGCCCGCCCCTCGGCCGACGAGGAAGCGCGCGTGCCCCACCGCCTGTTCGGCCATGTCGATGGCGCCGACGGCGGCTATTCCGCCGCGCGCTGGGCGGGCGAGGCGCGCGACGCGATTGATGACGCGCATGCGGCGGGCAAGCTGCCGATCCTGGTCGGCGGCACCGGGCTGTACCTGCGCACGCTGATCGACGGCATCGCGCCGGTGCCCGCGATCGATCCCGCGGTCCGCGCCGACGTCCGCGCATTGCCCGTCGCCGATGCGCATCGCCTGCTTGCCGCCGAGGACCCGGCTGCCGCGGCACGGCTCGCGCCGGCGGATACCACCCGCGTCGCCCGTGCGCTCGAGGTGGTGCGGGCGACCGGCCGGCCGCTCGCTGCCTGGCAGACAGAGCGGCTCGGCGGGATCGGCGCGCGTATACGCCTCGCCGCGGCGATCCTGCTCCCGCCGCGCGACCGGCTGATGGCACGGATCGACGGCCGCTGCGCCACGATGATCGAGGGCGGCGCACTCGACGAGGTCGCCCGGCTGGTGGCGCGGACCGACGTGCCCGTCGATGCGCCGATCCGCCGCGCGATCGGCGTCGCACCGCTCGCCGACCACCTCGCGGGCAACCTGTCTCGCGCCGAGGCGCTCGCCCGGCTGCAGCTCGACACCCGCCGCTATGCCAAGCGGCAATTCACCTGGTTTCGCAATCAACCACCCGAACAATGGATCAGAACGACCGAAAGTTGCGAATTAACATCGGCTATTGAAAGCTTGTTATAGTCAGCTGGGTTGACGCGCACTTTATTAACCGCTAGCCGCCGCTTCCGCAAACAGCGTATACACCATCGGGGACGACGAACGTGGCAGAAAAAAGCGGAGCTGACATCCTGGTCGAGGCGCTGTGCGATCTCGGCGTGGAAGTCGTGTTCGGCTATCCGGGCGGTGCCGTCCTGCCGATCTACGATGCGATGTTCCGGTCGGGGCGGCTGAAGCACATCCTGGTCCGCCACGAGCAGGCGGCGACCCATGCCGCCGAGGGCTATGCCCGCTCCACCGGCAAGCCGGGCGTCGTGCTCGTCACCTCGGGCCCGGGCGCGACCAACGCCGTCACCGGGATCACCGACGCGCTGCTCGATTCGATCCCGATGGTGGTGATCACCGGCCAGGTGCCGACCGCGCTGATCGGCACCGATGCCTTTCAGGAGGCGGACACCGTCGGCATCACCCGCCACTGTTCCAAGCACAATTACCTGGTCAAGGACCCGGCGAAGCTCGGCGACGTCATCCATGAGGCGTTCCACATCGCCACCTCGGGTCGCCCCGGACCGGTGGTGGTCGACATTCCCAAGGACGTCCAGGTCGCCTCGGCGCGCTACGTCAGGCCGGGGCCGATCCAGCACAAGACCTATCGCCCGCAGGTCAAGGCGCCGCAGACCCAGATCGAGCAGCTCGTCGACATGATCGCCGCCGCCGAGCGGCCGATCTTCTACACCGGCGGCGGCATCATCAATGCGGGGCCGGCGGCGAGCCAGCTGCTGCGCGAGATGGTTCGCCTCACCGGCGTGCCCGTCACCTCGACGCTGATGGGCCTCGGCGCCTATCCGGCGAGCGGCGAGCAATGGCTGGGCATGCTCGGCATGCACGGCACCTATGAGGCCAATATGGCGATGAACCAGGCCGATCTGGTGGTCGCGATCGGCAGCCGGTTCGACGATCGCGTCACCGGCCGGCTCGACGCGTTCAGCCCCAACAGCCGCAAGGTCCATATCGATATCGATCGGTCGAGCGTGAACAAGAACGTCCGCGTCGACCTCGCGATCATCGCCGATGCCGGCCACGCGCTCGAAGACATGGTGCGGATCTGGAAGAGCCGCCAGCACCCCAAGCCCGACACCGTCGACTGGCAGCGGCGGATCGCCGGCTGGCGCGCGGTGAAGAGCCTCGACTTCCCGGAATCGGCGACCGAGATCATGCCCCAGCGCGCCGTCCGTGCGCTGTGGGAGGCGATCCATGCCCGCTCGCCGATCATCACCACCGAGGTCGGCCAGCACCAGATGTGGGCCGCCCAGCATTTCGGCTTCGAAGGGCCCAACAAGTGGCTCACCAGCGGCGGGCTCGGCACCATGGGCTATGGCCTGCCCGCCGCGATCGGCGCGCAGCTCGGCAACCCCAAGGCGCTGGTGATCGACATCGCCGGCGAGGCCAGCATCCAGATGAACATCCAGGAGCTCGCCACCGCCACGCAATACCGCCTGCCGGTCAAGGTGTTCATCCTCAACAACGAATATATGGGCATGGTGCGCCAGTGGCAGGAGCTGACCTATTCGTCGCGCTACGCGGAAAGCTACAGCGAGAGCCTGCCGGACTTCGTGCGATTGTCCGAAGCCTATGGCTGGAAGGGCATCCGCATCAAGGCGCCGGGCGATCTGGACAATGGCATCCAGGCGATGCTCGATCATGACGGCCCGGTGATGGTCGATTGCCGGGTGGCGAAGCTCGCCAACTGCTTCCCGATGATCCCGAGCGGCGCGGCGCATACCGACATGATTCTCCAGGCGAACGAGGTGTCGGGCGAGATGGACGACGAGGCCAAGGCGCTGGTGTAGCCGCCACCCCGGCGCCGCCCGGGATCGCAGGCCGCAGGCGCACGCTCATCTAACAGGGAGACCCCGGCTGTCGCCGGGGTGACGATCTAGTGCACATCAAGACCGAAACCACCGAGCGCCACACGCTCGCCGTCGTCGTCGACAACGAGCCGGGCATCCTCGCCCGCATCGCCGGCCTGTTCACCGCCCGTGGCTACAATATCGAGAGCCTGACGGTGTCCGAGATCACCGAGGACAAGGCGGTGAGCCGGATCACCATCGTCACCACGGCCTCGCCGCCGGTGATGGAGCAGATCATCGCCCAGCTCGACCGGCTGGTGCCGGTGCATTCGGTGACCGACCTCACCGCGCAGGGCGCGCATGTCGAGCGCGAGCTGGCGCTGGTCAAGGTGCGCGGCACCGGCGACCACCGGATCGAGGCGCTGCGCCTCGCCGACGTCTACCGCGCCCGCGTCGTCGACGCGACCATCGAGAGCTTCGTGTTCGAGGTGACCGGCGGCCGCGAGAAGATCGACAAGTTCATCGAGCTGATGGCGGAGGTCGGCCTGATCGAGGTCGCCCGCACCGGCATCGTCGCCATCGCCCGCGGGCGCGAAGCGGCGTAAGCTTACAGCATCCGCTCTCCTTCTTCGTCACCCTGAACTTGTTTCAGGGTCCATGGCCCAGCCCTCGCCGCCCGATGCGCGGCACCCAATGGGCCATGGATGCTGAAACGAGTTCAGCATGACGACATGCCATCGAAGATCTCATCGAAAGGACCTTTCCCATGCGTGTCTATTACGATCGCGACGCCGATCTCAACCTGATCACCGACAAGAAGATCGCCATCGTCGGCTATGGCAGCCAGGGCCATGCCCACGCCCAGAACCTGCGCGACAGCGGCGTCAAGGATGTCGCGATCGCGCTGCGCGAGGGATCGGCCACGGCCAAGAAGGCGATCGACGCCGGCTTTGCGGTCAAGTCGAACAAGGAAGCCGCGGCCTGGGCCGACATTGTCATGATCCTCGCACCCGACGAGCATCAGGCCGCGATCTACGCCGCCGACCTCCACGACCATATGAAGCAGGGCGCCGCGCTCGCCTTTGCCCATGGCCTCAACGTCCACTTCGGGCTGATCGAGCCGCGCGCCGATCTAGACGTGATCATGATCGCGCCCAAGGGGCCCGGCCATACCGTCCGCTCCGAATATGTCCGCGGCGGCGGCGTACCCTGCCTGATCGCGATCGACCAGGACAAGAGCGGCAACGCCCATGATGTCGCGCTGGCCTATGCCTCGGGCGTCGGCGGTGGCCGGTCAGGCATCATCGAGACCAACTTCCGCGAGGAATGCGAGACCGATCTGTTCGGCGAGCAGGCGGTGCTGTGCGGCGGCATCACCCACCTCATCCAGGCGGGGTTCGAGACGCTGGTCGAGGCCGGCTATGCGCCCGAGATGGCCTATTTCGAATGCCTGCACGAGACCAAGCTGATCGTCGACCTGCTCTATGAGGGCGGCATCGCCAACATGCGCTATTCGATCTCCAACACCGCCGAATACGGCGACATCACCACCGGCCCGCGGATCATCACCGCCGAGACCAAGGCCGAGATGAAGCGCGTCCTCGCCGACATTCAGGGTGGCCGCTTCGTCAAGAACTTCGTGCTCGACAACCGCGCCGGCCAGCCCGAGCTCAAGGCCGCCCGCAAGGCCGCCGCGGCGCATCCGATCGAGAAGATCGGCAGCGAGCTGCGCGCGATGATGCCGTGGATCGGTGCCAACAAGCTGGTCGACAAGGACAAGAACTAAGGGCTTCTCCCCCTCTCCGTCATCCTGAACTTGTTTCAGCATCCATTACCTCCGCCGTCCAGTCGGCAGGCGCTGGCTATGGCTGCTGAACCGAGTTCAGCATGATGGAGAAGGGCTCGTCGTTCGGCGGCACCCGCTTCGGTCATCACCCCCGAAACGATCCGTTGCCGCGGCGGGGGTTTGACCGCACCCAGGCAACGCTCCACCATGGGCTATCACCACTCCGTCGAAAGACCGACCCTATGCGCTACGCCCTCGCCGCTGCCCTTGCCGCCACCCTCGCGGTGCCCGCCGTCGCCCAGATCATCCCCTCGACCGCAAGCCAGCCCGGCGCCGCGACCGCGTCGCGGATCACCGCGGGCACCTATGCCGTCGATCCGGCGCACACCCAGGTGGCGTGGGAAGTGAACCACATGGGCTTCTCGATCCTCGAAGGCCTGTTCGGCCCGTCGACCGGCACGATCACCATCGATCCCGCCAAGCCCGCCGCGACCAAGGTCGACGTCACCTTCGACATGACCAAGCCCGGCGTCAGCTTCCCGCTGTTCGCCGAGCATCTGCAGTCGACCAACTTCTTTGATGCGGCCAAGTATCCGACCGCGCATTTCGTCTCGACCAGCGTCACGCCCCACGCCGGCAACAAGGCGACGATCGTCGGCAACCTGACGATCAAGGACCAGACCAAGCCGGTGACTCTCGAGGCAACCTTCGTCGGCGCAGGGACCAACCCGATGAACAAGCAGCTGAACTTCGGCTTCAGCGCCACGGGTGCGATCAAGCGCAGCGATTTCGGCGTCGGCGCCTATGCGCCGGTCGTCTCGGACGAGGTGAAGCTGCACATCCACGCCGCCTTCGCCGCCAAGTAACCATCGGGTCGCGCGGCGCCCCCGGGGGCCGCGCGACGTGCCGTGCCGGTCAGGCGGCGCGGCGCACCTTGGCGAAGTTCTCGAAGGTCGCGCGTACCGATGGGCTGGCACCCGCCGCCAGCGTCACCACCCGCTCGAATGCCGCATCGGCGGTATCCGCGGGCGCGTTATAGGCCATCGCCCAGTCGCCGAACTCGCGCTGCTCGACAATGCGGTCCGACAGCACCACCACCGCCCGGTGCCGCCCGTCCTTCATGATCCGCGCGAACGTTGCCTCGACCTGGGCCTCGTCACCCTCCAGTGCCTGGAGGAAGCGCTTGCCATCGAAGAACAACAGTCCGGTCACGCAGGCGCGCGCGTTGTTGCGCCGCGAGGCCGCGAGGATGGCCGCCGGATCGACGCTCACCTGCGGGTGGACGCTGCTGATATAGACGAGTTGCCGCATGGTGCATTTCCGACCTAGGTTAGTGGGACAGCATCGGGTCCCTTCTTCCTCTAGCCGGCACCTGGTTAATCAACGGTAATGCACACGGTCATGAGATGGCTGGACAAGCCCCGAGTGCTGCGTCAGAACCCCCGCCGTGACCCGCACTCTCCGCCTGACGCTTCGACTTACGCGCCCTTAGGGGCTGCCGCGCGGCGAGGCCGCGCCTGCCCCTGAGGGGTTACTCGAACATATCAGCGACCCGTGTGGGGCCTTGCCCCGTGCCGACCCGAGAGTTTTTCCATGTTGCGCGATCCTTCCAGCAAATACCGCCCCTTCCCCCAGATCGACCTGCCGAATCGGCAATGGCCCGGGCGCACGATCACCCAGGCACCGCGCTGGCTTTCCACCGACCTGCGCGACGGCAACCAGGCGCTGATCGATCCGATGGACGCGGAGAAGAAGACGCGCTTCTTCGATCTGCTGCTCAAGGTCGGGCTGAAGGAAATCGAAGTCGGCTTCCCTTCGGCGGGCGCCACCGAGTTCGACTTCATCTCGGGGCTGGTCCGCGACGATCGTATCCCCGATGATGTCTTCATCCAGGTGCTCACTCAGTCGCGCCGCGACCTGATCGAGACCACCTTCGCCTCGCTCGACGGCGCCAAGCAGGCGATCGTTCACGTCTACAACGCCGTCAGCCCGGCGTGGCGCAAGATCGTGTTCAACATGGATCGCGCGCAGGTGAAGCAGATCGCGGTCGATGGCGCCAAGGTACTGCGAGACCAGGCCGCGGCGCACCCCAACACCGACTGGCATTTCGAATACAGCCCCGAGACCTTCTCCACCGCCGAGCTCGAATTCTCGGTGGAGGTCTGCGAGGCGGTGATGGATGTGCTCCAGCCGACCCCCGAGCGCCCGCTGATCCTCAACCTTCCCGCCACCGTCGAATGCGCGACGCCGAACGTCTATGCCGACCAGATCGAATGGTTCGGCCGGCACATCCGCAATCGCGACAGCGTGGTGATCAGCCTCCACCCGCACAACGACCGCGGCACCGGCGTCGCCGCGGCCGAACTCGGGCTGATGGCGGGCGCCGACCGTGTCGAGGGCTGCCTGCTCGGCAATGGCGAGCGGACCGGCAATTGCGATCTGGTGACAGTGGCGCTCAACATGTACACGCAGGGCGTGGCGCCGGGGCTCGACCTGTCGGACATTGACGGCATCGTCAACACCGTCAATTACTGCACCAACATTCCCGTTCACCCGCGCACGCCCTATGCCGGCGACCTCGTGTTCACGGCCTTCTCCGGCAGCCACCAGGATGCGATCAAGAAGGGCTTCGCGGCTCAGGCCGCGCGCAACGACGGGCTGTGGGAAGTGCCCTATCTGCCGATCGATCCCGCCGATCTCGGCCGCAGCTACGAAGCGGTGATCCGCGTCAATTCGCAATCCGGCAAGGGCGGCGTCGCCTGGGTGATCGAGCAGGACAAGGGGCTCAAGCTGCCCAAGCGCCTGCAGGCGGATTTCAGCCGCCACGTTCAGGCGATGGCCGACGAGACCAGCCGCGAGCTCAACGCCGCCGACATCTGGGGCCGGTTCGAGGCGACCTATCTGCCACGCGCCGACGATCGTTTCGTGCTGCGCGATTATGAGGAAAGCGGCGGCGCCGGCAATCGCCTGTTCGTCGGCCGGGTCGCGGTGGATGGGGCCGAGCGCTCGATCTCGGGGCGCGGCAACGGGTTGATCTCGGGCGTGGTCGCCGCACTCGGAGAGACCGGCCCCGCCCTCGACGTGGTCGATTACAACGAGCATGCGATCGGCCATGGTGCCGATGCCCAGGCCGCGGCCTACGTCGAATGCCGCACCGCGAGCGGCGCCACGGTGTTCGGCGTCGGTCTCGACACCGACATCGCCACCGCCAGCGTCCGCGCCGTACTCAGCGCGGCGAATCGCATCTGACTGAGGGGGCCTGCGCGGCAATGCCGTGGCAGGCCGTTCACCGCGACCGGCTCTTCGATGCGGGATGGCATGATGGAACCGGACGACTGATCGATGTCGCAAGCAGACATGCATCGACCAACGAGCCGCCACCCCAGCGAAAGTGGGATATCCTCGTGGCGCGCGTCGTCCGGACCTCGCGACAATCGAGATGACGGTATCTGGAGGATGTGGGAGGATCGGACGCGGCATCAACCGCGGTCTATGCCTCAACCCTGGCGCGCTGCCCGCGCCCTGTCTGCACGTCGAACAACCGCGACGAAGCGCCGGTCATCAATCCGGCCGGCGTTCCCCGCCGGCCGTCGTCATCATCAGAAGATAAGGGCGCCGATCACGGCCCAGAGAGCGAGGCTCATCGGAATGGCGATCAGGACGCCATGGGCGCCGAACGGATGGTTGGTCGACGGCTGATACGGCAACTGACGGTTCACGCTCATCTCTCCTGCATTGTTCCTGCGGCGCTTTTGCTGCCGGCATGTGATCAATGTTTCAAAACGGGACCGGTTGCAAGCGTTCCTTAAATTCTTTTTGGTTTTCGGGTATGGTGCGCGACCGCAGCAGCGTCAGCCGCGGGTGCGCACGATCGCGCAGCCGATCCGCGCATCCGGATAGATATCGGTCTTTGATGTGCGCACGCTCACCTGGGTGACGCGAGGATCGGCTAGGCATAAGGCGGCGATCGCCTCGCACAGCGTTTCCTGCAGTGAAAAGTGGCGGCCTACGGCAAGCGCGAGGATGCCCTCGCGAACGAAATCGTAATCGAGCACCTCGTCGATCGCATCCTCGGCCGGCGCTTGCGGGTAGCGCACCGTCATTTCGACCGAGATGATCACGCGTTGCGGTTCGGCCTCGCGCGGGTGGATGCCGAGGCGGATCATCACCTCCAGCGCGTCGAGGATGATCAGATAGTCAGCCACGCGCGCGCTCGAACATCACGTCGCGTGGCCGCGCCAGGAAACGCTGGCCGGCATCGACGAACACCGTCCCGCCATGAATGCCGCGCGCCCCGATCAGGAACGCCACCGCCGCGGCGACATCGTCGGGGTCGACCGGGCGCTGCAGCATGTTGGTCGAGGCGACGGCCCGGAACTCCTCGTCGCTCTGGTCGCCGCTCGGCAGCGACAGGCCGGGCGCGACCGCATTGACTGCGATCCGTGGGCCCAGCGCCTGCGCCAGCATCGTCGTCGCCCCGGCAAGCGCGATCTTGGTCAGCGTGTAGGAGAAGAAATCGGGGTTCAGGTTTGCGACCTTCTGGTCGAGCAGGTTGACCACGGCGCCTTCCGCGATGTCGCGTTGCGCCGCCAGCGCCGCGGCAAGCTGCACCGGGGCCAGCAGGTTGATCGCGTGCAGCCGCTCGGCAAGCGGGCGATCGATCGCCTGGGGCGCGTCATACTCGAACAGCGAGGCGCTGTTGACCAACCCGTCGATCGCGCTGCCGCTCGCGGCCCGTGCCGCGTCGATCAGCCCGGCGACCGCGGCTGCATCGGCGAGGTCCGCCTGCACCGTCGCGCCGCCGACCTCATCGGCCAGTCGCTCCGCCGCATCCGCCGAACTGCCGTAGTGGATCACCGGCCGATGCCCGTCGGCGGCCAGCCGGCGGACGATGCACGCCCCCAACCGCCTGGCGCCGCCGGTCACCAGCACGGTTCGGTTCACCCGCGCAGCCCCATCAGCGACAACACTTCCTTCCGGCTGCGCTCGTCGTCGCGGAACACGCCCATCATCCGGCTGGTGGCCATCGTCACGCCGGGGGTGCGCACACCGCGCGCGGTCATGCAGGCATGGCTGGCCTCGATCACGACCGCGACACCCTGGGGCTTCAGATTGTCCCAGATGCAATCCGCGACCTCGGCGGTGAGCCGCTCCTGCACCTGCAGCCGCCGCGCGAAGCCGTGCAGCACCCGGGCGAGCTTGGAGATGCCGACGACATGGTCGCGCGGCAGATAGGCGATGTGCGCCTTGCCGATGATCGGCGCCATATGGTGCTCGCAATGCGACTGGAACGGAATGTCCTTGAGCAGGACGATCTCGTCATAGCCGCCCACCTCCTCGAACACCCGCTCGAGGTGATGCGCGGGATCGTCGCCATAGCCGGCGCAATATTCCTTCCACGCCTTGGCGACGCGGCGTGGGGTGTCGATCAACCCTTCGCGGGTCGGGTCGTCGCCGGCCCAGCGGATCAGCGTCCGGATCGCCTCGGCGACATCGGCGGGCACGGCGGGCGTTGCGCCGGCGGCGACCAGATCGCCCTCGTCCGGGGTGGCGCGTTGATCAGCCATGGGCCGGTCGCACGGGTGGTTGCTGCACGTCGTTCATCCTGCTGCCGGTTCCGGCGGGAACCGCGTTGCCCTTGCCGCTACCACGGGCAGGCGGGGGTCGTCACCCCGGGCTCGTGCAACCCTTGGCGGCGTCATGCGCTTCAGGTGGAGCAATAAGGAGAGCGACGATGACGGACCCCAAGGTCGGCGACAAGGTGAGCTGGAAGAGCCACGGCGGCAGCGCGCATGGCACCGTCGAGAAAAAGCAGACCAGCGATACCCAGATCAAGGGTCATCCGGTCCGCGCCTCCAAGGAAGAACCGCAGTTTATCGTAGAGAGTGACAACGGCGGCAAGGCAGCGCACAAGGCGGGCGCGCTGAAAAAGGCGTGATTCACGTGGCCGGGAATGGACCGGGCGCGAACAGGAAGGAATCCGATGGCTACTGCACCAAAGACCGGCGGCATCCACGCCCCCGTCCAGCCCTCTGAAGAGCTCGGCGCCGTGGTCGGCAACGAGAAGCTGCCGCGCAGCGAGGTGATCAGCAAGGTGTGGGCTTATATCAAGTCCAACGACCTGCAGAACCCCGAGAACAAGCGCGAGATTCTCGCCGACGAGAAGCTCAAGAAGGTATTCGGCCGCGACAAGGTGACGATGTTCGAGATGAACAAGTACATCTCGCAGCACGTCAAGGCCTGAAGGCCGGTTCGACCAGGGAACGCCGCCCGCATGGGCCGGCGGCGTTCCCGGAAGACATGGGCGATCGGCGGCGATGCCGTCCACGAATACCGCTCATTGATGCCGCGGCACGCGGCAGCCCGGCTCAGCGCCGTGGCAGCGACAGAAACGGCATGGCGATCGCCGAAGCAATGATCCGAGCGACCCCGGCAGCAACATAGACCCAGAAGGTCAGCGGCTTGGGCCAGTTGCTCGCCGGCTTAATCGACATGACGGGCCACATCGCCGCGGAACAGCGTCACAGCGCTCGGGGTGCATCCAGGATACATCGCATCGGTCCAGGCGCTCCGGGAGGGAGCTCAGCCATGGCCCGTACGGCCCTCATGTTGCAGTGGTTTTACAACCGCGGCGCGTTCGCGCCGACAAAGGGGAATGATTCACCGCCGGATGGCCGGCGCTCGACCGACGGCGCCGAGGGCATCGTCGCCCGCGCTTACGATTGCAGCAGCCGGATCATGCCAAGCACCGCCGCCCAGGCACCAGCCGCCAGGCCCGCTGCCAGCAGCACCCTCACCGCGCCGGCATATTTGCCCACCACCGGCTCCGGATAGGGAGGCACCATCACGGCAAGGCCCGTTGCCGCGTCGTTGTCATGCTGCTGTGGCTCGTCGTCGAGCGCGCCATCAAAGCGCCGCGCCAGTGCGAGTTCCGCAGGGGACAGCGGCGCGACGAACGCCAGGCGGTAACCCGGCTGATCGACCGCGATCACCGTCGCCGCGCGCTCGCCGATCCCGGCAAGATCGACCACCAGCCTCTCGCCAACGCTGAGCGCGCCCCCCGGCCCAGCCCCGTCGGCGACGACGACGTCATGGGTCGACAAGGCCGTGACCACCACATCGGTAATGGCCAGGTCGGTTTTGGCCGCGCGCGCGCCGCGCGACCTTGCCTTGGACTTGGCGGCCACAGATGGATCGGCGCCACGATACAGCGCCACCCCGTGCAACATTAATCCTCTCCCCTGCTGTCCCCTGACCGATCCCTGATCATCCATAGGTGATCATCCCATCGGCCATGATCTTGCCACCGCCAGCCTCGAGCTGGTCACTATATCGGCGATCGGGCGCAATCTATTCTGACTTAACTACAATCTCATCCGTTTTGGTTGTGCTTTCACACGCCAACCGGCCCCAACCGACTCGACTCAGCAGACTTCAAGCCGATCATCTTGCTACCGATAACCCGGTATCGCCGTCACTACACTAACGGTCACGACACCGATCCCCTCGACGTCTATAGCCTCTGGTAGCTAATCACGATGTTCACGTATACGCCGTAGAAGTACGCAATTCTTTCACGCCGATTAACCGAAAGTGGATTTGTCAATCGCGCCAAGTAGCTGCGATACGCCTGAGCTAATTTGACGGGGAGCCAAGCCCGCCGCCGCCGGCGCGGCAGGGCGCCCGACTGACGAACGATGGCGATGGCGATGGCGAGGGAGGTGGTGACCCCGACTGGATTCGAACCAGTGGCCCCCAGATTAGGAATCTGATGCTCTATCCGACTGAGCTACGGAGTCACGCGGGTCTAGATATCCGCCCGGCACCGATCGGTCCAGCCTCCGCGCGAAGCGGCGCGGCGGCTCAGTTGGAGGTTTCCGGCGGTACCACGGGCAATGGCAGGGCCGCGATCGGCACGCCTTCGTCGGCCAGCGCCCGCGCCTCGGCAAGGCTGGCCCGGCCGTGGATCGGGCTGGTCGCCACCTCGCCGAGGTGCATCGCCCGCGCCTGCGTCGCGAAGCTGCCGCCCACCCATTGCGATCCTTCGAGCGCCTTGGCCTGCGCCGCGGCGAGCATCGTCAGCGCTTGCTTGATCACCGCCGGATCGGAAGCAACGGTTGGCGCCGATCCCGGCGTTCCAACATTCTGCGTCTTTTGCGCCACCGGCGCATCACGCCGATTGCCTTTGACGGGGATGTTGGGCGCCATCACCGCCTTGGTGACCCGGGTGTCGGCGCACAGCGGGCACGCGACCTGCCCGGCGGCAGCCTGGGCCTCATAAGCAGCGCTCGAGCCGAACCAGGCCTCGAACACATGGCCGCCGCCGCAGCGCAGATCGAACACGATCACGATCCGCCGCCCTCGACCGGCGCGATCGAGCGTCGATGCGCGATCACCGGAATCCGCGCGCGCACCGCCGCCGCCATCGTCGGATCGATGTCGACGAAGCCCAATCCTGCCGCCTCCGCCATGTCGAGCAGCACCGTCCCCCAGGGATCGACGACCAGCGAATGGCCATAAGTGACCCGGCCATCCTCATGAACTCCCGCCTGGGCAGCGGCGATCACGAAACAGCCATTCTCAATCGCGCGGGCTCGGAGCAGGCAATGCCAATGCGCCTCGCCGGTCGGACGGGTGAAAGCGGCGGGGACTGCCAGCAGCTCGGCGCCGGCCGCACTCAGCGCCTGATAGAGCGCCGGGAACCGCAGGTCGTAGCAGATCGACAGGCCGAGGCTGCCGAGCGGCGTCGCCGCCATCACCGCCGCCGTGCCCCCGGCATAGCTCGCCGACTCGCGCCAGCTTTCGCCACTCGCCAGATCGACGTCGAACAGATGGATCTTGTCATAGCGGGCGCGGATCGAGCCATCGGGATCGATCACGAAGCCGCGATTGGCATAGCGCCCGTCGTCGCGGCGGATCGCCAGCGAGCCGAGATGCACCCAGATGCCAACGCGCGCCGCCGCCGCCCGCACCGCGGCGAGCACCGGGTCCGCGTCCTCGCCGACGATCGATGCCGCCGCCCGGACGCGATCACGATCGATCAGCCCGGACATTTCCGGCGTGAACAGCATCGCCGCCCCGCCTGCGGCCGCGGCCTCGATCGCCCTGGTCAGATCAGCCGCATTGCCGGCGGGATCGATCCCGCTGGTCATCTGCAGCAGCGCAAGCTTCATGCCGCCAGCAGCGGGTCCAGCCCTCCGCGGGCATCGAGCGCGGCGAGATCGTCCGATCCGCCGATATGCCGGCCATCGATGAACACCTGCGGCACGGTAGTGCGGCCGTTGGCACGCTGGATCATCGCCGCGCGCTGCGGGCCGCCCATCGAGATGTCGGTCTCCTCCGGGGTCACGCCCTTGGCGGCGAGCAACCGCATCGCGCGGGTGCAATAAGGGCAGAATGCCTTGGTGTAGATTTCGACTTTGGCCATGGCCCAGAGGTGTGGACTGGGTGCGCGCTTGTCAATCCGCGTCCACCGCTCAGTCGATCGTCGCCTCGTCGAGCACGCGCGCCCAGCAGAGGATCGTCACTGTGGCGGCCCCTGCCGCGAGCAACGTGGCGGTGCATGCCGCCGCCGTCGCGCCGCTGGTATAGACGTCGTCAACGAGACCGATCGTCCGCCCTTTGATCCTGCCGCGATTAGAGATCCGGAACGCCCCCGTCACCGCGGCAGCGCGCGCGCGCCGATCGAGCCCCTGCAACACCGGGGTCCGCTTCGCCCGCGCGAGCACAGTGAGATCCACCGCGCATCCGCTTCGCCGGCCCAGCGCAGTCGCGATCAGCCCCGCCTGATTGTAGCCGCGCGCCCACAGCCGCCAGCGGTGAAGCGGCACCGGCACCAGCAGGTCGAGTTCGGGCGGCACCAGCCGCGCCATTTGCCGCGCCATGGTTTCGGCAACACCGGTGCGACCGCCATATTTCAGTTTCAGCGCGAGGTGCCGCGCGACTTCCCCATAAGCGACCGCGGCGCGCACCCCGGCATGGCGCGGTGGCATCGCCAGGCACTGCCCGCACAGCACGCCGTCGCCACGATCAAAGGCGAACGGCCTGCAGCAGCCGGCGCACCACGGCGGGGCAAGAAAGCGCAGGCTGCTCCAGCAGCCGGCGCAGAAGCGATGATCCGCCGCCACCGGCACGCCGCAGCCGCCACAGCGCGGCGGCAGCGCCAGCGCGACCGCGCCGCCCAGCACGCCTGCCAGCCCTCCCCTGCCCGCGCCGTTCATGCCTTCTTGTCGCGCGCGCCGGGAGCGGGCACAAGCCGGGCCGTGAACGCTCCCGACATCTTCGATCGCGCCGCGCGGCGCCGCCGGCGCGATCGCGCCGCGGCCGGCGACTATCCCCGCCACGCCTTCCTGCGCTCGGTGATGCTCGACGGCATCGCCGAGCGGCTTGCCGCGGTAAAGCGGTCGTTCGCCGACGTGCTCGATCTCGGCAGCTTCGAGGCCGATCTGATGCTGCCGGATGCGCACATCGCCCGGGCCGATCCGGGCTTCGCCTTCGCCGCGCGCAGCGGCGGCGTGCAGGTTGAGGAAGATCATCTGCCCTTTGCCGACGCTGCATTCGATCTGGTGATCAGCGCGGGCGTGCTCGATCAGGTCAACGATCTGCCGGGCGCCTTGTCGCTGATCCGTCGCAGCCTTCGCGCCGACGGACTGTTCCTCGGGGCCTTCGTCGGCGCCGGCAGCCTTGGCGCACTGCGGACCGCGCTGCGCAGCGCCGAGCAGGAGCGCCCGGCGGCGCGGCTCCATCCGCAGATCGATGTCCGCGCGGCGGGTGACCTGCTGATGCGCGCCGGGTTCGCATTGCCGGTCGCCGATGTCGAGACGGTCAACGTCTCCTATCGCAGCATCGGCGGCCTGCTGGACGATCTGCGCGGCATGGCGGCGACCAATTTGCTGACCACCCGATCAGCCCTGACGCGCGCAGCGCTCGCCCGCGCCGCCGCGGCCTTCGCCGACGCCGCCGATGCCGACGGTCGCACCCACGAAACCTTCGAGATTGTCTTCCTCACCGGCTGGTCGCCCGACGACCGCCAGCCCAAGCCCGCGCGCCGCGGCAGCGCCAGCACGTCACTCGCCGCCACGCTCGGCCGCGATCGGCGCCCGGACTGATCGGCAGCACTGCGCCGCCCAGGGGCGTGAAATATGCTGCTAGTTGATCATGCCGCCGGCGTCGCGCGCGAGGATCCGGCCCATCGCCTCGAACAGCGCATCCATCGCCACCGGCTTGAACAGGACTTCGTCGGCGCCGGCCATCAGGCAGCGCTCGCGCAGGTCGAGCGCGGTGTCGGCGGTGATCACGATGATCGGCACGCTGCCCTTGGCATCGCCGCGCGCGCGGATGTGTTTGATCGCGGTGATGCCGTCCATGCCGGGCATTCGCAGGTCCACCAGCAGCATGTCGAAATGCTGTTCGTCGAGCGCCTGCAACCCTTCTTCCGCGCTTTCGGCTTCAGCCATCGTGGCGCCCGCAACATCGAGCATGTCCTTGACAACGCGCCGGTTCATCCGGTCGTCCTCAATGAAGAGCACGTTCATGCGCGTAATCGGCTTCCGCAGGAAGAGAGGGGGCAGGACATTGACCCGCGTCTACGCGTCATGCTGCCTGCGGCACAAGACCCGGCTGCTGAATAGGAGCCGAGTCGGCCGGAAAAAGTACAGAGACCAATTGAGTACCACTGACGGGTTTGGCGATGATTTGGCTGACGCCGGCAGCAACGAGCGATTCGCGCCGTTCCGCCAGCGTTGCCTGAGGCCACAGCATCGTCACGGGCGCGCCTAGCGCGACCAAGGATCGCAGCAGATCCGCCGAGTTCTGCTCGTCCATTACACCAGCGTCGACAAGTACCTGCGCAATACCGCCTGCGGCCAGCCGAGCGTTCGCGTCCACCAGCGAACCGGCTAGCTCTACCCCGGTGGCGTGTGGCGCGGTCAAGGTCTTGAGCATGCTGCGGGTGATCGGATTGCGATCGACGATCAACAGGCAGGTATCTCCGGGCGTGCCCGGCTCGCACGGCGCCGCCGGGACGGGCGCCGGCACGAGCGGCAGCTCGACGGTGAAGGTGGAGCCCTGTCCGGGGACGCTCGAGACGCCGATATCGCCCCCCATCGCCTGCGCCAATTTGCGACAGATGGAGAGGCCGAGCCCGGTGCCGCCATAGTGGCGGGTGGTGCTGGTGTCCGCCTGGCGGAATGATTCGAAGATTTCGTCGACCTTGTCGGCGGGGATGCCGATGCCGGTATCGCTGACGCTGATCCGGTAGCGATCCGCACCGACCGCGCCGATGGTCAGCGTCACCGCGCCCTCGGCGGTGAACTTCAGCGCGTTGGAGAGCAGGTTGAACACGATCTGCCGGGTGCGCGCGGCATCGCCGACGATCATCGTCGGGCAGTCGGCGAGGTTGCGTGCGAAGCTCACGCTCTTGGCGCGCGCCTGATCCTCCCACAGCCGCGTCGACTCCGCGATGGTCGCGTGAAGATCGAACGGCGCCTGCTCGATCGCAAGATTGCCCGTCTCCATCTTGGCGACATCGAGGATGTCGTCGACCAGCGCGCACATCGTGAGCCCGGCGCCATGCACCACCTTCAGCCGGTCGCGCAGGTCATGTTCCAGCGACGCATCGGCGAGCATCACCTGGGTCATGCCGAGGATGCCGTTGAGCGGCGTGCGGATTTCGTGGCTGGTGGTGGCGAGGAACTCGGTCTTGGCCGCCAGCGCCTTGCCGAGCGCGGTGTTGGTGACCTCGAGATCCTCATTGGCCGCCCTCACCTGGTTGCGGCTGCGCCGCAGGGTGACGATGCCGAAGCCGAGCATCGCGATCACGATCGCGGTGCCGAGGACGATGCCGAGGAAAATCTGCTGCTGGGTGCGCGCGCGCGCCTGCTCGAAGGCGACGCTCCGCCGCGCTTCGTCGCGCTGCAGGTTGGCGATCTTGAGCTCCTGATTGGCAAAATCGAACCGCGCCGCCATCAGCGCCGCGTTGGTCGATCGGGCGAGCTTGGTAGCTTCGTCGTCGAGTTTCTTGAGAATTTTGAGATGCTGAAGCGCCGGACCGGGCCGACCGGCCGCTTGGTAGACGTGGTAAGCCGTCTCATGAGCATCGCGATCGACAAGAGTGGTCCTACTGAGATCAACGCCCCTGAAACGCTCATCGATCAGCTTCTCGGCTTGGGCAAGCGCTCCTTCCTGCAACGCGGCTTGGGCGGCGATCGCCACAACCACGGGCCTGAATTCGGCAGCTTCACCTGTTGCTGTGATCCGCATGCCTTCGACGATATCTTGGTTTGCAAGAGCCAATCGCCCGGTTAGGAGCCGAGAACTCGCGACGTTGCATAGCACCGTAGCAATCAGCAACCGGCTGCTCATAGAACGTGCCAATACAAGCGCCTGGCGAAACTGCATTTCAGCGTCGCGAAACCGCCCCAACTCCTTAAGTACGTTGCCCCGATTGTTATATAGTGACACGCTGAGCTGTGGATCGGCGTTATAAGCAGAGATTGCCTGATCGTAATAACGGAGCGCGGTCGGATAGTCGTTGCCACCGGAATAGAGGCTGGCAATTTGGATCAGTGCCCTGGCTTGATTGCGCTTGTTTCCGAGCTTTTGGAAAATATCGTGGGCGGCTTGATAATCGGCTAGAGCCTGCGCCGGATTGGCCCGTTCGGTATCAACCCAGCCGCTAGACAAAAGCGCGTCGCCCTGGAGGGTAGATCCCGGCACGATGCGGGTGGCCGTGCGTAGGGCACTGGCTACCAGAGGCGCACCTGCCGCCATGTTGCCCAACCTGATATTAGCTTCGCCGCGCAACCACTCGGCCGTGGCGACCATCAATGCCTGTTGCCGCAAGTCGCGTATATTTGCTGCATAGCGCTGGAGACCCGCAGCCTTGATGATTGCTCCCTTCGGATTGGCCAGCATCGTCGCTCGTGTGTCGGCTACCATATATTCGAAACGCCGATCCAGCGTGATCGAGGGGCGTGTAGGGTTGCCGTCCGCATGACACACTGCTCCGCAGCTGATCGCTACCAGCACAATCAGCATTCGAAGTGCTGTCACATCAAAGCTTTCGTGCAGCTGCCAAGGTAGCGAAGGTTTGCCGTGCGTTCGGTACTGGCGGTGCCTTTTTGCCATCGTTCAAGTAAACGGTCAGTGCATCGAGAGTGACGGGCTTGCTGATCAAGAAACCCTGCACCATGTCGCAACCCATCACCGTCAGCAGCGCCAGCGCAGCGTGCGTTTCCACCCCCTCGGCCACCACTTCCATTTCCAGCGCGTGCGCCAGATCGATGGTCGATCGCACGATCAGCGGATCGCGGTTGGAGCTGGTCAGCTGGGTGACGAACATTTTGTCGATCTTGAGCTCGCGGGCGGGGAGCTGCTTCAGATAAGCGAGCGACGACAAGCCCGCGCCGTAATCGTCGATCGCGATGGTGATGCCGTAGTCGGCGAACACCTGGAGGTTGGCGATGGCGCTGCCGGGATCGCGAATGACGGACGTCTCGGTGATTTCGAATCCGAGCTTGGCATCGCTCCCCGCAACCAGATCGCAGGCCGCCCGGACAAACGCGGCATCTGCCAGCAGCTGCCCGGAAATGTTGATGAACAGTCGTAGATCATGGCCGTCGGCCGCGAGGATACGCTGATCGGCAATCGCCTGGCGGATCGTCCACAGCGTCATCTTGCCGATCAGATGGCACTCTTCGGCAATCATGATGAAGTCGTTGGGCAGGATGATTCCGCGCTCTGGGTGATGCCAGCGCACCAGCGCCTCGGCGCTGCCGATCTCCTGTCGCCGGACGTGGATCTTGGGCTGGTAGAGCAGCAACAATTGGTCGTTGTCGATCGCATGCTCCAACTCGCGCGCAATCTGCCGGATGTCGGCAGGAAGGTGCGCCTCCACCGCATGGGTCACCGCGCGGTAGGCGGCGCGCGCCTCGACCAAGGCCGCCTCGGCCTCCTCCGCCATCCGCACCTCGTCGACGATGTGCAGCGGTGCGCTGGCAGCGCCGAAGGTCAGTTCGACCGTATGGAGCTCCTCATCGATCACCAGCGGCGCCGTAAAAGCCTGCTCTACCGCAGCGATGCAGCTGTCCAGTTCAGCAGCCTCGCGGCCACGCAGACAGCAGACAATCAGCGTCCGGCTCACGATCGAGATGATCGCCTCGGGCAGCAGCGTCTGTAGCCGCTCCACCACCTCGCCCACCAGCAGCTCCGCGCGCGCGCATCCGAGCAGCCGACGCAACTCGCGGAAGTTTGCCAGCTCGATCAGCAGGTGAAATTGCAAGGTGCCGACGACCGACATCCCCGGACGAGGATCCACGGCGGCCACGGCCTGCCCTGCTTTGGCAACCTGCAGGCGTTCACGGCTTGGGCGTGGGGCGACAGTCATGGCCGCGACGCTACCCGCCACCCCTTGAAATACCCTTAAGATAGCAACCGATTCAGTGGGCGTTAACCGTCGAGCGACGCGCAGGACGCGGTTGAGAGATGCTTAATTTGTTGTTAAGTATGTTAACCACCTTCGGGTGGATAATAAGGGAGCATAAGCATGCTGGCATTCATCATCGCACTTATCTACGGCCACGACATCAAGCCCTGGTAAGCTGATTACCGCCGGCTCGGCGGCGCGGCGGTGGGTGAAATATCCCCGTTTGTCCGTGATTTCCGAGCCGGCAACTGACCGCGGTCAGCCGCCGCTAATCTTCTTCGCCAACCCCATAGCAGCCGGCCACCACGCCCATCCATCAAGGTGCGAATCACCCGCTCAACCAGGCCAGCTCCAGCGGCACGCATCAGGCGCCTGCCCAAATAAACCAAACTGCAGCATGATCGATCGGCACGCCGCACGGCTACCCGACCCCGCCCCATGCGCGTGCTATGCCCTGCCGCAGGCCTCACCCGTCCGCGATACGCTCGCCACCCTTACGCTGCTGCTTGCCTCAAGGCCTGCGTCACGGCGCAACGCCGTCGCTTGAGGCCTGTACCGAGACGCCGGGCTTGGAATCAAACGGCAGGCATCTACCTTGCCGCTTGTCGCGCGCCCTAGCCCTCCCACTCATCACCAAAAACGCGGCCATCGATCCTCCCGTTCCGGTGTATCCCGGATACGGCGATGGCCTCTCGCCCCGCGGCGGCGCGTTCCTCAATAATCCTTGGAATATTTGAGGCGCGCGTCCGAGCCGCCGAACGATCCGGTCGAGGTGAGCAGGCTCAGCGCCTTGGTCAGCGCGATCTGCAGCTGGGTCGCAGTCTGGCCCTTGGCGTCGGTGACGATCTCCACATAGATGTTGTCGGTCAGGTACTTGCCGGCCGCGAGGCTGGTGCCGCGCCCGGTCGCCTCGTCGGCGCCGAGAATCCGCAGCCGGTCGAACCCGGTCGCCGAACGCAGCTTGCCGAGCGGGTTGAGCCCGCCGCCGCCCGAGCCACGCAGCGAATTGAGCGCGGAAGCCAGCTGGATCGCCTCGGTCGCCGACAAATTCTCCGGATTGGTGCCGAACAGCAGCCGGCTCAGCACCTCGTCCTGCGGCAGCGTCGGGGTGGAGGTGAAAGCGATCTGCGGGCGCTGGCCGGTACCGGTGATATCGAGCACCGCGGTGATGCCATCCGTGGTGGTGGTCGCCTCGATGTTGATGTCCGGATCGGTCAGCGCGCCACCGCGGAAGCGGATCGTGCCGCGGTTCACCTCGAAGCGCTTGCCCGCGAACGAATAGGTGCCGCGCACCAGGTCGAGCCCGCCCGAGATCACCGGCGCCGCCGAGGTGCCGCCGATCCTGAGGTCCATCTCCCATTCGGATTCGAGTCCCATGCCCGAGACGAACAGCTGGTTCTCCGCGCGGACGCGCAGGTCGAGCTTGATCGTGCTCACCGGCGCGGGCTTGGGCCGATCGGTCGGCCGCGGCGTCACGATCTGGCTCTTGCGGCGGACACCGGTCAGCTCGGGCACTTCGGCGGCGCCCTGACGGATGATCTCGTAGCGCGCGTTCGGGATCACCAGATCGCCCTGCACCAGCCCGCCGTCACGGCCGTTGGTGAAGTGGATGGTGCCCGAGGTGGTGGCGCTCAGCGCATCGCTCTTGGCGAGTTGCGCGTCCTTCAGCGTCGCCCGCATGTCGATCGGGAAGCCGCTGTCCGCCGCCAGCCCGACGCTGCCCTGCGCCTGGAAGGTGCCCTCGCCCGCACGCGCGCTGAGGTTGGTCAGTTCGAGCCGGTCGTTGGTGAAGCGCGCGCCGATCTTCATCTGCGACAGGCGAGTGCCATAAGCCTCATTGTCATAGGTCAGGTTGTCGGCGCGGATCAGCCCGTTGAGCTGCGGTGCCGAGACCTTGCCGGCAAAGTCCGCCGCCACCGCGATCGGCCCGGAAAGCTGCTGCTCGGGGAGCGCGGCGAGACTGAACAGCACCGCCGAGGGGCCGTTGTAGCGGATCCCACCGGACAGCGGCGCCTGCATCAGCCGCGTCGTCCACGAGCCGGCACCAGGCGGGAGCGGTCGCAGCCCCGCGACCAGCCGGCCGATCGTGGTCGGCCCGCGCTTGATCAGCGCCCGCGCCTCACCGCCGTCCGGCAGCAGCTTGCCGACGAACTGGACGTCGACCGCCTCGGAGACGGCGGCCAGCCCGGTGCGCTGGAAGCCCGCAATCGTCAGCCGCGCATCGGCCTGCGGGATCGCCGCCCCCTGCTGGCGATAGTCGAGGCTGCCGGTCACCGCGCCCGACAGGCCGAGGTTGGGCATGAACGCCGAGAGCATCGACAGGTTGAGCCGGTCGAGCCGCGCCTGCGCCGCGGTGACACCGCCGCCGAACGAGCCGGCGACCCGCGCCGAGCCCGCCGTCGGCCCCTGGCCGAAATCGATCCGCGTCGGTGCCAGGGCATAGCCCTTGGCGGCGCCGGTAATCCGCGCCGGATTGACGGTGCGGAAGGCGATGCCATTGGCCTGTCCCTGCGCGGCAACCAGATAATTGTTGGGTGAGAGCTGGGCGTTCACCGCCACCCGCAGCGGCACGCCAGTCGACCCGGTGAGCAGCGCCTGTGCGCTGCCCTTGCCGTTCTGGTAGTTCACCTTGGCGCGCATCGCCTGGATGACGACGCTGTTGTAGCGGGTGTCGGCGACCTGGACGTCGGCGACGACCGACGGTGCCTTGGGGTACATCACCACGGTGGCGTTCACGATCGCGCGGCCGACGGTGAAATCGGCGAGCCCCGGGATGGTCGCGTTATACGCCCGCGCGGCAACGTCGGCGCGCTGATAGCCGCCCTGGTTGCCGAGGTTGACCGCCCCGGTGATGCCGCGGCCGGCAAACTGCAGCCGGCCCGCGAACGGCCCCGCCTTGGTCGCGGCGACCCGGCCGTTGGCGACGATCCCGGCGAACACCACGCGGCGCACGTCGACCGTCAGCTGCGGGCTGGGGTTGACCAGCACGTCGGCGGTGAACGGCCCATAGTTGGTGCCGCCGCTCGCGGTCACCGCATAGGCGCCGCCGCGCCCGACGACGCGCACATCGAGGTTGACCAGGCCGACGCCCACGCCGGGACGCGCGGCATGCAGCACCACCACAGGCGCGGTCGCGCTGCCGGTCACCCGCGCATTGAGCGGGCCATATTGCGTCGAATAGGCATCGGCGCTGACCAGCACCGCGCCATTGGCGGGATTGAAACGGCCGTCGCCCCGCGTGATGCGGAACTGTGGCGCGTTCATCCTGAGGTTGCGGAAGGTGACGATGCCTTCCGGGCTGTAGCCGATGTCCGCGCGGACGACGGCGTTGCCGCCGAGGAAGTTGCGCACGCCGCTGTTGAACAGCTGGGTGGTGCGCGCGGCGACACGGCCGGTGATGCCGAAGCCGCCGTTCGGCCCCGGCACCAATTTGGCGTCGGTGTCGAGATTGATGATGCCGATGCTCTCGACGCGGTAGCCGTTCACCCGCCCCTTGAGCGCGCCGGTGTAGCGGCCGGTCTTCATGTTGGCGACGACGATCGCGGTGGCATCAATCTTGTCGGAACGGATCTTGAGATTGTCCGACAGGATGTTGGGCATCGAGATGGCGAAATCGCCGTTGATGCGCACGTTGGTCGCCAGCCCGCCGATCGCGGCGTTGAGCCCGGTCACCCGCTTGGCGCGCGCGTTCACCGGCACCAGGATTCGGTCGCTGTTCACGCGGGCGAGGCCCTCGGCGTAGACATTCTCCACCGTGGTGGTGCCAAAGCCGAGGGCCGCGGCGCTGACCTTGTAATCCACCGTCGGCGTCGCGAACGCGCCGTCGAGCACCACGCGCGCGGTGACATCGCGGCCGCGCAGGTTGGGCATGATCGAGCCGGGGGTGAGCAATTTGGCGTCGACCGCGAAATTGCCGAACTTGCTCGCGGCCAAATCGATCAGGCCGCCGGCGTCCACCGCCAGCGCGTCGGACGTCAGCTTGATCCGCGTATCCGCCTTGCGGTCGTTGAGCGTCGTATCGATCGCGACCGCGAGCTGCGGCGCGGTCAGCCGCTCAACCGGCCCTTCAAGATAGAGGCCGGGCTTGGTGAAGCCGCGCACCTCGATGTGGCCGCTCTTGGCGGTGACATCGAGATTGGCGAGCTGGCCGCCGCCCAGGGTGGCAAGCGCCTTGCCCTGCCACGAGGCCCAGCTGCCGCGGCCATCGACATTGGCGGTCAGCGGCGCCTTGAGCGCGCCCATGGTCGCGACCACGCCGCCGACCGGCGCGTTGAGCTTCAGCTTGACGTCGAGCTTGTTCTGCTCGGGCACGGCATCGAGCCGCAGCGACAGCGTGTCGCCGCCGGCGATCCCGGCGCCTTTCAGCGCCGCGGCATCGGTGACGAGCTGCGCGCGCTTGTCGGCGATGTGCACCGCACCATCGATGCGGACGATATGCGTTTCGCCGGTCACCGGCTTGCCGATCACGAAGCGGCCGATGTGCAGCTTGTTGACGTCGATATCGAGGTCGGGAAGCAGCGGCGCGTTGGGATCGCTCGGTGTCGCCTTGAGCTCAGGTCGCCGCGCCAGCGTGACGAGATCGGTCGAGAGCGCGCGGACGTCGACGTGGTTCTTGGCGAAGGCGAACGGCCGCCAGTCGACCGCGAGCTTGGGGCTGGTGAGGAACACGCCCTTGGGATCGGACACGCGCACGTCGCTCAGCACCATCTGGCCGTAGAGCGAGCCGTCGATCCGCCCGACCTTGATGTTGAGCCCCGAGGCGGTGTTGTAGCCGCCGATCTGGTTGGCGACGAAGCGGTGGCCGGGATCGGTGTTGATCCCGAACACAACGATGCCGATCAGCACGACGAGGCCGAGCACCAGCCACAGGAGCCATTTGAGGATCCGCTGCCACAAGGGGGGCTTGGTCACGATCACCGTCTCGTGCACGGTGGTGTCGGCGGGCTGCGTCACGGCGCTGTCCTCGGCCATCAGAAGGCCTGCCCGATGGAGATGTAGAGTGCGATCTTGCCGTCGCCTTTGCGCGGGTTGAGCGGGGTCGCCACGTCGAAGCGCAGCGGGCCGAAGTTGGTGTAGAAGCGCCCACCGATTCCGGCACCGAACTTCAGGTCGGACGCCGTCGGCAGGCTCGATTCATAGCTGTTGCCGGCATCGAGGAACGGCACCACGCCGAAATTGCCGAACCGGTAACGCGCCTCGATCGAGAACTCGTTGAGCGAGCGCCCGCCGACCGGATCGCCCTTCGGATCGAACGGCCCGAGCCGCTGATAGCCATAGCCGCGCACCGAGCCGCCGCCGCCGCCGTAATAGCGCCGCGACGGCGCCAGGTCGTCGCGCGAGATCCCATCGATCGAGCCGGCGCGGGCGCGGCCGGCGATCACCAGGCTCGGCGACACCGGATAATAGAAGGTGCCTTCCACCATCGTGCGCACATAGGGGCTGACGCTGCCCTGCACCGACGTCTCGGGGCTGACGTTGAGCTTGAGCCGATAGCCCTTGGTCGGGTTGAGGAGATTGTCCGATGTGTCCCACATCACCTGGGTGGGCAGCGCGGCGATGCCATAGGTGCGACGGACATCCTCGGCGCGGTCGAAATCATAGACGCTCTCGTTGGTGCCCACGAGTTCGCCGCCGTAATAATAGGTGAAGCGCTTCTGCCAGATCGGCGTCGAATCGTAGCTCCACCGCGCCGATACCGTGGTGGTGAAGGCGTTATAGGCGTCGTAATTGCTGTGATCGGCCGAGAGCACCGCGGTAAAGGTACGGTCGCGCTTGCCGGCATTCGAGCGGCGGAAGGTGCCCGAGAGGCCCTGCTCCTGCGTGCCGCCGATCACCGAGCCGATCAGTGCGCCCTCGTAGGGGAACAGATTGCGATGGGTCCAGCTCGCCTCGGCGCGGAAACCCTGGCCGGTCGAATAGCCGGCGCTGCCCGCCAGGCTGCGCTGCGGGCCCTTGGTCTGGTTGACCAGCAGGTCGACCTGCTCGGTGCCGTCGGGATTGGTCTTGCCGGTCTGCTGCGGCACCACCGAGATGCCGCGGAACATCCCGGTCGCGACCAGCGCGTCGCGCAAGTCATCAGTCAGCCTCGCGTCATACAGCTCGCCCTGCTTGAAGCGCGGGAAGACGTTGAGATGCTCGAGGTTGAACACCGGATCGCCGGTGGTGACGAGCTGGCCGAAGCTGCTGCGTGGGCCGGTGTCGACGGGAAGCGTATAGGCGCCGGTCGCGGTCGGCGCCTGATCGTCGAGCAGGATGTCGCGGTCGCCGACCTTGACGAACGGATAGCCCTGCTGCGGCAGCACCAGGCTGACATTGGCTTCGGCGCCCTGGATGCGCGCCGCCTCGATCGGGTCGCCGACCTTGAGCGGCAGATTGTGCGTGACGAGATCGGCCGGGATCACCGGCTGGGTGTTCACCGTCACCGACGACAGCGTGTAGAGCCGCCCGGGGTTCGCGGTCACGGTTGCGCGCAACGTACCCGGCTTGCCGTCCTCGCCCGGCACCTGCTCCACCGTCGAGATCGCGGTGCCGTCATAATAGCCGAGCGACTTCATCAGCCGCACCGCCAGCGATTCGTCTTCCTTGGCGCGCGCCGCGACCTGGGTCGCATTGGCCGCCTTGCCGCCGCCCTTCTTGAGCGCGGACAGCGACTTGAACGCCGCATCGAGCTTGAGCTTGTCGAGCCCCTTCAGCTCGGTCGCATAACGGATCTGCGGCGCGTCCTTGTCCTTGATATCGGCCGCGGTCTCGAGCGGCGCGGTATCGTAGCTGGCGAGCGCCGGCAGCGGCTGGGCGAGCTCGGGGCTTTCCACCGGCACCGGGCCGAGATTGTCGCCGGTGGTGGTCACCACCGTCGGCTGCGTCGCCGGCGCGGGTACCGGCGTCGTCCCCTGCGCGATCGGCGCGGCGGGCATCGGCTCCAGCGGTGCGTTGATGTCGCCGCTCAGCGGCGGCATCGCCGCATCGAACTCGGCCTCCGGAACGATCGGCGCATTGCCGTTGGGATCGGTCTGGCCGGTGCCGTCCGGCGACGCCTGGGCGGCATCGGGCTTGGGCGCGTCAGGACCTTTCGCGGGGGCAACTCCGGGCTGGGACAGCTGTGCGACGGCGGGAGAAGCGGCGGCCAGAGCCACGGCAAGCCAATAATGACGTCGAGTCGAAACAGCCACGCGCAACAAAATCCCCTTTGCAGGGATGTCCGTATTCGACCCACCCCCAAGCCCCTCGCCAACGATCCGGTAGCAATACGGTTCCGTCGGAAATCACCCGTCAGCCAAACTTTGCGGTAGCCTGGCAGGCCATGCTCAGCCGCGGCAGCCGATCAGCCCGGCGACCGGGATCACCAGCGTGTCCTGGCCGGTACGATCGATCCGCAGCGTCCCCGCCGGCACTTGCGCACCATTGGTTAAATTGGCGTTGGTGACGATCTGCAGATCGAGGGTCGCGACCACATCGCCGCCGCGATATTCGTTGCTGCCGCCAAAGCCGAACCCGCCCTGCTCGGCCATCGCGCTGCGCTGATAGTCGCCGGTCTTGCCGCCGATCGCGAGCCGGATCGTCCCCGGATCGGCCACCGCCATCGCTACCAGCTGACGGTCGCCGCCGGCGCTCCACAGAAAGGCGGCACAACCTTTGGCGGGCAGCGCCTGCGGGCCAATCGGCCCGAGCGGCAGCGCGGCCGTAGGTGGGATGGCGGCGGGGGGAGTCACCGACGGAGAAATGGGGGCCGCCGCCTGGACGAGAGCGAGAAGCAACGCGATCATGGCGCCCAGCCTATCATCGCCAGCCACGCCGGGTAAGCCGCCACCGCGATCAGCGTGCCGAGCGGCAGTTGCGTGTCACGCGTCATCGCCCGCCCGCGCAGCGCCGCGACCAGCACCACGCCGAGCCCGACCAGCCCTGCGACCACCAGCACCGCCGGCAGCAGCCGCCAGCCGAGCCACAGCCCTATCGCGCCGAGCAGCTTGGGATCGCCGCCGCCCATCCCCTCGCGCCCGCGCAGCCGCCGATAGCCGGTCGCGACCAGCCACAGCGCGGCAAAGCCGGCGACGCCGCCGACCAGCCGCTCGGCCGGCGCCGGCGCCACCCCCAGCCACGCCGCCGCCACGCCGCCGATCGCGAGCAGCCCTGTGAGGCGGTCGGGCAGCCACAAGGCGATCCAGTCGAGCGCCGCCAGCACCAGCAGCAGCCAGCCGAACACGGCGCCGGTGACGCCGACCACCCCCGGCGCCACCCAGCCGGCAGCGGCGCCGATCGCCAGCGCGGCAAGCTCGATGATCCAGTGCAACGGCGCGATGGTCGCGCCGCAGCTCCGGCACCGCCCGCGCAGCCACAAGGCGCTCAGCAGCGGGACCAGCTCGAGGCTGCTCAACGTCCGCCCGCAGCCGTCGCAGGCCGATCGCCCGCGCATCACCGATCGCCCGTCGGGCCAGCGGCTCACCAGCGCGGCGATGAAGCTGCCGAGGATCGCCCCCAGCCCGCCCAGCATCGCCGCCCACAGCGCCGCGCCGGCAAGCGACCCATCAGCCATCGGCATCGCGCACCAGATAGCGATAGACGCCGAGCAGATCGATCATCAGCAGCACCACATTCTGGGTGCCGAGCGCCCAATCCTTGGCGATCACCGCGCCGGTGATCCACGCCACCGCCGAGAGGCAGAACAGCACCATCGCCCAGCCCGTGTCGCGCCGCCCCCAGTCGAGCGACACGACGCCGGCAGCGATCATGCCGCTGATCGAGGCAAACCAGCGGATCGCGGTGATATAATCTTCCATGGCCTCGCCCTAGCCGATGATCGGCGCCGGCCAAACCATGGCGAGACGATGCACGACCTATTCAGCCAGCTTCCGCTTTGCCTTGGGCGTCTCTACATAGCCGCCAAAGCATAAACCCGGAGAGCCTGTCATGTCCGCCGCCGACCCTGTCGTCATCCTCAGCTATGCGCGCACCCCCATGGGGTCGTTCCAGGGCAGCCTCGCCGGCGCCAGCGCCACTCAATTGGGCGCAGCGGCGGTCAAGGCCGCGGTCGAGCGTGGCGGCGTCGACGCAGCGGCGGTGCAGAGCATCTACATGGGCTGCGTGCTCTCCGCCGGTCTCGGCCAGGCGCCGGCGCGCCAGGCGGCGATCCTCGCCGGGCTCGGCAGCCATGTCGAGGCGACCACCGTCAACAAGATGTGCGGCTCGGGGATGCAGGCCGCGATCCTCGCCGCCAACGCGCTTGGCGCGGGGGCGGTCGACCTGCTCGTCGCCGGCGGCATGGAGAGCATGACCAAAGCGCCCTATCTGTCGCGCAAGCACCGCGGCGGCGCGCGCATCGGCCACGACACATTCTACGATCACATGTACCTCGACGGGCTCGAGGATGCCTATGAGCCCGGCAAGCTGATGGGCAATTTCGCCGAGGAGACCGCCGAGGAGTATCAGTTCACGAGGCGGGCGATGGACGATTATGCGATCGAGTCGCTCCACCGTGCCCAGGCGGCGCAGGCGAGCGGCGCGTTCGACCGCGAGATCGTCGCGGTCGAGGTTGCCGGCCGCAAGGGCAGCACCACCGTCGCGGTCGACGAGCAGCCCGCGCGCGGTGACGTCGCCAAGATCCCGACGCTCAAACCCGCCTTCTCCACCGACGGCACCATCACCGCCGCCAATGCCTCGTCGATCTCCGACGGCGCCGCCGCCTTGGTGATGACCCGCGCCAGCGTCGCCGAGCGGCTCGGCCTCACCCCGATCGCGCGGGTCGTCTCCTACGCCGCCCACGCCCATGAGCCGGCGAAGTTCACCACCGCGCCGGTGTCGGCGATCCGCAAGACGCTCGCCAAGGCCGGCTGGGACGCGCGCGACGTCGATCTCTACGAGGTCAACGAAGCGTTCGCCGCGGTCTCGATGATCGCGATGCACGATCTCGGGCTCGATCATGCCCGGGTCAACATCCACGGCGGCGCCTGCGCGCTCGGCCACCCGATCGGCGCCAGCGGCGCGCGCATCCTCGCCACCCTGCTCTCGGCGCTGGAGACCACCGGCCAGCGCCGCGGCCTTGCCTCGCTGTGCATCGGCGGCGGCGAGGCCACCGCAATGGCGGTGGAACTGATCAACTAAGCAGCGCCGCCCTTGCCCCCCCTCCATCATGCTGAACTCGTTTCAGCATGATGGAGGAAAGGGCGGTGGTGCGCCCTCGGTCAGCTCACGGCAGCCGCTCGCCGGCATCGACGCCCCACAGACCACCGACCTCGACGAACCCGGCCTGCCCCTTGACATCGAGCCGGCACCAGCCGTCCGCGCAGGCGCTGAGCCGGCCGACCACGCCCGGCGCCGCACGCCACAGCAGCCGTGCGCCCACCGACGGTCGGTCGCGCATCTCGAGCGGCACCGCGCCGCGCACGATCGCGGTGCGACGCTCGCTCAGCAGCCCGGCCAGCATCCAGCCCTGGGTGCCGCCCGGATCCTCCACCTTGCGCCATTCCTTGAACACCGCGAGCACCCGCACCGGCAGGTCGGCGCGGCGGTACAGCCAGCTTGCCGGATAGTTCTTCGCCGGCCCGGTCCGCATCCGCGCCTGCCCCGCGGTGATCGACGCGAAATAGGGCGGCTGCTTCTTGGCGTCGGCGGCGAGCGCACTGCCGGCAGTGGCCAGCGTCGCGACGGCGGCAGCGGCGATCACCAGCGGGCGGAAAGGGGCGAAGCGGAGCAAGGGCTTGTGGTTCACCCTGCCTGTGTAGCGAGCGCATCGCCGGCATCAACCGCGTTGACGCCCGCGCCGCACTCCGCCACGTCATCAGCCATGCCGGATATGCGCCATGCTTCGTCCAGGATCAGCACGCCGCGGGTGATCGTGACGCGCGAACTGGCCAATCCGGTGATGGACCGGCTCGAGGCGCTGTTCGACACCGTCAACAACCGCGAAGACGGGCAGATGAGCCGCGACGCGCTCGCCGCCGCGATGGCGAGCTGCGACGTCCTCGTCCCCACCGTCACCGACGAGATCGATGCGGCGCTCATCGCCGGCGCCGGCGACCGGCTGAAGCTCATCGCCAATTATGGCGCGGGGGTGAACCATATCGCGCTGAAGGCAGCCCGCGCTCGCGGCATCATCGTCACCAACACGCCTGGGGTTCTCACCCAGGATACCGCCGACATGGCGATGGCGCTGATCGTGTCGGTGCCGCGGCGGCTGGCCGAGGGCGAGAAACTGGTGCGCTCGGGCGAATGGCACGGCTGGAGCCCGGGCGGCATGCTCGGCCACCGCATCGGCGGCAAGGCGCTCGGCATCGTCGGCATGGGCCGGATCGGCCAGGCGGTCGCGCAGCGCGCGCGCGTGTTCGGCCTGTCGATTCATTATCACAACCGCCGCCGGCTGCCCGCGGTGCTCGAAGCGGAGCTCGGCGCGACCTTCCACGCGGACTTGGACGATCTGCTCGCCGCCACCGACATCGTCACCGTCCACACCCCGCTCAACGACGACAGCCGCAATCTGATCGACCGCCGCCGCATCGCGCTGATGCGCCGCCACGTCTATCTGATCAACACCTCGCGCGGCGGCATCGTCGACGAGGCCGCGCTGGTCGACGCGCTGGAACTCGGCGCGCTCGCCGGCGCCGGGCTCGACGTGTGGCAGCACGAGCCGCGCATCGACCCGCGGCTGCTCGCGCTGCCCAACGTCGTCATGACCCCGCACATGGGCTCGGCCACCGTCGAGGGCCGGCTCGCGTCTGGCGACCGGGTGATCCAGAACATCCGGGCCTGGGCCGATGGCCACCGCCCGCCAGACCAGGTGCTCGAAGGATGGATGTAGCCGGCACGCTCGATCGGATCTTCACCCGCATTGCCAGCGGCATCGCCGCCTTCGCCGGCCAGCCCGGCGCGTTCGTGCTGGCGGTCGCCTCGATCGTCATCTGGGGCGTCACCGGCCCGATCTTCGGCTATTCCGACACGTGGCAATTGGTGGTCAACACCGCGACCACCATCATCACCTTCCTGATGGTGTTCCTGATCCAGAATTCGAGCAACCGCGATGGCGCGGCGATGCAGGCCAAGCTCGACGAGTTGATCCGCGCGGTCGAGGGCGCCCGCTCCGGCTTCATCGGCATCGAGCACATGACCGATCATCAGATCGAGGAGCTGCGCAGCGCGCTGGAGCGCGAATGCAGCGATCGCGACCAGAGCGCCGAACGCACCGTGGCGAGCCTTGCCGAACGGCTGTAGCCCGGATCAACGTCGCGCTTGGCAGCGCCGCCAACCAAGATCGTTACAGTAAGATTACGTTGCTGATCGGAACCCATGCTGCGTTGCAGCATTCACCCGGCCTCAGATTAACCGGGAGAATAACCATGACTATCAAGCTCGTCAGCACCGCCGCCCTTCTGCTCGCCGCCGGCACCAGCCTGTCTGCCTGCTCGACGCTCAAGGGTGCCGGCATCGGTGCAGCCGGCGGTGCGGGCATCGCCGCAGCGACCGGCGGCAGCGTCGAAAAGGGTGCAGCGGTCGGCGGTACCGGCGGCGCCGTGGTCGGCACCGTCGCCGACTGATCGATCAGTGGCGCCCGCGTCATCCGCGCGTGGCGCCCCCACTCCCATCGCCGTGCCGGATCACGTCCGGAACGGCGATGGGATGGAGACACCGCGCAGGATCAGTCCCCGGTCAGGATCCGATCGACCAATTGCTTTACGCTCGGCACGAAGCCGTTCGAATAGAACGGGTCCTGCTTGAAGTTGTACGCGGCATGACCGGCGAACATCAAATTCTGCTCGACATCGCCGCCATGGGCGATGTCCTGCAGCGTCTTCTGGATGCAGAAGCTGCGCGGGTCGGCGAGCCGCCCGGTCGAGTTGGTCTCGGTGTCCGCCCAGCTCGAGAAAGAGCATTGCGACAGGCAGCCCATGCAGTCCGCCTGGTCCTTGCGGATGATCCCCTTCTCGGTCGGCGAGACGAACACGAGCGTATTGTCGGGCGTCTTCAGCGCGTCGGTGAAGCCGGCGCCGAACCATTCGCGCGCGCGCAGCAGGTCGTTGCGCGTCACCCAGAAGTTCTTGCCCTTCACGCCGACGTCGAGCTGGAAGACATGGTCGCCCGCTTCCTGCGTCGAGAAGGCGATCTGCCGGTCGGAGCGCGCCTCGAGCGCGCGCAGGAACGGGTTGCGCACCGCCGACGAATAAAAGCCGGTCGGCGAGAAGCGGTGGAGCAGCACGTCGCCCTCGTCGAGCGTCGTCAGCCGGTCCTTCCAGTCCTGCGGAATCGGGCTTTCGCGGGTGAGCAGCGGCCGGGTGCCATATTGGAAGGCGATGGTGCCGAGCTCGGGATTGTCGATCCAGTCGTTCCAGTCGCGCAGGTACCAGACGCCGCCGGCCATCACGATCGGCGTGCTGTCGGGGATGCCGCCCTCGCGCATCGTCTCGCGCAGTTCCTTGACGCGTGGATAGGGATCCTGCGGCTTCAGCGGGTCCTCGGCGTTGGACAGGCCATTGTGCCCGCCGGCGAGCCAAGGATCCTCATAGACCACCGCTGCCAGCCATTCCGAGGCCTTGGAGTAAGCGCGCTTCCACAAGGCGCGGAAGGCGCGGCCCGAGCTCACGATCGGCAGGTAGCTGACGCCATAGGAGGCGGTGATCTCGGACAATTTGTACGGCATGCCCGCGCCGCAGGTCACGCCGGCAACCAGCCCGCGGGTGCGCTCGAGCACGCCGTGGAGGATGCGCTGCGCACCGCCCATTTCCCACAGCACGTTGATGTTGATCGCGCCCTTGCCGCCGGCGATGTCGAACGCGCGACGCACCTGCTGCACGGCGCCCTCGATCGCATACTCGATCAGCTCCTCGTGCCGCTCGCGGCGGGTGAGCGCGTGATAGATTTGCGGGATGATCTTGCCATCGGGGTCGTAGCTGTCGGCGTTGACCGCCGACACCGTGCCGATCCCGCCCGCCGCCGCCCAGGCACCGGCCGAGGCATGATTGGTCGCGGCAACGCCCTTGCCGCCCTCGACGAGCGGCCAGACCTCGCGGCCATTGTAGTTGATCGGCGACAGGCCTTTGAACACGGTCGGTTGCACCTCTGTTGCGGCTAAACGCGCCGCCCATAACAAATGATGCCAGCGATGCGAAGAAATTGCGACCGGCGCGGATCAACCGCCGAGCACGCCTGGTCGTTGCATCGCGCGCTCGTACAGCGCGCGATAGGCGGCGATCATCCGCGCCTCGTCGAACTCGGTTCGCGCCTTGGCCTGATTGGCCGCCCCCACCCGGCGGCGCAGGTCGGGATCGGCCACCAGCGCCTGCAGCGCATCGCGCAATTTCACCTCGCCGGGCTTGGCGGTGACGAACGGCGCATTCTCCGCCGCCACCATTCGCGCGACATCGCCCACCGGCGGGCTGACGATCGGCAGCCCCGCCGCCATCCCCTCGACCACCGAGATCGGGAATTGCTCGCTCTTCGACGACAGCGCGACCACGTCGAACAGCCCCATGAACCGGTGCGGCCGGTCGAGGAACCCGGGCATCACCAGCCGGTCGGCGATCCCCAGCGCCGCCGCCGCGGCCTTGATCCGGTCGCGCTCCGGCCCTTCGCCGACGATCACCAGCCTGAACTTGCCTGCCAGTCCGCCGCACGCGCGCACCAGCACCGGCAGGTCCTTGACCTCGCGCAGGCCGGCGAGCGCGCCGATCACCACCTCCTGGCGGTTGCGCACCAGCCCGGGAATCGCCTTCAGCTCGGGCTTGCCCGCATAGAGCGCGGTGGCGATGCCGTTGGGAATGCGGTGGACCCGCGCCCGCGGCTGCTTCCAGGTGTCGAGCGCGATGTCCTCGAGCACGTCGGAGGGCACCACCAGCGCGTCCGCCGCGCCGAGCGCCATCCGCCGGTAGATGTTGCGCTCGATCTTGAGGCCCGATGCCTCGTCGGCGTTGAAGCCGTCCTCGTGATGGATCAGCGGCGGCGCGCCCTTGGCGAACACCCGCCGCGCCATCACCCCGTCGATCGCGCCCCAATTATAGGTCAGCACCAGATCGAACCGGCGCATGTAGCGCGCCAGCGCCTCGTAGCGCGCCACCGACGGCCGCCCGGTCAGCGCCGGCGGGTCCTGCGCGATCTCATAGTTGATCCCCCGGGCGATCGCCGCCCGCGCGCCGAGCGCGTCCGGCACGCCGGAGACGATGGTGTGGCGCGCGCGCGACCCCCATGCGTTCATCAGCCGCACCGCGCGCGCCTCCTTGCCGCCCAGGCTGAAGCTCGAATGGAGGTGGAGGATGTGGACCGGCTGCGACATGGCGCCGGGCTACAGCATCGCCGCGCCTATCCGCTATCCCGAAATGCGCGCCAGCCAGCGCGCGATCGGCGCCTCGAGCTCGGGCTCGGTGAGCAATGGCGAATGACCGACGCCGGCCACCGTCACCAGCTCGGCATCGTCGAGCGCCGAGACCATCCGCGCCGCGGTGGCCTCGCTGAGCACGTCCGAGCGCGCCCCGCGCGCGATCAGCACCGGCACGGTGCGCAACGTGGCCAGCGCCCCCCACATGTCGGCGCCGGTTTCCTGTCCCGGCACGCGGAACGCCTCGCCGATCTTGAGGTCGTAATCGAGCACGATCCGCCCGGCGCTGTTGAGCCGGTACAATCGCTTGGCCATCGCCAGCCATTGCTCGATCCGCCAGCCGGGATGCGCATCGCCATTGGTCTCGGCAACCGCACGCGCCGCATGCATCCAGGTCGGGAACACGCTCGCCCGGCCGACATAGCCGCGGATCCGCGCGATCCCCACTGGGTCCAGCTCGGGCCCGACGTCGTTGAGCAGCAGGCCGCGGACCGGCGCCCCCGCCGCCGCGAGCAGCATCGCGACGATCCCGCCGAGCGAGGTGCCGATCGCGGCGAACGGCCCGATCTCGCGCTCGGCGAGCAGCGCCTGGATGTCGGCCACATAGGTCGCGGGCACATAGCTCGACGCCTCCTTGGCATGATCGCTCTTGCCGCGCCCGCGCAGATCGATCGCGAGCACGCGCCGTCCACCTGACTGATGCCCGGCGAGCCGCGCTGCCAGCGCCTCGAAGTCGCGCGCGTTGCGGGTCAGCCCGGGAAAGCACAGGATCGGCGCCAGCGTCTCGTCGCCGGAATACTCGCGGTAATGCAGCCTCAGGCCATCCGGCGACGTCCAGTAGCAGTGTTGCCACGCGTGATTTTGATGGCCGGCCATGGTTGCGTCTCCGGGTAAGCGACCTCCATATCCACAGATGCCCTTCAGCCCGCAAGCATACCGCCCCGCCACCGCGCTCCTCGACCTCGGTGGCGACTTCTATGATCCGGTGCAGGCGGCCGTTTTTCCCGAGACGCGGCTGCGCTTCCGCAACGATGCCGCCGCTGCCGAGATCGGCGTCGACACGCTCGACGACGATGAATGGATCGCGCATTTCGGCCGCTTCCATCCCCTGCCCGGCACCCTCCCCCAGCCGCTCGCGCTGCGCTACCACGGTCATCAGTTCCGCTCCTACAATCCCGAGATCGGCGACGGCCGCGGCTTCACCTTCGCACAGGCGCGCGACACCGCCGGCCGGCTGATGGACCTCGGCACCAAGGGATCGGGGCAGACCCCCTACAGCCGCTTCGGCGACGGCCGGCTGACGTTGAAGGGCGGGGTCCGCGAGATCCTCGCCACCGAGATGCTCGAGGCGCTCAACGTGCCCACCTCGCGCACCCTGTCGCTGATCGAGACCGGCGAGGAGCTGGTCCGCGGCGACGAACCCTCCCCCACCCGCGCCGCCGTGCTGGTCCGGCTCAGCCACAGCCATGTTCGCATCGGCAGCTTCCAGCGCCTCGCCTATGAGCAGGACGAGGCCGCGATGCGCCGGCTGGTCAGCTACACGCTGCGCAACCTCTACGGCGAGGAGTCCGACGATCCGGTCGCGCTGCTCGACCATGTCGTCAGCCGCACCGCCACCCTGGCTGCGCGCTACATGGCAGCAGGCTTCGTCCACGGCGTGCTCAACACCGACAACATCAATATCACCGGCGAAAGCTTCGACTATGGCCCGTGGCGCTTCGCGCCGACCTGGGACCCGCAGTTCACCGCCGCTTATTTCGACCATGCCGGCCTCTACGCGTTCGGCCGCCAGCCCGAGGCGATCCACTGGGACGTGATGCAGCTCGCCGCGTCGCTGCGCCTCGTTGCCGACAGCGACCCGCTGATCGCGCTGATCGAGCAGTTCGGCGCGCGCTACCAGCCCGCGATCACCGATGCATTGCTGTGGCGGCTCGGCCTCCTCCCCAACGACCCCGCCACCGATCGCGCGCTGGTCCAGGCGCTCGAACGCGCGCTCCGCACCACCGCGGTGCCGCTCGACCGCTTCTTCTTCGACGCGTTCGGCGGCACGCTGCCCGACGGCTATGGCGAGCCCTGGGCCGAGCTGCGCATCGCGCTCGCCGCCTATCACCCGCGCAAGCCACGCAATCACGCTTACTGGTCGGGCGAGCCCTGCTCGATGCTGATCGACGAGGTCGAATCGATCTGGAGCGCCATCGCCGATGGTGACGATTGGTCGCCGCTCCACGCCAAGGTCGCCGCGATCCGGGCGATGGGCGAGGCCCTCGCCTAGCGGGAACGCGCCACCTCCCACCGTCATCCTGAACTCGTTTCAGGATCCATGGCCCGTCGCTCACCGCGGGCACCCGGGCAGCGCAGGCCATGGAGGCTGAACCACGTTCAGCATGACAGCGGAAAGGGAAGCAGCGTCACCGCCCGTCGTGTTGTCCCACGTTGATCCCACCCCTCCCTTGCGGCCACCCGGCCGAGCGTGGATAGGAAAGCATGGCCGACGAGCTCCTGTCCTACGAACCTGCCACCGGTGCCCTGTTGTGGCGCGCGCCCATCGGCGATGTCGATCACGAGGTAGCCGCCGCCTGCGCAGGCTGGGCGGCCTGGGCGGCGCAGCCACTCACCGTCCGCATCGAGACCCTGCGCCGCTTCGCCAACGTCATCCGCCAGCGCCACGAGCCGTTTGCCGATCTGATCGCGCGCGAAACCGGCAAGCCCTTGTGGGAAGCGCGCACCGAGGTGGATACGGTGATCGCCAAGGTCGACATCTCGGTCAGCGCCTATGCCGATCGTACCGCGCAGCGCCGGCTCGAGTCGCCGATGGGCAGCCGCATGGCGCTGCGCCACAAGCCGCACGGCGTGCTCGCGGTGCTCGGCCCCTATAATTTTCCGGCGCACCTGCCCAACGGCCACATCGTCCCGGCGCTGCTCGCGGGCAATGCCGTCGTGTTCAAGCCGTCGGAAAAGACCCCCGCCACCGGCGCCTTCCTGGTCGATTGCTACCGCGCCGCCGGCGTCCCCGAACAATGTATCCGGGTGCTGATCGGCGGCCCGGCCGAAGGCAAGGCGCTCGCCGAGCATGCGGACATCGACGGGCTCTTGTTCACCGGCTCGGCACGCACCGGGCTCGCGCTCAACCGTGCCTTCGCCAACAAGCCCGAGAAGATCCTCGCGCTCGAAATGGGCGGCAATAACCCGATCATCGTCTGGGACACGCCCGATCTCCACTCGGCCGCGGTGCTGGTGATCCAGTCCGCCTTCACCAGCGCCGGCCAGCGCTGCACCGCCGCGCGCCGGCTGATCGTCGAGGCGCGGCTCTACGAACCGCTGATCGATACGATCAACACCATGGTCGGCCGGCTGATCGTCGGCGCGCCGCATGACGATCCGGCGCCCTTCATGGGCCCGGTGATCGACAATGACACCGCCGACCAGCTCACCGAAAGCTTCCTTGCCCTGCTGATGCGCGGCGGCCGCCCGATCCGCCACCTCGAGCGGATCGATCCGGCGCGGCCCTTCCTCACCCCCGCGCTGATGGACGTCACCGGCATCGCCGACCGGCCCGACATTGAGCTGTTCGGCCCGATCCTCCAGATCGTCCGCACCGACGATTTCGACGAGGCGATCGCCGAGGCCAACAACACCCGCTACGGCCTGTCGGCGTCGCTGATCAGCCAAACCCCCGCCCTGTACGATCGTTTCTGGGCGACGATCCGCGCCGGTATCGTCAACTGGAACCGCCCCACCAACGGCGCCTCCTCGGCCGCGCCTTTCGGCGGCATCGGCTGGTCCGGTAACCACCGCCCCAGCGCTTATTACGCCGCCGACTATTGCGCCTATCCCGTCGTCAGCAACGAAGCCGACACCGCCCGCGCCAACATCGGCATCGGCCTTCGCGACGCCTGAGCGGGCCGACGCTCTTCTTTGCTACCCAACCGCGAACGCCCCCCATCTGTCACCCCGCACTTCTCGTCACCCCCGCAAAAGCTTCCCTACCCACCCCCCAAGCAGGTTTCCGTTGCGACGCCGCGCGCTACGGCGCATCTGCGGATCATGGCCAGTCTCCTCGATCCCACCGCCCGCGGGCGGGTCATTCTCGTCGGTGCCGGCCCGGGCGATCCGGGGCTGCTCACCGTTCGCGCGGTCAAGGCGCTCGAAAGCGCCGACGTCGTCGTCCACGACGGTTTGATCGACCCGCGCGTGCTCGATATCGCGCCGGCCGCCGCGCAGCGAATCTCGGTCGCCAAGAAGCGCGCGCGCCACACCCTGCCGCAGGAAGCGATCAACGCGCTGATCGTCGCCCATGTGAAGACCGGCGCGATCGTGGTCCGGCTCAAGGGCGGCGACCCGTTCATCTTCGGCCGTGGCGGCGAGGAAGTCGAAGCGGTGCGGGCCGCCGGCTTGCCGGTCGAGGTCATCCCCGGCGTCTCCGCCGCACTTGGTTGCGCTGCCGAGGCGATGCTGCCGCTCACGCATCGCGATCATTCGAGCGCGGTCAGCTTTGTCGCCGGCCAGTGCAAAGGGCTCGCCGAGCAGGATTGGTCCGGCCTCGCCGGCCAAGGCCGCACCCTGGTGATCTATATGGGCGTCGCCACCGCCACCGATATAGCCGACAAGCTGATGGCCGATGGCGTCGCGCCGGACATGCCGGTCGCGGTGCTCGAGAAAGGCACGCTCGCCGGCCACCGCGCGCTCAAGACGCTGCTCGCCGATCTCGGCGCGATGGTGACCCGCGAGGGCGTCGAGAGCCCGGCGATCATCGTCGTCGGCGAGGTCGTCGAGCTGTCGGACGCCGAGGACAAGCTTGCGCGCTGGGCGCAGGCCGCGACCACGCTCCAGGATCTCGGCGCATGAAGCTGCTCACCGGCAATGATCTGCCCTCGGGCGACGTGGTGTGGTGGACCGGCGCGAGCTGGTCGCGCCATGTCGAGGAAGCGGTCGACGTCGGCCTCGCCGGCGAGGGCATCCTCCAGGCCGAGGAAGGCGCCCGCCGCGTCAACGTCCCCTATCTGATCGATGCCATCCCCACCCCCGACGGCCCCCGCCCCGCCCACATCAAGGACCGCATCCGCGCGCTCGGCCCGACGGTGCGACCGGACCTTACTCTGAAACCGACCGACCCCGCCGCGGGAAGCTGGGTGATATGAATGGTTCACGCGAAGGCGCGATGGCGCGACGAGGTGATTGTTCGCGCAGAGGCGCGGAGAACGCAGAGACGGCACGCCCGGCTGCTCCAGCAACCCGTCATGCCTCGGCTTCGCTGGTGGCCGACGCGCGGAAGCGCGGACCTTCTTCTCTGCGCCCTCTGCGTCTCCGCGCGACCACCCTCTTCGCGCCGTCGCGCCGTCGCGCGAACAATTTCTTTTCCGCGTCTCCGCGCCCCCGCGCGCACCAAAACATCCAGGCCACCCACTGATGTACAAGTACGACGAGTATGACCAGTCGATCGTCGACGCCCGGGTCGAGGAGTTCCGCGATCAGGTCGCCCGGCGCCTGTCCGGCCAGCTTACCGAGGACCAGTTCAAGCCGCTGCGGCTGATGAACGGCCTCTATCTCCAGCTTCACGCCTATATGCTGCGCGTCGCCATCCCCTATGGCACGCTCGACAGCCGCCAGATGCGCATGCTCGGTCATGTCGCGCGCACCTACGATCGTGGCTATGCGCATTTCACGACCCGGCAGAACCTCCAGTTCAACTGGATAAAGCTCGAGCAAACCCCTGATATCCTGGCCGAACTGGCGACGGTCGAGATGCATGCCATCCAGACCAGCGGCAATTGCATCCGCAACATCTCGTCCGACCAATATGCCGGCGCCGCGGCCGACGAGGTTGCCGATCCGCGTCCCTGGGCCGAGTTGATCCGCCAGTGGAGCACCTTCCACCCCGAATTCACCTACCTGCCGCGCAAGTTCAAGATCGCGGTGATCGCCGCCGCCGAGGATCGCTCGGCGATGCGGCTCCACGATATCGGCATCCAGCTGCTCAAGCAGGACGGCGTGCTCGGCGCACGGATCTACGTCGGTGGCGGCATGGGTCGCACCCCGATGATCAGCCACCTGATCCGCGATTTCGTCACCGCCGACGAGTTGATGAGCTATCTTGAGTCCTGCCTGCGCGTCTACAATCGCTACGGCCGGCGCGACAATATCTACAAGGCGCGGATCAAGATCCTGCTTCACGAGATCGGCCCTGACGAATACCGCCGCCAGGTCGAGGAGGAATTTGCCCTCGTCCGCGCGCTCGGCATCGATCCGCCGGTCGCCGAGCTTGAGCGGATCACCGCCATGTTCGGCAGCCCCGCGTTCGACGCCCCCGCCGCCGCGCCGCTCGACCGCAGCGACCCCGATTTCGCGGTCTGGCTCGATCACAATGTCGTCGCCCACAAGCAGCCCGGCTATGCGATCGTCAACATCAGCCTGAAGCCGATCGGCGGCATCCCCGGCGACGCCTCGGCCGACCAGATCGACGTCATGGCCGATCTAGCAGAACGCTTGTCTTTCAATGAGTTACGCGTCACCCACGCGCAGAACATCGTGCTCCCGCATGTTCATATGCGCGACCTTAGCGAAGTTTGGCACGCGCTGGTCGACGCCGGCCTCGCCGAGGCGAACCTCGATCTCATCACCGACATCATCGCCTGCCCCGGCCTTGATTACTGCAGCCTCGCCAACGCCCGCTCGATCCCGCTCGCCCAGAAGATTGCGACCCGCTTCGCCGATCCCGTTCGCCAGCGCGATCTCGGCGAGTTGAAGCTCAAGATTTCGGGCTGCATCAACGCCTGCGGCCATCACCACGCCGGTCACATCGGCATCCTCGGGGTCGATAAGAAGGGCACCGAGAACTACCAGCTCTCGCTCGGCGGCTCGGGCGCGGAGGACGTCAGCCTGGCCAAGATCACCGGCCCCGGCTTCGACGAGGACGGCGTGGTCGACGCGATCGAGCGCGTCACCGACAAGTATCTCGCGGTCCGCGATTCGGGCGAGCGCTTCCTCGACACCTATCGCCGGGTCGGCTTCGAGCCGTTCAAGGAGGCGATCTACGGCAAGTCCGTCGCCGCAGCCGGTGCGGGCGAGTGACCATGGCCGACAACTTCCTTCGCTTCCGCGACGACGAGCCGCATGACGAGCCCGCCGTCACCCTCGACGCCTTCCTCGGCCAGTCCAACGCCACCGCGGTGCGGCTGGAGGCGGGCGAGGACGCCCGCGCGCTGCTGCCGCAGATCGGCCAGCTCGCGCTCGTCGAGGTCAGCTTCCCCACCTTCCGCGACGGCCGCGGCTATTCCGCCGCCCGGGTGCTGCGTGAGGCTGGTTATACCGGCGAACTGCGTGCGGCCGGCGACGTGCTGGTCGATCAGCTGCCGCTGATGCGCCGCTGCGGCTTCGACAGCTTCGCCCCCGAGGCGCCGATCGACGAGGCCACGCTCGCGCGCAGCCTCGCGCGCTATCCCACGCCCTATCAGCCCGCCGCCGACGGCCTCACCCCGGTCTGGAAGCGGCGGCATGGCTGAGGCCGCCCGCCGCCTCGACACGATCGTTGTCGCCCCCGCCTTCACCCCCGCGGACGCGGCGGCGCTGCAAGCCCGGTTCAAGGGCGTGCCGGCTCAGGCGATGCTGCGCGAGCTGCTCACCGGCCTGCTCCACGGCCGCACCGCCGCGGTGTCCTCGTTCGGCGCCGAGTCGGCAGTGCTGCTGCACATGATCGCGGCCATCGATCCCGATCTCCCGGTGATCTTCACCAACACCCAGAAGATGTTCGGCGAGACCCTCGCCTATCGCGACGCCCTCGCCGAGCGGCTCGGCCTCACCGATCTGCGGGTGTACCGCCCCGATCCGGCAATGCTCAAGAGCCGCGATCGGCTCGGCGAGCGCCACGCCTACGATCCCGATGGTTGCTGCGCGATCCGCAAGGTCGAGCCGCTCGCCCGCGCGCTGAGGCCGTTCGATGCGTGGATCTCGGGCCGCAAGGGCTTCCAGTCCGGCACCCGCACCGCGCTGCCGCGGATCGAGGAGGATCACGGTCGCCTCAAGCTCAACCCGCTCGCCGACTGGACCAAGGCGGCGCTCGACGGCTATTTCGACGAGCATGATCTGCCGCGCCATCCGCTCGAGGCGCAAGGCTATCTGTCGATCGGCTGCGCGCCCTGCACCACCCAGGTGAAGCCCGGCGAGGACCCCCGCGCCGGTCGCTGGCGCAACTTCGCCAAGGTCGAATGCGGCATCCACGCGCCAACTAGCTATGATCCGGCGATCTGATCCGATCGACACCACCGCTTACCGTTCATGCTGAGCCTGTCGCATCACTGTGGGTCTCACATGCCCTTCGACAAGCTCAAAGCGAACGGAAGCGAGCAGGTCAGCTGACGGCTAGGCTTGCGGTCAGGCCGCCAGCTTGGCCAACCAGCCTTCCGCATGCGCAAAGGCCGGCGCGTCATCGACATCCAGCCACGACAGGTCGCTGCAATCCACCGTCCGCGCGCGTCCCTCGGCCGCGAGCACGCGCACGCCCTCGGTCAGCGACGGGCTCGCCAGTCCTGCGAGCGCATCGAAGAACCGCGGCCCTACGGCGAACACGCCGGTATCGTAGCAGTCGTGTGGCTCCAGCCCCTTGCCGATCGCGACGATCGCCTCGCCGCGCGTCGCGACGCAGGTGACGTCGAGCGGATCCACCCAGGGGTGGCCGAGCCGCCGGTCGATCCCCAGTCGCAGCCCGTCGCCGGCGCCGGCGCGCGCCAGCCGCCGGTAGTGGCGCGGCTGGACGAGGTGATCGCACATCGCCATCACCGCGCCTTCGGGGCAGATCAGCGCACGCGCCGCCAGCGCCGAGACGCCGTTGGGCTGACGATAGTCGGTCAGCACCGTCGCCACCTCGAGCGGCCAGGCGCGGGTGGCGAGATGGTCGGCGATCGCCTCGGCGCCATAGCCGAGCGAGACGATCGCGCGGGTCAGGCCGGCTGCCGCCATGCCCTCCAGCGCGCGATCGATCAGCGGCAGCCCCGCCACCGGGCAGAGCGGCTTGTACGGGGTGACGTCACGCAACCGGCTGCCCTCACCGGCAGCGAGGAGCAGGCCGGTGGTGATCATCAGGCCGCCTTGATGAACTCTTCGACCGCGATCTGCGCGAGGTCGTCGGTCATCTGGTGGCGCGGATGCTTGCAGAAATAGGCCGAGGCGGGGTCGATCACGCCCGAGATGCCGCGGTCGCGTGCGATCTTGGCGCAACGGATCATGTCGATCGCGACCCCGGCCGAATTGGGGCTGTCCTCCACCGACAGGCGCAGTTCCAGGTTCATCGGCACGCCGCCGAACAGCTGGCCTTCCATGCGCAGGAAGCAGACCTTGTTGTCATTCTGCCACGGCACATAGTCCGACGGGCCGATGTGGACGTTGTCGTCGTCCATCCGCTCCGCCGCGACCGACTGCACCGCTTCGGTCTTCGAGATCTTCTTCGATTCCAGCCGGCGATGGTTGGACATATTGAGGAAGTCGGTGTTGCCGCCGGTGTTGAGCTGGTAGGTGCGATCGAGCTTGACGCCGCGCTTGGCGAACAGGTCGGTCAGCACACGGTGGACGATGGTTGCGCCGAGCTGTGCTTTGATGTCGTCACCGATGATCGCGACGCCGGCATCCTCGAACTTCTTCGCCCACACCGGGTTGGAGGCGATGAACACCGGGATGTTGTTGACGAAGGCAACGCCCGCCTCGATCGCGCATTCGGCGTAGAATTCGGTGGCTTCCTGGCTGCCGACCGGCAGATAGTTCATCAGCACGTCGGCGCCGCTCTCGCGGAGCTGGCGGACGATGTCCTCCTTGCTCGGCTGCGCGTCATTGGCGACGACGAAGGTGCGCTCTTCCTTGTAGTCGGCCATATGCTCGGCGACGCCGTCCAGCACCGCGCCCATGCGCACGATCGTGCCGGTCGCGGCAACGTTCGGCGCGAACACCGCGGTGCAATTGGGCTTGGCGAAGATTGCCTCGGCGACGTCCTTACCCACCTTGCGCGTATCGACGTCCCAGGCGGCGACGACCTTGATGTCGCTGGGTTTATAGCCCGCGACTTCCCAATGCATCAGCCCGACCTGGTCGTTGCGACCTTCGCTGTAATATTCGAGACCCTGGACGAGCGAGCTCGCGCAATTACCGATGCCGACAATGGCGACATTGATGCTCTTCATGAATGACCCTGTTCGCTTGAAAAGAAGATGGAGGTGCGGGCGTCGGCGTGCACGAAGCTGCGTTCGACGGCGCGATGTCTGCTGATGCCGATCGCCGCGACGGCGGTCAGCGGGAGGATCTCGAACCACCAGAACAGGCGGGGATTGCCGATCAGGCATGACAGGCAGATCACCCACACCCGCATGTTGGCGGTGAGGAGATATTGGAAACGCATCACCGGCACCGCACGCTCGGCGTACAGACGGCCGGTCTCGACCGGATCGGCGCTGGCGGCAAGGCGGCGCTCGAACGGGATGGCGACGCGATCGAGGCTGCCGGCGACGCTGTCGTAGAGCCTCACCAGCCACGGGCCATTTGGCTGTGGCGGCACCACCAGCGCCTGGCCACGGACGCGACGGTGGAAGCGCGCACGCTCGCCCTCGTAGAGGCTCGACTGCACGGCATGGGCGATGCCGGCGAGGATCGTCAGCACCCAGGCCTCGAGCGTCCCGATCGAGGCGGCCAGCGAGATATAGATCAGCGCGAACACGCCATGGTCGCACAGCCCGTCGAGCGCGCGGCCGAGCGCGCTGGCGGTCTTGGTCGCGCGCGCGATCATCCCGTCCAGCCCGTCGGCGACCAGCCAAGCGACCGAACACACCAGCCCGACCAGCGCCAGCGCCGGGTGCGCCTGCCAGTTCGCATAAGCGATCGCCGCGGCGACGCCGCAGCAAAGCCCGATCACCGACACCGTATTGGCCGAGATGCCACGCGCCAATGCAAGCGGCAGCAGTGCGTGCGACGCGGGGTGGATCAGATACAGATTAGATGGGTCCTCGATCCGGCGATCGCGTGAGCCATCCCGGGGAGGCGGTGTCATCAGAGCTTCACAATGCGCTCCGCCGCGCGCCAGCGCAAGACGTTACGGTACGGTCCACCGCAACTCGTCGAGCCACGCCGCCGCGGTGCCATCCGACGGCGCCCGCCAGTCGCCGCGCGGGCTGAGCGCCCCGCCCGCCGAGACCTTGGGGCCATTGGGGATCGCCGAGCGCTTGAACTGGCTGAGCTGGAAGAAGCGGGTGAGGAACCGCTCCAGCCAGTGCTTGATCGTCGGCAGGTCGTAGGCGACGCGGGCATCGGCGGGAAAATCGGCCGGCCAGGCGCCCGCCGCCACGTCGCGCCAGGCGTGCCATGCCAGGAAGGCGATCGCCGACGGCGCCATGCCGTGGCGAATCACATAATGGGCAAAGAAGTCGTTGAGCGCATAGGGGCCGATCATCGATTCGGTGCTCTGCAGCGCGCCGCTGGCATCCGCCGGTACCAGCTCGGGCGAGATCTCCGTCGAGAGGATGCCATCCAGCACCCGGTTGGTCTCGTCGTCATACTGGCGCGTGCGGATGCACCAGCGGATCAGGAACTGGATCAGCGTCTTGGGCACGCCGGCGTTGACCGCATAATGGCTCATCTGGTCGCCCACGCCATAGGTGCACCAGCCCAGCGCCAGCTCGGAAAGATCGCCGGTGCCGAGCACGATGCCGCCGCGCTGATTGGCGAGGCGGAACAGATAATCGGTGCGCAGCCCCGCCTGCACATTTTCGAAGGTGACGTCATACACCGGCTCGCCGCGCCCGAACGGGTGATCCATGTCCTCGAGCATCCGCTGCGCCGCCGGGCGGATGTCGATCTCCTCGGCCGTGCAGCCGAGCGCGCGCATCAGCGCCCAGGCGTTGCCCTTGGTGGTGTCGCCGGTGGCGAACCCCGGCATGGTGAAGCCGAGGATGTCCCCGCGCGGCCGCCCCAGCCGGTCCATCGCCTTGGCGGCGATGATCAACGCATGGGTCGAATCGAGCCCGCCGGAGACGCCGATCACGATCGTCTGCGCCCGTGTTGCCGCCAATCGCTTGGCGAGCGCCTCCACCTGGATGTTGAACGCCTCGTAACAGTCCGCGTCGCGCTTGGCGGGATCGTTGGGCACGAACGGGAAGCGCCGGATCGCCCGCTCGAGCCCGATATCGCCGAAACCCGGCTGATGCGCGAAACCGATCCGGCGGAACCGCGTCTCCGGATCGCCGGCGGCCCGCGCGGCATCGTTGAAGGTGCCGGTGCGCAGCCGCTCCTGGACCAGCCGGCCGACATCGACGTCGGCGATCGCCAGCTCGGGCTCCTGCACGAACCGCCGCGACTCGACGAGCAGCTCGCCGAGTTCGTGGACGAAGCCCTGCCCGTCCCAGGCGAGATCGGTGGTGCTCTCTCCCGGCCCCGCCGCCGAATAGACATAGGCGCACATCGCCCGCGCCGATTGCGACGCCGCGAGCATCATCCGCTCGCGCGCCTTGCCGATCACGATGTTGGATGCCGACAGGTTGCAGCAGATCGTCGCCCCGGCGAGCGCACCGGCGGTCGACGGCGGTGTCGGCGCCCAATAATCCTCGCAAATCTCGGCGTGGAACACGAAGCCCGGCAGGTCGCTCGCGGCAAACACCAGGTCGGTGCCGAACGGCACGGTCTGCCCGGCGATCTCGATCTCGAGCCCGGTCAGCCCCACCCCGGCGGCGAACCAGCGCTTCTCGTAGAATTCGCGATAATTGGGCAGGAAACTCTTGGGGACGGCGCCGAGGATTCGCCCGCGTGCGATCGCGACGGCGCAATTGTACAGCCGCCCGTTGCGCACCAGCGCCGCGCCGACCAGCAACACCGTCGCCAGCGTCTCGCTCGCCGCCGCCACCGCCGCCAGCGCCGCCTCGGTCGCCGCCTGCTGCGCCGCCTGCAGGTGCAGGTCGTCGAGCGCATAGGAGGTGAGGTTGAGCTCGGGGAACACCATCAGGTCGACACCACGCTCGGCACCGCGCTGCGCCAGCGCGATTGTCGCCGCGGCATTGGCCGCGGTATCGCCGACGCTCGCGAGCGGCGTCGCCGCCGCGACGCGGACCAGGCCATGGGCGTGGATCGAATGGAAAGGATGGCTCGTCATGTGACGCTGGTAATCCCGTTCCCGGCGTCACGCCACCACCCGATCGCCGGCGCGGCTTGACTCAATTCGTCGTTTTGCTAATTATCGAATCATGAGCCAGGTGTTCAAGGCCTTGTCCGATCCGACCCGCCGCCGGGTGCTGCAGCTGCTGCGCCAGGGACCGTTGAGCGCGGGAGCGCTGAGCGATCAATTCGACGTTTCCAAGCCTACCATGTCGGCGCACTTCGCGCTGCTCAAGGAGGCCGATCTGGTGCACGCCGAGAAGGTCGGCAAATCGGTGCTCTATCATCTGAAGCTGTCGGTGCTCGAGGAAGCGCTGCTCGGCTTCATCGGGTCGTTCGGGTCCGGCGTCGAGACGTCGGCGCCCGCCAAGGAGGCGGTACGATGAACAGGGAAATCGTCGGAAGTTTGGCCTGGGCCGGTGGCATCGTCGCGACGGCGCTGGCCGCGAGTCTCGCGCGCCACCTCGGCTATGTCGATGGCGACACGGTGACGCGGCTGGTGATCGGCCTCAATGGCCTGATGATCGCCTGGATGGGCAATCGCATGCCCAAAAGGTTCGTCCCGAGCGCCTGCGCGCGGCAGTTGCGCCGGGTGACGGGCTGGTCACTGGTGTTGAGCGGGCTCGTCTATGCCGGGCTCTGGGCGTTCGCTCCCATTCCGGTCGCCGTGACCGGCGGCTGCGCCGCGGTTGGCGGCGGCCTGATCGTGACGCTAGGCTATTGCCTGTCGTTGCGCAGCCGGGCCCGCGCAGGCTGAGGCCACTGTTCCATCGATCAACGGGAGAGACGTGCCGATGACCATGACCATGTACGGCATCAGGAATTGCAACACGATCAAGAAGGCCCGCGGCTGGCTGGACGGCCGCGGCCTTGGCTATGACTTTCACGACTATAAGACTGCCGGGATCGATCCTGCGCGCCTCGCCGGCTGGGCAGACCGGCTCGGCTGGGAGGCGCTGCTCAACCGCGCCGGCACCACCTTCCGCAAGCTGCCCGACGCCGACAAGACCGCGATCGACCGCGACAAGGCGATCGCGCTGATGCTCGCCAACCCGTCGATGATCAAACGCCCGGTGCTCGAACACGGCGAGACGCTGCTCGTCGGCTTCAAGCCGGACGGCTATGAAGCCGCGCTGGGCTGATCGCTCCCTGCTCGTGCTCCTGCTCGTGCTCCCGCCACCGCAGGAGCACGGGCCCGCTCAATATTCCGCCAGATCCGAAAAGCGCGTGATCGTCGGATCGAACTTCATCCGCACCTTGCCCGTCGCGCCGTGGCGCTGCTTGGCGACGATCAGCTCGGCGAGGCCGTAGACCCGCTCCATCTCGGTCGCCCAAGCGGCATGATCCTCGAAGATCTTGGCGCTGTCGCCCTCGGTCGGCCGCTTGGGCTCCTTCGACGCGACGTAATAATCCTCGCGGTACACGAACCACACCATGTCGGCGTCCTGCTCGATCGACCCCGATTCGCGCAGATCGGAGAGCATCGGCGTCTTGTCCTCGCGCTGCTCGACCGCACGGCTGAGCTGCGACAGTGCCAGCACCGGCACGTTCATGTCCTTGGCCAGCGTCTTCAAACCGCGGCTGATCTCGGAGATCTCCTGCACGCGATTCTCGTTGCCGCCCTTGCCGCTGCCCGAGAGCAGCTGCAGGTAATCGACCACCACCAGCCCGATCTCGTTGTTGTGGCGCCGCTGCAGCCGGCGAACGCGGGTGTGTAGCGCACTGATCGAGAGGCCGCCGGTGTCGTCGATGAACAGCGGCAAATTCTCGAGCTCGGCCGCGGCGGCGGCAAGCTGGCCGAACTCGGCCTTGCTGATCTTGCCCATGCGCAGTGATTCGGAGCTGATCCGCGCCTGCTCGGCGAGGATACGCGTCGCCAGCTGGTCGGCGCTCATCTCGAGGCTGAAGAAAGCGACTTTGGCACCCACCGAGTCTTTGGGCGCGATGCCGTCGGCCATGTCACGCATCCAGCGCCGCGCGGCGTTGAACGCGATGTTGGTGGCGAGCGACGTCTTGCCCATGCCCGGGCGGCCGGCAAGGATCATCAGATCCGAATGGTGCATGCCGCCGATCTTGGCGTTGATGCTGTCGAGCCCGGTGGTGACGCCCGACAGATTGCCGCCCGAGTTGAGCGCCCGCTCGGCCATCTTCACCGCCGCGGTGGTCGCCTGGGCAAAGGTCTTGGTCTGGCTCTCGGTCGCGCCGTCGCCGGCGACCTTGTACAATTCCTCCTCGGCCTGCTCGATCTGGCTGCGCGGATTGACCTCCTCCGAGGTGTCCATCGCGCGCTCCACCAGCGTGCGCCCGACAGTGACGAGCGCGCGCAGCATGGCGAGATCGTAGATCTGCTGCGCGAACTGGCGCGCGCCGATCAGCCCGGCGCCAGAGCCCGTCAGGCTGGCGAGGTAGCCGGGCCCGCCCAGCTCCCTCATCGCCTCGTCGGCCTCGAACATCGGCCGCAGCGTCACCGGCGTCGCCAGCATGTCGTTGGCGCGCAGCGTCTTGATCGCGGCGAAGACGCGGCCGTGCAGCGGCTCGAAGAAATGCACCGGCTCCAGCCGGTCGACGAGATCGTCGGCAAGGCGGTTGTCGATCATCATGGCGCCGAGCATCGCGGCCTCCGCCTCGACGTTGCGGGGCAATTGAGGTGCTTCGGCGGGAGCCGCCGGCGTGGGGAATGCAAGTGTGGCCATGTCCCGGGTCTTACGCGCGGGCGGCCGGTTCGCTCAACCCGCGCTGCGGTGGAATGATGGGGATAAGTGACAGTCTCGTGGCGGCTCGCTATCGACCGGCGATGGCCGATCCGCGGATCATCGACGTCGAACTGGACGAACACAGCCTCGGCTGGCGCTCGGCCGACATCGAGCAGGAGCGCCGGATCGCGATCTTCGACTTGATCGAGGGCAATCACTTCGCGCCGCAGCGCCCCACCCCCGATGCCTATGCCGGTCCGTACCGGATCAAGCTTGAATCGGAGGAAGGCCGGCTCGGCATCCACATGTACCGCGAGGACCGCACGCACATCGAGACGCTGGTGCTCGCGCTCGGGCGTTTCCGCCGCCCGATCAAGGATTATTTCGCGATATGCGACAGCTACTATCAGGCGATCCGCGCCGCCTCCCCCCAACAGATCGAGACGATCGACATGGCCCGCCGCGCCGTCCACAACGAGGCGGCCGAATTGCTCCAGGCGCGGCTCGCCGGCAAGATCGAGGTCGATTTCGATACCGCGCGGCGCCTGTTTACGCTGCTGTGCGTGCTGCACCTGCGCGGCTGAGGGGCTGACCATGGCTTATGGCATCCTCAAGGCGGCGGGCATCCTCGGCGGCCTCGGCCTGCTCGGCATCGCCGGCTGGAGCGTCGCGATTGACTGGCACCCCGCCACCAAGCAATATCCGCTCCAGGGCATCGACCTTGGCGAGAATCCGGGCGAGATTGAGTGGGGCACGGTGCGCGCCCGCGGCGCCGACTTCGCCTATTTGGTCGCGACCTCGGGCGCCGACCGCCGCGATCCCGGCTTCGAGACCAACTGGGCGGCGCTGCCCGACGCCGGGCTGCGGCGCGGCGCGGTCCACATCTATTCGCTCTGCCAGGCGGCGAGCGACCAGGCCAACGCCTTCAACGCCTTCGTGCCGCGTAGCGCCGATGCGCTGCCCACCGCGGTCGACGTCAGCTTCCACGATGATTGCACCGCGCGCCCGGACCGCGCCGTGCTGGTCGGCGAGCTGCAGCGCTTCGTGCGGATGGTGGAAACCCACACCCGCAAGCCGGTGATGCTGCGCATCGCCAAGACCGTGGAGTCCGCCTACCAGCTCTCCGCCGCGATCGACCGCCCGACCTGGGCAATCGCCAATGTGTTCGCGCCGACCTATGCAGCGCGGCCGTGGCGGATGTGGCGCGCGAGCGACTTCCGCCACATCGACGGTATCGAGGGACCGGTGAATTGGGACGTAGTGGCACCATGAACAAGATCGACACGAACACCGATGCCGGCTTCGGCGCCGACGCGCGCCGCTTGGTCGACGCCGCCCGCGCCGCCGCGCTCCACGCCCATGCACCTTATTCGCGCTTCGCCGTCGGTGCCGCGCTGCTGATGGCTGACGGCACCCTGATCACCGGCGCCAATGTCGAGAATGCGAGCTACGGCCTGTCGCTCTGCGCCGAAACGGTAGCGATCGCCACCGCCAGTGCCGCCGGCCGTCTGCGCGAGATCGTCGCGATCGGCGTGATCGGCGGCGCGATGGACGCAGACGGCCGCGCCACCGGCACTGTCCCGGTCAGCCCCTGCGGCCGCTGCCGGCAGGTGATCAACGAGGCTGCTCAACTGGGCGGCCGCGATCTCCCCATCCACTGCGGCGCCGCCGAGGGCGACGTTATAACCAGCTACCGCTTGTCCGAATTGCTGCCCGCTGCGTTTGGCCCTGCCGACCTCGGGATCGGGTGAAGACCGCACTGAGAGCTCCCAGCGCCCCGTAATCGTCAACCCAACGAAAAGCTGAGATTCCGCGCGGCGGCGCACGACAGATGCGACGCGAGCCCCCCAGCTTCCGCTGGGGTGACGGTCTAGCCGACGTGACACCGCTCTACCGCTGATACTTGCCCTCTCTCCCGATCCGGGCAAAGACCCACGCCGAAAGGGAGCCCGCAATGTCCATCCTGTCCGATCGCTGGATTCGCGAACAGTCGCTCGCCACCGGCATGATCGAGCCGTTCGTCGACGGCCAGAAGCGCGACGGCGTGATCAGCTACGGCCTGTCATCCTATGGCTATGACGCGCGGGTATCCGACGAATTCAAGGTCTTCACCAACATCGACAGCGTGATCGTCGATCCGAAGGATTTCGCCGCCAACAGCTTCGTCGACCGCAAGACCGATTGCTGCATCATCCCGCCCAACAGCTTCGCGCTCGCTCGGACGGTGGAATATTTTCGGGTACCGCGCGACGTGCTGGTGATCTGCCTCGGCAAATCGACCTATGCGCGTTGCGGGATCATCGTCAACGTGACGCCGCTCGAGCCCGGCTGGGAAGGCCATGTCACGCTGGAATTCTCCAACACCACGCCGCTACCCGCCAAGATCTACGCCAACGAAGGCGCCTGCCAGTTCCTGTTCCTGCAGGGCAACGAGCCGTGCGAGATCAGCTATGCCGATCGTGCCGGCAAATATATGGGCCAGCAGGGCGTTACGCTTCCCCGCCTGTAAATGACTCCGGCAGCCGCTCGCTGCCTCTGGATCGTCAGGCCGGCAGAAGCGCCGGCGCCTGCCTTGGCGTTATTGTCTCTCCGGCACAGACGACAGCCGGCTAGCCGATGAGCTGACCCGGCCGAACCCAGCAGCCGGACTCACCCCTCGCGTCAGCGCGCTGCCTGCTCGATATCGTCCAGCCGCGCCAACCCGCGCGTCGCGACCGCGTGCGACGAGACGGTGTCGCCGGACATCACATCCATGTCGAGCGCCGGCTGGCGGAGCACGGCGCGATATAGGGCCCGCGCCTCGTCGGCCCGACCAGCCTGGGCATAGGCTGTCGCGAGGTTGAGCATCAGCTCGGGGCGGTCGGGGTAGATCCGCCGCTCGGCTTCGAGCTGCTTGGCGGCGTGCGAGTAATTGCCCGCGACGATGGCCTGATAGCCGTTGCGGTCCATCGACTGGGCTGCGGCCACCGTGCCGCCGAGGACGGCAAAACCGGCGGCGGCCAATACCGCTGCATGGGTCCCAATGCGCATTGCACCAACTCCTTGCTGCACCCGCCGTTACCGGAAGGTTTCGTTTTTGTGACACTGATGTGTCACTTTCGAGACATGGCAGCAAGCGGATTCCATCCTGCGCCGGTCACCCTTCGGCCGGTGCGGCGTCGGGACGGCAGGCACGAAAAAAAGGGCGGCCCCGAAGGACCGCCCATCATCGCTGATACTCAGTGTCGCGTGACTTAGAAGTCGTTGCGATACTGCTCGTTGCCGATGAAGCCGAGCTTGGTCACGTTGGACCGCTTGATCACCGCCAGCGTGCGATCGACCACCTCGTAGCGGGCGGTCGGGTCGGGCTGGAAATGAAGCTCCGGCTCGGGGTTCATCGCCGTCGACGTGTCAAGATACTGGCGCAACGTCACCTCGTCGACCGGTGCGCCGTTCCACGACACGGTGCCGGCGGCGTCGATCGTGACCTTGTTCTTCTGCGCATCCACCGGCGGCTTCACCTGACGCGGATCGTTGACCGGGAGGTCGACCTTCACCGCGTGCGTCTGGATCGGGATGGTGATGATGAACATGATGATGAGCACGAGCAAGACGTCGATCAACGGCGTCATGTTCATTTCCATCATGGGTTCGCCGTCGTCCGACCCTCCACTCATTGCCATATCAAATTACTCCTGATGTGCCGCAGCTGTTCTCGCCTGATCAGCTCAGCCGCCGCCCGGGGGCGGTTCGGAAATGAAGCCGACCTTGGCGAACCCGGCCATCTGCATCGTGTAGATGGTCCCGCCGATGCACTTGTACGGCGTATTGACGTCGCCGCGGATGTGCGCCTCGGGCAGTTCGAGATCGGGGTTGCCGACGCCGCCCTGACGATCGATCTCCGCCTTTAGCTTGGCGACCGCCCGATCGAGCAGTTCCTTGCTGTTGACGGGTGCGGTGCCCCAATAGACGGCACAACCGCCGGCGCCGTTCTGCGTCACCGACAGCGACACATTCTCGGGCTTGGTCGTGGTTGGGTCGAAGCGCACGTCGGGAAGCTTGAGCTTCACCGCCTGCACCACCACCGGCACCGCGATCAGGAAGATGATGAGGAGCACCAGCATGACGTCGACCAGCGGCGTCGCGTTGATGTCCGACATCGGTTTATCGGGGTTATCCCCAGCAGCGCTCATCGCCATGTGCGAGCTATCCTATCCATTCATCGTCGCCGCCCCTCAGAGGGCAGCTGATGGGGCCACCGTCGCCGGCGGCCCCATGAGTCGTCTTATGCGCGGGTCGACGTCACGCCACCGGTCTGACCGGCAGTGGTGGTCGACGTAGCCTTCACCGGCGCCTTGGTCGGCGCGCCGATCGACGGACGGACAGCGCCGCCCGAGGCCAGGTAGCCGAGCACGTCGTTCGAGAAGGCCGACAGGTCCTCTGCGATCGACTTGTTGCGGCGCTGCAGCCAGTTGAACGCGAGCACGGCCGGAACCGCGACGACCAGACCGAGCGCGGTCATGATCAGTGCCTCACCGACCGGGCCGGCGACCGTGTCGATCGACGCCTGGCCAGCCGCACCGATCTTGATCAGCGCGCGGTAGATGCCGATCACGGTACCGAACAGACCGATGAACGGTGCCACCGAACCCACCGTCGCGAGGAAGGCGAGACCGCCACCCAGCTTCGAGTTGATCGCGGCTTCCGAACGCGCCAGCGAGCCGTGCAGCCAGTCATGCGCCTCGACCGGATCGGTCAGCTTGGCATGCTGGTCCTGGGCTGCGAGACCGTCGTCAACGATCTGCTTGTAGGCCGAGTTCTTCTCGAGCTTGGCCGAACCCTCGCGCAGGTTGGCCGAGTTCCAGAAGCCCTGACGCACGCGCTTGGCCTGGTTCATGATCTTCTGCTGCTCGAACAGCTTCGAGAACAGGATGTAGAAGGAGGTGATCGAGAAGATCACCAGGATCGTGAACACGGTCTGCGAGATGAGGCCGCCTTCTTTGAGCGCGGAGCCAAGGCCATATGGGTTGTTGGCCTTGCCTGCCGCCGCGCCGGCCGCGGCGAGAATGGTGGTGAGCATCTTAGGTTAATCCCTCTCGTTCGTTCGGAAGCGGCGCCCCGGCCCACGGCCGGAGCACCTTTCAAGATCAGTTTTCAAGCTGCCAGCGGATACCCGGCAAGGTGGTCGTGGAGGCGATCGCCGTTCCGTTGGTGTCCTTGGCCGGGTTGAACCGACCACGACGCTTGGCGAGGCTGCACGTTGCCGTATCCAGATCCGCATTGCCGCTGCCCGACGTCACCCGGCAGTCCGCGACGCGGCCGCTGGGATCGATGTTGAGCACCACCGTGACGCGACCCTCTGCCTGGGCGCGACGCGCGGCAGGCGGATAATCGTCGTTGGTGAACCACGAGCCCGGATTGCCCTTCGGCGACACACCCACCGCTGCCCGGGGAGGAGCAGGAGGAGCAGCCGGCGGCGCCGGCGGCGCGGGAGGCGCAGCGATCGGCGTCATGTTGATCGCGGGCGGCGGCGTTGCCACCGTCTGGATCACCACGGGGGGCGGGTTCGGATTCTGCACGATCGGCGGCGGCGACACCACGGGTGGCGGCGTCATCGGCGTGTCGGGCGGAGGCGGGGGCGGTGGTTCGTCCGGCGGCGGGGGAGGCGGCTCCTCCACGTCGAACGTATTAAGCTTTTCTTGGGCCTTCTTCACGTATTGGTACGCGAGGCCCGAGATGAAGGCATAGCCCAGCACAGCGTGGATAAGCGCGACGATGACGATCGCGACCACCTTGCCACCGGACATCTTCTGGTCAGCATAGGCCATTCAGCAACGACACTCCCTAAATTCGTGGTCTCTTGGCGCGCCCCGGGGTTGGACGCGCACAGACCGCTGCCTCGGCAACGCCGGGGTGGCAGGCCCTTCAGTCCTACCGCCCGGCTCGGTTACACGCAAACGCTTTGTCGGACGCAACAAACGTACAATCGTCTGAAGACAGATTTATTTCTGTATCGTTCAGCCTGTCCGCGGTAGCGCAATCAGCATGATGCCGCGATTTTGCCCCATTGTTGCCGCTGCGCTGGCAGCACTATCCGTTCCCGCTCTGGCACAGCTACCCGCGCCGCCGCGCACAAATAGTGCCGTCGTCGCGGGCCCCGGCTATGCCGATCTCGCCGACCTGATTCTCGCCGCGCCGGTGATCGCCGACGCAACCGTCCGCTCGACGGTGACGCTCAAGGGCGCCGATGCCGCCGGCGTCGCCCCCGGCCACACCCGCTATTATGTCGAAGCCGACGTCGCGGCGTTGGTGCGCGGCGCCGGCGGCCTGCCGCCGCGGATCGGCTATCTGCTCGATGCCGCGCCCGACGCGACCGGACGCATGCCCAAATATAAGAAGGCCCGGGTGCTGATCTTCGCGCGTCCGGTCGCCGCCACGCCCGGCCAGGTCCAGCTGGTCGCCCCCGACGCACAGCTCGCCTGGAGCCCCGAGGCCGACCAGCGCGTCCGCCGCATCGCCCGCGAGCTGGTCGCCGCCGATGCGCCGCCAACCATCACCGGGATCAACAACGCCTTCCACGTGCCCGGCGCGCTGCCCGGCGAGGGCGAGACACAATTGTTCCTCTCCACCGGCAATGGCGCGCCGGTATCGCTCAGCGTGCTGCGCCGCCCCGGCGAGCAGACCCGCTGGGCGGTGGCGCTGTCGGAGATCGTCGACGAGGCCGCAGCGCCGCCGGCGCCCGATACGCTGCTCTGGTATCGCCTCGCCTGCTCGCTGCCCGCGCGCCTCCCCGAGCATGCCATCGCCTCGCTCAGCGCCGACGACGCCGCGGTCGCGGCGGAGGATTATGCCTTCGTGCTCGCCTCGCTCGGCCGCTGCGGGCGGACTCGCTCAGTCGGCTGAGGCGACGCCGACCGCGAGCAATTGCCCGGTCGTCGATCCGGCGGCCTCCAGAAACGCCGCGGCGGCATCGACATCGGCGACCGCCGCGCCGGCGCCGGCGATCACCGCGTTGATCCGCCGGCCCGGCGCCTGCTCGATCGCCAGCGGCGCGATCGCCGCCTTGGCCTGGGCGAGCCACAGCGACGAGTCGCCGGCAGCGATGACGATCACCAGCGACTCAGGGCCATCGGCCCGCACCAGCGCCGCAACGTCATCGCCGGGGCAAACATCGATCCGCATCAGCGGCGGTGACGCACCAGCGTGATCCCGATCGATTCGCCGGCCTCGGCGATCGCGAGCTTGATGATCTTCACCTTCACCCGCAGCACGCGCGCATCAGCGAGGAACAGCGTCTCGCAGATATGGTCGGCGACGCCCTCGATCAGGGTAAAATGCACGCCCTCGGGCAGCGCCGTAGTTGCTGCATGCTTGAGATCGAGATAGTTTTTTGACGCTCCGAGCGGCGTATCGGGCAGGAACTGGCGCGGGCACACCAGGTCAACCGTCAACGAGATCCGCAGCGGCTGCGGCAAATGGGTCTCTTCCGAGTAGATACCGGTGAGAACCTGAACCTCCAGGTCATGCACCTCGAGCTGAAGGCTGTCGTCCATGCCCCGCGCCTTTAGCGATTTCCCCACGAAGGGAAACAGCGGCGTGCGGCACGGCCAATGCCCCCGTCCTCACCTCCCGGCCGTCATCCCGGCCAACGCCGGATCTTCCGCGGCAAGCGCACCATGGCAGCGGCAAGAAACCCCAGCCTGCGCTGGGGTGACGATGTCGAGGATAAGCCGCATACGCCTCCCCTCCCATTCCCCTTGCCATCCCCGGTCCGCACGCTAAGGGGCGCGGCCCGGGCCCAGAGGAATACGTGACCGTGATCGACTTCGTGCCCCTGAGCACCGTGCCGCCCGACGCAGTGGAAGCGCTGCTCGATCATGCCTTCGGCACCGACCGCCGCGGCCGCACTGCTTATAAGGTCCGCGGCGACGGCGCCGCCCTCCCCGCCCTCAGCCTCGGCGCGATCGATTCGGGCAAGTTGATAGGCACGGTGCAATGCTGGCCGATCACCTTCCATGGCGACGATGGCCACGATTATCCGCTGGTGATGATCGGTCCGGTCGCGGTTGCGCCCGATCGCCAGCGCGATGGGCTGGGCCGGCGGCTGATGGCCGCGGCGCTCGACGCGGCTACGGCGGGCGGCGAGGACGGCGCGATGATGCTGATCGGCGATCCCGAATATTACGGTCGCTTCTTCGGCTTCACCGCGGCGCGCACCGCCGGCTGGCGGCTGCCCGGCCCGGTCGAGCGTCGTCGCCTGCTCGCCCGCGGCGACCAGGTACCGGCCGCCACCGGCCTGCTCGGCCCGCGAGTCGCGGCGGTGGTGGGCTGAGCCTTCGAGAGCCGTTCGGCCGAGCCTGGCTGAACGACCTGGTGCCGAACCGGCGGCGAGACGGGACAACGCCCAACACGAGCGGATGAGCGCCAGCGGCGGCACCGCTCGCGGGCGACAAGGGTTTACGCGCCCGCCGCCGCCGCCTAGTCGCCGCGGATGCCCATGGACGAGCTGCCCGATCTCGCCACCCTCAGCCTCGCGCAGATCGCCACGCTGGTTGCCGAGCGGCGGCTGCCGCCGGTCGATCAGTGGAACCCGACGCGCTGCGGCGACAGCGAGATGCGCATCGCGCGCGACGGCACCTGGTATCATCAGGGTGCGCCGATCGGTCGCGAGGCGATGGTCCGGCTGTTCGCCACCGTGCTCCGCCGCGAGTCCGATGGCAGCCATGTGCTGGTCACCCCGGTCGAGAAGCTCGACATCCTTGTCGAGGATGCCGCCTTTGTCGCGGTCGAGCTCAAGGTCGATGGCGCGGGCAAGGCCGCCTCGCTCACCTTCCGCCTCAACACCGGCGACCTCGTCAACGCCGGGCCTGACCATGCGCTGCGCGTCGAGCAGGGCGACGATGGCCCCCGTCCCTATCTCCACGTCCGCGGCGGACTCGAAGCACTGGTCACGCGGGCCGTTTATTACGAGCTGGTCGACCAGGCGCTCGAGGCTGACGGCGACGCGACCCCGGGGGTCTGGAGCGGCGGCCTGTTCTTTCCGCTGGCGGCCGCATGACGCTTGCCGAACGCCTTGCCCTCGCGCTGGAGCGGGGGCGGCAGACCGATCCCGTCCTGCTCGCCGGTGACCTGCGCGACGGCGACGATCGCCCGCATGACGCCATGACCCCGGCCGCCGTACTCGTTGCCATCACCGATTCGGAACGGCCCGGCGTCATCCTCACCCAGCGCACCGAAACGTTGCGGCGCCACGCCGGCCAGGTCGCCTTCCCCGGTGGTCGGATCGATCCCGGCGAGTCGGTGATCCAGGCGGCGCTGCGCGAGGCGGACGAGGAAATCGCCCTGCCACCGAGCGCGGTCGAGGTGATCGGCGCTGTCGATCCCTACCGGACGGTGACCGGCTACACCGTGACGCCTGTGATCGGCGTCGTGCCCGCCGATCTGGTGCTGCGCCCAAGCGAGGCGGAAGTCGCCAGCGTCTTCGAGGTGCCGTTCGACTTCCTGCTCGATCCCGCCAATCACCGCGCCGCCTCCGCCACCTGGCAGGGTCTGGAACGCCATTATGTCGAGATTCTATGGGAAAATCGGCGGATCTGGGGGGCGACCGCGGCAATGATCGTCAATCTGTCGCGGCGGCTGCCATGGGCCTGAGCACCCCGGCCACGCTGCCGTTAGCCGGCCTCGCCGGCCATGAGGGCCTGGCCGCGCTCGTCGCCGCGCTGGATGGCGGTGCGGGTGGCGCGCGCTATGTCGGCGGCATCGTCCGCGACACCCTGCTCGGCATCGACGCCGCCGATGTCGATCTTGCCACCAGCTTTGCGCCGGTGGAGAGCATGCGCCGCATCCAGGCCGCCGGCATCAAGGTGGTGCCGACCGGGCTTGCCCATGGCACCGTCACCGCCGTGCTGCCCTCGGGCCCGGTCGAGGTGACGACGCTGCGCCGCGACGTGTCGACCGATGGTCGCCACGCCGTCGTCGCCTTTACCGAGGAGTGGCGCGAGGACGCCGCCCGGCGCGATTTCACCATGAACGCGCTTTATGCCGATCCGGTGTCGGGCCAGCTGTTCGACTATTTCGGCGGGATCGACGATCTCGCCGCGCGCCGCGTCCGCTTCATCGGCGATCCCTATCAGCGGATCGCCGAGGATCATCTGCGCATCCTGCGCTTCTTCCGCTTCCACGCCCGCTTCGGCGACGCGATCGACGATGCCGGGCTCGCCGCCTGTGCCGCGCGCAGCAACGATCTGATGGCGCTGTCGCGCGAGCGGATCGCCGCCGAACTGCTCAAGCTGCTGGTCGCTGCACGCGCGGTGCCGGTAATCGTGCTGATGATCGAGCGCGGCATCTTCCGCGCGGTGCTCCCCGAAATCACCGATGCCACGCCGCTCGCCGCGCTTGCCGCGCGCGAGGCTGCGGCGGGGATCGCGCCCGATGCCATCCGCCGGCTTGCCGCGCTGCTTCCCGCCGCCGCCGCCGAAACGGTCGGCGCCCGGCTCAAGCTTTCCAATCACGATCGCAAGCGGCTGGTTGCCGCAAGCCAGGGCCTGGGCAGCGAAGGCGCCCGCGCGCTCGCCTATCGGGTTGGCACGGCCTCGGCGGTCGATCGGCTGTTGCTGGCTGGCGCGAATGTCGCCGATATCGCCGACTGGCAACCGCCGTCGCTGCCGATCGGTGGCGGTGCCCTGGTCGGGCGAGGGCTGCGGAAGGGGCCGGACGTCGCCGCCGTGCTACGCCAAATCGAGACGGCGTGGATTGCCGAGGGATTTCCCGATGCGCCGCGCGTCGAGCAGCTCGCCGACGACGCGGTGGCTCAGGCTCTTGCCGCGGCGACCATCGCCAGCGCGTCGCCGGCCTCGAGCGGCTGAGCGTAGAGATAGCCCTGGCCGAAGGTGCAGCCCATCGCCGCCAGCGTCTGGGCGAGCTCGATGTTCTCGATCCCCTCGGCGGTGGTCTTCATCCCCAGTGCCTGGGCGAGGCTGAGAATCGCGCGGACGATCGCCACCTTGTCGCGGTCGGCCAGCATCCCTGAAATGAAGCTGCGGTCGATCTTGAGAATGTCGATCGGCAGCTTCTGGAGATAGGCAAGGTTCGAATAACCGGTGCCGAAATCGTCCATCGCCAGCGTCGTGCCGAGCGATTTGAGCGCATGCATGATCCCGGCGATGCGGTCGGGATCGGTGACGATCGCGCTTTCGGTCAGCTCCAGCGTGAAGCGGTCGCCGGCGAGGCCATGGCCGGTCAGCGCTGCCGCCACCACAGGCGCGATGTCGTCGCGCTGCAGCTGGATCGCCGACAGGTTAACCGCAAGCTTGACCCCGCAATGCCCGCCGAGCGCCGCGTCCCAGCTCGCCAGCACGCGCGCGGCCTCGTCGAGCGCCCAGCGGCCGAGCGGCACGATCAGCCCCGATTCTTCGGCAACCGGGATGAAGTCGCTCGGCTGCAGCTCCTGGCCATCGGGATCGCGCCACCGCGCCAGCGCCTCGAACGAGATCAGCGCACCGCTGGCGAGATCGCGGATCGGCTGGAACGTCAGCCGCAGCTGGCGCTGCTCGATCGCGCGGCGCAGCGCCGTCTCCATCGCGAACTGCTCGCGGGCGATGGTGAAGGCGCGGGTCTGGTAGGATTCGACATGGCCGCTGGTCTTGGCGCGCTTCACCGCAAACTGGGCGTGGCGGATCAGTTCCTCGGCGTCGCCGATCCGCTCGCCGCCAAAGGCGATGCCGATCGAGCATTCCACGCCGATCTCGTAATCGCTGAGCCGGAACGGCGCGGCGAGCGCGCGGTGGATGCGCGCCGCGAGCTGCTCGGCCTCCTCCGCCTCGGCATCGATCGCCATCAGGATGCCGAATTCGTCGCCGCCGATCCGCGCCAGCGTGTCGCTCGCGCGCACCGCGCCCTTGATCCGCCGCGCCACCGTGATCAGCAGCTCGTCGCCCGCGAGACCTCCGAGGCAGGCGTTGAGCCGGCCGAACCGGTCGAGATCGATCACCAGCACCGCGTGGCGGCTGGGGCCGCCCTGCGTCGCCTCGATCAGGTCGCCGAACCCCTCGCGGTTGGGCAGCCCGGTGAGGCTGTCGGTGGTCATCTCGCGGCGCAGCGAGCGCTCGGTATGGACCTGCAGCGTATGATCGACGAAGGTGATCTGGCAGCGGTGGCGCTGCGCCAGCGCGGTGCGTGCCAGCGTCACCCGGTAATAACGGCAGTCGATCGTCTCGCCGAGCGACCAGTCGAAGTCGAGCCGGAGGTCGTCCGAGCGCAGGAACTCGGTGATTCGCGGGCCCAGCATCGCCAGCATCGGCGATCGATCGGCGACGATGCCGAGCCCGGCGAGCCGATAGGCGCGGTTGATCGCGACGAAATCCAGGGTGCCGCCGTTCTGCAACAGATGCGCAGCCGGGATCGGCACCAGCTCCAGGCTCCGTTGCAGGAGCTCGGGATCGATGTCCGGCGGCAGAAACGCGTCGGTCGAGGCGGAGGCCATGAGCCCCGGCCTAGGGCCGGAATGTTAATGCCGGCTAAAGCTTGCCGCAGAGTCCGACAAACTTGTTCGCCATGGTTTAGCCGAACTTGTTGTCGCGCGGGAAACCGGTCGGCGGCGTCCGCCCCGCCGCGCCGCGCGCCGCGCGCCACAGCGACAGGTCGCTCTCGGTACGCGTCCGCCCGCTGTCGCCGCCCATCGCCCAGCTCATCCCCTCGGCAAACACGAAGGCGGTGGTGTCGGACAGGCTGCCCTCGCGGAAGCGCTGGAGCTGGACGCCCTGGCCGCGGCTCATCACCGGTACCTCGGCGATCGGGAACACCAGGAACTTGCGGTTGTCGCCCACCGCCGCGATGTAATCGGCATCGGCGCGGACCGGCCGCACCACGATCAGCTTGGCGCCGGGCCGCGGCGTCATCACCGTCTTGCCCTTGCGCGTCTCGGCGATCACCTCGGCGACCGGCACCAGAAAGCCGCGCCCGTCGCTCGCCGCGATCAGCAGTTTCTCCTGCGCGCGCGCGTTAAGGAAGGCGACCACCGGCACGCTGCCGTCGAGATCGATCATCGCCCGCACCGGCTCGCCGAACCCGCGCCCGCCCGGCAATTTGTCCGCCGCCAGCGTGTAGAACCGCCCGTTCTCGGCGGCGAGCAGCAATTTGTCGGTGGTCTGGGCGTGGAACGCGAACGCCGGCCCGTCGCCCTCCTTGAACTTCAGCGTCTCGGCGCCGGCGAGGTCGACATGGCCCTTCATCGCCCGGATCCAGCCGCGCTGCGACAGCATCACCGTGATCGGCTCGCGCTCGATCATCGCTTCCAGCGGGATATCGCGGGTCGGCGCCGCTTCCTCGATCGTCGTCCGCCGCGCGCCGAGCACCGTCTCCAGCCCGTAGCGGTCGCGGATCTTGGCCATGTCGCGCTTCAGCCGCGCGCGCTGCTTCTTGGGGTCGGCAAGCAAGGCGGCGAGCGTCGCCTGCTCCTTGTCGAGCTTGTCGCGCTCGCCCTTGATCTCGAATTCCTCGAGCCGCCTGAGCGAACGCAGCCGCATGTTGAGGATCGCCTCGGCCTGGCGATCGGTGAGGCTGAACTCGTCCATCATCACCGCCTTCGGCTCATCCTCGGTGCGGATGATCTCGATTACCCGATCGAGGTTGAGATAGGCGACCAGATAGCCGTCGAGCAGCTCGATCCGGTCAGCGATCTTGGCGAGGCGATGCTCGGTGCGCCGGCGCAGCACCACGAACTGATGCTCCACCCAGGCGGCGAGCGCCTCGCGCAGGCTCATCACCCGCGGCGTGCGGTCCTTGTCGAGCACGTTCAAGTTGAGGCTGAACCGCGTCTCGAGATCGGTCAGCCGGAACAAGCCGTCCATCAGCACCTGCGGGTCGACGGTGCGGCTGCGCGGCTCGAGCACCACGCGAATCTCGGCATCGGATTCGTCGCGGACGTCGGCGAGGATCGGCAGCTTCTTGTCGTTGATCAGCGCCGCGATCTGCTCGATCAGCTTGCCCTTCTGCACGCCGTACGGGATTTCGCTGACGATCAGCTGCCAGCCGCCGCCCTTCTCGCGCTCGATTGCCCAGCGCGCGCGCACCCGGAACGAGCCGCGCCCGGTCGCATAGCTCTCGGCGATCACCGCCGGCGGATCCACCACCAGGCCGCCGGTGGGGAAGTCCGGGCCCTTCACGTGGCTGAGGATCGCCGCATCGTCCGCATCGGGCCGGTCGACCAGCAGGATCGCGGCATCGAGCAGCTCGGCGGCATTGTGCGGCGGCACGCTGGTCGCCATGCCCACCGCGATGCCGCTCGCGCCATTGGCGAGCAGATTGGGGAACATCCCCGGGAACAGCTCGGGCTCCTGATCCTCGCCATTGTAGGTCGGCCGGTAGCTGACCGCATCCTCGTCGAGCCCGTCCATCAGGTCGATCGCAACCTGCGTCAGCCGTGCCTCGGTATAGCGATAGGCCGCGGCGTTATCGCCGTCGATGTTGCCGAAATTGCCCTGGCCGTCGACCAGCGGGTAACGCAGCGAAAATGTCTGCGCGAGCCGCACCATCGCGTCATAAACCGACTGGTCGCCATGCGGATGGTATTTGCCGATCACGTCGCCGACCACGCGCGCGCATTTCTTGTACCCCTGCGACGGGTCGAGCCGCAGCAGCCGCATCGCCCACAGCAGCCGCCGGTGCACCGGCTTCAGCCCGTCGCGGACGTCCGGCAGCGAGCGCGCGGTGATCGTCGACAGGGCATAGACGAGGTAACGCTCGGACAGCGCACTGTCGAACGGCTCGTCGAGGATGCCGATCGGGGGGTCCTTGAAGTCGGTGGCCATATCGGGAACACTAGCAGCGTCGGCCCAGCAATCAAACAGCGCCGGCGACGGGCAGCCGGACCTCGTCCCACCACCGGGAGATATCAGCCTTCGCTCGGGTGACGGCTCGCCAGCGAACGCCGCGATCTAAACCGGCCGATAGCCGCCGCCCCCACCAACCCCATTCACCCCACCCCTCGGCCGCGCTACGCAGGTCACCATGCGCCTCAATCCCCTCCTGATAACGATCGCCGCCATGACCGCCACCACCGCCCCCGCCCAGCAGCTCACCCCGCCGGTCACCCAGCGCGTTACCCCGCCCCTCACCTGGACCGATCTCACCAGCCGCCCCCGCCCGGCCGGTGCCATCGCGTTCAGCTACGGCCCCGACTCGCTGCAGCAGGCGGACCTGTGGCTGCCCGCCGGCCGCGGCCCGTTTCCGGTGGTGCTGATGGTCCACGGCGGCTGCTGGCAGACCCATATCGCCGACCGCAAGCTGATGGACTGGGCCGCTGACGACCTGCGCCAGCACGGCATCGCGGTGTGGAACATCGACTATCGCGGCGTCGATCGTGCCGGCGGCGGCTATCCCGGCACCTTCGCGGACGCCGCCGCCGCGGCCGACCAGCTCCGCGACATCGCGCCGCGCTACCGCCTCGACCTGCGCCGCCTGGTCGCGGTCGGTCACAGCGCCGGCGGCCATCTTGCTTTGTGGCTCGCCGCGCGGCCGCGGCTGCCGGCGACCAGCCCGCTGCACAGCGCCCATCCGCTGACGATTCCCCAGGTGATCAGCCTCGGCGGGCTACCCGATCTCGAGGCCACTGCCACCAGCCCCGACAATGGCTGCGGCACCGATGTCGTCGCCGATCTGGTCGGCAAGGATCGCGCCGATCCCTACGCCGACACCTCGGTGCCCCGGCTGCTGCCGCTTGGAGTCCCCCAGCAGCTGGTCAATGGCGCCGAAGACCGGATCATCCCGCTGCGCTTCGCCACCGACTATGTTGCCCGGGCGCGCGCAGCCGGCGACAAGGTCTCGCTCCACACCATCGCCGACACCGGCCATGTCGAGCTGATCGCGCCCGGCAGCCCTGCCTGGACGCAGACCCGGCGGTTGATCGAGGCGGCGCTGCACCTGCCGGCGGAGACGACACGATGACCCACGACGATGCCCGCGCGCTCGATCGCGTCGATCCGCTCGCCCGCTACCGCGACCTGTTCGACCTTCCCGATGGCGTCATCTACCTCGATGGCAATTCGCTCGGCGCCTTGCCCAGGGCCGTCCCCGCCGCGCTCGACGAGGCTGCCCGCCGCCAATGGGGCGATCGGCTGATCCGCAGCTGGAATGAGGGCTGGATCGACGCACCGCAGCGGCTCGGCGCCACCATCGCCCCCCTGATCGGCGCCGCGGCGGACGAGGTGATCGTCGGCGACGCCACCTCCACCCATCTGTTCAAGGCGCTGGTCGCCGCGCTGCGCGTCGACCCGGCGCGCACCACCATCGTCAGCGAATCCGGTAACTTCCCGACTGATCTTCACATCGCGGAAGGCGCCGTCGCCTGCGTGCCCGGCGCCACCCTGCGCGTCGTACCACGCGACCAGCTCGCCGATGCGCTCGGCGGCGACACCGCAGTGCTCCTCCTCACCCAGGTCCATTACAAGACCGCCGAACGCTTCGATCTCGCCGCCTGGACGGCGCGCGCCCATGCCGCCGGCGCGCTGATGCTCTGGGATCTCAGCCACAGCGTCGGCGCCATTCCCGTCGATCTCGCCGCGGCGAACGCCGATCTCGCGGTCGGCTGCTGCTACAAATATCTCAACGGCGGCCCCGGCGCGCCGGCCTTCCTCTATGTCGCGCGGGGCTGGCAGGATCGGCTCGCCAGTCCGCTGTCCGGCTGGATGGGGCATGCCGCCCCCTTCGCCTTCGAAGACCGCTACCGCCCCGCCGAGGGCATGACGCGCTGGCTGATCAGCACCCCGCCGGTGCTCGGCATGGTCGCGCTCGAAGCCGCGCTCGCGCTCTGGACGGACATTGATCAGGCAGCAATCGCCCGCAAGAGCGCCGCCCTCTTCACGATCCTCGCCGCCGCCGGCGACGCGCTCGGCCTGCCCTGCGTCACCCCCCGCGATCCCGCCGCACGCGGCAGCCACATCAGCTTCCGTGCGCCCCACGCCTATCAGCTCAGCCAGGCGCTGATCGCCCGCGGCGTCATCGGCGACTTCCGCGACCCCGACATCCTCCGCTTCGGCCTCACCCCCTTGTACCTCAGCCACGACGACGTCTGGCGCGCCGGCGACATCCTGCGCGAGGTGATCGAGACCGACGCCTGGCGCGCCCCCGAATACACCATTCGCCAGGCGGTGACCTGAGACGTGACCGTCTCCAATCCTCCCCCGGAGGGGGAGGGGGACCATTGCGCAGCAATGGTGGAGGGGTAGGTTGCCGCATGCTCCACGGCCCGACATCGACCCAGGCACGCGCCAAGCAGCTCCGTCGATCCATGACGCTGCCAAAGAGCAATATCCGCTAACCACCCCCCGCCACTAACAACCGCATCCTGCGATCATCCCCCACCCGCAATTGCGCCCCCCGCCCCCTTCCTCTATAGGCGCGCCCATCCCGCCCCGGCCGGCAACCCACGCCGCCGGGGCTGCTCATTTCCAGGGGACACGCGCATGGCTCGCCGCCGCCAGATCTACGAAGGCAAGGCCAAGATCCTGTACGAGGGTCCTGAGCCCGGTACCCTGATCCAATACTTCAAGGACGATGCCACCGCGTTCAACGCCCAGAAGAAGGGCACGATCAACGGCAAGGGCGTGCTCAACAACCGGATCAGCGAGCACATCTTCACGCTGCTCGACCATATCGGCGTGCCAACCCACTTCATCCGCCGCCTCAACATGCGCGAGCAGCTGATCCGCCAGGTCGAGATCGTCCCGATCGAGGTCGTCGTCCGCAACGTCGCCGCGGGTTCGCTGTCCAAGCGGCTCGGCATTGAGGAGGGCGTCAAGCTCCCGCGCACGATCATCGAATATTATTACAAGGACGATGCGCTCGGCGATCCGATGATCTCCGACGAGCATATCGCCGCGTTCGGCTGGGCGAGCCAGGAGGAGATGCACGACATCGCCGACCTTGCGATCCGCGTGAACGATTTCCTCTCCGGCCTGTTCGCCGGCGTCGGCATCCGCCTCGTCGATTTCAAGCTCGAGTTCGGCCGGATCTTCGACAATGATTTCGGCCGGATCATCCTGGCCGACGAGATCAGCCCCGACGGCTGCCGGCTGTGGGACATGGAATCCAACGAGAAGCTCGACAAGGATCGCTTCCGTCGCGATCTCGGCGGCGAAGTCGAGGCCTATCAGGAAGTGGCGCGCCGGCTCGGCCTGCTCCCCGAGGGCGGCGACAACGCCGTTCTCGATCTCGACAGCCATCGCAAGCGTCGCGGCAAGTAAGCGGGATAACCACATGAAACTGCGTGTTTATGTCACCCTCAAGCCCGGCGTGCTTGATCCCCAGGGCCGCGCCATCCACCACGCATTGGGCGGCCTCGGCTTCGAGGGTGTGCAGGATGTCCGCGCCGGCAAGCTGATCGAGCTCGAGGTCGCGGACGCGACCGACGACGCGGCGATCGACCAGATGTGCCGCAAGCTGCTCGCCAATACCGTCATCGAAAACTATCGCGTCGAGAAGGTGTCGGCATGAAGACCGCGGTCATCGTCTTTCCCGGCTCGAACTGCGATCGCGACCTCGCCGTCGCCCTGGAGACGGTGACCGGCACCAAGCCGATCATGGCCTGGCACGGCGATTCGGCGCTGCCCAATGGCATCGGCCTCGTCGCCGTCCCCGGCGGCTTCTCCTACGGCGATTACCTGCGCTCCGGCGCGATCGCCGCGCGATCGCCGATCATGCGCGCGGTGGTCGAGCAGGCCGGGCGCGGCCTGCCCGTGCTCGGCGTCTGCAATGGCTTCCAGGTGCTTACCGAGGCAGGTCTGCTGCCCGGTGCGTTGATGCGCAACCAGGGCCTCAACTTCGTCTGCCGCGACGTCGCGCTCACCGTCGACAACGCGCAGACCGCCTTCACCAGCCGCTATGAGGCCGGCGAGACGATCCGTGTCCCGGTCGCGCATCACGACGGCAATTACTTCGCCGATGCCGAGACGCTCGATCGCCTCGAAGGCGAAGGCCGCGTCGCCTTCCGCTATGGCGAGCCCGTCAACGGCTCCGCCCGCGCCATCGCCGGTCTGGTCAATGAGGCCGGGAACGTGCTCGGCATGATGCCGCACCCTGAGCGCAAGATCGAAGCCGCCCACGGCGGTAGCGACGGCCGCCGCCTGTTCGAAGGCCTGCTCGAGACGGTCGGCGCCTGAACCGAGAGGGGCAACCGCGCTCCTCCGTCCCGCTCTGAGGGAAGTCGTACAAGTTATTGAAATGGTTAGCTTGCTATAGGATCGCACCATAAGCGATATGCGCGAACATAGCGAAGTTACACTCGCGCTCGGAACGGCGTGAAGTCGGTCCCCTCGTCGAACACGTCGACGCCCTCGGCCCGCTTCAGCCACCCGACCACCGCATAGGTGAGCGGGGTCAGGATCACCTCCCAGCCCACCTTCAGCGCCCATTGGGTGAACAGCACCACCACCACCAGATGCCCCGTCCACCCCGCCGCGCCGAGGAAGGCCAGCGGGTAGAAGATCAGGCTGTCGACGCCCTCGCCGACGATCGTCGACCCGATCGTCCGCATCCACAGGTGCCGCCCCCCGCTCCACACCTTCATCCGGGCGAGCACATAGGAGTTGACGAACTCGCCCGCCCAGAAGGCGCACATGCTCGCGAGCACGATGCGCGGTACCTGGCCGAAGATGGTCTGGTAGGCGGCCTGGTTGCCCCAGCTCGGCGCCGGCGGCAGCGCGACCACCACCCAGCTCATGAACGCCATGAACGCCACCGCGGCAAAGCCCGCCCAGATCACCCGCCGCGCCCGCGCATAGCCATAGACCTCGGTCAGCACGTCGCCGATCACGTAGCTCACCGGGAAGAACAGGATCCCCGCCCCGAACGGCCAGTCGCCGAGCACGGGCAGATGCACCACCGCCACCTTGCCCGCGCCGATCACGTTGGACAGCAGCAGGATGGCGACAAAGGCAGCCATCACGAAGTCGTAGTAGCGGAACGTCGTTCCCGCCGTGGCGGCTCCCTTGTGCATGCGAGGGTTATGATCCCGGTTCCGTCGCGGCGCAATCCGCGCTAATCCCAGCCTGTCGCGCGCCCGTAGCTCAGTTGGATAGAGCACGAGCCTTCTAAGCTTGTGGTCGGTGGTTCGAATCCACCCGGGCGCGCCAACTGCCTCGCAAGCCTAGAACAACGCCTTACCGATCAGCACCCACAGCGCGACGCTGATCGGCAGGGCGAGCAGCACGCCATGCTCGCCAAAGCGATGCAGCCTGGCCGGCCGCGCCGGTCCCGCGTTGGGGGACGATAGATGGGCTGGTCGCGACGCCATTTCATGATCCTCTCAGCCTTTGTGCACAGGCCTTCAGCCGAGAAAATGCTCATTTGACGGGCGAGGATCAAGCGCGCGGCGGGTTTAATCCCGGCTTTTTTGCATGCCGAAACGACACCTTCCCGCACCTGGCGCAGCGCGACACGATGGTGGTTGGCCGGAGGGTAGCCGGCTTCCTGACCCAATCGTGCAGGCCCCATTTACACAGCATCGCTCTCTCCCTCGACTCGACAGTTGCTGCCGTAGTCTGGGGAGACCTATCACACTGCGCCGCCACCCGAATGCAGTGACGCGTACCGAAATGGCACGTGCTGCTTCTGTCGCGCCGTGGTGCTCGCAACCTGACGGCCATGGACTGCGGATCGAAATGAGCCTCAATTCTACCGCCGTGGCTTAAGCTAGCTAGCATGCTGCAATTTGGGCGCTTATCGTGACGTCAGAGAGGATGTCGAAATGACGCCATATGACAAGCAGAAGCGGCTGCATTGGGAGCTCACCAACGTCGGGCTGCGTGCCCAGGCGACAGCAGCGGGCCTGGTCCAGCTTTGTGTCGAGCTCCGCTGCGCCAATGTGATCGACGATTCGGCGATCGAGCGGATCAAGGAGGCGATCGCGGATGAGGTACTGGTCGCCGCACCCCGGGTGACGGCCTCACCAGGGTTCCGTCGCGAGGTGAAGGACCGCTTGGACAAGCTGTTTGCCGGCGAGCAGGAAGTTGGCTCGGCAGATGCCCTGGCGTTCGGCGCGCAGCAGGAGTAAGCGATCCCGGTTACCGATTGTCAGCCTTTTGCGGTGATCGGTACCGATGCGCGATCCAGGCGACGCGGCACGGCAGGCGCGGGCTGCGCTGCCATCTCCCCGGCCAGCCGGGTGGCGTGAAGGCGCCGCAGGATCAGCGCCAAATCCCGCTCGGTGAGCCCCGACGATTGATCAATTACCGCGCCTTCAGGCAAGGGCTCGACCCACGCCGCCAGTCGGTTGCACGCCGCGCCAAGATCAGGATCGAAGCTATCGTCGAAGTCAGCCATTCGCTCAACGTATGGCTTTCGCGAGCGCCTGCAAGGTCATAGGTCGCTGCGATGCAGGAACTCACCCTGGCCGTGGTCGGCATCGCCTTTGCCAACGCTGATGGCAGCAACCGGCTATCCGAGGCGCTGATGACCATGCCGGGCGAGCCGATCGAGCTGGTGCCCGAGCCCAAGAACAAGCACGACAGCCACGCGATCGCGGTGATCAGCCCGCGCGGCGTGCAGCTCGGCTATGTCAACGCCGAGCGGGCACCATATGTCGGCGGCAGGATGAGCCGCGGTGAGGAGGTGAACGCGATCTTTCAGGGTGTCGAAGGAGCGTCTGCCTTCGTGCGGGTGCGGTTCGGCGGCGGCATCCCCATGCTGCCGGTCGCGTCGGCGAAGCCAGCCGTGCCGCGGCCGCCACGGTCGCCGCGCCGAACCGAGCCATATGATCCGCACGCCTTCTACCCCGATGAAGACGGACCTGAGTGGGGCACGTGATGGTGACCAGGGCGGCCTAGCGGATGCCGAAGCCGGCCGAGCTGTTCTCGCCGTCGTCGGTCGGTGTGCGACCGGCCAGCACGTTCTCGAGCTGGTCGAGGGTATAGGGCACATCCAGATGCTGCGCGCCGAGGAACAGCCGCGAGCCGTCGCCTTCCGGCACGGCATGGGTGAGCTTGTCGATGTCCACCAACGCCCTGCCCGCCGGCCGTATCTCGATCTGAACAAACCGCATGATCGTCTCCATGGTGCAGCAGCCGCCGCCTTATGCCCGCCAACGATCGGCGCGCCGGAAAGACGCTAGTACCAGCAGCAACCCGCGCTAAGCCTCATGCGGTTTTCGCCCGGGGAAGACGACCTCACACCGCCACTCACTCTGCCGCCTCATACGCGAGATCTGACACTGCCTCGCAGCTCGCCCGACGAATATCGGCCGCAAGCTGATCAACCCGTGCCGGCACGGCATCCCAGGCGAACATGAACCGGGCGCCCCCGCCGATGAAGGTATAGAAGCGCCAGCCAAGCTCGCGCAGCCGCGCGAGCACTGGCTCGGGCGCGGCCATGAACACTGCATTGGCCTCGACGGGAAACATCAGCTCGATGCCCAATAGCCCGCGCACCTGCGCCGCCAGCCGCGCCGCGCAGGCATTGCCATGCTCCGCGTTGCTCAACCACGCGCCGCTCTCCAGCAAACCAACCCAAGGCGCCGACAGGAAGCGCATCTTGGACGCGAGCTGCCCCGCCTGCTTGCATCGGTAATCGAAGTCGAGCGCCAGCGCTGGATCGAAGAACAGCACCGCCTCTCCAACTGCCATGCCGTTCTTGGTGCCGCCGAAGCACAATACGTCCACACCGGCCTTCCAGGTGATGTCGGCCGGCGCACAGCCAAGCGTCGCACAGGCATGGGCGAAACGCGCGCCGTCCATGTGCAGCTTCAGCCCGAGCTCGCGGCACGTCGCCGCGATCGCGGTCACCTCCGCAATCGAATAGACCTGCCCCGTCTCGGTCGGCTGGGTGATGGTGACTACCCGCGGCTTTGGAAAATGGATGTCGGCCCGGCTTCTTGCCAGCGAGCGGATCGCATCGGGCGTCAGCTTGCCGTCCGGGGTCTGCGCGACGAGCAGCTTGGAGCCGTTGGAAAAGAACTCGGGGGCGCCGCATTCGTCGGTCTCGACATGGGCCTGCGAGGAACAGATCACGCTGTGATAGGATTGGCAGAGCGACGCCAGCGCCAGCGAGTTCGCCGCGGTGCCGTTGAACGCGAAGAACACCTCGCATGCGTCGGTCGCGAACAGGGTCCGGAAGGCGTCGGACGCGCGCTGCGTCCAGGCATCATCGCCATAGGCCGTCGCCGAGCCGCCGTTCGCCTCGGCCATCGCCGACCATGCCTCGGGGCATATCCCGGCATAATTGTCGCTGGCGAATTGCTGGTCGTCGATCATCGCGTCTATCCTTGTTCCGGTGCGCACCAGAAGCAGATCGACGCATATGGCTTCATCCCGATTGTTGCCGGTCAGGCCACATCCCTCCATCGATGATGGAGGCACCACCTTGCTCGGGAGCAGGTTGGTGTCGGGCGTCGTCCCGACTCTTGATGCTGGGCGCCTGTTAGCGGGTCAGACGATGCAGATCAACCGGCGAACAGCGGCAAGCCGGCTGAGCCCTGCTCGTGTCGCAGCAGCCACTGCTTGGCGGCCAGGCCGCCGGCAAAGCCGGTCAGCTTGCCGGTGGCGCCCACCACCCGGTGGCATGGGGCGATGATCGAGATCGGATTGCGGCCGTTGGCGGCGCCGACAGCGCGGCTGGCGCCGGCGCAGCCAAGCTGGCGGGCGATCTCACCATAGCTACGAGTCTCGCCATAAGGGATGGCGAGCAGTTGCGCCCACACCTGGCGCTGGAAGCTGGTGCCGCGAAAGTCGAGCGGGACCGAGAAGCTGGTTCTCTCGCCGGTGAAGTAGGCGGTGAGTTCGGCGTGCGCCTGATCGATCACGCGATGCCCGGCATGGGCGCCAACCATGCCGAGCGGCACGCGCTGCGGCGGATCGTTCTCCCACAAGATCGCGACCAGCCCCCGGTCGCCGGCCACCAGCGTCAGCTCGCCAACCGGCGATCGCATGGTGCCGGCGACCAGAGGGCTGGAGGCGATCACTCCCACTCGATCGTGCCGGGTGGCTTGGAGGTATAATCGTAGACGACGCGGTTGACGCCCTTCACCTCGTTGACGATCCGGGTCGCGACCCGCGGCAGGAAGTCGCTCGGGAAGTCGAATACCTCGGCGGTCATGCCGTCGGTGGAGGTGACGGCGCGCAAGGCGAGGACGTGGTCATAGGTGCGACCATCGCCCATCACGCCGACGGTGCGGACGGGGAGCAGCACCGCAAAGGCCTGCCAGATCGCATCGTACAGCCCGGCGTTGCGGATCTCCTCGAGATAGACGGCATCGGCCTTGCGCAGGATGTCGCAGCGCTCCTTGGTGACCTCGCCGGGGATGCGGATCGCCAGGCCGGGCCCGGGGAAGGGATGACGGCCAACGAACACGTCCGGCAGGCCGAGCTCGCGGCCAAGCGCGCGGACCTCGTCCTTGAACAACTCACGCAGCGGCTCGACCAGCTTCATGTTCATCCGCTCGGGCAGCCCACCGACATTGTGGTGGCTCTTGATCGTCACCGAGGGCCCGCCGGTAAAGCTGACGCTCTCGATCACGTCAGGGTACAGCGTACCTTGTGCCAGGAACTCGGCACCACCGATCTTCTTGGCCTCGGCCTCGAACACATCGATGAAGGTCTTGCCGATGAACTTGCGCTTGGCCTCGGGATCGGTGACCCCGGCGAGACCATTCATGAACAGGTCCTGCGCTTGGACGTGGACGAGCGGGATGTGATAGTGGCCGCGGAACAGGCCGACGACCTGCTCGGCCTCGCCCGCCCGCAGGATGCCGCCGTCGACGAACACGCAGGTCAGCTGATCGCCAATCGCTTCGTGGATCAGCAGCGCAGCGACCGACGAATCGACCCCGCCGGACAAGCCGCAGATAACCTTGCCGCTGCCGACTTGGGCGCGGATCTCGGCGATCTTGGCGTCGCGGAACTCGGCCATCGTCCAGTCGCCGGCAAGGCCGCAGACATGACGGGCGAAGTTGGCGATCAGCTTGCCGCCATCGGGGGTGTGGACCACCTCGGGGTGGAACTGGAGGCCGTAGAAGCGCCGCGCCTCGTCGGCGACGATCGCATAGGGCGCGCCTTCCGAGGTGGCGACGGGGGTGAAGCCCGGCGGGATCGCGTTGACCTTGTCGCCGTGGCTCATCCACACCTGATGGCGCTCGCCCTCTGCCCACAGGCCGTCGAACAGCGCGCAGCTGGTCTTGACGTCGACGAAGGCCTTGCCGAACTCGCCGCCGTCATCGGAGATGACGACGTTGCCGCCGAGCTGCGCGCTCATTAGCTGCTGGCCGTAGCAGATGCCGAGGATGGGAATGCCTGCCTCGAAGAAGCGCTGCGGCGCGCGGGGGCTGCCGAGCGCGGTGACCGAGGCGGGGCCGCCAGAGAGGATGATGCCAGCAGGCTTGATCCGGTCGAACGCCTCGTCTGCGGACTGGAAGGGGGCGATCTCGCTATAGACGCCGGCTTCGCGGACGCGGCGGGCGATGAGCTGGGTGACCTGGCTGCCGAAGTCGACGATCAGGATGCTCTCAGAGGCATGATGGGTCATGCCCGAGCCTCCTAGCAGATGTTGCGCGGGTGGAAAGGCCCTGCCCCACAAACGACAACGGCCGCGTCCCGGAAGGACGCGGCCGTTGCGGTAGACGATGCGAGGACGCTCAGGCGGCGTCGTCGAAATCCTCGTCGTTCATGACCGGGCCCGAGTCCTGACCCTTGGCCGTGACGTCGCGGTCGACGAACTCGATGATCGCCATCGGCGAGGCGTCCGAGGCGCGGATGCCGGCCTTGATGACGCGGGTGTAGCCGCCGTTGCGGCCGGCATAACGCTCGGCCAGCACGTCGAACAGCTTCACCAGCTGGGCATCGTCGAGCAGGCGCGAATGGGCCAGGCGACGGTTGGACAGGCCACCCTTCTTGGCGAGGGTAACCAGCTTCTCGACGTAGGGACGCAGCTCCTTCGCCTTGGCGACGGTGGTGGTGATCTGCTCATGCTTGATCAGCGCTGCAGACATGTTGCGGAACAGGGCAAGACGATGGGCAGAGGTACGCTGCAGCTTACGGCCGCCAACACGATGACGCATGGTATCTTCCTTCAGTTCGTTAAGAGGCCGTTTGACGGAACCTCAGACCAGGCGGTGCGACACGGGCCACCGCCCACAACCCTCGTAACTTCGCTAACGTCACGCATATCGCACGCGGGCGTCAGTCTTAGGTCAGCATGTCTGGCCCATCCCGTCATCACCCCGAGACCCCAGCTTTCGCTGGGGTGACGGGTTGGACGGAAACAGCTCAGCCCATGATCTCCTGCTCGAGCTTCTTGGCCATTTCCTCAATGTTCTCAGGCGGCCAGCCGGGGATTTCCATACCCAGTCGCAGCCCCATCGAGGACAGCACTTCCTTGATCTCGTTGAGCGACTTGCGGCCGAAGTTCGGCGTCCGCAGCATCTCGGCCTCGGTCTTGCCGACCAGATCGCCGATGTAGATGATGTTGTCGTTCTTGAGGCAGTTGGCCGAACGCACCGACAGCTCGAGCTCGTCGACCTTCTTGAGCAGGTAACGGTTGATCTGCTGGGTATCGCCAGCAGCCTCGCCGCCTGCCGCCGGCGCCGCTGCCTGGCCAATCGGGGCCGAGCTGCGGGTGACCGACGAATCGTCGAAGTGAACGAACAGCGCCAGCTGGTCCTGGAGGATGCGGCCGGCATAGCCGACGGCGTCTTCCGGGGTGACGGTGCCGTCGGTCTCGATCGTCAGCGTCAGCTTGTCGTAATCAAGGTCCTGGCCGACGCGGGTCGGATCGACCTTGTACGACACCTGGCGCACCGGCGAATAGAGCGCGTCGACCGGGATCAGGCCGATCGGCGCATCGGCCGGGCGGTTGGCGGTCGCAGGCACATAGCCCTTACCGATGTCGGCGGTCAGCTCCATGTTGAGCGTCGCGCCTTCGTCGAGATGGCAGATGATCAGCTCGGGGTTCATCACCTCGATGTCACCCGACACGGCGATGTCGCCGGCCTTCACCTCGGCAGGGCCGGTCGCGGAGAGCTGGAGGCGCTTGGGCCCCTCACCCTGCATGCGGATGGCGATCTGCTTGACGTTGAGGACGATGTCGGTGACGTCCTCGCGGACGCCGGTCAGGCTCGAGAACTCGTGAAGCACGTTCTCGATCTTGATCGAGGTCACGGCCGCGCCCTGGAGCGAGGAGAGCAAAACGCGACGCAGCGCGTTGCCGAGCGTCAGGCCGAAGCCACGCTCCAGCGGCTCGGCGACGAACGTCGCCTTGCGCTTGCCATCGCCGCCCTTTTTCTCAAGGCCGTTGGGCTTCTTCAGTTCCTGCCAGTTCTTTGCATTGACAGACACAGGTGTCCCCTAATTTGGGCCGGAACGGGGGCAGTTCCAGCCGGAAGGAAAGCGCGCCGACTCGTCAGCCGGCGCGTGAGAAATCAGACGCGACGACGCTTGGACGGACGAACGCCGTTGTGCGGGATCGAGGTCACGTCACGGATCGACGTGATCTGGAAACCAACCGCCTGCAGCGCGCGCAGCGCCGACTCGCGGCCCGAACCGGGGCCCTTGACCTCGACTTCGAGGGTGCGGACGCCGTGCTCGGCGGCCTTCTTGCCGGCGTCTTCCGCTGCAACCTGGGCCGCATATGGGGTGGACTTACGGCTGCCCTTGAAGCCCATCATGCCGGCGGACGACCACGAAATGGCATTGCCCTGCGCGTCGGTGATGGTGATCATGGTGTTGTTGAAGCTGGCGTTCACATGAGCGACGCCGGCAGTGATGTTCTTGCGTTCGCGCCGCTTAATGCGCTGCGGTTCACGTGCCATGGATAATGTCCTGACCTATAGTAGCTGGAACGCCGAGGGAACGACGACGAACGTCGAGAGCCTCCGGCGGAGTAATTCGTCCCCCGGACGAATTACTTCTTCTTGCCGGCGATCGGCTTGGCCTTGCCCTTGCGGGTGCGCGCATTGGTGTGCGTGCGCTGGCCGCGGACCGGCAGGCCACGACGATGGCGCAGGCCACGGTAGCAGGCGAGGTCCATCAGACGCTTGATGTTCATCGCGGTCTGGCGACGCAGATCGCCTTCCACGGTGTGATCGGCGTCAATCGCTTCGCGGATCTGCAGCACTTCCTGATCGGTCAGGTCCTGGACACGACGCTCCGGAGCGATCTCCAGCTTGGTCGTGATTTCCTTGGCCTTGGTCGGGCCAATGCCGTGGATGTAGGTCAGCGCGATCACCACGCGCTTGTTGGTCGGGATGTTGACACCCGCGATACGTGCCATGAAATGTTTCTCCTAGCTCCACGGGGAACGGCATGGCCGCACATCCCCCATCTCGTCGCATCACTCCCAACCCGCCGGAACGTTAACGCAGTAGCGCGGCGAGCGCAGGAGAGCGCCGCCGGGAACCGGTGGATCGGAGTAACGCTCAGTTAAGCGCGCGCAAACGCGGTGTCAAGCGATGGGTTCCCCCACCCTGGCGGGCTTGCCGGAGGGCATCTTCCACCAGCGGCGCAGCGCGACGACGAACCAGATCAGCTCGACCGCACCGAACGGCCAGGCCCCCTGCAGGAAGCCGTAAGCCGACCCGAGCAGGCAGCCAAAGGCGAACAGCAGCGTCCAGATCCGCGCCCGCTCCTCGAGCACATAGCAGATCAGCATGAAGGTAACGGCGAACAGGCCGAACAGGGTAAGCGCGTCCATCGGATTTGGTCCGGTAAAGAGGGTGTTACGGCGCGATTAACCGAATCTTAGCCGGGCGACGGCAGGTAATGGCCCATGCAGGAGATCGGACACCTCGCCGCGAAGGACCAGGCTTATAGCCGGATCGGCAAGAAAGTGCAGATGCCGATCATGGGCAGCACGCCCTGGACGCCGCCATCGCTTCTCGAACTGGTGGCGCGGATTGATGCAGCGCTGGACGCGCGACGGGCCGCCTGAGCGTCAGCTGCCGACGGCAGGGATCCTGCTCGCCGAAACGCCAGGTCAACCGCGGCCTCGCGCTCGGCCCAAGCTTGTCGACGGGGATGAGTCTCACTGTGCTTCGACAGGCTCAGCACGAACGGATTTGCGTAATTCCTCGCCTCGGCCTTGTCTAACGACATGAGCTTCACCGTGCGTCGACAGACTCAGCACGAACGGCTTAGTTCACCTTCATTCACGCGGGCAGCACGATGCGCGCGATCAGACCGGGATGGTTGTCGTTGAGCTCGAAACGTCCGCCGTGCAACCGGGCGACCGCCTCGATCAGCGCCATGCCGAGCCCGGCGCCGGGGGTGCTACGGGCCGCATCGAGGCGGCCGAAGCGCTTGATCGCCTGGGCACGATCCTCCTCGGCGATGCCCTGCCCGCGGTCCTCGACCTGAATGACGATCCCACCGTCTTCATGCGCAAGTCGCAGCGTGACGCTGCCGCCACTGGCGCCGTGCTTGAGGGCATTGTCGATGAGATTGGTGATCGCCTGGCTGAGCAGCTCGCGGTGCAGCGGCATCGCCGGGGGCCGATCGTCGATCGCGACAATGAAGGCGAGGCCGGCATCCTCGGCAACGGGCTCGTAGAGCTCGGCAATTTCCTCCACCAGGCGGGCCGGGCTGACCGCGCTGAAGCGATCGCGCGAGATCGCCTCGGAGCGGCTGATCTCGATCACCATCGTGAGCATGCGCATCACCAGATCGGTCTCCACCAGCAAACCGCCAAGCGCCGTCTCGCGCGCGGCAGGATCGGCGATCAGCACCGCCTGCTCGGTCTTGGTGCGCAACCGCGCGAGCGGCGAGCGCAGATCATGGGCGAGGCTGTCGGTGACCACGCGCAGCTCGACCATCAGCCGCTCGAGTTTTTCGAGCATGGCGTTGAGCCGCGCCGCGAGCCGGTCGAACGCGTCGCCCGCCGCCACCCCGAGCGGCACCCGGCGCGACAGATCGCCCTCCCCTGCCGCCTCCACCACCGCGGCGATGCGATCGAGCCGCAGCGCCACGTAGCGCGCGAGCACCAGTCCGGCACCGATACCGAGGATCAGCGAGAACATAACAGCGAGCGCCAGCGCGCGTTCGATCGCCTGCTGCTCGGCGCTGACCAGATCGAGGCTGCGCCCGGCCAGTAGCCAGTACCGACCGATCGGATGTAGCGCATAACCGACGTCACTGGTTGCCGAGCTGTTGTCGAGGTCGTCGACCCGAAAGGTGGTAGGAACCAGCCGCACGCCAAGGCGCGTCGGGCCGTAGCCGAGAATCCGGCGGCCGCTGCCGTCGACCACCGCAAGCAGCAGCGAGGTGTCGCCCGGCGCACGCGCCCCGCCGATCGCGTCCGCCACCGCGCGCAGGCCGCCGTTGCGGAACACCGCGCGCATCGCATCGGAGGTTTCGATCGTCTCGCGCCGGACGGTACCGAGCGCGGCGACATGGGTCTGCTGCCAGACAAAGCCGACGAGGACGAGGTTGGAGAGCAGCGCCAGCGCGATCGAGAGCAGCGCGATGCGGGCGGTGACGGACAAGCGCATGCGCCGCTGTAGCGCAGCTGCCGCCCTTCCCGCCAACCCGACGTCGTGACCGGTCACGGTCTAGAGCGCGTCGGCAGCCAGGCGGTAACCGGCGCCGCGCACCGTGTGGAGAATGGGCGAGGCGAAGCCGTCCTCGAGCTTGCGCCGGAGCCGGCCGATGTGGACGTCGACGACGTTTGAGCCCGGATCGAAGTGATAGTTCCAGATCTTCTCCAGCATCATCGTGCGGGTGACGACCTGGCCGGCGTGGCGGGCGAGGAATTCGAGCAGGTTGAACTCGCGCGCGCCGAGCGGGATGGTGCGGCCGGCCCGCGTCACCTGGCGCGCGAGCAGATCGATCTCGAGATCGCCGACCGCGAGCCTGGTCTTCTGCGGCTCGCTGGCGGCGCGATCCGAGCGGCGGACCAGCGCGTCGATCCGCGCGGAGAGTTCGGCAAAGGAGAAGGGTTTGCACAGATAATCGTCGGCGCCGGCGCGCAGGCCATCGACGCGATCGTCGACCGCGGCGAGCGCGGAGAGGATCAGCACCGGCGTGTCGATCCCCGCGGCGCGGATCGCGCTCACCATCGACAGGCCGTCGAGCCCCGGGAGCATGCGATCGGCGATGATCAGATCGAAGATGCCTTCGCTCGCCAGGAACAGGCCGTCGCGCCCGTCCTTCGCGGCCTCAACGGCATAGCCCGCCTCGCCCAGTCCCTTGGCCAGATAGGCGGAGGTGGAGGCATCATCCTCGACGATCAGGATCTTCCGGCTCACGCATCCCTCCTAACGGAAAGGCCGGCGAAAAGCACGCTTTCCGCCGGCCCCCAACGATACCCCCGGGAGTGTCGGGTACCGATCTCGTTGAACTGCTGACCGATGTGATCGGCCGTGTCACCGAGATAGGGGGACGCGGGGAACGAGACGGTGACCCAAAGATGACAGATTCGTCATGTTGGGCGCTAGCGCGGTGCAGGCTGCCGCCTCGCACAGACACTTCCGTCATCCCGATCTTGTTTCAGGATGACGGATGGGGACCCAAGTGGATCGTCACTACCGATCCACCTGACGATCCGCTCAGCCGCGCCCGTCCAGAATCGCCGCGATCGCCTCGGCGACATGCTCCATCGAGCGCATGCCGTCGACCCGGCTGACCAAGCCACGCACCTCGTAGATCGGCAGGATGGGTGCGGTCTTGGCGCGATATTCGGTCATGCGGGTGCGTACCGTCTCGGCATTGTCATCGGGCCGGCGCTTGAACTCGGTCGAGCCGCAGACGTCGCAGACGCCCGGCACCTTGGGCAGCTTGAAGCGATCGTGATAGCCCTCGCCGCAGTTCGCGCAGGTGAAGCGACCCTCGATGCGCTCGATCAGCGCAGCCTCGTCAACCTCGAGCTCGATGACGTGATCGAGCTGGTTGCCGCGGTCCGACAGCAAGGTGTCGAGCGCGTCGGCCTGTGCGGCGGTGCGGGGATAGCCGTCGAAGATCACGCCCTTGCCGGTGTCACCGGCATCGAGCCGCTCGCCGATCAGCGCCGAGACGATCGCGTCGGACACGAGCTCGCCCGCTTCCATCACCGCCTTCGCCTGGAGGCCGACCGGCGACCCCGACGCGACGGCGGCACGCAGCATGTCGCCGGTCGAGAGCTGAACGAGCCCGCGCTCGGCCGTCAGTCGCTGGGCCTGAGTGCCCTTGCCCGCACCCGGCGGCCCTAGAAGGATGATGTTCACAGCTACTCCCGAATTCCCTGCCGTCCCGATCCCCGCTTAGCGCAGGCGACCGCCCTTCAGCTTCGCCTTCTTGATCAGATCGCCATATTGGTGGGCCAACAGGTGCGACTGGATCTGCGTCACCGTGTCCATCGTCACGTTGACCACGATCAGCAGGCTGGTGCCGCCCAGATAGAAGGGGATCGACAGGGCCGAGACCAGATACTCGGGCAGCAGGCAGATGATCGTCAGATACGCCGCGCCGATCACGGTGATGCGGGTGAGGACGTAGTCGAAATAGGTCTCGGTGTTCTTGCCGGGGCGGATGCCGGGGATGAACCCGCCATAGCGCTTCAGATTGTCGGCGGTCTCTTCCGGGTTGAACACCACGGCGGTGTAGAAGAACGAGAAGAAGATGATGCCGGCGGCGTAGAGCGCCATGTACACCGGCGAGCCGTGCTGAAGATACTGGTTGAGGGTGATGATGAAATCACCCCAACGCGATTCGCCCGCGACGCGCTGGCCGGCGAACTGCGAGATGGTCAGCGGCATCAGCAGCAGCGACGAGGCGAAGATCGGCGGGATCACGCCCGCGGTGTTGATCTTGAGCGGCAGGTGGCTGCGATCGGCCTGCATCCCGCGCTGGGTCTGGCGCTTGGGATATTGGATCAGGATGCGGCGCTGGGCGCGCTCCATGAAGCAGATGAACAAGATCAGCGCGACCACCGCAATGATGATGCCGATCAGCCGGACCGCATCGATCGAGCCGGTGCGGCCGCCTTCCATCAGGTTGACCAGCGTGGTCGGCAGGTTGGCGACGATGCCGGCCATGATGATCAGCGACACGCCGTTGCCGATCCCGCGCGCGGTGATCTGCTCGCCGATCCACATCAGGAACATGGTGCCGCCAATCAGCGAGATCACCGCGCCGACGATGAAGATCATCCCCGGCTCGACCACCACGCCCTGGCTCTGGAAGCCGATGGCGATGAAATAGCCCTGGATCGCGGTCAGCGCGACGGTGCCGTAGCGGGTGTATTGGTTGAGCTTCTTGCGGCCCGACTCACCTTCCTTCTTGATCGACGCAAGCTGCGGCGACAGCGAGGTGGCGAGCTGCACGACGATCGAGGCGGTGATGTAGGGCATCACGCCCAAGGCGATCAGGCTGGCGCGCTTGAGCGAGCCGCCCGAAAAGGCGTTGAAGAAATCGAGCACGCCGCCGTTGGTGCGCTGCGCGAGATCGGTCAGCGCGGTGGGATCGATGCCGGGCAGCGGCACGTAGCTGAGCAGGCGGAAGACGATCAGCGCACCGATCGTGAACCACAGCCGCTTCTTGAGGTCGGTCGCCTGCGCGAATTTCGACAGGCTGATGCTTTGCGCCATCTGGTCGGCTGCGGATGCCATGCGTGTGCGTGTCCTGGAAACAAAAACGGCGGGATGCGTTTTTACCCGCCCCGCCGCTCATATAGTCATGCTCGAAGGCTTGTCTAACCTCAACGAGCTATTGTTCCCCGGCCAGGCCGGGGAACCGACGTTACGCCTTGAACGAGGCCTTCTTTTCCTGGCGTGCCTTGTACTGCACGCCCTTCTTGGCGGCGGCCTTCTCGGCGGCCGGCACGACGACCGGAATGTCGAGCGACCCGCCGGTCTTCTCGACCATCGCCTTGGCGCCAGCCGAGGCACCCGCGACGTGGAACGAGAGCTTGGTGGTCAGCTCGCCCTTGGCGAGGAGACGGACGCCGTCCTTGCCGCCACGCACCAGGCCAGCGGCCTTGAGCGCGGCCTGGTCGATCGTGCCCTCGGCCGAGAGCTTGCCCGAATCGAGCGCCTTCTGGATCGCGCCGGTGTTCACCTCGGCATAATCCTTGGCGAAGATGTTGTTGAAGCCGCGCTTCGGCAGCCGCATGTGGAGCGGCATCTGGCCACCCTCGAAGCCGGCGATGGACACGCCCTCGCGGCTCTTCTGGCCCTTCTGGCCGCGTCCGCCGGTCTTGCCCTTGCCGGAACCGATACCGCGGCCGACGCGGATCTTGGACTTGCGGGCACCCTGGTTGTCGCGGAGTTCGTTGAGCTTCATGATATGCACTCGCTTTCGCTTTTGTCGCGCTGATGGAAAAAGGAAGGGGGCCGCTTAGCCCCCTTCCCCATATTTGTCACTAGGTGGAGGTAGGGGCTCAGCCCTGGACCTCGACCATGTGCTGCACCTTGCGGATCATCCCGCGGACCTCGGGGCTGTCCTCCAGCTCCGAGACCTTGTGCATCTTGTTGAGGCCGAGCCCGATCAGCGTTGCGCGCTGATCCTTGGTGCGGCGGATCGGCGAACCGGTCTGCTTGATCTTGATCGTTGCCATGTCCGGTTACTCCGCGATCGCTTCGGCCTGCGCCTCGGCAACGTCCTTGTCGGCGCCACCGCGGCCGAGCAGGTCGGCGATCTTCTTGCCGCGACGCTGCGCGACGGCCTTGGGCGAGGTCTGCTCGCCAAGGGCCTCGAACGTGGCGCGGATCATGTTGTACGGGTTGGACGTGCCGACCGACTTGGTCACCACATCGGCAACGCCGAGCGATTCAAAGATGGCGCGCATCGGGCCACCCGCGATGATGCCGGTGCCCTGCGGCGCCGCGCGAAGCGTCACGCGGCCGGCACCGAAGTGGCCGTTACCATCATGATGCAGCGTGCGACCCTCGCGGAGCGGGATGCGGATCATCGCCTTCTTGGCAGCTGCCGTCGCCTTGGAGATGGCTTCCGGCACTTCGCGTGCCTTGCCATGACCAAAGCCGACCCGGCCCTTGCCGTCGCCCACGACGACCAGCGCCGCGAAGCCGAAGCGCTTGCCGCCCTTCACCGTCTTCGAGACGCGGTTGATGTGAACCAGCTTCTCGATCAGCTCCTCGCCGCCATCGTCGCTGCCGGGACGGCCGCCACGATTGTCACGACCGCGGTTGCCGTCGCGGCCACCGCCACGGTTGCCACCGGGACCGCCGCCCGGGCCGCCACGGCCACGACCACCGCGGGGACCGCGGTTGCCGCCACCAGGACCGCCGCCGAAGCCGCCCTGCTGCTGACCCTGTGCCGGAGCGTCCGCCTGCGGCGCGCCCTCGGCCTGGGCCGGCTGAATGTTGTTCTCGTCAGCCATTCTTAGAACTCCAATCCGGCTTCACGGGCGGCCTCGGCCAGCGCCTTGACACGGCCGTGGAACAGGAAGCCACCGCGGTCGAACACGACCTGGGTGACGCCGGCTGCCTTGGCAGCCTCGGCGACGCGCTTGCCGACATCGGTCGCTGCCGAGATGTTGGCGCCCGACTGGCCACGCACGTCCTTCTCCAGGGTGGAGGCCGACGCGACAGTGGTACCCGCCACGTCGTCGATCACCTGGGCGTAAATGTGCTTGCCCGAGCGGTGCACCGACAACCGCGGACGGGTGCCGGCACGAGCCTTCAGCGCGGTACGATTGCGGCGGCGCCGCTTTGCGAAAAGAGAGAGACCCTTGGTCATTACTTCTTCTTCCCTTCCTTACGGAAGATGAACTCGCCGTCGTACTTGATGCCCTTGCCCTTGTACGGCTCGGGCTTGCGCCACTGGCGAATCTCGGCAGCGAGCTGACCGACCTTCTGCTTGTCCGCGCCGCTGATCTCGACGGTGGTGTTGTCGGGCGTCTTCACCTCGAGGCCTTCCGGCACGTCGATGTTGACGTCGTGGCTGTAGCCGAGCTGCAGCTTCAGGGTCTTGCCCTGGGCCGCGGCGCGATAGCCGACGCCGGTGATGAGCAGCTTCTTGGAGAAGCCGTCGGTGACGCCGGTCACCAGGTTGGCGACCATCGTGCGCTGCATGCCCCAGAACGCGCGAGCGCGCTTGGTGTCATTGGCCGGCTGCACCGAAATGCCGCCGTCCTCGAGCGTGTAGCTGATCTCTTCGCGCAGCGGCATCGTCAGGGTGCCCTTGGGGCCCTTCACGCTGATCTGCTTGTCCTGGATCGTCGGGGTCACGCCGGCCGGAACCGGGATGACCTTCTTGCCAATGCGGCTCATCAGAACACCTCTGCGAGAACTTCGCCGCCAACATTCTGCTCACGCGCTTCCGCGTCGGACAGAACGCCACGTGGCGTCGAGACGATGGTGATGCCGAGGCCGTTGCGGACGCGGGGAAGTTCCTGCGAACCGGAATAGACGCGGCGGCCGGGCTTCGAGACGCGGGCGACGTGCTTGATCGCCGGCTGGCCCTCAAAATACTTCAGCTCGATGCGGACGCCGGCGGCCGGGCCCATCTGTTCGTCGCTGTAGCCACGGATATAGCCTTCGCGCTGCAGAACGTCGAGCACGCGGATGCGCAGCTTCGACGCCGGCGAGAGGACGGAGTCCTTCTTCGCGCGCTGGCCATTGCGGATGCGGGTGAGCAAATCACCCAGGGGATCGGTCACTGCCATGATCTAATCCTTACCAGCTCGACTTGGTGACGCCGGGGATCAGGCCCTTGTTGGCCAGATCACGCAGCATGACGCGAGCAAGACGGAACTTGCGGTAGTAAGCGCGCGGGCGGCCCGTCAGCTCGCACCGGTTACGGATGCGGGTGGGGTTCGCGTTGCGCGGCAGCTCTGCCATCTTGAGGCGCGCGATCAGACGCTCGCCTTCGTCCAGGCTCTCGTCGTTAGCCTGGGCCTTGAGCTTCGCAAACTTGCCGGCATATTGCTTCACCAGCTTCTTGCGCTTCTCGTTCTTGTTGATCGAACTCAGTTTCGCCATGGACTTAAGCTCTCTTCCTTATGTCCCGTCGCCCCGGCTTGCACCGGGGCGACGATGAGGGGCACGCTGTTAGGCGGCCTGCTTCTGCTCTTCAGCCTCGGGCTGAGGGAACGGGAAACCGAACAGACGGAGCAGCTCGCGCGCCTCGTCGTCGGTCTTTGCGGTGGTGGTCACGATCACATCCATGCCGCGCACCTTGTCGATGCGGTCATAGTTGATTTCCGGGAACACGATCTGCTCCTTGATGCCGCAGGCATAGTTGCCGCGACCATCAAATGACTTCGGGTTCAGACCACGGAAATCGCGCACGCGCGGAAGCGCGATGGTGATGAAGCGGTCGAGGAACTCGTACATGCGCTCGCGGCGAAGGGTGACCTTCACGCCGATCGGCATGCCCTCACGCAGCTTGAACTGCGCGATCGACTTCTTGGCCTTGGTGATCACCGGCTTCTGGCCTGCGATCAGCTCCATCTCGGACGCGGCCTGGTCGACGCGCTTCTTGTCCTGGGTGGCTTCGCCGACGCCCATGTTCAGCACGATCTTGTCGAGCCGGGGAATCTCGTTGACGTTCTTGTAGCCGAACTTCTCGGTCATCGCCTTGATGATCGAGTCCTCGTACATCGTCTTCATGCGGGGCTTGTAATCAGCCATCGATCTTGTCCCCCGTCTTCACGGCCACGCGGACCTTCTTGCCGTCCTGCGTCTCGAAACGAACGCGGGTAGGCTTGCCGTCGGCGGTCACGTGAGCGACCTTCGAGATGTGCAGCGGGGCTTCGATCTTCTCAAGACCGCCCTGCGGGTTCGCCTGGGTCGGCTTCTTGTGGCGAGTGGCGATGTTGACGCCCTCGACCACAACCTTGCCGTCCTTGGGCATGGCGAGCGAAACCGTGCCGGTCTTGCCCTTGTCCTTGCCCGACAGGACGACGACGCGGTCGCCCTTCTTGATCCGTGCGGCAGCCATTACAGCACCTCAGGCGCGAGAGAGATGATCTTCATGTGCTTCTTGCCACGCAGCTCGCGCACCACCGGGCCGAAGATACGGGTGCCGATCGGCTCCTCGTTCTTGTTGACCAGGACGGCAGCGTTGCTGTCGAAGCGAATGGTCGAGCCATCGGCACGGTGAATGTCCTTGGCGGTGCGGACGATGACGGCGCGGTGAACGTCGCCCTTCTTCACGCGGCCGCGCGGCTGCGCTTCCTTGATGGAGACGACAATGATGTCGCCAACACCTGCAACACGACGCTTGGAACCGCCAAGCACCTTGATGCACTGCACCCGCTTCGCGCCGCTGTTGTCAGCGACGTCGAGATTGGACTGCATCTGGATCATGGATCCTGCTTCCTTCTCTACATGGGGTGGATACCGACCCAACCCCGCCTAAAAATAACGACCCCCGGCGCAGGCGAACCTGCACCAGGGGGAGCGGCCCCATAGCCACTCCACGGAAAGGACGCAAGGCCCCTTCCCTTGCACACCCGTCATCCCAGCCTCAGCCGGGGTGGCGATTATGCGTCGACGTCGACCCGCTCGGGCGTCGCATGGGTGTTAACCCGGTCGAGCACCTTCCACGTCTTCAGCTTGGACACTGGTGCGATCTCTTCGATCCGCACGGTCTCGCCCTGCTTGAACTCATTCGCCTCGTCATGGGCGTGATACTTCTTCGAACGGCGGATGATCTTGCCGTAGAGCGGGTGCTTCACCTTACGCTCGACGTTGACCACTACCGTCTTGTCGCCCTTGTCGGAGACGATCAGCCCGGTCAGCACGCGCTTTGGCATGTGCTACTTCCTTACTTGGCAGCCGCAGCGCGGGTGCGCTGAGCCTGCAGGGTCTTGATGCGGGCGATGTCGCGACGGACTTCGCGGACGCGGCTCGGCTTTTCGAGCTGGTTCGTCGCCGCCTGGAAGCGGAGGTTGAACTGCTCACGCTTGAGCTGGCCGAGGTTCTCGCTCAGCTGATCGTCGCTCTGGCCGGTGAAATCGGTGGTGGCCATGTTACTCGCCTCCGAGGTGCGAGGTGTCGCCCAGGCGGGCAACGACCTTGGTCTTGATCGGGAGCTTCATCGCAGCGCGCTCAAAGGCTTCGGCGGCCGTCTTGCCGTCGACACCGTCGAGTTCGAACAGGATGCGGCCCGGCTTGACGCGAGCTGCCCAGAACTCCGGCGAACCCTTGCCCGAGCCCATGCGGACTTCGGCGGGCTTGGACGAGACCGGCACGTCCGGGAAGATGCGGATCCACAAGCGGCCCTGACGGCGCATGTGGCGGGTGATCGCGCGGCGAGCCGCCTCGATCTGGCGGGCGGTAAGCCGATCCGGCTCCATGGCCTTGAGGCCATAAGAACCGAAGTTCAGCGTCGTGCCACCCTTGGCATCGCCATGGATCCGGCCCTTGAACGCCTTGCGGAACTTGGTGCGTTTTGGTTGCAGCATGTTCTAGTCCTTATCGGCGATCGTCGCGCGCTGGGCGCACGCCGGAGGTCTGGGCCTCCATCATCAGCCGGTCCTGCGCCATCGGGTCGTGGCCAAGGATCTCGCCCTTGAACACCCAGACCTTGACGCCGCACACGCCATAGGACGTGTGCGCGGTGGCTTCGGCATAGTCGATGTTCGCGCGGAGCGTGTGCAGCGGCACCCGACCCTCACGATAGCTCTCGGCGCGCGCGATTTCGGCGCCGCCGAGGCGGCCGCCGCAGGCGACGCGGATGCCGTCGGCACCCAGACGCATTGCCGACTGCACCGCACGCTTCATGGCGCGGCGGAAGGCGATACGACGCTCGAGCTGATCGGCAATGCCCTGCGCGACGAGCTTGGCGTCGATCTCGGGCTTGCGGATCTCGACGATGTTCAGCGACACGTCGGACTTGGTCATCGCGCCGATCGTCTTGCGCAGCTTCTCGATGTCCGAGCCCTTCTTACCGATGATCACACCGGGACGGGCAGCGAAGATCGAGATGCGGCACAGCTTGGCCGGACGCTCGATGACGACCTTGGAGATCGCCGCCTGGGGCAGCGTCTTCATGATGAACTGGCGGATCTTGAGATCCTCCAGCAGCAGCTGGCCGTATTCGGCGCCTTCGGCGAACCAGCGGCTGTCCCAGGTCCGATTGATCTGGAGCCGCATGCCGATGGGGTTGCTCTTGTGACCCATTATGCTTCTTCCTGCTCGCGCACGACGATGCGCAGACGGCTGAACGGCTTCAGGATGCGGGTGGACTTGCCACGGCCGCGGGTCGCGAAGCGCTTCATGGTGATCGACTTGCCGACCGAGGCCTCGGCGACGACGAGGGCGTCGACGTCGAGGTTGTGGTTGTTCTCGGCATTGGCGATCGCCGAGGCGAGCACCTTGCGGGCGTCAACCGCCATCGCCTTCGTCGAGAAGGAGAGGATGTTGAGCGCGTCGCCGACCTTCTTGCCGCGGATCAGCGCGGCGACGAGGCCGAGCTTCTGCGCGGAGCCGCGGATCTGCGTGCCGACCGACAGCGCTTCCTTGTCACCGACCTTGCGGGGGGATGCTGGCTTGCTCATCAGCGCTTGCCCTTCTTATCGGCGGCGTGACCCGGGAAGTAGCGCGTCGGCGCAAACTCACCCAGCTTCATGCCGACCATGTCTTCGTTGACCGACACCGGCACGAACTTGCGGCCGTTGTAGACGTTGAAGGTGAGGCCCACGAACGACGGCAGGATCGTCGAGCGCCGCGACCAGGTCTTGATCGGCGAGCGCGTGTTGGTGTCCTGAGCCGTCTCGGCCTTCTTCAGAAGGCTCAGTTCGACGAACGGGCCCTTCCAGACTGAACGAGCCATGTTAGCCCTTCCTCTTGGTCGAATGACGCGACCGGATGATCATCTTGTCGGTCGACTTATTGTGACGGGTGCGCGCACCCTTGGTCGGCTTGCCCCATGGCGTGACCGGATGACGGCCGCCCGAGGTCCGGCCTTCACCACCGCCGTGCGGATGGTCGACCGGGTTCTTGGCGACGCCGCGGGTCAGCGGACGGATGCCCATCCAGCGCGAGCGGCCAGCCTTGCCGAGGTTCTGGTTCTGGTTGTCGGGGTTCGAGACCGCGCCCACCGTCGCCATGCACTCGCCGTGGATGTAGCGCTGCTCGCCCGAGTTGAGGCGAACGATCACCATGCCGCGATCGCGACCGACGACCTGCACATAGGTGCCGGCCGAACGGGCGATCTGGCCACCCTTCATCGGCTTCATCTCCACGTTGTGGACGATGGTGCCGACCGGCATCTGGCCGAGCTCCATGGCGTTGCCCGGCTTCACGTCGGTGCGCTTGGCCGCGATCACCTTGTCACCGACGCCGAGGCGCTGGGGAGCGATGATATAGGCCTGCTCGCCGTCGGCGTAGCTGATCAGCGCGATGAACGCGGTACGATTGGGATCGTACTCGAGCCGCTCGACCGTGCCTTCGGCATCCCACTTGCGACGCTTGAAGTCGATGTAGCGATACTTCTGCTTGTGGCCGCCCGCGATGCCGCGGCTGGTCACATGGCCCTTGTTGTTGCGGCCACCGGTCTTGTGCTTGCCCTCGGTCAGCGCCTTGACGGGCTTGCCCTTCCAGAGCGACGACTTGTCGACGAGGACCAAGCCGCGGCGGGCCGGGCTCGTCGGGTTATATTGCTTGAGTGCCATTAGCCCTGGACTCCCGTCGTCACGTCGATGGACTCGCCGTCCTTCAGGGTGACAATCGCCTTCTTCACGTCAGACTTGGTGTAGGGCACGCCCTTCCACTTCTTCGTCTTGCCCTTCTGGACGATCGTGTTGACGCCCGTCACCGAGACGTTGAACAAAGCCTCGACCGCCGCCTTGATCTGCGGCTTGGTGGCGTCGTTGGCGACGCGGAACACGACGGCGTTCTGCTCGGAGAGCAGGGTCGCCTTCTCGGTGATGTGCGGCGCGAGCACCACGTCATAATGACGGATGTCGATCGCCTTCTGCTGCTTAGCCATTGAAGCGAGCCTCCAGCTTTTCGACCGCCGCGCGGGTCAGCACCAGCGTGTCATGCTTCAGGATGTCGTAGACATTGGCACCGGCGGCCGGGAGGATGTTGACCTCGCGGAGGTTGCCGGCGGCCAGGGCGAACGAGTTCTCGACGGCGTCGCCATCGATCACCAGCGCGGTCTTGCCGAAGCCGAGCTTGGCGAGATCGCCCTTGAGCGTCTGGGTCTTGCCACCCTCGACGGTCAGGCTGTCCATGATGATCAGCGAGCCGGCCTTGGCATGGCTCGACAGAGCCATCTTGAGACCGAGTGCGCGGATCTTCTTGTTCAGGCCCGGGTTGAAATCGCGGACGCGGGCGCCGTGAGCCTTACCACCGCCGATGAAGACGGGAGCGCGGCGATCGCCGTGACGAGCGGTACCGCCGCCCTTCTGGCGACCGAACTTCTTGCCGGTGCGGGCGACATCGGCGCGCTCACGCGTGCCGCGGGCCGTCTCGCGACGCTTCTCGAGCTGCCAGGTCACCACGCGGTGCAGGATGTCGGCGCGCGGATCGAGGCCGAAGACCTCGTCGTTGAGCTCGACTTCCGCGCCGGCGGTGCCGGAGAAGGACTTGGGAACGATCTTCATGTCTTAGCCCTCCTGGCCGGAAGCGGGGCCGTCGGCCGCGGGCGGAACGCTGCCCGGATCGACTTCACCAGCGCCAGCGGCGTTGGCGGCTTCGACGCCGGCCTGAACCTCTTCGGCGCTCGGCAGCGGCGGAATGTCGTGCACTGCGCCCTCTTCGACCGCAGCGATGTGGATTTCCTCGTCGTGCGCGGCAGCGCGCAGACCGGCAGGATAAGGCGCATCGGCGTGCGGGCCGACCTTGACGGCGTCCTTGACGAACAGCCAGCCGCCCTTCGAGCCGGGCACCGACCCCTTGACGAAGATCAGGCCGCGAGCCGCGTCGGTGGAGACCACCTCGAGGTTCTGCTGCGTGCGATACTTGTCACCCATGTGACCGGCCATCTTCTTGTTCTTGAAGACGCGGCCCGGATCCTGACGCTGACCGGTCGAACCGAGCGAGCGGTGCGAGACGGAGACGCCGTGGGTGGCGCGCAGACCGCCGAAGTTCCAGCGCTTCATGCCGCCGGCAAAGCCCTTACCCTGGGTACGACCCTGGATATCGACCAGCTGGCCGGCAACATAGTGATCGGCCGAGAGCTCGGCGCCGACGTCGAGGAGATTGTCCTCGGTCACGCGGAACTCATGGACAACCGCCTTGGGCTCGACTTCGGCCTTGCCGAAGTGGCCGCGCTGCGGCTTGGCGACGTTCTTCGCCTTGGCAACGCCAGCACCGAGCTGAACGGCCGTGTAACCATCGATATTCTGTTCGCGGCGGGAAACGACCTGCAACGCCTCGAGCTGCAGAACGGTGACCGGCACGTGCCGACCGTCGTCCTGGAACAGGCGGGTCATCCCCATCTTCTTCGCGATCACGCCGGTACGCATGACCTACACTCCTCACAGAGGCACCGCAGGACCATTCCTACGGTGCGTGTCAGCCCGGAAATGCGAAGCGTGCCCCCGTCCCGGGCTGGTGTCCTTACTGGTATAAGAACAGACGGGAGACGCTGCCCTGGCCGCAAGCGACCAGCGGTATCTCTTGCCGTAGCGCGCCGCGGGATCGTGCGATCGACCGCGGCGAGCCGGCGCCTTAGGCGAGTTTGATCTCGACGTCAACGCCAGCAGCGAGGTCGAGCTTCATCAGCGCGTCCACCGTCTGCGGGGTCGGCTGAACGATGTCGAGCAGGCGCTTGTAGGTACGGGTCTCGAACTGCTCGCGCGACTTCTTATCGATGTGCGGACCGCGGTTGACGGTGAACTTGTCGATGTGGGTCGGGAGCGGGATCGGGCCACGGATGAGGGCACCGGTACGACGGGCGGTATCGGCGATGTCGCCGGCAGCCTGATCGAGAACGCGATGATCGAACGCCTTCAGGCGAATACGGATGTTGTTGTCCATGGTCCCTACCGATGCGAAAGAGCGGGCCCCTTCCCTCTGCCGGCGCGAAGCTGGCATCCCCGTTGCCGGGACACCCCAGGCGATGTGCCGGGGCCAGGGCCGAAGCCGAGAAAACTCTGATTACTGTGCGACAGCGCCGCGAACGACGCTGCCTTCATTAAAAGCGAATGGCCGACCCTGGTTTCCCAGGGCCGGCCACTCAGGACCTGAACCGAAGTGAGACTCCGGTCAGGCCCTTTGCAGGCTCGCGCCTATATTACTTGTCGATGCCGCTGACAACCCCTGCGCCGACGGTCCGGCCACCCTCACGGATGGTGAAGCGCTGGCCAACGTCCATCGCGATCGGTGCGATCAGCTTGATGCCGAGGGCGATGTTGTCGCCCGGCATCACCATCTCGGTGCCCTCGGGCAGCTCGACGGTGCCGGTCACGTCCGTGGTGCGGAAGTAGAACTGGGGACGATAGTTGGCGAAGAACGGCGTGTGACGGCCACCCTCGTCCTTCGACAGCACGTAAACTTCCGACTGGAAGTCGGTGTGCGGCTTGATCGAGCCCGGCTTGCAGAGCACCTGGCCACGCTCGACTTCGTCGCGAGCGACGCCGCGGATCAGCGCGCCGACGTTGTCGCCAGCCTGGCCCTGGTCGAGCAGCTTGCGGAACATCTCGACGCCGGTGACGGTGGTCTTGCGCACGGTCGGGTGGATGCCGACGATCTCGACTTCCTCACCAACCTTGACGATGCCGGTCTCGACGCGGCCAGTGACGACGGTGCCGCGACCCGAGATCGAGAACACGTCCTCGATCGGCATCATGAACGGCTTGTCGAGCGGACGCTCGGGCTGCGGGATGTACTCGTCGACCTGCTTCATCAGCTCGAGCACGGCTTCCTTGCCGAACGTGTCGTTCGAGCCCGAGAGCGCGCAGGTGGCCGAACCCTTGATGATCGGGATATCGTCGCCCGGGAACTCGTACGAGCTGAGCAGCTCGCGGATTTCCAGCTCGACGAGCTCGAGGATTTCCTCGTCGTCGACGAGATCGACCTTGTTCATGAACACCACCATGGCCGGCACGCCGACCTGGCGGGCGAGCAGGATGTGCTCGCGGGTCTGCGGCATCGGACCGTCGGTGGCCGACACGACCAGGATCGCGCCGTCCATCTGGGCTGCGCCGGTGATCATGTTCTTCACATAGTCGGCGTGGCCGGGGCAATCGACGTGCGCATAGTGGCGGTTGGTCGTCTCATACTCGACGTGGGCGGTCGAGATGGTGATGCCGCGCTCGCGCTCCTCGGGAGCCTTGTCGATGTTCGCGAAGTCAACGGCGGTGCCGCCGGTGGTCTCTGCGAGAACCTTCGTGATCGCGGCGGTCAGCGACGTCTTGCCGTGGTCGACATGACCGATGGTGCCGATGTTGAGGTGCGGCTTGTTCCGCTCGAATTTTGCCTTAGCCATTTTCCTACCTTCTGATTCGATTTCGGTGCCGCCGGGGCCACGCGAACGCGGCCCAATAGCGACTGTTGAAAGGTAATGCCAGCCCCTCCCCGCGCGTTACCCCGGACATGGTCCGGGGTGGTTGCGGGGAAGACCGCCTGCGGCGTCACCGGGCCAGGCGAACCTGGCCCCGTGCACCTCAGGCGAGCTTTGCCTTCACCTCGTCGGCAACGTTTGCAGGCACTTCGTCGTAATGCGAGAACTGCATGCTGTACTGTGCACGGCCCTGGGTGAACGAGCGGAGCGCGTTCACATAGCCGAACATGTTGGCCAGCGGCACCATCGCATCGACCGTCTGGGCGTTGCCACGGCTGTCGGTGCCCTGGATCTGACCGCGACGGCTGTTCATGTCGCCGATGACGTCGCCGAGATAGTCCTCGGGGGTGACGACCTCGACCTTCATGATCGGCTCGAGCAGCTTGATGCCCGACTTCTGGGCCGCTTCGCGCATCGCGCCACGGGCACAGATTTCGAACGCCAGCGCCGACGAGTCGACGTCATGGTAGGCACCGTCATACAGCAGGATCTCGAAGTCGATGATCGGGAAGCCGACCAGCGAGCCCGTGGCCGCCGTCTCGCGGAAGCCCTTCTCGATCGCGGGGATAAATTCCTTCGGAATATTACCGCCCTTGATCTCGTCCTTGAAGATGATGCCCGAGCCGCGCTCGCCCGGGGTCAGCTTGACCTTCACGCGACCGAACTGACCGGTACCACCCGACTGCTTCTTGTGGGTGTAGTCGATGTCGACCGGCTTGCCGAGATACTCGCGATAAGCGACCTGCGGCGCGCCGACGTTTGCCTCGACCTTGAACTCGCGCTTCATACGATCGACCAGGATCTCGAGATGGAGCTCGCCCATGCCCTTGATGATGGTCTGGCCGCTCTCCGGATCCGAGTTCACGCGGAACGAAGGATCCTCGCGCGCCAGGCGATTGAGCGCGACGCCCATCTTCTCCTGGTCGGCCTTGGTCTTCGGCTCCACCGACAGCTCGATCACGGGCTCAGGGAATTCCATCCGCTCGAGGATGATCGGTGCGTTCATCGCACACAGCGTGTCGCCGGTCGTGGTGTCCTTGAGGCCGGCGAGAGCGACGATGTCGCCTGCGTACGCCACCTGGATGTCCTCGCGCTCGTTCGCATGCATCAGCAGCATGCGGCCGACCTTTTCCTTCTTGTCCTTGACCGAGTTGGTGACCTGCGACGCGGTCTCGAGCTTGCCCGAATAGATGCGGGCGAAGGTCAGGGTGCCCACGAACGGATCGTTCATGATCTTGAACGCCAGCGCCGAGAAGGGAACCTCGTCCGACGACGAACGCTCGTCCGGCGTGACGCCGTCGAGCTTGAGGCCCTGGATGGCGGGAACGTCGAGCGGGCTCGGCAGATAGTCGACCACGGCGTCGAGCAGGGGCTGGACGCCCTTGTTCTTGAACGCCGAGCCGCACACCACCGGCACGAATGCCATGCTGAGCGTACCCTTGCGGATCAGCTTCTTGAGGTCGGCGGTCGAGGGCTCGTTGCCTTCGAGATACGCCTCCATCAGGTCGTCGTCCTGCTCGACGGCCATCTCGATCAGCTCGCTGCGATACTTGGCGGCCTTCTCGACCAGGTCGGCCGGGATGTCCTGGTACTCGAACTTCGCGCCCAGCGACTCTTCGAGCCAGATGATCGCGCGGTTCTCGACCAAGTCGACGAGGCCCTTGAAGCCACCTTCGATGCCGATCGGGAGATACAGCACCGCCGGACGCGCGCCAAGGCGCTCGATGATCGAATCGACGCAGAAGTAGAAGTCGGCGCCGGTGCGATCGAGCTTGTTGACGAAGCACATGCGCGGCACGCCGTACTTGTCGGCCTGACGCCACACGGTCTCGGACTGCGGCTCCACGCCGGCAACGCCGTCGAAGCAGGCGACCGCGCCATCGAGCACGCGCAGCGACCGCTCGACCTCGATGGTGAAGTCGACGTGCCCGGGGGTGTCGATGATGTTGATCAGATGCTCGGGGCCCTTGCCCTCTTCGGCGCGCCACTTGCAGGTCGTCGCGGCCGACGTGATCGTGATGCCGCGCTCCTGCTCCTGCTCCATCCAGTCCATGGTCGCGGTGCCCTCATGGACCTCGCCGATCTTGTAGGACTTGCCGGTGTAATAAAGAATGCGCTCGGTGGTGGTCGTCTTGCCGGCATCGATGTGCGCCATGATGCCGATGTTGCGATACTTCTCGAGCGGATGGCTGCGGGCCATGATCGATCTTCCTCAAGCAATGTGGGGAGCCGGTTTGGCCCGGCTCCCCATCATATAGGTCGTAAAGGTTTCCAGCGGAAGACCGCCGGCGCCGCTGTTACCAGCGGTAGTGCGAGAAGGCGCGGTTGGCTTCGGCCATGCGATGCGTGTCTTCGCGCTTCTTGACCGCGTTGCCGCGGTTGTTCGAAGCGTCCAGCAGCTCGCCCGACAGACGCGCTGCCATGGTGTTCTCGCTGCGGGCGCGGGCTGCGGTGATCAGCCAGCGGATCGCGAGCGCCTGGGCGCGCTCGGGACGCACCTCGACGGGGACCTGGTAGGTCGCACCGCCGACGCGGCGCGAGCGGACCTCGATGCCCGGCTTGATGTTGTTCAGCGCGTCATGGAACACGCCGATCGGCTCGCGCTTGGCGCGGGTCTCGACGGTCTCGAGCGCACCATAGACGATGAGCTCCGCGACGGACTTCTTGCCGTCGAGCATCACCGAATTCATGAACTTCGAAAGAACCTCATCACCGTACTTCGGATCGGGGAGGATGATACGCTTTTCTGGGCGGCGGCGACGTGCCATTTCAAATTCCTTCTAAACTTCAGCCATGCGAGGGTCGGCCATGATGGCCGACCGGCTTACTTCGGACGCTTGGCGCCGTACTTGGAACGCGACTGACGCCGGTCCTTCACACCCTGCGTATCGAGCACGCCGCGCAGGACGTGGTAGCGAACGCCGGGAAGATCGCGCACACGACCACCGCGGATCAGGACCACCGAGTGCTCCTGGAGGTTGTGACCCTCGCCCGGGATGTAGCTGATGACTTCGCGCTGGTTGGTCAGGCGGACCTTGGCCACCTTGCGCAGCGCCGAGTTCGGCTTCTTCGGGGTCGTAGTGTAGACGCGGGTGCAGACGCCGCGCTTCTGCGGGTTCTGTTCCATCGCAGGGACCTTAGACTTGGCCTTCTGCGGATCGCGGCCCTTGCGGACCAGCTGGTTAATCGTGGGCATGAAGCCTTCACCTCTCAAAGGGTTACTTTGCTGGAGCCATCACAGCACTATGGAATACAAAAAGGGACGTGGAGGCGATTCTGCCACCCCGGCCCGTCAATGCATCCAGCAATGTTCAAGCGTGTCCGCCGCACCAATTAGTCCGACGAACGGGCGGGCCTATACGGCGGGAGTCGGTTCGGGTCAACGGCCCCGCACCACGCTCGCGACAGCGCCAAGCTGACATTCGCCCCGCGCTACCCGCTTGCCCTTCCGGAATCATGGCGGTAGAGGGCGCGGCACTGCAGGGGCGTAGCTCAGTTGGTTAGAGCGTCGGTCTCCAAAACCGAAGGCCCTCGGTTCGAATCCGAGCGCCCCTGCCAGCCTCCCAGCATCGTCGACCCACTGTTCAGCGAGCCGCAGCACTGCGGCGCAGCATGCCTGATCATGGCCGCGCGCCTGGCTTGCAACATAGTTGCTGTAACATTTAGCAATTTCCGTAAAATTCGGGTGACGGCACAAGCTGCGTTGTTTTAGAGCTGTGGGCATGGACGAGTTCACCCGATATTCCATCGTTTACGCCATTATCGGCGTTGTTGTGGTGGTAGGCCTGCCGATGTCATTGATCTTCCTGCGCAAGCGCGAGAAGCTGCGCCGGCGCGGCATCAAGACTTACGGCCACTGATTGCGCGGCGCTGCAGCCGAACGCGGCAACATGGCCCCTGCTGCGACGCACCATCATCGAGCCATGGCGTAGTTTCTGCCCTGCCGCCGGCGTGACGGCGCCGCGCCACCCCGCCCTTCCGCCCCGCCCTTGCCTTTCCCCTCGGCGGAGGCTATTTGCGCGGACCATCCGATAGCGAGGATTGGCGCACCGGTTTCCTCGAACGGGGAAAGCGGTGGGCGGATCATGCCTCGCTGACGGGAATTTCAGTCATTATAGCGGGTTTAAACGACACGTGGCGAAGACGACCCCCATCGAGTTCATCCGGCAGGTTCAGACCGAGACCAAGAAGGTCATCTGGCCGACCCGCCGCGAGACGATCATGACGGGCGTCATGGTGGTGATCATGACCACCATCCTCGCGTTGTTCTTCCTGGGCGTCGATTCGTTCTTCCACGCGATCGTCCAGCAACTCCTCAAGCTCGCAGTATAAGAAGGGCCATCATGGCGCGCTGGTACATCATTCACGCCTATTCGGGCTTCGAGGGCAAGGTTCGCGACCAGATCATGGCCGACGCCACCCGGCTCGGCCTTGACCAGCTGGTCGAGCAGATCGAGGTTCCGACCGAGACCGTCACCGAGGCCCGCCGCGGCAAGAAGATCGCGGTCGAGCGCAAGTTCATGCCGGGCTATGTGCTCGCCAAGCTCAACATGAACGACGACGTCTACCACCTCGTCAAGAACACCCCCAAGGTGACCGGCTTCCTCGGCTCGATGGGCAAGCCCCAGGCGATCAGCGAGGCCGAGGCCGCGCGGATGCTCAATTCGAAGGAAGAGGCCGCCGCGGCGCCCAAGCAGAAGATCAAGGTCGATTACGAGATCGGCGATGCGGTCAAGGTGCTCGAGGGGCCGTTCGCGAGCTTCAACGGCATCGTCGAGGAGCTCGACTTCGACAAGTCCAAGGTCAAGGTGTCGGTGTCGATCTTCGGTCGCGCCACGCCAGTCGAACTCGAGTTCGAGCAGGTCGAGCGCAGCAAGTAAGCGCGCGTCGTCTGTCGGCACGAAAAAGGCCGGGACTGAGAGGTCCCGGCCTTTTCGTGTCACGCGCTGATCGCGATGATCAGGCGGCGATTGCCGAAAGCGCCTCATCCCCGCCGTGACGGGTGGCGGACGAACGATCCTCGATCGTCTGGTTGAGCACGCCGATCGCGGCGGCTAGGTGGAGCGCGACCAGAGGGTCCGACGCATCCGCTTCGATCATCGCCTCCGTTAAGGTAAGTCGCAGGTCATTCATTCGCGTCGTCGTATTTTTCTGCATCAAATCATCAACATGCCGCAGATGCGCAGGTTCCGCCGATGCTTAACGTTAACCCTTTTTGCTCGGCGAAAGGTTGGCGGGGTGCGGTGGATGCCGATCCCGCGCGAGCCAATCGTTCAAGCCGGTTCGTTGCCGGTCACGTGCAGCTTCAGAGAATAAACTGCCGGCGTGCTGCCCGGCAACGATCGGCGCCAGCGGCGCTTGCGATCATGGAGCGGGTGAAGGGAATCGAACCCTCGTCGTAAGCTTGGGAAGCTTCTGCTCTACCATTGAGCTACACCCGCAAGGCCCCGGTTGCTTGGGGCTTATCGCGCCAGCTGCCGTGTCGTTCCGCCGGTATACCGACACGTCCGGTGCAGCTGATGCGAGGTCGCCTCTAGCGTGGCTCTGGAGCCCGCGCAAGACGTGGCCCGGCCGCTCAAGGCCGGGCGATGATCGTCGCCTGCCGCGCGGTAAGTTTCCATCGGCCGCCGACGGGTGTCCACAAGTCGGTGAACCGGCAATGCACCTCAAGGGCGGCGGCCCCGTCCGCTTGCCTGGGCAGGACGATCTCCTCGCCCATCAGCAACACCATATCGCCCCGCATTCCCGCATAGTCGACCACGCGATCGTAGCGCGCATAGCTGATCTTGCCGGCGGCGCTGCGTTGCCCGGTGGCGCCCTTCACCGACACGCCATTTTGTGGATTGTTGACCGCGAGATCGTCGGCCAGCAGCGCGGCGAAACCGGCATGATCGTTGCTGACGGCGGCCCGATCGATCGCATCGACCGCCGCCAACGCCCCGGCGATGCGACTGTCGCGCGGCCGCGGCGACGTCGGGGGCGCCGGGCTTCCAGGCGGCACAGAGCGGCGCGGGCAGAATTGTTCCGCTGAGCAGCAGGCATCCCATCAGCAGCCGAACATCCATGGCAACGACTCCAAGGTATTCGGCGCAAGCTGCCACGCGCACAGGCTCGCAGATAGGGATGTCGGGCAGCGACCTGGCCGGGCCAGTCGGAGAGGCGCCACGGCTATCCGCGATAGCGCAGCGCCTCCAGCAGCAGGCTGAACGCCGGCGACGGCTGGCGGCGGCTGGGGTAATAGAGGTGATGGCCGTCGAACGGCTCGCACCAGTCGTCCAGCACCCGCACGAGCGTGCCCGCTGCGATCTGAGGCATGGCGTGATCCTCGATCATGAAGGCGATGCCATGGCCGGCGATCGCCGCCTCGATGGTGAGATCGACGTCGTTGAGTACCAATTGCCCTTCCACCTTCACGTTCAGCGCGCGGCCGTCCTTCTCGAACTCCCACACATAGAGCGAACCGGCGCTGACCAAGCGCAGGTTGATGCAGCGGTGACGGGCGAGATCCCCCGGCGTCAACGGCACGCCATGCGCGGCAAAATAGGCTGGGGAGCCGACCGCCGCTATCCGCAGGTTCGGGCCGATCCGCACCGCGATCATGTCCTTTTCCAACCGCTCGCCGAGCCGCACCCCGGCGTCAAACCGCTCGGCGACGATGTCGGTGAGGCCGCTGTCGATATTCAGCTCTACCTCGATGTCGGGATTGGCGGCGGTGAGCCGATCGATCACCGGCCACAGGATCGTCCGTGCGGCGTGCTTGGACGTGGTGATGCGGATGGTCCCCGCAGGCCGCTCGCGCAATTCGGTCAGCGACGAGAGCTTGGCGTCGATCTCTTCGAGCGCCGGGCGCAGCGTTTCCAGCAATCGCTCGCCTGCCATGGTAGGGGCGACGCTGCGGGTGGTGCGGGTCAACAGGCGCAGGCCGAGCTTCGCTTCGAGCCGGCGCATGGCGTGGCTGAGTGCCGATTGCGACACCCCGAGCCGCGCCGCGGCGCGCGTGAAATTGCGCTCGTCCGCCACGGCGAGGAACATGGCGAGGCTGCCGAGATCCTCACGTCGCATGGCATGCGTCTGATTGCTGTGGTTTCATGACGCAGGATCATAGGCTCGATCCACATGGCCCGTCTAATCGGATCAATGCCAAACGCCTATCTGGGCCGTGAAGCGCGATGCCGACGGTGTTGCGCGCCACAGCACAGAGGAACGGACTGATGGACAAGCGGACGTTGGGGCAGAGCGGACTTGAGGTATCGGCAATGGGCCTCGGCTGCATGGGATTGAGCTTCGGCTATGGTCCTGCCACCGATCGGGGCGAGGCGATCGCGCTGATCCGCGCGGCGCATGAGCGGGGCGTGACCTTCTTCGATACCGCGGAAGCCTATGGCCCCGGCATCAACGAGGAGGTCGTCGGCGAGGCGCTGGCGCCGGTCCGCGACCAGGTGGTGATCGCGACCAAGTTCGGCTTCAAAAACGGCGTACCGACCGACGGCCTCGACAGCCGGCCCGGGCGCATCCGCCAGGTCGCCGACGAAGCGCTGATGCGGCTCGGCACCGATCGCATCGATCTGTTTTACCAGCATCGCGTCGATCCGGCGGTGCCGATGGAGGAGGTCGCCGGCACCGTGAAGGAGCTGATCCAGGCCGGCAAGGTAAAGCATTTCGGCCTATCAGAGGCAGGCCCGGCGTCGATCCGCAGCGCCCATGCCGTGCAGCCCGTGGCGGCGTTGCAGAGCGAGTATTCGATGTTCTGGCGCGAACCCGAGGCCGAGATCCTGCCGCTGCTGGAGGAACTCGGGATTGGGTTCGTGCCCTTCTCGCCGCTCGGCAAGGGTTTCCTGACGGGGCGGTTCGACCAGAACACCGTCTTTGCCGCCGACGACTTCCGCAGCAAGGTGCCGCGGTTCCAGGCCGATGCGCTCAAGGCCAACCAGGCGTTGGTCACGCTCGTCGGATCGATCGCCGCGGAAAAGCAGGCGACGCCGGCCCAAGTCGCGCTCGCCTGGCTGCTCGCGCAGAAGCCGTGGATCGTGCCCATCCCCGGCACGACCAAGCTCACCCGGCTAGAGGAGAATCTGAACAGCGTCGCCGTGACGCTGACGCCCGAGGATCTCACCCGCATCGCCGCGGCGCTTGACGGCATCGAATTGCAGGGCGAGCGCTACGCTGCCTCGCACCAGCGCATGATCAACCGCTGACCGGCGAGATCGCCGGCGGTGTCATATGCCGCCGGCGATTACCTCGCGGCCGGTATCCTCGAGCGCGCGGGTGAGATCGGCCAGGCAGGTGTCGACCTGCTCCTCGCTGGGGCTGCGAACGACGAAATTGGCGCCGACGCGCCCATCGCGGAAGAACGGATAGCTGCCGATCGACACCCCCGGGTGGCTCCGCTCCGCGTCGCGGAGCAAATCGGCCACTTCGCTCTCGGCGATCCAGCCGCCGATCGACTTGGACACCACCGGCCGGCCACCCTCCAGCGTGCCGGTCAGCGACTCGAGCATGCCGGCGGTGATGTGCGGCACCCCGGCCATGATGAAGACGTTGGCCAGGCGGATGCCCGGCGCGCCCGATACCCGGTTCTCGATCAGCCCGGCGCCCTCGGGCACCCGCGCCATGCGCGCGCGCGCCTCGGTTAGCCCGCCGCGGGTGGCGTAATAACGCCCGAGCCCGGCCATCGCTTCCGGGTGATGGACGACGCCGACCCCGAACGCCGCGGCGATCGCGTCCACGGTAATGTCATCATGGGTGGGGCCGATGCCGCCGGTGGTGAACAGATAGTCGTTGCGCGCGCGCAGCGTGTTGACCGCCTCGACGATCGCCGCGGTGCGATCCGCCACCACCCGGACCTCGGCAAGGCGGATGCCCTGGACGTTGAGCCAACTCGCGAGCTGCGCGACGTTCTTGTCCTGGGTGCGACCGGACAAGATCTCGTCGCCGATCACCACCAGCGCCGCCGTCCAGATCCGCTCCTCGCTGATGCCCGTTGCCATGACCATGCGCATAGCCTCGCAAATTCCGATCCGTCACGCTATATCGCGTGGATCATGACCGAATATGTGACCGTCACTTCCGATGCGCTCGATGGCCGCACAGGCGCCATCAAGCTCCATGGCCCCGCCGCCTTCGCCGGCATGCACAAGGCCGGCAAGCTCGCCGCCGAGACGCTCGACATGCTGGTGCCGCACATGGTGCCCGGCGTCACCACCGCGGAGATCGACCGGCTGATCTACGCGTTCATCGTCGCCGGCGGCGGCGTGCCCGCGACGCTCGGCTATCGCGGCTACAGCCATTCCACCTGCATCTCGATCAACCATGTCGTCTGCCACGGCATCCCCAGCGAGAAGACGCTGAAGTCGGGCGACATCGTCAACGTCGACGTGACGCCGATCGTCGATGGCTGGCATGGCGACACCAGCCGGATGTATTTGATCGGCGACGTGCCGCTCAAGGCCAAGCGGCTGGTAGAGGTGACGTATGAGTGCCTGATGATCGGCATCGAGCAGGCCAAGCCCGGCAACCACATGGGTGATGTCGCCAACGCCATCCAGCGCCATGCCGAAAAGCACCGCTATGGCGTGGTCCGCGATTTCTGCGGCCATGGAGTCGGCCGGCTGTTCCATGACGCGCCCGAGGTGGTTCATGTCGGGCGGCCGGGCACCGGGCCGGAATTGAAGCCCGGGATGATCTTCACCATCGAACCGATGATCAATATCGGCCGGCCCGACGTCAAGCTGCTCGACGATGGCTGGACCGCGGTGACGCGCGACCGCTCGCTCTCCGCGCAGTTCGAGCATTCGATCGGGATCACCGACACCGGCTGCGAGATCTTCACCGCCAGCCCGAAGGGTTTTCACCAGCCGCCCTACGCCTGAACGCCACCGCTTGGCGCGTGCCGCCAAGGGTTGGCGGGCCAGGACAGCAGGCTAAAAACGTCAATTGTGCTGGTTCAGCGACTTAGTACACTGGCACACCTCCTGCAAAGGAACGTCTGCAGGCCATGAGCCTGCGGACGATTTCCCAGGAGACTGCCATGACGATGATTGCCACCCTGCTCGCCGCCGCTGCCCTTGCTGCCGGCGCCCCTGCTCCCGAGGCGGCAGTGCCGGTCGCCAAGTCGCAGGCGCAGCCCTCGCGCTACGCCGTCCGCTATGACGCCAAGACCGATCTTTACTGCCTGCGCGACCGCCAGGCGCAGCCGGTAACGGGCACTCGCCTGGTGCCGCAGGAATGCAAGACCAGCAGCCAGTGGGCCGCACAGGGACTGACCATCGGCCGCAAGAACTGATCGACGCACGCCGCACCTCGGCGTGCAGACGCCGGGGTGCGGTCGCGCGGCGCTACTGGCCTCCGACGCAATGCGCCGCTAAAGGCGCGGCATGACCGAGATCACCCCCCAGATCGTCGCCGAGCACGGCCTTTCTCCCGAGGAATATGACCGCGTCCTCCACGCGCTGGGCCGCGAGCCCAATCTGGTCGAGCTCGGCATCTTTTCGGTGATGTGGTCCGAGCATTGCTCGTACAAATCGTCGCGCCGCCATCTCAAGAAGCTGCCCACCACCGGCCCCCAGGTGATCTGCGGCCCCGGCGAGAATGCCGGCGTGGTCGACATCGGGGACGGCCAGGCGGCGATCTTCAAGATGGAGAGCCATAACCACCCCTCGTACATCGAGCCCTATCAGGGCGCGGCGACGGGCGTCGGCGGCATCCTGCGCGACGTCTTCACCATGGGCGCGCGACCGGTGGCCAATCTCAACGCGCTGCGCTTCGGCCGGCCCGATCATCCCAAGATGCGCCACCTGATCGCCGGCGTCGTCCACGGCATCGGCGGCTACGGCAATTGCGTCGGCGTGCCCACGGTGGGTGGCGAGGTCAATTTCCACGCCGCCTATGACGGCAACATCTTGGTCAACGCGATGACCGTCGGCATCGCCGATACCGACAAGATCTTCTATTCGGCCGCGAGCGGCATCGGCAACCCGATCGTCTATGTCGGCTCCAAGACCGGGCGCGACGGCATTCATGGCGCGACCATGGCCTCGGCCGACTTCGGCGAGGATTCGGACGAGAAGCGCCCCACCGTCCAGGTCGGCGATCCCTTTACCGAAAAGCTGCTGATCGAGGCCTGCCTCGAGCTGATGGCGACCGACGTGATCGTCGCCATCCAAGACATGGGCGCGGCCGGCCTCACCTCGTCGAGCGTCGAGATGGCGTCCAAGGGCGGGGTCGGCATCGAGCTGGTGATGGACGACGTGCCCCAGCGCGAAACCGGGATGACGCCCTATGAGATGATGCTGTCGGAGAGCCAGGAGCGGATGCTCATGGTCCTGAAGCCCGGCCGCGAGGCCGAGGCCGAGGCGATCTTCCGCAAGTGGGAGCTCGATTTCGCGGTGATCGGCCATGTCACCGATACGGGCCGCATGGTGCTCAAGTTCAAGGGCGAGACGGTGTGCGACATCCCGCTCGATCCCCTCGCCGACGAGGCACCGAACTACGATCGGCCCTGGGTGCGCACCGAGGCTCCTGCCCCGCTCGAGAACCTGCCCGAAAGCAGCGACATCGCGGCCGATCTCGTCACGCTGATGGGCTCGCCCGATCTCGCCAGCCGGCGCTGGATCTGGGAGCAATATGATTCGATGGTCGGCGGCGACACGGTGCAGCGCTCGGGCGGCGACGCCGCGGTGGTCCGCGTCCACGGGACGACCAAGGGCCTCGCGATCAGCACCGATTGCACCCCGCGCTATTGCTATGTCGACCCCTATGAGGGCGGCAAGCAGGCGATCGCGGAATGCTGGCGCAACCTTACCGCGGTCGGTGCGACGCCGCTCGCCACTACCGACTGCATGAACTTCGGCAACCCGCAGCGGCCCGAGATCATGGGCCAGTTCGTCGGCTGCATCGAGGGCATGGCCGAGGCGTGCACCGCGCTCGACTTCCCGATCGTGTCGGGCAACGTCAGCCTCTACAACGAAAGCCGCGCCGACGACGGCACCGGCACCGCGATCCTGCCGACCCCGGCGATCGGCGGCATCGGCCTGCTCGCCGATTGGAGCCGCAGCGCAACCATCGCCTTCAAGGACACCGGCGACATCATCCTCGCGGTCGGCGCGCGTGGCGGCCATCTCGGCCAGTCGCTGTGGCTGCGCGAGGTCCATGGGCTCGACGGCCGCGACGCCGGCCCGCCGCCGCCGGTCGACCTTGCCGCCGAGAAGACGACGGGCGAATTGATCCGCAACGGCATCGTCACCGGGCAGCTGACCGCGGTGCATGATGTCTCCGACGGCGGCCTGGCGGTGGCGATCGCCGAGATGGCGCTGGCCGGCAACATCGGCGCGATGATCGATCGCAAGCAGCCCTATGGCTGTGCCCGCTCGTTCTTCGCCGAGGACCAGGGCGTCTATGTCGTCACGATCAACGATCATGCCATGCTCGATTTCCTCGGCCAGGCGCATGCCGCCGGCGTCGAGGTCGAGCCGCTCGGCCGCACCGGCGGCAAGCGGCTGATCTTCGAGCGCCCCGATCGCGACGACGTCGTCGCGCTGGACACGCTGCGGACGGCCCACGAGGGCTTCTTCCCCGCGCTGATGGGCGAGGACGCCGCGCTGGCCTGACCGGGCCTGACGCTTCGTTTCAGGCTTCCCGTCATCCCGCGCTCGTTGCGGCGTGACTGGAGGCAGGACGCGGATGGCCGCATCTTCCCCTCCGTCATCCCAGCGCAAGCTGGGGTCTCCCGCCGCGCCGTCCCGCGCCGTCGCCAGAGATCCCAGCTTGCGCTGGGATGACGGCTTGGGGCTTGCAGCTTGTGGTCTGCGGATTGAACCTTGCGGCTTGCGGCTTGCGTCCTGCGTCCTGCGTCCTGCGTCTTGCAGGTGCCACGCACCCGCCCGGTTCACCTCGCGCGACAAATCTGCCACACGATTGCCAGGCAAGGCGGGGTACAGGCGACATCATGGCAACAGCAGCACCGGCACGGATCACGACGCTGGACGTGATCCGCGGCGCCGCGGTGATGGGTATCCTCGTCGCCAATCTGCCGGCGTTCGCGTTGCCCGAAGCCGCCTATTTTTCGCCCGCGGCCTGGGGCGGATCGACCGGGGCGAACCAGTGGGTGTGGCTCGCCACCTTCGTGCTGGTCGAAGGCAAGATGCGCGGGCTGTTCACCCTGCTGTTCGGCGCCTCGATGCTGCTGGTGATCGACCGCGCCGAGGCCAAGGGCGAGAACGCCGCCGCGGTCCATTACCGGCGCATGGCGGTGCTGCTGCTAATCGGCTGCCTGCACCTCTATCTGTTCTGGTGGGGCGATATCCTCAGCCATTATGCGCTGGTCGGAGGAATCGCCTTCCTGTTTCATCGCCTGCCGGCGCGCTCGCTGGTGATCGCGGGATTACTGCTGCTCGCGCTCGACTGGATCATCGGGATCATGGGCACGCTGGCAATCTTCGCCAGCGGCGCGCGCAACACACCGACGGCGATCGCCACCTGGAACGCGTTCGCCACCAGCTTCGGCGTACCGCCTGCGGCCGATCTCGCCAGCCAGATCGCAGCGATCCGCGGCGGGTTCGCCGAGGGCGTCGCCTGGCGGTGGAGCAACGCCGCCGGCCCGTTCTCGACGCTGTCGCTGGTCGGCCCCGAGACGCTGAGCGCGATGCTGATCGGCATGGCCACCTTCCGCTCGGGGTTCATCACCGGCGCCTGGCCGCGTGCGCGATATCGGCGCTGGGCGATCGTCTGCCTCGGCCTGTCGCTGGTCGGATATGCGTTGCTCGGCCGCGCCACCATCGCGCACGGCTTCGACCAGCGCTGGGTGTTTCTCGGCTCGGTCGGCGCCTCGGCGCCCATCCGGCTGCTCGGCGCAATCGGCTATGCGGCGCTGTCTATGCTGCTGATCCGGCCCGGCGGCTGGCTGTCCGCGCGGCTCGCCGCCACCGGACGCGCCGCCTTCACCAACTATCTCGGCACGACCTTGCTGATGACGTTCATCTTCTCGGGCTGGGGGCTTGGCCAGTTTGCACGGTGGGATCGCGCGACGCTTTACTGGCTGGTGCCGATCGCCTGGACGATCATGCTCGGCTGGTCCCGGCCGTGGCTCGCCCGCTACCGGTTCGGCCCAATGGAATGGGCGTGGCGCAGCCTCGCGCGATTTGCGCCGCAGCCGATGCGTGGTGGCGCGACTGCGACGGACTGAGTCGCTTTACTGCGAATCATGCGCAAATGCGCTTGCGAGTGGTTCTCATTATCGCTAGTTCCGACGCTATTGCGAAGGAGCCTCCATGGTCGTCTGCGTGTGCAATGCCATCCGTGAAAACCAGGTACGCGAAATGGCGCGCGGCGGCTGCATGACCGCCTGCCAGGCCTACCGGGCGCTCGGCTGCGAGCCGAAATGCGGCCAATGCACGGTGGTAGCGCGAGCCATTATCGACACAGAGCGCGCTGCTGCCTGACAGTCGCAGCCGGAAAATCCGCAGAAATCAGCCGTTTTTGGGACTTGCCGTAGCCTGAGCCTGCGCCGTACAAGCACGGTTGGAGGTATACGGAGCATGGCAATGAAGGGCGACCCGCGGGTCATCGAGTTCTTGAACGAGGCGCTCAGGAACGAGCTCACCGCGATCAACCAATATTGGCTGCACTATCGGATGCTCGATCACTGGGGCGTCTACAAGCTGGCCCAATATGAGCGGATGGAATCGATCGACGAGATGAAGCACGCCGACTGGCTGTCGGAGCGCATCCTGTTTCTCGACGGCCTGCCCAATTTCCAGCTGCTCGGTCGGCTGCGCATCGGCGAGACGGTGGAGGAAGTGCTCCGCTCCGATCTCGCGATGGAAGTGGAAGCGGTCGGCCAGCTCAAGGGCGCGATCGCCTATTGCGAAGAAGTCCGCGACTATATCAGCCGCGACCTGTTCGCGCGGATCCTTGCCTCGGAAGAAGAGCATGTCGACACGCTCGAGCGCCAATTCGAGATGATCGAGCGAATGGGCATCCACAATTACATCCAGCTGAACTCGGTCAGCGAGCATGACTCGCCGAAGACTGGCGCGGCGCCCTATTTGAAGGGGTGAAGGAACGGGAGAGGCGACGCCTCTTCCCCTCGCCATCACACTAAAGTTGGTTCAGCATCCATGGCCTGCACCGTCCGCACGCTCGCGGCCCCGTTGGGTCATGGATCCTGAAACGAGTTCAGGATGACCGACGGTGCGAGCGCAGGCGCCGGCTTGGACCAGCGGCGCTCCCTACCACTTAGACCGTCTTACGCCCGAAGCCGCCGACCTGCGGCCGGCGCGACACCAGCGGGTTGGCCTCGCGCTCGAGCAGCGACAGCGTCTCGAAGAACAGCGGGCGCAGCTTGACGACATGCTCCAGCGCTTCCTCGCAGCTATCCTGCCGCTCGACGCAGTCGCGCGCGATTTCCTCGATGGTTTCGGCAAGCGCGCCCAGCGGCTCGGCGCCGAACTGGCGCGATTCGCCTTTCAGCGTATGGGCGGGGATGACCATGGCGGCGGCATTGTTGCCGCGCATCGCCTGCTCGATCGCCGAGACCGACTTCACCCCATCCTCGCGGAAATAACCGAGAATGCGCACGAACCCGGCGCCCAGCTCGCTGCGCGCCTGCGCAAAAGCCGTCCAATCCACCAACGTGCTGCCTTCGAACGACACTGCCTTCTCCCTTGGCCGCGGCGAAATTTCCCGCGAAGGTCTGGCCGCCTTGCTAGACACAATCGGTAAACATGACGTTGCCGATAGGGCCGATGCGTCAGGGATCGAACGAAAAATTTACCGGTCCGTATCGAACGGATTCTTCGGCGCGCGGAAGGTGATCCGCACCGGCACTGCGCCGAAGCCCAATTGCGCACGCATCGAGTTGACCAGATAGCGCTCGTAACTTGCCGGCAATTGATCAACGCGGGTGCCGAAGATCACGAAGCTTGGTGGCCGCGTCTTGATCTGGGTGACATAACGCATCTTGATCCGCTTGCCGCCGGGCGCTGGCGGCGGATTGGCCTCGATTGCTTTTTCGAACCAGCGGTTGAGCTCGCCGGTGCCGACCCGCTTGGACCAGGCATCGCGCACCTCGAAGGCAGCGCCCATCAACTGGTCGATACCCTTGCCGGTGGCGGCGGAGACGGTGAGCACCGACACGCCCTTGACCTGGCTGAGCCCATCCTCGAGCGCGCGCTTGACGCCGTTGAACAGCGACGAGGCGTTTTCGGCGACGTCCCATTTGTTGAGCGCGATCACCAGTGCACGGCCTTCCTCGAGAACGCGATCGGCGATGCGCAGGTCCTGCGCCTCGAGCCCCAGCGTCGCGTCGAGCAGCAACACCACCACCTCGGCGAAATCGACCGCGTGGAGCGCGTCGGCGACCGACATCTTTTCGAGCTTGTCCTGCACCTTGGCGCGCTTGCGCATGCCGGCGGTGTCGATCAGCCGGACCGGATAGACCCCGCCGCCCGGCGCATGCCATTCCCAGTCGATCGCGATCGAATCGCGAGTGATGCCGGCCTCGGGCCCGGTGATCATCCGGTCTTCGCCGAGGATGCGGTTGATCAGCGTCGACTTGCCCGCGTTCGGGCGGCCGACGATGGCAAGTTTGAGCGGCGCGTCGGGGCGGTCGTCATCCTCCTCCACCTCGTCCTCGTCCGCCTTGTCGATGTGCGGCAACAGGCCTTCGAACAGGTCGGCGAGGCCTTCGCCATGCTCGGCCGATACCTGCACGGGATCGCCGAAGCCGAGGCTGAGCGATTCGAGCACGCCCTGCTCGCCGGCGCGGCCTTCCGCCTTGTTGGCGACCAGCACGACAGGGGTGGTGGAGGCGCGCAGCCAGCGTGCGATCTCTTCGTCGAGCGGGACGATGCCGGCGCGTGAATCGAACAGGAACAAGGCGACATCGGCCTGGGCGACCGCCGCCTCGGTCTGCTGGCGCATCCGGCCGGGCAGCGATTCGGCGTCCTGGTCTTCATAGCCGGCGGTATCGATCACGCGGAAATCGAGGCCGAGCATGTTGGCATCGCCCTCGCGGCGATCACGGGTCACGCCGGGCCGATCGTCGACCAACGCGAGCTTCTTGCCGACGAGGCGGTTGAACAGCGTCGACTTGCCGACATTGGGACGGCCGACGATAGCGACGGTGGGGAGACGAGGCATAGCGGCCGCCCCTAGCCGGTTAGGCCGGGCCAGTCACCTTATTGTGGTCAGGGGCGATTGGGCCCGGCGTTCTCAGGAGGAGAAAGGCGCCCCGCCCTCATCCGTCACCCCAGCGAAAGCTGGCGTGTCCTCATGGAGGGATTGCCGATCCGCCAAGCGCAGGCGCGGACCCGCGCTACCGCGAGACCTCAGCTTGCGCTGGGGTGACGGGATTGGGCGGGGTTTCGCGTCCGCGGGTCAGCTTCACCGATAGGCTGTCACCCGCCCCTTGTAGTTGAGCGTGTAGATCGTCGAGTTCGCCACCACCGGCGGCAGGGTGAAGGAGTCCTTGGTCTCCACCTTGCTCACGATGCTGCCGTCGCTCGGCGAGGCGAACACCAGCTGCCCGAGCGAGTTGGTCAGCACCAGGCGATTGCCGGCGAGGATCGGGCCGAACCAGGTGACCTGCGGCCCCTTGCTCTTCTTGTCGTTCTTGAAGCGCTGCAGCTGGGCGATCCAGCGCGCCTTGCCGTTGGAGCGGGCGAGGCAGACCAGGCGGGCGTCGTCGGTTACCACGAACAGCCATTCGCCCGCGATCCACGGCGTCGAGATGCCGGCGAAGTTCTGCTCCCACAGCCGCTGGCCGGTGGCGAGATCGAGGCTGACCATGCGGCCGCCCTGACCAACCGCGAACACCCGTCCGTTGTCGATTACCGGTGCAGCGTCGATATCCGACAGGCTCGACACCGAGGTGGTGACCGAGGTGCGCGACAGCGCGTCGCCCCACAGCACGCGGCCGTTCTCATACCGATAGGCGTTGAGCTCGCCGCTCGAGAAGCCGGCGACCACCGTGCCCTGGCTCACTGCCGGGGCGGCGACGCCGAACACGCCCTGCGATTCGAGCGTGCCTGCCTGAACCCACTGGACCTTGCCGTCGGCCTGATCGAGCGCGAACAACTGATTATCCTGGGTGAGGACGTAGAGCGAGCCGTTGGCGATGGTCGGCGAGCCGCGCAGCGGGCCACCGGGCTTGACCCGCCATTGCTCCTTGCCGGTCGCGGCATCGAGCGCGACCACGTCGCCGAGGCCGTCGGTGGCATAGACCTTGCCGCCGTCATAGCTGACGCCGCCGCCGAACCGCGCTTCGCGGGTCTTCTTGACGTCGGTAAGCGAAGTTGACCACAGCGTCGCACCGGTGTCCGCGGCGAAGGCGTGGACGGTGGCATCGACATCGGTGACGAACAATTTGTTGTCGGCGATCACCGGCGAGCCGCCAAGCCGCTGGCGATCCGAACCACCGGCGATGGTCGACTGCCAGGCGCGCGCCGGTGTCGCAGCAATGGCTAGCTGGCCCATCGACTTGGCAGGGTTGCCGCCGGGCTGGGCCCATGAGTCATTGGGCTCGGGTGCCGGCAGCGTCACCTGGATGTCGGCGATCGTCTTGTCGGCTTCCACCGCATTCTCGGAGGCGAGGATCGGCACACGCTCGCCCACCGTCGGGGTCTTCTTGGGCCCGCCGCCCTTGAAGATGCCGCAGGCGCTCAGCGCCATCAACGCGGCCACGGCCACCGAGGCCCGATATCTGGTCGTCATTTCGCGGAAGCTTTCTCGTGGGGGGCGCTAGGTGTGGTGGCGGGCACGTCGGCCGCCATCGTCCCGGCCATCTGAACCGCGCGTTGACGGATCGAATCGGGAACGTCGTTGTCACGCGCGACCTGGCTGAACATCGTCGCCGCCAGATCGCGGCGGCCGGTGCGCAGATAGGCGATCGCCACCATCTCGCCGGCGCTGCCGAACCAGGGATTGCCGGTGACGGCGAGCGGCCGCAGCCGCTCGATCACCACCTGGGGCTTGAGCGTGTCGAACTCGGCCGCGGTCTGGCGGATCAGCGCGAGGTTGCGGAACGGATCGGCGAGCGAAGTGTCCGCGGCGACGGCGGCGAACTTGGCGGCGGCACCCTTGAAGTCGTTCTTCTGAAGCAGGATATCGGCCTGGGTGAACTCGGCCGCGGCGCGATAGCCGGGGCGGCCCGAGCCGGCGAGCTCGGCAAGTGGCTTGGCCGCCTGCGCCGGCTGGTTGGCGCCGAGCGAATCATACACCGCCTGCAGCTTCTCGCCATCGGCGCCCGCGGCCTGGTTCTGGTGATGTTGCCAATAGAGGTAGCCGCCGAACAGCGCGAGCGCGGCGACGATGCCGACGATCAGCCACACCCCCCAGCGTTCCCAGAAGGTGGTGAGCTGGTCGCGGCGGAGCTCGTCGTCCACCTCGCGCAGAAAAGCTTCATTGGTGTTCGGGGTAAGCGCCAAGGGTGGCTCCGGAGGAAGGGGAAATGCCGGCCCTCTTAGCCGCGCCGGGAACGAAACGGAAGGCGCGTCACTGAGGCCCCGACTCCGGTGCCGCATAGACCTGTTCGTCCCCCGGGAATGCCCGCGATCGCACCTCGGCGGCATAGTGTTGCGCCGCCGCCGCGATCCGCGTGGCGAGATCGTCATAGCGCTTCACGAACTTGGCGGTGCGCTCGAACATGCCGAGCATGTCGTCCACCACCAGCACCTGGCCGTCGCAGCGCGCCGAGGCGCCGATGCCGATGGTGGGGCAATCGACGGCATCGGTGATCCGGATCGCGATCGGCTCCATCACCCCTTCGATCACGATCGCAAAGGCGCCGGCATCTGCGATCGCTTGGGCGTCGGCGAGGATCTTGTCCGCCTCCGCCGCGGTGCGCCCGCGCGCACCATAGCCGCCGAGCACGTTGACCGCCTGGGGGGTGAGGCCGACATGGCCCATCACCGGAATGCCGCGCTCGGCAAGAAAGCGCACCGTCTCGGCCATCGCCTGGCCGCCCTCAAGCTTGACCGCGGCGGCGCCGGTTTCCTTGAGCAGATAGGCGGCGCTCGCAAAGGCTTGCTGCGGCGAGGCCTCGTAGCTGCCGAACGGCATGTCGATTGCTACCACGGCATGATAGCTGCCGCGGACCACCGCAGCGCCGTGCGCCGCCATCATCTCGAGCGTCACCGGCACCGTCGACGGCAGACCGTAGATCACCTGCGCGAGGCTGTCGCCGACCAGCAGCAGGTCGCAATGCGGATCGAGCAGCTGCGCGGTGCGCGCGGTATAGGCGGTCAGCATCACCAGCGGCTCGCCGCCGCCCTCGCGGCTGGACTTGCGCCGCCGCACCGCCGGCACGGTGAGCCGCTTCAGCGGCACCGGGGTGGGCGTGGCACGGCTGGTCGCGGTGTCGAGCGTGTAGGTCGTGGACATGCCGCCGCTGTATCGCCGCTGCCGTGGCCAATCCAGCACCAATGATCGTGCACCACTCGTCGTGCTCCGATAACATCTTGTCCTGCCTTATCAATCTTTCGAGCAATGGAACAGCCACCGGCCACAACAGTTGAGCTACCAGATAATAACAGGGTTATGTACATGAAATCGACAAGCATTATTGCTTTGGCGCTGTTGGGCACGTCCGGCGCCGCGCTCGCCCAATCGAGCAACTCGGTCAATGCACCCCCGCCCCCGCCGCCCGCCGCAATGGCTGCCCAGCCCGCCGCCGCCGCACCGGACATGCAGGCAGTGCTCGACCAGCTGCCCAGGCTCGGCGCCAAGCCGATCGAGACGCTGACGCCGGTCAAGGCCCGCATCCAGCCGTCGGCGGCGGACGCCGCCCGCGCGGTGATCCACCTACAGGGCAAGTCCACTGCCCCCGATCAGACCGTGACGACGCAGGACCTGCCGTATGGCAGCGATCCGATGCAATATGCCCGTATCTACAAGCCCGCCGCCGCGACCGGCGCGCCGATGCCGGTGATCGTCTATTATCATGGCGGCGGCTGGGTGATCGCCGACGTCAACACCTATGACGCGGCGCCACGCCTGCTGTCGAAGCAGCTTAACGCGATCGTGGTCTCGGTGGAATATCGCCACGCCCCCGAGTTCAAGTTCCCGGCGCAGCATGACGATGCCTTCGCCGCCTATCGCTGGGTGCTGCAGAATGCCGTCTCCTGGGGCGGCGACACGACCAAGCTGGCGCTCGCCGGCGAGAGCGCCGGCGGCAACCTCGCCGTCGCCACGGCGATCTACGCCCGCGACAACAACCTTGCCGCGCCGGTGCACATCCTGTCGGTCTATCCGATCGCCAACAGCAGCATGACCCTGCCGTCGCGGATGGACTCGGCGAACGCCAAGCCGCTCAACACGGCGATGCTCAAGTGGTTCGGCTATTATTACACTAACAGCCCGGCCGACATGCAGGATCCTCGGCTCAACCTCGTCGGCGCCAATCTACGCGGCCTGCCGCCCACCACCATCGTCAACGCCCAGATCGATCCGCTGCGCTCGGACGGCGAGACGCTGGCAGCGGCGATGAAGTCGGCCGGCGACAACGTCGAGCAGCGCACCTTTCCCGGTGTGACCCACGAGATGTTCGGCATGGGTAAGGTCGTCCGCGGCGCCTATGACGCCAACATGTATGCGATCGGCCGGCTCAAGGGCGCCTTCGGCATTCGCAACTGATCCGATCTACGAAGGAACGATCCCATGAAGACCTTGCTCTCGACGGCCGCCTTCGCTGCGGCAACGCTGGCCACCCCGGCGCTCGCGCAGGTTATGACGCCGACCGACTATATCGCCACCGCCGGCGCCGGCGATCTCTACGAGATCACCTCCAGCCGCGTCGTGCTGGAGACCACCCAGAATCCTAAGCTGCGCGATTTTGCGCAGATGATGATCGATCATCACACCAAGAGCACGGCGATGGTCAAGGCTGCGGCCGTCCGTTCAAAGGTGCGCGCGGCGCCGCCCAAGCTCAACCCGCTCCAGCAGGAGCTGGTCACCGAGCTTCGCGGCGAATCGGGCATGGCGCGTGATGCGGCCTATGTCGCACAGCAGAAGGCCGCCCACGGCCAGGCGCTCGACGTGCAGAAGGCCTATGCCATGGAAGGCACCGCACCGGCGCTGAAGAGCGCCGCAGCGGAAATCGTCCCGGTGGTCGAGCAGCATATCGCGATGCTCAAGACGATGTGAAGGTTAAGGCCGCCGGCGTGACGCCGTCTGCCTTGTCCCTTCGGCGAGAAGCCCCGTCGGTGATCCGGCGGGGCTTTTCTTTTCGGCATGAGCGTGTGCGATCATCGGCCTCACGCGGTGGTGGAACTCACCCCAGTCGGTACAGGCCTGCCCCGTGCGACGCGATCCGTTGCTCGAACCGACCCGATGCCGCCGCCAGAGCGGTACCCGACCACAGATCGCGCACCGGTTGCCTTCCCTCAAGACCGAGCTCCCGTAGCGGCAGGCCGACCGTCATCGCCGCCGCCGTGGTATTGAACAGCGCCACATAGCGCCCCCCTGCCCCGTCCGGCCGCGCCGACCAGATCCTCGCGCCATCCTCGACGAAATGCGGCCGATTGTCGGCACTGCGCTGGTTGACCGCGATCACTTCGCGGTTGGTGAGCAGCGCCAGTGTCGGCGCATCGAGGTGGCGCAGGTCGCCGCCCATGATCAGCGGCGAGCGCGCGATCGACCAGAGGGTCATCAGCGTGCGCTGCTCGTCCGGCGTGAACTTGGTGTCGCGCTGGCCGAGCGCGAGGCGGCCGAGCGGCAGCATGTCGGCATCGGGCCAGCCGCCCGGCCCGCGCCACGCGGTCCAATTCTCGAGCCGGGTGAACTGCGCCTCCAGCAGCAGCCATTCGTCCCAGAAATCGTCGCTGATCCGCCACATCTGCGCAAAGCGACGGACATGATCGCCGCGGATCACCGGCGTCTCGCCGGGCGAGAGGCTGAGGATGATTGGTCGGCCCGTCGCGCCGATCGCCTTGTGCGCCGCCTCGATCTCGGGCGCATGGGCGTCATAGGGCCGGCTCATGTCGTCCATCTTGACGAAATCGACGCCCCAATCGGCATAGAGCCGGAAGACACTGTCGTAATAGGCCTGGGCGCCGGGGCGATCCATTGCGACGCCGTACATGTCCGGGTTCCACGGGCAGATGCTGGCAGTGTCGGCGATGTCCGCAGCGCGAAAGCGGGTGCCGAGCACCGGCAGGTTGCGCTCCACCGCCAGCCGCGGGATGCCGCGCATCAGGTGGATGCCGAACTTCAGCCCCATGCCTTGGACGGCAGCGGCAAGCGGGGCGAAACCCTTGCCGCCGGCACTCGAGGGAAAACGGTTAGGCGCGGGAATCAGCCGGCCATAGCCGTCCATCGCCGGCGTTGGATGGGCATTGTAGGTATAGCTCGACGCCGCGGGTTCGTACCATTGGATGTCGACGGTGAAGACGTCATAGCCGGCGGGCAGCAGCTTGGCGGCCATGATCCGCGCCGTCTCGCGGGCTTGCGCCTCGTTGATCGTGGTCGCGAAGCTGTTCCAGCTGTTCCACCCCATCGGCGGGGTCGGCGCCAGGGTCGCGGCGCCGGCGGGCACCGCCGGCAGCAGCGCGGCGGCAGTGCCGGCTGCGCTTCCGGCGAGCATGCCGCGTCGTGTGATAATGGTCATCTGCCTCGCCCCTGCCTGTTATGGGCTCGTCATGACGAGAGCCGGCAGGCGAGACAATCGGCAGCTTCAAGATTGTCGGCAACAATTATCCAACGCCTGCCGTGAAGCGCCGGCCTTGTCAGGCACCCTCACGGCTCGGCGGCATATCGTCCGGCCAGCTACCGTCAGGCGCGGCGGGATCGGCATCATCGCCGGTCACGCCCGCCGCGGCGCCGGTACCACCACCGCGCACAGCCGCGGAGCGCGTGCCGGAAGTCTGCTCAGCGGCCGGATCGCAATCAGGACGCTCGGTCGGCCCGGGCATGATCGGCTCCTTCAGTGCTTGATCCCCGGGGGCCCGAGATCGTGCGGCGCGGATGTGCCGCCGCCCTCGCCGCCGGTGATCGGATAGCCGTCACCCGCCGCGGCATCGCGGTCGAAATCCTCGCCCGGGTTGCCGCCGCCGGCACCCGCGCCGCTGCCGCGCACTTCACCTGTCTTGGGATCGAACGAGGCGCGACGCCCGGCGTCGGGCTGGTCGTCATTGTCGGCGATCTGCCGCGAACGCGCCGTCGCCTGCTGGTTGACCGAGCCGCTGGGCAGCTTCTCGCCCTCCTCGCGCTCGCTCTCCTGGCTGTAGCCGGTACCCGAGATGCCGACTTCGTTGTCGAAGGCATTAGCGGGCTTGGTCCGCTCGGGATCAACCCAAGCAAAGTTCTCGCCGCCCGGACGCTTGTCATCGGTCATCGCCATCTCCTCACCGCGTCAACCGCCACGCGGCGATCGCGTTCCCGTTGGCGGGCCCGGGCACGCGGCCCGGACCCGCAGCGGTTCACATGCCGCCTGCCATGCCGGCACCCTTATTCAGCTTCGCCAGCATAGCGATATGCTGCTTGACGATCGGCACCGCCGCGCGCGCGCTGGCGCGCAGCGGGGTCTTGTCGCCACCCTTGGCATAGCTCTGGTGGAGATCGAGCGCAGCCTGATGCGCCGGGCCCTGCTGGCCGAGGTAGAGCCGGTCGAAATCGGCGGCCGAGGCAGTCTGCAATTCGGTGATCGAGGCGGTCGCGGCGGCATCGAGCGCCGGCGGCATCGGCGTCAGCCCCGCTGCCTTTGCGGCCCTCATGGTCGCCGCGGTGGTCTTCTGGTGATGATCGATCATCATCTGCGCGAACTTGCGCACCCCGGCGTTCTGCGACTTCTGCAGCGCGACCTGGCTCGCGTTGATCTCGTACAGATCGCTCATGCCCGCGGCCATGACATAGGGCATCGCCTGCATCTTGGCTTCGGCTGGCGGCGGCGGCGGCGGGGTCTGGGCGATGGCGGGCACGGCGGTCAACGCCAGGGCGATCGTCAGTCCGATCAGTTTCAGCATGGTCTTCTCTCCTTTTTTCTTCTCGCGCAACCGGCAGGCAGTGCCGAAGTTCCTGCCGCAGGACGCCAGATTCACGCAGATCAACCAACCTCCTGGCGGGCGCTGCCGGCGGCCCTGCGCCCTGATCCGCTTGACCCCCCTCGTGCTTTCCCCGACATCGCCCGCGTGATCGACCTCCCCCCGCCACCGCCCGACCTGCTGCGCAACGCCGCGCTGTTCCTCGATTTCGACGGGACGCTCGTCGAGCTCGCCGCCAGCCCGGATGCCGTGGTGGTCGACGCCCGGCTACGCGCGCTGATCGCACGGCTTGGCGAGGCGCTCGACGGCCACCTCGCGATCATCAGCGGCCGGCCGGTAAAATCGATCGAGGCGTTGCTCGGCGCGGAGCGGCTGGCGGTGTCCGGCAGCCATGGCCTCGAAGTGCGCTGGGCCGATGGCCGCCACGACCGCGTGGAACGTCCTGCCGCCCTCGACCGTATAGTTGCGAGCATGAACGCCTTCGCAACTGCACAACCAGGGGTGCTGGTCGAGGAAAAGCCGCTCGGCGCAGCGCTGCATTATCGCAGTGCCCCGCACGCCGAAGCCGCCGCCCACGACCTTGCTCGCCGCCTCGCCGATGATGCGGGTCTCCACCTGCAGACCGGCAAGATGATGATCGAAATCCGTGCAGCGGGGGCCGACAAGGGTACCGCGCTGGCGACGCTGATGGAGGCTCCGACAATGGCCAGCCGCACCCCCATATTCCTGGGCGACGACGATACCGACGAGCCCGCGATGATCGCTGCGTCGGCGCGGGGCGGTGCCGGCGTCCTCATCGGCGGTGCCCGGCGGAGCGCCGCCGCCTACCGCCTGCCAAGCGTCGCGGCGACGCTCGACTGGCTCGACATCGCGGCGGAGCAGGCTGCATGAGTTCGGTGGATCTGTGGCCGATCGGCAATTGCCAGGTATCCGCGCTGGTCGATCGCGCCGGCCGCTTCGTCTGGGGCTGCGTGCCGCGGGTGGATGGCGACCCGATCTTCTCCTCGCTGGTCGGCGGCGAGGAGCCGCAGGCAGGTTACTGGGGCATCGAACTCGACGACGTGGTGAGTGTCGAGCAGCATTACGTCCGCAACACCCCGATCCTGGTCAGCGTTCATACCGACAGCGCCGGCAACGCGATCGAGGTCACCGACTTCTGCCCGCGCATCCGCCGCCAGGGCCGTACCTATCGCCCGGTCGCGTTCGCGCGCATCGTCCGCCCGATCGCGGGATCGCCGCGGATCCGCGTCAAGCTGCGCCCGACCTGCGACTGGGGCGGGATCTGCAGCGAGCAGGTCGGCGGCTCCAACCACATCAGGCTATTGCTCGACGCGATGGCGATGCGCCTGACCACGACGGCGCCGATCGGCATGGTCCAGGGCGAGCAGCCGTTCCGTGTCGAGGCGCCGCTGCACTTCTTCCTCGGGCCGGACGAGAGCTTCGCGGGCGATCTCGCCGACACGCTCAACTCCATGCTCGCGCAAACCACCGCCGAGTGGCAGGAATGGGTGCGCAGCCTCGCCATCCCGCTGGAATGGCAGGAGGTGGTGATCCGCTCGGCGATCACGCTCAAGCTCTGCCAGCATGAGGAAACCGGCGCGATCGTCGCTGCGCTGACCACCTCGTTGCCCGAGCATGCGGGCTCCGAGCGCAACTGGGACTATCGCTACTGCTGGGTGCGCGACGCCTATTACACCGTCCAGGCGCTCAACCGCCTCGGCGCGCTCGACGTGCTGGAGGGCTATCTCGGCTATCTGCGCAATATCGTCGACGGCGCACGCGGCGGCCATATCCAGCCGCTGTACGGCGTGCTCGGCGAGGCGACGCTGGAGGAGCGGTTCGCGCCGAAGCTCGCCGGCTATCGCGGCATGGGTCCGGTGCGGGTCGGCAACCAGGCCTATGAGCAGATCCAGCACGACGCCTATGGCCAGATCGTGCTGTGCAGCGTCCATGCCTTTTTTGACCAGCGGTTGTTCCGCCTGTCCGGGACGGAGGATTTCGAAAGTCTCGAGCATGTCGGCGAGCGTGCCTGGCAGTTCCACGACCAGCCTGATGCGGGCCTGTGGGAGCTGCGCACCCGCCAGAGCGTTCACACCTATTCCTCGGCAATGTGCTGGGCGGCATGCGATCGCCTCGCCAATGCCGCGCACGTCCTCGGCCTTGAGGACCGCCGCGGCTTCTGGCAGGATCGCGCCGACAAGGTGCGCGCCGAGATCGAGGAGAAGGCCTGGCGCCCGGACACCAACCGGATGTCGGCGACCTTCTCGGGCGACGATCTCGACGCCAGCCTGATCCAGCTGCTGGACCTGCGCTTCTTCGAGCCCGACGATCCCCGCTTCGTCGGCACGCTCGACGCCGTCGAGAAAGGCCTGCGCCGCGGCAGCCACATGCTGCGCTACGACACCGAAGACGACTTCGGCCTGCCCGAGACCGCGTTCAATGTCTGCACCTTCTGGCTGATCGAGGCACTCAAAGTCACCGGGCGCAGCGACGATGCCCGCGAGTTGTTTGAGGAAATGCTCACCCGCCGCACCGCGGCTGGGCTGCTGTCCGAGGACATCGACCCAACCACCGGCGAACTTTGGGGCAATTATCCCCAGACCTATTCGTTGGTCGGCATGATCAACTGTGCCGCCCTGTTGTCGAAACCATGGAGTTCGATCCGCTGAGTCGCCTTATCATCATCTCGAACCGCGTTTCCGCGCCGACGGGCTCCACCTCGGGTGCGCAGGGCGGCCTCGCCGTCGCCCTCGCCTCGGCGCTGCAGGAAAATCGCGGCATCTGGTTCGGCTGGTCGGGCGAGCAGACCGACGAGTTCACCGGCCAGATCACCTTCACCCGCGCCGAGGGCGTCACCACCGCGACGGTCGACCTCGAAGAGCAGGACATTGACGAATATTACAACGGCTATGCCAATCGCACGCTGTGGCCGCTGTTCCACTATCGCGTCGACCTGGCCGAGTATGAGCGCGAGTTCGCTGGCGGCTACCAGCGCGTCAACGAGCGCTTCGCCGACACCGTCCAGCCGCTGATCGAAGACGACGACGCGGTCTGGATCCAGGATTACCATCTGTTCCCGCTCGGCGAGGAACTGCGCAAGCGTGGCTGCCCCAACCGGATAGGCTTCTTCCTCCACATTCCCTGGCCACCGCGGCGATTGCTGTCGATCCTGCCCGAAGCGGCGGCGCTGGTGCGGACGATGTTCGCCTATGACGTGGTCGGCTTTCACACCGACGAATGGCTGCAGTCGTTCGTCGACTATGCCACCCACGAGCTCGGCGCGACGCTGGACGGCGACCACCTGCTGCTCGACGATCGCCGGGTGCGGGTGCTGGCGGTGCCGATCGGGATCGACGCCGACGAGTTCGCCGCGCTGGCGAACAGCACCCGCGGCCGGCTCGCCTTCCGTCAAATGCGCGACGCGGCGGTGGGCCGCGACATGATCGTCGGCGTCGACCGGCTCGATTATTCCAAGGGCCTGGAGGAGCGGTTCCTCGGCTACGAACGCTTCCTCAACGAGCATCCCGAAGAGCGCAAGGAAGTCACCCTGCTCCAGATCGCGCCGCCGAGCCGCGGCGCCGTCGGCAGCTACCAGAAGATCCGCAGCAACCTCGAAGGCCTCGCGGGCCGGATCAACGGTGCCTATGCCGATATCGACTGGGTACCGATCCGCTACGTCAACCAGGGCTATCCGCGCGACGTGCTCGCCGGCATCTACCGTGCCGCCAAGATCGGGCTGGTGACCCCGTTGCGCGACGGCATGAACCTAGTCGCCAAGGAATATGTCGCGGCGCAGAACCCGGAGGATCCGGGCGTGCTGATCCTGTCGCGCTTCGCCGGTGCCGCCTGCCAGCTCACCGACGCGCTGCTGATCAATCCTTATTCGGCCGAGGAGATGGCCGACGCGATTTTGCGCGCGCTTCGGATGCCCAAGGACGAGCGGATCGAGCGCTGGACCAAGATGATAGACATCCTCAAGCGCGAGGACATCGACTGGTGGCGCAAGCGCTTCACGGATGCGCTGACGGAAGAACCGCTGGACGCTGATCGCCAGGCGGCGACGGAGCCCGTGTGAGCCGCTCCCGGGGCAGCGCCTCGGGCATCTCGTCGCGGATGAACGCGTAGATCGCCTCGCGGATGTCGCAGCGCAGATCAAAGGCGGTCGACGCATCCTTGGCGGTCATCAGCCCGCGCAGCTCCATCGTGCCGTCGGGCTTGGAATCGGTCACCTGGAGATTGAAGAAACGCCCGTCCCACCGCGGATTGACGCGGATCACCTCTTCCAGCCGGGCGCGGATCCGCGGCACGTCGGCAGTGGGGTCGAGGTACCAGAACACCGATCCCATCAGCGCGCTGGTCTCGCGCGTCCAGTTCTGGAAGCTGTTCTCGAGGAACTTGGCGACCGGCACCACCAGCCGGCGATCATCCCAGATCCGCACCACCACATAGGTCAGGCGGATATCCTCGATCCGCCCCCACTCATTCTCGATGATGACGACGTCGTCGAGCCGGATCGGCTCGGTGAAGGCCATCTGGATGCCGGCGATGAGGTTCTTGAGCGCCGGCTGCGCCGCGGCGCCGAGCGCGAGGCCGGCGAGGCCCGCCGAGGCGATCAGCGTCACGCCGATCGAGCGCACCGCCGGGATGCTCATCAGCATGAGGCAGAAGGTGAGCATGACCAGCAGGAACACCGCGATCCGGTAGAGAATGCCGATCCGGGTGCGTCGCCGCCGCGCGCGCAGATTGTCGGCCACCGAGATGTCGAACCGGGCCTCGCTGGTGTCGCGATAAGCCGCGAGCAGCGCATGGATCACCCAGCCGACCACCGCCGGCGACAGCAAGCCGAACACGCGCTGCCAGATATTGTCCCAGTAGCGCGGCAGATCGAGCCCCGGCCCGGCTGCGGCCAGGGCAACGCCCATCACCAGCCAGAAAGTCGGCTTGCGCAGCCGCGCCGCGACGATGTCGTCGGTCTTGGTAGCGGTGCGCGCGGCGAGCCGGTGGATCACCGCAAAGGCGATGCGGTGGATGACCGCGACGGCGAGCAGCACCACCAGCACACCGCCGATCTTGGCGGCCCATTCAGGGAGATCGGGGAGGTCGAGGCTGAGCAAGCGAAGGTGCACGAACGCTAACACGCATCAGCCCGCGATTGGCTCCCACGGGCGACGTTATTAGTGCTGCTTCGCCGCTGAACTCCCACGGCTGCCGCTCGTTCGATCCGCATGTCCCCAGCACCAGCCATCGATCGCGCCGACCGCAGCAGCTGGCGCCCGCGCCGCGTGATCGCCACCCGCTCGGCGCTGGCGTGGCCCCATGGCCGCGCCATTCTCGACCGCGCCGCGGCGCAGGGGATCGACATCGTCGAGCTGGCGGGCGACCGGCTGTCGCTTGATCTCGGCGACGATCCGCGTCGGGCCTATGCCGAGGCCAAGGCGACGCTGGCGGTGGTGGTCGCCCCGCCCTCCAAGCGCCGGCTGCAGCCGATCGCGCCCAGTGCCGACTGGCGAGTCGATCTCGCCGAGGGCTGCCCGGCCCATTGCAGCTATTGCTATCTTGCCGGCTCGCTCAAGGGCCCGCCGATCACCCGCGTCTACGCCAATCTCGACGAGATACTCGATGCCCTGCCCGCCTATCTCGGCCAGGGCACGATCACCTCGCGCAGCGCAGCCCGCGCGCATGAGGGCACCACCTTCGAGGCGTCCTGCTACACCGATCCGCTCGTGCTCGAGCCGCTCACCCAGTCGCTGTCGGCCGCGGTTCGCTGGTTCGGCCGCTGGCAGGCCGATGCCCAGCTGCGCTTCACCAGCAAGTTCGCCAATGTCGAGCCACTGCTGGCGCTCGACCATGGCGGCCGCACCCGGATGCGCGCCTCGATCAATCCGCGCGGCTATGCCCGGTTCGAGGGCGGCACCGCGCCGGTGGCGCAGCGGCTCGCGGCGCTGCGGCGGATGGCGCTTGCCGGCTACCCGATCGGGCTGACGATCGCACCGATCATCGCCGCTACCGGGTGGGAACAGGCGTATGCGACACTCATCGCCGATGCTGCCGCCAGTCTCGGTGATATCGCCGGGCTGGACCTGACGATCGAACTGATCACCCATCGCTTCACCGCCGGCTCGCGCGCGACGCTCGACAATTGGTATCCGGGATCGTCGCTCGACATGAGCGACGCCCAGCGCGTTACAAAGCGCACCAAGTTCGGCACCGAGAAGCAGGTCTATGACGCGGAGACGATGCGCGCGCTGCGCGGCTTCTTCGAGCGCGAACTAGGCGCGGCGCTGCCGACGGCGCGAACCCTCTACTGGACGTGATCGGATCGCCCGGGGAACGCAACGCGCGGCTCGTTCGTCCGGTCACGCGAACCCCATCCAAGGAGCTGAGGCAATGGCGATCTTCAACAAGGACATGATCGAACTCGCGGGCAAGAACGAGCTCTGGCAGAAGGAGGTCTATCGCGACGCCAAGGTGCAGATCGTGCTGATGAGCATCCCCGCCGGCGAGGAGATCGGCCTCGAGACCCATCCGGCCGACCAGACCACCTTCTTCGTCGAAGGCGAGGCACAGGTGGTGATCGACGGCCATTCGACCAAGGCGACGCCGAACCATCTCGTCGTCGTCCCTAAGGGGTCTGAGCATAACATCGTCAACAAGGGCACCGGCGCACTCAAGCTGTTCTCGGTCTATGCGCCGCCCGCCGAGCCGGAGGGCGCTGCGTTCAAGACCAAGGCAGAGGCCGAGGAAGCCGAGAAGGGCCTGCTCGCCAAGGCCGCCGACAAGCTGAAGGACGCGATCGGGCGCTCCTGACCTGCGCCCACACCGTCACCCCAGCGCAAGCTGGGGTCTTCGGCGGCTTTCCCACGATCGCACGACGCCCCAGCTTCCACTGGGACGGCGAATTACCAGTTTGATCAGGTAAGTGGCGGAGAGGGTGGGATTCGAACCCACGGTACCCGTGAGGGCACGCCGCATTTCGAGTGCGGTACATTCGACCACTCTGCCACCTCTCCGCGAGGTCATCCAAACCGCTGCAAAACAGCGCTTCCGATCGGTCGAGGGCGGGCCTCTAACGCAGTGATCTGCCATGCGCAAGCGCCTCGGCTTGTGCGATGCGCAAAGAACATTAGATTAACGTCATGCCTCGTCATGATCCCATCGGCACCATCCCCACCGTCGACATCACCGCGCCGCCGATCGCGCATGCCCGCTTCTCGATCGGCGAGGTGGTGCGTCACCGCATGTTCGATTTCCGCGGCGTGATCTTCGACGTCGACCCAGTGTTCGCCAATACCGACGAATGGTATGATTCGATTCCCGAAGGGATCCGCCCCGACAAGGACCAGCCCTTCTACCATCTGCTCGCCGAGAACATGGAATCGAGCTACATCGCCTATGTCAGCCAGCAGAATCTGGTCACCGACGACAGCGACGAGCCGGTCGATCATCCCGCGATCGCCGGGTTGTTCACCGATTTTGCCGACGGCCGTTATGCGTTGAAGCGCGAGCATCGCCACTAGGCACGATTGGCGCGGGCAGGCGGTTGACTTTGCCCCGCCGCTCCCTTAGCTGCCGCGCTTCAACTCGCCAGGCATGCCCTGTGCGGGCACATGTTTTTTGGGAAGTGACTAGAGCCATGTTCGCAGTCGTGCGCACGGGCGGCAAGCAGTATCGCGTCGCCGCCGGAGACAAGATCGTCGTTGAGAAGCTCGACGGCGAAGCCGGTTCGTCGGTGACGCTGGGCGACGTCCTGCTCGCCGGCGAAGGGTCGGAGCTGAAGTCGGTCGAAGGCCTGACGGTCGCCGCCGAGATCATCGCACAGGCGAAGGGCGAGAAGGTCATCGTCTTCAAGAAGCGTCGCCGCCACAATTATCGCCGCAAGAACGGCCATCGCCAGAACCATACGATCCTCAAGATCGTTTCGGTTGGCTGAGCCACAAGCGCGTAAGGAGAATTCGACATGGCACATAAGAAAGCAGGCGGTTCGTCGCGCAACGGTCGTGATTCGGCCGGCCGTCGTCTCGGCGTGAAGAAGTTCGGTGGTCAGGAAGCGATCGCCGGCAACATCCTCGTGCGTCAGCGCGGCACGAAATTCTATCCGGGTGCGAACGTGGGCATGGGCACCGACCATACCCTGTTTGCGCTCGTCGATGGTCGCGTGGCGTTCCACGAGGGCAAGCTCGGCCGTAAATTCTGCTCGGTGCAGATTATGGCTGAAGCGGCCGAATAACGGGCAACCGGACGGGTTGCCCACCAGGGTGACCCGGGTTCCGCGACGGAACCTACCAACAAGGGAGGCGGGTCACCCCGGCTCCCTTTTTTATTGCTCCCTCACCATTGTCGCTGCCGCGTCACAGGCGCGTGGCAACGGCGCCGCTTGAGGAGAGCGACCATGTTCGCGCGGACCAAGAGACTGACGTTGCGGCCGTTCTGGCCGGAGGATGCGGCGGCACTGGCACCGCGCATCGCCCACCCCGAGGTCATCGGCATGCTCGCGCAGGTGCCCTGGCCCTACACGCTGGCCGATGCCGAGGATTTCACCACCCGTCCGCGCGATGCCGCCGACCCCTGCTTTGCGATCTTGGCGCATGAGTCGCTGCCGCAAGACGCCGCATCGCCGACGCTGGTCGGCGGGATCGCCGTCATCGACCATGGCGAGGGCCATGAGCTTGGCTATTGGCTCACCCCCTCGGCCTGGGGCCGCGGCTATGCTACCGAAGCGGGTCGCGCCGTGATCGACATGGTCCGCCACGCGCTGCCGATCGATCGGCTGACCGGCTGGCATTTCGCCGACAACCCCACGTCGGGTCGGGTGCTGCGCAAGCTCGGCTTTCGCGACACCGGACGGCGCGAACCGCGCGCATCGCGCGGGCGCGGCGGCAAGGCCGAGGCGGTCGTCATGGAGCTCGAGCTTGGCGACCGAGCGACGATGCCGATGGCGGCGTGAGGGCAGCAGCCACGCCCCTCCTTCCACTTTTGACATGGACCCGGCGGCGGGCAATCGCGCTCGCCGCCGTAGCAGGGTGACCGCCACGCGGTAATTGGCTAAGGCGCGGCATGCATTTTCTCGATCAAGCCAAGATTTTCGTCCGTTCGGGCGCCGGTGGCCCCGGCGCGGTCAGCTTCCGCCGCGAAAAGTTCATCGAATATGGCGGCCCCGACGGTGGCAATGGCGGCAAGGGCGGCGACGTGATCTTCGAGGCGGTCGCCGGCCTCAACACGCTGATCGACTTTCGCTACACCCAGCATTTCCGCGCGCCGCGCGGCCATGGCGGCTCGGGCTCCAATCGCACCGGTGGCGGGGGCGACGATCTGCTGATCAAGGTGCCGCTCGGCACCCAGGTGCTGAGCGAGGACCGCGAAGAGGTGCTGCTCGACTTCACCGAGGTCGGCCAGCGCGAGGTGTTCCTGCGCGGCGGCGACGGCGGCCGCGGCAATGCGAGCTACAAGACCTCCACCAACCGCACCCCGCGTCAGCATGGCACCGGCTGGCCCTATCAGGAGGCCTGGGTGTGGCTGCGGCTGAAACTGCTCGCCGACGCCGGCCTCGTCGGCCTGCCCAATGCGGGCAAGTCCACCTTCATCAACCAGGTGACCAACGCGCAGGCGAAGGTCGGCGAATATGCCTTCACCACCACCCGCCCGCAGCTCGGCGTCGTTCGCCACAAGGGCCAGGAATTCGTCGTCGCCGATATTCCCGGGCTGATCGAGGGGGCCGCCGAAGGCGCGGGAATCGGCGATCGCTTCCTCGGCCATATCGAGCGCTGCCGCGTGCTGCTCCACCTGGTCGACGCCAATGACGACAATGTCGCCGAAAGCTACCGCATCGTCCGCGACGAGCTGGAGAATTACGGCGCCGGGCTCACCGACAAGAAGGTGATCGTCGCGCTCAACAAGATCGACACGCTCGACGACGAGCTGATCGAGGCACTGTCGGCCGAGCTCGCCGACGCGAGCGGCGCCGACGTCATCCCGATCTCGGGTGCGAGCGGCGTCGGTGTCGATTGGGTGCTCGACCAGCTGATCGAGGCGATCGGGCCGACCACCGGCGCGGTCCCCGGCGATGACGAGGGTGAAGACCCGATCGAATGGTCGCCGCTGTAGAGGAGCTTGTGTAAAGCCGTCAGCCTGTATGGGTTGCGGCAGCTTACCGCTCGGGCATCAGCCGGTTGAGCGTCACGATTGCGCCGATCGCCACCGCCAGCCCGAGCAGGATGTCCGCCAGATAGTGCGTCCCCTCGACCGGGGTCGCGAGCAGCATCGCCCCGGCCACGCCGAGTACCGGCCAGCGCAATTCGCGCAGCCGCCACGCCGCCTGGATGTAGATCGCCGCCGCCGCCGCATGGAAGCTCGGCGCCGAGACGATGCCGCGCAGGTGCGCCAGGTCCACGACGCGGACGCTGTGATCGCGCAGCGCCGGGATCAAGCCCGGCTGCCACAGCTCGCTCTCGGGCATATAGGCGATCGGCGCGTGCCACAGATAGGCGAAGGGACCGACAGCGGGCATGAAGCCATAGAGCAACAGCGTCACCAGCGCGGTCAGCCAGAAGGTCGCGAGGAATCGATGCGCGGCGACCCGGTCGCCCTTCCAGGCAAAATAGCCGAGCAGCACCGCCGGCGTCGCATAGATGCTGCGATAGGCGATCAGCCCGGCATGCTGGAGCAGCGGGTGATCGGCGACGGTGCGGTACCAGGCGAGCCAGTCGAAGCCGAGGCTTTCGTCGATTCGCTGCAGCGTCGCGTCATGGAAACCGCTGGTCAGCGCCGCGATCGGATAGCTCGCCACGGCACCGATCAGCGCGATCAGCGTGAACAGCGCATAATATTCCGCGCCATTCGCCAGCGCGACACCATGCCGCCACGGCAGCCGGCCAGCCCACAGGCGGAGTGCCAGCGCCAGCGTGCCACACACCACATAAGGCAGGTTGCCGGCGCTGAGCGGGTCGATCGTCAGCCCCGCGTGGCGCATCAGCAGCGCCAAGGCGACGCCGCTGCCGATCATGCCGATGCCGATCGCCCGCCGCTGATCGCGCACCGCCGGCGCCGGCCGGCTCGTGGCGAGCCGCCCTGCGGGATAAATAGTCGACGGCGAGGCTAGAAGATATTGATGCGGCACGATGATCGCTCTGTCACAGAAATGTAGCGCCTCGCGCAAGCTGCCTTTCGCATGGCTGAATGAGATGGCTCGAGCGCATTTGGCACGACCGCCTCATGGAAAGGATACTTGACGTAAAGCGAGCTTTCCATGTAAACCTGCCTTTACAAGCTCAGCCCCCAGGAGGTCACATGGTTTTTTCGCCTGCTCAACGCCGATATAATCGGCGGGTCCTGCTGCTCGGCATCGCCTATGCCGTGCTGCTGATGATTGCGGTGTACTTGCTGTCGCGCCAATTGGTTGCCGGGCCGCTGGCCTATGTCGTCGGTATCCTCCCCGCGCTCGCCGTGTCGGGCTTCTTCTGGTTGATGGGTCGATATCTGGTCGAGGAGCAAGACGAGTATCTGCGCATGCTGATGGTGCGCCAGTTGCTCATCGCCACTGGCATCGCGCTTACCTGCAGCACAATCTGGGGGTTCCTTGAAGGCTTCGCGCTGCTGCCGCACATGGTCGGTTATGTTTGGACGGTCGTCTGGCTTGCCGCGCTCGGCGCCGGTGCCTGCATCAACACCGTGATCGAGCGGGGCAAGCCATGATCAACCGCCTCAAGGAACTGCGCGCGAGCGCCGGCTGGAGCCAGCAGGATCTTGCCGAGCGGCTCGCCGTCTCCCGCCAGAGCGTCAATGCGATCGAGACCGGGCGTTACGACCCCTCGCTCCCGCTCGCCTTCAAGATCGCCGAACTGTTCGAGTTGGCGATCGAGGATGTCTTCACCAGCCCGACGCGGGTCGGCTGAGCGCGGCGCTCCGGGAAGTCAGCGTTCCGCGACATCCCAGGCTTCGCCCGCCTCGGTCGTCCGGAACCGCACAGGGTCGATATGCTCGGCGGCGAGTGCCACCGCCAGCCGCTCGCGCGGTTCGTCGATCGTCTCCGAGGTCAGCTCGAACGTGCCCCAATGCACGCCGAGCGCATAGGCGGCGCCCAGTTGCTCGAACGCGCTCACCGCGTCCTCGGGGCCGATGTGGTTGCCGGTCGGCTCGCCATCGAACTGGTAGGCGCCGATCGGCAGGATCGCCAGTCGCACCGGCCCGAGCGCCGCCGCCTCGAGGGCCCAGCGCATGTCGCCGCGCCCGGTATCGCCGGCATAATAAAGGTTGCCGCCGGGCAGCGTCACCGTGAAGCCTGTCCACAGCGAGCGGTTATGATCGCCCAGCCCGTGTGCGCTCCAGTGATGCGCACGGTTGAGGATCACATCGATCCCCGGCCGCAGCGTCAGCCTGCCGCCCCAGTCGAGCGCCCGCGCCTTGACCCCGTAGCGCGCGAGCAGCCGATCGTTTTCGAGTCCCGTGACGATCGTCGGCCGATCGCGCCGCCACAGCCGCGCCAAGGTCGCGGTGTCGAGATGATCGTAATGGTCGTGGCTGAGCAGGATGAGATCGATCGGCGGCAGGTCGGCGAGCCGGACGCCCGGCGCCCGCACCCGGCGCACGCCGGCAAAGCCCACCGGCGACGGCCGTTCCGCCCAGACCGGATCGAGCAGGACGTTGAGGCCCTGGGTCTGGATCAGCACGGTGGAATGGCCGATCCACGTCACTTTCATGGCATCGCCTTCCACCCGCCGGGGTGGCTTGGACGGCGTCACCGGCACCGATCGCGGCCAGCTGCGATGCGGCGGATGCACCTCCTGCTTGATCAGCGCGAACGGTCCCTTGTGCGCCTCGCCGCCGGTGCCCTGCTCGCCATCGGGATTGAAGAAGTGTCGCCCATCGAAATGGTCGCTCACCGGCAGCGCGCCCGGCGCGATCTTCGGGACTGCGCAGCCGGCGATGCCCCATGCCGCCATCCCGACGATCGCCACTGCCGCGCGATAGGGCAGCTTTTCCTGCATTTTGATCATCGCCCTGTTCATGCCAGCGGCGTTGACACTCCGCCACCAGGATCGTTCGCGTTCGTCATCGCCTGCCGGGTCAGGCGAGCGAGCCACTGATGCCGGATCCTACGCACGATCTTTGACGCCTGCCCCCTCCGCCCGATAAGGCGCGTGCATGTCGCTGTTCCCACCGTCCTCCTGTTCGCGCCTGGTGATCAAGGTCGGCTCCGCCTTGCTCGTCGATCCCGACGGCGCCGTGCGCCGGGCGTGGCTTGCCGGCCTGGTCGCCGACATCGCCGAACGGGTGCGCGTCGGGCAGCAGATCGTGGTGGTGTCGTCCGGCGCGATCGCACTCGGCGCGCGGCGCCTCAAGCTCGCGCGCGGCGGCCGCGCCAGCCTGGAGGATGCGCAAGCGGCGGCCGCTACGGGCCAGATCGCGCTCGCGCAAACCTGGGCCGGGCTGCTCGACGACCAAGGCGTCACCGCCGCGCAGATGCTGGTGACGCTCGACGATCTCGAAGATCGGCGTCGTTATCTCAACGCCGCGGCGACGCTCAACCGCCTGCTCGGGCTCGGCGTGGTGCCAATCGTCAACGAGAATGACAGCGTCGCCACCGAGGAGATCCGCTTCGGCGACAACGACCGGCTCGCCGCGCGCGTCGCCCAGGCGGCGGGCGCGAGCGGCGTGGTGCTGCTGTCCGATGTCGATGGCCTGTACGACCGCGACCCCGCGGCGCCAGGGGCGACCCACCTCCCCCATGTTGCCCGGATCGATGCCGCCATCGAGGCGATGGCCGGTGGCGGATCGGCGTCGGGCATGGGGTCGGGCGGAATGGCCTCCAAGATCGCGGCGGCGCGGATCGCGGCGCGCGCCGGCATCCCGCTGGCGATCGCCTCGGGAACGGTCGATCTGCCGCTCGGCGGTGGTGCCCGCCACACGCTGTTCGCCGCCGATCGCGTCGCGCCGGCACGCAAGGCCTGGCTGTCGGGCGGGTTGAGCGCACGCGGCAGCATCCATGTCGATGCCGGCGCCGTGCGCGCGCTTGCCGATGGCCGCAGCCTGCTGGCGGCGGGCGCCATCCGGGTCGAGGGCAGCTTCGGCCGCGGCGATCTGGTGACGATCGAAGGGCCGTCGGGCGCCGTCGCGCGCGGGCTGGTCGAATATGATGCCGCCGAAGCGCAGCGGCTGCTCGGCCGCCAGAGCGACGATCATGCCGCTATTCTCGGCTATGCGCCGCGATCTGCGCTGGTCCACCGCAACCATCTGGCCCTGCTGTGATCCTCGCGATCACCGGCGGCACCGGTTTCGTCGGCCGGCGCCTAATCGATCGCGCGCGCGCGGCGGGCCACGAGGTCCGCGCGCTCACCCGCCGTGCCCAGCCGGCGCGCGACGGCGTCACCTGGATCGAGGGCGCGCTCGACAAGCCCGAGGCGCTGGCAACGCTCGCCGCCGGCGCCGCGGCGATGGTCCATGTCGCCGGCGTGGTGAACGCTCCGACTCGCGACGGCTTCGTCGCCGGCAACATCGACGGCACCGCCGCGGTGATCGCCGCTACGCTAACGGCCGGCATCGACCGCTTCGTCCATGTCTCGTCGCTCTCCGCCCGCGAACCCGCGCTCTCCACCTACGGCTGGTCCAAGGCGGAGGCGGAGCGGCTGGTCGAGGCGAGCCCGCTCGACTGGACGATCGTCCGCCCGAGCGGTGTCTATGGCCCGGGCGACACCGAGTTGCGCGACGTATTCAAGGCTGCCACGCTCGGGGTGGCGCTGCTGCCACCGCGCGGCACCGTGTCGCTGATCGAGGTGGACGATCTCGCCACCTTGCTGTTCGCGCTGGCAACCCGCCAGGGGCCGCGCGCCGTCTATGAGGTCGACGATGGCACCGCCTGGACCCATGCCGCGCTCGCCCAGGCGATCGGTCGCGCGGTCGGCCGCCGCCGGGTGCTGGCGATCCACCTGCCGCGGGCGCTGATGATGATCGGCGCCCGGATCGACCGGCGCCTGCGCGGCTCCGGCGCCAAGCTCACCGCCGATCGGGTCGGCTATCTCGCCCATCCCGACTGGACCGCGCGTGCCGATCATCGCCCGCCGGCCGAGCTATGGACCCCCGCCACCCCGACGGAGGCGGGCCTTGCCGCCACCGCGGCATGGTATCGCGCCAACGGGCTGCTATAGCCGCCGAAAAGCCGCCGCATTGTTCTGTCAGTGTCACGGGCCTTCCCAGGAGTTAGCATGAGCGACCGCACCCAGATCCTCGACACCATCAAGGCGCAGATCGAGCCCTTCAACAAGAAGGGCGTGGCGATCACCGATGCCACCACCTTCCAGGGCGATCTGGAGTGGGACAGCCTGACCGTGATGGATTTCGTCGCCGCGATCGAGGACGAGTTCGACATCATCATCACGATGAACATGCAGGCCGAGATCGAGAATGTCGGCCAGCTCGCCGATGCCGTCGCCAAGCTGCAGGGCTGACATGACCGAAACTGGCCTCCAGGCAGAAGCACTTCCCGTCGATCCGCCGGTCGTCGCCCCGAGCAACGTTGCCGGGCACGACCTGATGAGCAAGTTCGATCCCCTGATCGCCGAACGCCGGGCGCTGCTCGACAGCGGCGTCACCGACCCGTTCGCGATCGTGATGGAACAGGTGAAGTCCCCCACCGAGGCGGTGATCAAGGGCCGCGATACCATCCTGCTTGGCACCTACAATTACATGGGCATGACCTTCGATGCCGATGTGATCGCGGCGGGCAAGGCGGCGCTCGACGAGTTCGGCTCGGGCACCAACGGCAGCCGCATGCTCAACGGCACCTTCCAGGACCACATGGAGGTCGAACAGGCGCTGCGCGATTTCTACGGCACCAGCGGCGCGATCGTCTTCTCGACCGGCTACATGGCCAATCTCGGCATGATCTCCACCCTGGTCGGCAAGGGTGAATATGTCATCCTCGACGCCGACAGCCACGCCTCGATCTACGACGGCTGCAAGCAGGGCAATGCCGAGATCGTCCGCTTCCGCCACAACAGCGTCGAGGACCTCGACAAGCGCCTCGGCCGGCTGCCCAAGGAGGCCGGCAAGCTGGTAGTGCTGGAGGGCGTCTATTCGATGCTCGGCGACATCGCGCCGCTCAAGGAGATGGTCGCGGTCGCCAAGAAGCATGGCGCCATGGTGCTCAGCGACGAGGCGCATTCAATGGGCTTCTTCGGCGCCAACGGCCGCGGCGTGTATGAGGACCAGGGGCTCGACGGCCAAGTCGATTTCGTCGTCGGCACCTTCTCCAAGTCGGTAGGCACCGTCGGCGGCTTCTGCGTGTCGGATCACCCCAAGTTCGAGGCGATCCGCCTCGCCTGCCGGCCGTATATCTTTACCGCATCGCTGCCGCCGTCGGTGGTCGCCACTGCGGCCGCCTCGATCCGCAAGCTGATGACCGCGCACGACAAGCGTGCGGCGCTGTGGCGCAACGCGCGGATGCTGCATGGCGGGTTGAAGGCGATGGGCTTCAAGCTCGGCACCGAGCAGCCCGACAGCGCCATCATCGCGGTGATCCTGGATGACCAGGAGCAGGCCGCGATGATGTGGCAGGCGCTGCTCCAGGCGGGCCTGTACGTCAACATGGCGCGACCGCCGGCGACACCGGCCGGCACCTTCCTGCTGCGCTGCTCGCTGTGCGCCGAGCATAGCCCCGAGCAGCTCGAGCGGGTGCTCGCGATGTTCCGCGCCGCCGGCGAGGCGACGGGCGCGATCGGCTGAGGCCAAGGGGGCCGCTTTCCACATTGGCCCCCTTGAGCTAGAACGACGTCGTGATGCGGAACGAGGCCGAGCGGACGGCCCCTGGGGGCGACTTGCCCTGGCGCACCATCATGCTGGTCGTGATGGGCGTGCTGGGGGCCGTGGTGTTGGTCGCGCTGATCGCGACGCTCACCAGCGCCAACCGCCAGCGCGACCGCGCGCTGCAGCTGCAGGCGCACAGCTATGACGTGATGATCCTCGCGCGTACGCTGTCGGGCACCATCGCCCGCTCGGAGGCATCGCTCGGGCGCTACGTGATCAGCGCCGACAAGTCGCTTGGCCGGCTCTATTTCGATCAATGGCGCCTCGCCAGCAGCCAGCTCGACCGGCTCGGCCAGCTGACCTATGACACGCCCGAGCAGAGCCACCGCGTCGCCCGGCTGCGCGAGGCCTATGCCGAGCGTGGCGCCGAGCTGTCGATCACCGCGCTCAGCACCACTTATGGCCAGAACAACCAAGCGTTGTCGCGCTTCTACCAGGCGCGCCAGTCGCCGGCGCTGGCGGCGATCGACTCGACGCTCAACCAAATCATCAGCCGCGAGCGGCAATTGCTCGATCGCCGCACCACCAATGCAATGGACACCGTCAACCGCGCCAGCCGTCTGGCCGGCGTGCTCGCCGTCTTCGGCGTGCTGATCGTGCTCGCCGCGCTGGTGCTGGGCTGGATCACGATCCGCACCGTCGGCGAGCGCGCGATCGCGCGTGCCGAGGCCGACGCCGAGCGCGAGCGGGCCGAGGAACTGTCCGGCGCCGTCACCCGTGCGACCGACGAACTGCGCGTCCAGGAAGCCAAGCTCCGCCAGATCCAGAAGATGGAGGCAGTTGGCCAGCTCACCGGTGGCATCGCCCATGATTTCAACAATATGCTGGCCGTGGTTCTCGGCGGGCTGGAACTCGCCCGACGCAGCGTCGTCACCGATCCGCGCGCCGTGACGCGTCACCTCGACAACGCCACCGAGGGTGCCAACCGCGCCGCCGCGCTCACCCGCCGACTGCTCGCCTTCAGCCGCGAGGACTCGCTGAAACCCGAATCGATCGGTGCTGCCGCGCTGGTCGCGGACATGTCCGAGATGCTCGATCGCACGCTTGGCGACGCCATCACCGTCACCACCCGCGATTCGGCGCGCGGCTGGCAGGTTCGTGCCGACCGCGTTCAGCTCGAGAACGCCGTGCTCAACCTCGCGGTAAACGCCCGCGACGCAATGAACGGCCGTGGGCTGCTGATCATCGACACCGGCGCCGTCACGCTCGCTGAGCATGAAGTGGATCATTGCCCCGGCGGCGAGTACGTCCGGATCGCGGTGACCGATAATGGCTCGGGCATGCCGCCCGAGGTGGTCGAGCGGGTCTACGAGCCGTTTTTCACCACCAAGGAGGTCGGCAAGGGCACCGGGCTGGGGCTCAGCCAGATCTTTGCGCTGGTCCGCCAGCTCGCGGGCGAGATCGCCATCGATACCGAGGTCGGCCGCGGCACCACCGTGACGCTCTATCTGCCCCGTGATCGATCCCAGGACGTCGGCAGGCCGGTCGAGATTACCGCCCCGGCACCGCTGCCCCCGGTGCCGGACAGCCTGGCGGTGCTGGTGGTGGAAGACGATCCCCGCGTGCTGGCGGCGACCGTCGGCGCGCTGGAAGAACTCGGCCACACCGCGATCGCCTGCCCGGCACCTTTGGAGGCGGCGGGGATGCTCGCCCGCGACGATAGCATCGACCTGATCATCTCCGACGTGCTGATGCCCGAGCAGACCGGCCCGGAGATGATTGCCGAGCTCGGCCCGCGCTACCCGCATCTCGCGGTACTGTTCGTCACCGGTTTTGCCGGCGACGCCAACACCAGCGAGTTCAACGGCCATCAGGTGCTGCGCAAGCCCTTCACGCTCGCGGGTCTGGAGCGGGCGATCGGCGAAGCGATGAGCCGCGACCGCCCCGCAGCGACGACGCAGATCGCCGCCGAATAGCATCACCCCTGCGGCAAGGCTCCCGCGCGATCCGCCCGAACGAGCGACCGGAATTTAAAAGCTGACGCTGCTGGCTGAGCAGCCTATATCCCGCCGCTCCCAGCCCCGGCCGAGCACATTCATGACATCCATCGATCGCTACATGGCCCGGCTGATCGCATTGCCCTTGTTCTCGACGTTGATCATTGCGGCGATGCTGCTGATCCTCGATCGCATCCGGCGCCTGTTCGATTTCGTCGCCGCGCAGGGCGGCCCGATCAGCGTGGTGTGGCGGATGCTCGCCAATCTGCTGCCCGAATATCTCGGCCTCGGCATTCCGATCGGCCTGCTGCTCGGCATCCTGCTCGCGTTCCGCCGGCTCGCCGCCAATTCGGAGCTCGATGTGCTCCGCGGCGTCGGTGTCAGCTACACGCGCCTGCTGCGCGTGCCTTACATGTTCGCGCTGGTGCTCGCGATCGCCAACATCCTGATTGTCGGCTTCGTCCAGCCGCAGGCGCGGTACTATTACGAGCAATTGCGCTTCGAACTGCGCACCGGTGCGCTCGGCGCCTCGATCAAGGTTGGCGAATTCACCCACTTCGGCAGCCAGATGACGCTGCGCATCGAGCAGAGCCACGACAAGGGCCGCAAGCTCGAGGGGATCTTCGTCCATTACGCCAACAAGGGAACCGAATATTCGGTGACCGCCCAGTCAGGCCGGTTCCTCGCCACCGACGATCCCAACACGATCAACTTCCGCCTGACCAACGGCACGTTGGTCCACAAGGCGCCGAATTTCGCCGTGCCGCGGGTGCTCACCTTCACCTCGCACGATCTGCCGATACCGCTGCCGAAATATGAGAACTTCCGCCAGCGCGGCGGCCGCAACCTCGAGTTCACCCTGCCCGAGCTCGCGCGCATCGGCCATTCGTCGCACAGCGAGGCGCAGCGTGATTCCAGCCGTTCCGAGTTCCACTTCCGCGTGGTCGAGGTGGCGACCATGTTCCTGCTGCCGCTGCTCGCCATCGCGCTCGGCGTGCCGCCCAAGCGTTCCAGCTCGGGTGTCGGCGTATTCCTCGCGATCGTGATGATCGTCGCCTATCACAAGGTAAACGAATATGCCGCCGCGGTGGGCGAGCTCGGCCGGGTCGATCCGCTGATCGCCTTGTGGACGCCGTTCCTGATCTTCGCCGGGATCATCATCTGGATGTATTACACCATCGCCTATGTCCCCGGCGGCCAGCCGATCGGCGCGCTCGAGCGCAGCTTCTCGAAGCTCGCCAAGCTGATCACCCGCTTCCTGCCCTTCCGCCGCAAGGAGGCCAGGGCGTGAGCGCGCTGTTCCCGTCCCGCACCATCGCCATCTACATGGGCCGGATGTTCCTGCTGCGCACCTTCGGGCTGCTCGCGGCGCTGCTGCTGATCCTGCAGACGCTCGATCTCTTGAGCGAATCGGGCAACATCCTTGCCCATGCCGGCAACACCCAGGCCCAGGTGTGGCAATATGTCGGCCTGCGCGCGCCGCAGATCGTCTCCTTCCTGCTGCCTTTCTCGGTGCTGCTCGGCACCATCCTGACGCTGATCACCATGAACCAGAACAGCGAGGTGATCGCACTCAAGGCCGGCGGCCTCTCCGCGCATCAGGTGCTGGCACCGCTGCTGGTCGCGAGCATGGGCGTGGCGGTGGTGAGCTTCGCGTTCAACGAGCGGATCGTCACCCGCGCGACGGCAACGCTCAACCAGTGGAAGAACGTCGATTACGGCCCGCTGCCGATCGACCGCGGCGATCGCGCCAACGTCTGGGTCCGCGACGGCGACGATCTGATCGCGGTTGATCAGGTCCAGGGGCGCGGCAATGCAGTCCAGCTTGGCGGCATCACCGTGTACGACCGGACCGGCGGCAACCTTGTCTCGATCATCCGCGCGCCGCGCGGCAAGCGCAGCGGCACCGGCTGGCTGATCGCGCCAGCGCGCCGGTTCAACATTGCCAGCGGCAAGCTCGCGCAGGTCGGCGCGGTCGTCGTCGCGCCAGGCGTCCGCCCGGACCAGTTCACGCTCGGCACCGTCGACGACGAGAGCCTGTCGTTCACCGACCTCAGCGCCGCAATCGGCGACTTGCGCGATGCCGGGCGGCCTACCAAGGCGCTGGAGGGCACCTTGTGGCACAAATTGTCGGGGCCGTTGTCGGCGGTGCTGATGCCGCTGCTCGGTGCGGTCGCGGCGTTCGGTACGGCGCGATCGGGCCAGCTGTTCATCCGCGCGGTGATCGGCATGGCGCTGGGTTTCGCCTATTTTGTCGCCGACAATTTCGCGCTGGCGATGGGCAATCTCGGCGCCTACCCGCCGTTCCTCGCCGCCTGGGCGCCGTTCCTGCTATTCCTGCTGATCGGCGAGGCGGTGCTGATCCGCACCGAGGAATAATCCCACTTCCCCAAGCCATCGCCCACACGCCGTCACCCATACGACGTCACCCCAGCGAAAGCGGGGTCTTTCAAGGAAGGGTGAGTAGCGCGTCCCAGGCAGATTCCAGCCTTAGCTGGGATGACGGCAGATAGAGAAAGGGCGCCCTCACCTTGCGGCAGGGCGCCCTTTAGCGGTCAGGCCCTTGCGCGCCTCAGCGCGAGACCATGGTGCTCTTGCCGATCCGGTGCATCAGCCCCAGCGCGCTCTTGTAGCTCGCCTTGTGGTAGACCGAACCTTCCTCGAGCACGGCGGAGATCCGCCGGTGCGCCTCGCCGAGTGCGTGATACGGCAGCCCGGGCAGCAGGTGATGCAGCGCATGGTAGCGCAGCCCCACCGGCGCCCACAGCGCCGGCAGCAGGCTCGGCGGCGGCACGTTGACCGAGTCGAGATACTGCGCCGTGACGCTCATCTGCTCGCCCTCATTCTCCCACAGATGCGCGACCAGGGTGCGCACCTGGTTGAGTAGCGCCACCGCCGAGCCGATCGCAACCACGATCCCAAAGCCGCGCAGCGGGATCAGCCCGGTCGCGACCAGCGCGACCACGGCAACTGCCCACACCGCCGCGCCGCCATCCAGCCGGTCAAACAGCCGGCGCTGCTCGCCTTCGGGGATCTTGCGGCGGAACGAGGGATTGATCGACAGCGCCGAATAACGCTCGATCACCGTCCTGCGCAGCGGCGGGATCAGCCACGACAATGGCGACAAGATCGCGAAGCGGATCAGCAGCCCGACCGGCGCAAGCAGCGAGACGAGGATGAACACCGGCAGCGTCCACGGCTTCATCAGCGCCAGCGGCAGATATTCGGGGTCCTCCGCGGTGCCATAGCGGGTCTTGGCATGGTGAAGGTTGTGGACGCCTTCATACATGAACGACGGGGTCAGCATCGGGATGCCGACCAGCAGGTTCCAGCCGAGGCGGAAGCCGGGCAGCGCCGCATGCTTGATGTGGCTGATCTCGTGGATGAACAGCAGGGCGCGATAGAGGGCGAGCACCGCGACGATGCCCGCCGCAATCATCACCGCGGTTGACGACGCCAATACCGCGACAGCCGCCGCGCCATAGCCGACCGTCGTCGAGGCGATGAGGTCACCCCAATAGACCAGCGGCTTGGGCGCATTGAGATCGCGGGTGAGATCGGCAGCCGCACGCAGCATCGCCTTGTCGTCGGCGATGCGCTGCCCCGGCGTGCGCGCCTCGGGCGCCGCGGCGGCGCCGCGCGCGAAGGAAAGCGTGGTATCCATGGCGTGTTCCATTGGCCCTAGATAGTGGCGACAGCGTGGCATTTACAGGCGGCGGCGCCGCCGTGGTGATGACTTGCCTCGATCACAGCCATGCGCCGCTACCATCACTGGGCTTCTAAACGCGCGCCACCGAAACGACCCTCGCCATGGGCGCCTCGACTGGCTACACGCGCACAGCTGTTTTCCGGAGGCATGAATGGCGAGCACCCTGTTGATCAGACCCGTCGAGACCAAGGCGGACCGCAAGATCTTCGTCGATCTGGCGTTCCGGCTGTACAAGGACGATCCCCATTGGGTGCCGCCACTGAAGGGCGAGGCGCTCGGGCTGATTACTCCGGAGAAGAACGGCTGGTTCAGCCACGCCAAGGCGCAGTTGTTCCTCGCCTATGAGGGCGACAAGGTGGTCGGCCGCATCTCGGCGCATATCGACACGCTGGCGCTGACCATGCCGGCGGCGCAGGGCTTCGGCCCCGGCGTCGGGCAATGGGGGCTGATGGAAGCGGAGCGCGAGGAGATTTTCGTGGCGCTGCTCGCCAAGGCCGAAGGCTGGCTGCGCGAGCAGGGCATGCACCGCGCGCTTGGCCCGATCTCCATGTCAATCTGGGAAGAGCCCGGCCTGCTGATCGAGGGCTATGATCACGCCCCGACGATCATGATGGGCCATGCCAAGCCCGAATATCGCGGCTGGATCGAGGCGGCGGGCTATGTCGGCGTCAAGCAGCTCATGACCTATGAGCTCGACATCACCCAGGAATTCCCGCCGATCGTCAAGCGCATCATCCGCTCGGGCGAGAACAACCCGCGGATCGTCATCCGCCAGGTCGACAAGTCGAAGTTCGATGAGGAAGCCGCGATCATCCTCGCCATTCTCAATGACGCCTGGAGCGACAATTGGGGGTTCGTCCCCCTCACCCCGCCCGAGATCAAGGATGTCGGCGTCAAGCTCAAGCCGATCGTGTTCAACGACCTGATCCGCATCGCCGAATTGGATGGCAAGCCGGTGGCGTTCATGATCACGCTTCCCGATCTCAACGAGGCGATCAAGCCGCTGGGCGGCAGCCTGCTGCCGTTCGGCTGGGCCAAATTGCTGCTGTGGCTGCGCAAGCCCAAGGTGCGCACGATGCGCGTGCCGCTGATGGGTGTGGTCAAGGAGCTGCAATCGTCGCGGATGGCGAGCCAGCTCGCCTTCATGATGATCGAATATATCCGCAAGGCGTCGGTCGACCATTATGGCGCGAGCCGCGGCGAGATCGGCTGGATCCTAGACGACAACCAGGGCATGCGCTCGATCGCCGAGACGGTGCACGGGACCGTCAACAAGGTCTATCAGGTATATTCGCGCGATCTGTAAGCGCGCCATCGTCGGCCGGCGCGCATCCGCCGGCCGATCGTCGGCTCACACCGTGAAGCTCTCGCCGCAGCCGCACGCGCCCTTGGCGTTGGGGTTGTTGAACACGAAGCCCGCGGTGAAATCGTCTTCCACCCAGTCCATCGTCGACCCGACCAGGTACAGGATCGAGCCGCCGTCGACGAACAACGTGCCGCCGGCGGTGTCGATCTTCTCGTCGAACGGCTTGGCCTCGGTGACGTAATCCACCGAATAGGCGAGCCCCGAGCAGCCGCGCCGCGGCGTCGACAGCTTGACGCCGAGCGCACCGGCGGGCGCCTTGCCCATCAGATCGGCGATCCGCGCCTCGGCGGATGAGGTCAGGATCAGCGGCGCCGGGCGCACGCGAGCGGCAGTGGCCATCACAGCATCCCCAGTTCGAGCTTGGCTTCGTCCGACATCTTCTGCGGATCCCAGGGCGGATCCCAGACTAGGTTGACGTCGGCGATCGCGATCCCCGGCACCGAGCCGACGCGCAGCTCCACCTCGCCGGGCATCGACTCCGCGACCGGGCAATTGGGCGTGGTCAGCGTCATCGTCACCGCGCAATGCCCCTCGGTGGAGACATCGACGCCGTAGATCAGCCCGAGATCGTAGATGTTGACCGGGATCTCCGGGTCATAGATCTCCTTCAGCGCGTCGATCACCGCCTCGTACAGCGCGCCGCCGGGCTCGCCGGGGGCGTCGCCCTGCGGCTGCTGCGCGAGGAAGCCGTCGAGATAATCACGGCGACGTTCGCCCTGAGCCTCGACGGTCGGCTCCGGCGCCTCGTCGACACGTGCGCGCGGCGGCGGGGTCACCGCCTCCACTTCCTCGATGCGAAAACCGTCGCTCATCCGAAATCCTTACCCGAAAATCCGCGTCACGCGCTCGATGCCGCGCACCAGCGCCTCGATGTGCTGCGGGCCGTTATACACCGCGAAGCTCGCCCGCGCCGTGGCATCCACGCCCAACGCCGCCATCAGCGGCTGCGCGCAATGGTGCCCCGCGCGGATCGCGACCTGCGCCTCGTCCAAGATGGTGCCGATGTCGTGCGGATGCACCCCCTCAATCACGAAGCTGACGATGCCCGCCGAGTCATCCGGTCCGAACAGCCGCACCGAGTTGATCTGCGACAATGCCTCACGGGTCTGGCGGACCAGCGCGGTCTCATGCGCATGGATAGCACCCAGCCCGATGCCTTCGACATAGTCGATCGCCGCGGCGAGGCCGAGCGCGCCAACGATATGCGGGGTCCCCGCCTCGAACCGGCCCGGCGGCGGCGCATAAGTGGTGCGCGCGAAGCTGACCCGATCGATCATCGATCCGCCACCCTGGTAGGGCGGCATCGCCTCGAGCAGCTCGGGCCGCGCCCACAGCACGCCGATCCCGGTCGGGCCGTACAGCTTGTGGCCCGAAAAGACGTAGAAGTCGCAGCCGAGCGCCGCCACGTCGACCGGCAGCCGCGGCACCGCCTGGCAGCCGTCGATCAGGATCTTGGCGCCGACGCCGTGGGCAAGTCCGGTCGCCCGCGCCACGTCGAGCACCGAACCGAGCACGTTGGAGACGTGCGCGAGCGCCACCAGTTTGTGCTGCGGTGTGATCATCGCCGCCATCGCGTCGAGATCGATCCGCCCATCCGCAGTCAGCGGCACCACGTCGATCGCAGCCCCCACCCGCTCGGCGACCATCTGCCAGGGCACGATATTGCTGTGATGCTCGAGCATCGACAGCATGATCCGGTCGCCAGCCTTGAGCTGCGTCCCCGCCCAGCTGTGCGCGACGAGGTTGATCCCCTCGGTCGCGCCACGCACGAACACGATCTCGTCGGCGGAGCCGGCGCCGATGAACCGCGCGACGGTGCGCCGCGCGGCCTCATAGGCCAGCGTCATGTCCGCCGAGCGCTGGTAGACGCCGCGATGGACGGTGGCATAGGTCTCGCCATAGGCGCTTGCGATCGCGTCGATCACCGGCTGCGGTTTCTGCGCGGTCGCAGCGGTGTCGAGATAGGCCCAGCCGGCGGGAATCGCAGGAAAGTCGGCGAGGCGATCGAGCGGCGCCGCCGTCGCTTGCATCTGCGGCAAGACTTGCTCGAGCACGGTCATGACACCCGCGCTCCCCCGGCGACCAGCGCTTGCCCCAGCCACGCATCGGCATCAGCGGCGAAGGCGTCGCGCACGGTCTCGTTGCCGATTCGGTCGAGCGCGTCGGCGACGAACGCGCGGGTCAGCAGCGCCTGCGCCTTGGGCTTGGGGATGCCGCGGCTCTGCATGTAGAACAGCGCGCGGTTGTCGAGCTCGCCCACCGTCGCGCCGTGCGCGCATTTGACGTCGTCGGCGAAAATCTCGAGCTCGGGCTTGAGGTTCACCGTCGCGGTACGCTGCAGCAGCAGCCCGCGCAGGCTTTGCTCGCCGTCGGTCTTCTGCGCATGCCGCGCGACCTCGACCGCCGCGGCAAGGCTCGCGGTGGAGCGATCCGCGGCCACGGCGCGCCACAATTGATGCGACTGGCCGTTGGACTCGGCATGGCGGACCCGCACCGCACACTCCTGGCGCTGCTCGCCCGCGGTGAGCAACGCGCCGCCGAACTCGGCATAGCCGCCGTCGCCCGCCAGCGTCACCGCGGCATCGATCCGCGTGCCAGCATGGCCGGCACCGAGGAAGGTCGTGATCAGGCTGGCGCCCGCGCCCAGCGTCGCTTCCTCGCGGACGCTGGTGAAACCGGCCTCTTGGGTCAGCCGCACCGCGCGCATCAACCGCGCCGCGCGTCCGAGCGACACCGAGGTGAAGCGGTTGCTCCAGCCGGCGCCGACATAGGTCTCATAGACCTGCGCCACCGCATCGTCGCCGAGCACGATCGCCGCCGGCAGGTGGTTTTCCGCGCCGGTGGCGACATGGACCACCTGGACCGGATCGAGCGCCGCGTCAGCCTCGACGCGCAGCATCCAGCCGGTGCCGGTGGCATGACGGCCAAGCAGGTGATCGCCGCCACCGAGTTCGGTCAGCACCACGCTGCCGAGCACGCTGCGCGCGTCATCGAGCACGCCGTCGACGAACAGCAGCCGCGCACCGGGCAGGTCGAGGAACGCGCCGTCGGTGTCGGAACGCGCCACCGGTGCGAGCGCCGCCGCGGTGGCGAGCGCGCCCATGTCGGCCCAGCGCCACGCCTCGGCGCGGCTGGACGGCAGATCGAGCACCGCGCTCATGCCGCCGCCTGCGCGTAACCCTCGCGCTCGAGCTGGTGCGCCAGCTCGGCGCCGCCGGTGCGGGTGATCCGCCCGGCTTCCAGCACGTGGACGAAATCCGGCTGCACATAATCGAGCAGGCGCTGGTAATGGGTGATCAGCAGCACCGCCTTGTCGGGCCGGCGCATGATCCGGTTGATGCCGTCGCCGACGATCCGCAGCGCATCGATGTCGAGGCCGCTGTCGGTCTCGTCGAGGATCGCGAACCTCGGATCGACGATCCCCATCTGCACCATTTCGTTGCGCTTCTTCTCGCCGCCCGAGAAGCCGACATTGACCGGCCGCTTGAGCATGTCGTGATCCATGCTGAGCAGATCGGCCTGGCCGCGCGCTAGCTTGAGGAATTCGCCGCCGGACAGCGGCTTCTCGTCACGGCTTGCGCGCTGGGCGTTGAGCGCCTCGCGCAGGAACTGGACGTTGGAGACGCCGGGGATCTCGACCGGATATTGGAAGCCCAGAAACACGCCGGCGGCGGCGCGCTCGTGCGGCTCGAGCTCGAGCAGGTCCTGGCCGGCGAAGGTGATCGCGCCGGCGGTCACCTCATAGCCGGGCCGGCCGCCGAGCACATAGCCGAGCGTCGACTTGCCGGCGCCGTTCGGCCCCATGATCGCGTGCACCTCGCCCGCGTTCACCTCGAGGCTCAGCCCCTTGAGGATTTCCTTGCCGTCGATCTCGGCGTGGAGGTTGTCAATCTTGAGCATTCTTCTCTCATTCATTCCCTGGCGACGCCGACGCTCATGGCCCCATGCGCATCGCCTGTAGCTGGACCCCGGCGCCCGCCGGGGATCAATGACTTAGCCGACCGAGCCTTCGAGGCTGATCCCGAGCAGCTTCTGCGCCTCGACCGCGAATTCCATCGGCAACTGCTGCAGCACCTCGCGCGCGAAGCCGTTGACGATCAGCGCCACCGCCGCCTCGGCATCGAGCCCGCGGCTCATTGCGTAGAACAGCTGGTCCTCGGAGATCTTCGAGGTGGTCGCCTCATGCTCGATCTGCGCCGATGGGTTGCGCACCTCGATATAAGGCACGGTGTGCGCGCCGCACTGGTCGCCGAGCAGCAGCGAATCGCACTGGGTGAAGTTGCGCACGCCTTCCGCGGTCGGACCGACGCGGACGAGGCCGCGATAGGTGTTGTCCGAGCGCCCGGCGCTGATGCCCTTCGACACGATCGTCGAGCGGGTGTTCTTGCCGAGATGGATCATCTTGGTGCCGGTATCGGCCTGCTGGCGGTTGTTGGTCACCGCCACCGAATAGAATTCACCGACCGAGCCATCGCCGGCGAGCACGCAGGACGGATATTTCCAGGTGATCGCCGAACCGGTCTCGACCTGGGTCCAGCTCACCTTGCTGTTCTTGCCCTGGCAGAGCGCGCGCTTGGTGACGAAATTGTAGATCCCGCCGACGCCATTCTCGTCGCCCGGATACCAGTTCTGCACGGTGCTGTACTTGATCTCGGCATCGTCGAGCGCGACCAGCTCGACCACCGCGGCGTGGAGCTGGTTCTCGTCGCGCATCGGCGCGGTGCAGCCCTCGAGATAGCTGACATAGCTACCCTTGTCGGCGACGATCAGCGTGCGCTCGAACTGGCCGGTGTTCTCGGCATTGATGCGGAAATAGGTCGACAGTTCCATCGGGCAGCGCACGCCCTCGGGAATGTAGACGAAGGTGCCGTCCGAGAAGACCGCGCTGTTGAGCGTCGCGAAGTAATTGTCGCGCTGCGGCACCACCTTGCCGAGCCACTTCTTCACCAGCTCAGGGTATTCCTTGATCGCCTCGGAGATCGAGCGGAAGATCACGCCCGCGGCCTCCAGCTCCTTGCGGAAGGTGGTCGCAACCGAGACGCTGTCGAACACCGCATCCACCGCGACGCGGCGCTTGGGGTTGCCCTCCGCGTCGAGTTCCTCGACGCCGGCGAGCATCTTCTGCTCCGAAATCGGGATGCCGAGCTTTTCATAGACGCGCAGGATCTCGGGATCGACCTCGTCGAGGCTGCCGAGCTTGGGCTTGGCCTTGGGCTCGGCATAATAATAAGCGTCCTGGTAATCGATCGGCGGCACGTTGAGCTTCGACCAGTCGGGCGCCTCCATCGTCAGCCACAGCCGGAACGCCTTCAGCCGCCAGTCGAGCATCCAGGCGGGCTCGCCCTTCTTGGCGGAGATGTAGCGCACCGTGTCTTCGCTCAGGCCCTTGGGCGCGAAGTCCTGCTCGATATCCGAGGAGAAGCCCCACTCATAGGTCTTGGAAACGGCCGCATAGGCCTCGGCGTTCTTCGTAGCCATTATGCAATTACCTCGGCGCGCAGCGGCGCGCTGTTCTGGGTCATCTGGGTTGGCGGCGTGCCGGCAAGGCTGGCGAGGCTGACCCCGGCAAGGGCACCGCGCACGGCGTTGTTCACCACGCCCCAATGCGGCTTCACCGCGCATTGGTGATCGAGCGAGCAATCCTGGCGACCGGCCCCCTCGACGCAGGCGGTCATCGCGATCGGCCCCTCGACTGCCTCGATGATCTCGGCGAGGCTGATCGATGCCGGCGGCCGCGACAGGCGGAAGCCGCCGCCGGTGCCGCGGGTGCTTTCGAGCAGCCCGGCGGCCGACAGCCGGCTGACGAGCTTCTGCGCAGTGGGCAGCGGCACGCCGGTCTGTTCGGCGAGCAGGGTCGCGTTGAGCCGCGCGAGCCCGCCGCAATGGCGCGCCGCGGCGGTCATCATCACCACTGCATAATCAGCCAGGCTGGACAGGCGCATGTTGCGAACGGTTCTCAAATCGGACGGAATTGATCCGATTGGCAAATGGTCCTGCGCGACCGGTTCGTCAACCAGGGTCGACGCCCCAATGTGAGATCGCGTCTGCGTCGGTCGTCATTGCCCGAGGACCGGTTGCGGAGCGACCGCCCCGGTGCGATTGGCGGAGGCATGGCCTATCTCGCTCGCCCGCTGCTGTTCACGCTTGATCCCGAGCGCGCCCACACGCTCACCATCGACGCGCTGGCGCTGCGTCAGCGGCTGCCGGTCCGCGCGCCGGTCACGTCGTCGCGGCTGGCTACCACCGTCGCCGGCATCGCTTTCGCCAACCCGCTCGGCATCGCCGCGGGGCTCGACAAGGATGGCAAGGCGATCGACGGACTGCTCGGGCTCGGCGCCGGTGCCGTCGAGATCGGCACGCTGACCCCGCTGCCGCAGGCGGGCAACGCCAAGCCGCGGCTGTTCCGCCTCGCTGCCGATGGCGCGGTGATCAACCGGATGGGGTTCAACAATGGCGGGCTTGCCGCCGGGATCGCCCGCGCCCGCGCCAGCCGCCGCGCCCACGGCGGCAGGCTCGGCATCAACGTCGGCGCCAACAAGGACGCCGCTGACCGCGTCGCGGATTATGTCGCGGGGGTGAGCGCGGCGGCGCCGGTCGCCGATTACGTCACGATCAACATCAGCTCGCCCAACACGCCGGGGCTGCGCGATCTCCAGCACGGCGCCGCGCTTGCCGAGCTGCTCGCCGCCTGCACCGCCGCACGCGGCACCACGCCGCTGTTCCTCAAGGTCGCGCCCGATCTCGAGCCCGCGCAGATCGACGATATCGCCCGTGCCGCGATCGATGCCCGCGTCGATGCGGTGATCATCGGCAACACCACGATCAGCCGTCCGGCGCTGCACAGCGCCGACGCCGGCGAGACGGGCGGCCTGTCTGGCGCGCCGCTCAAGCTGCTCGCCCGCCAGCGGCTGGCGGATTTCCGCGCCGCGACCGGCGCTGCGCTGCCGCTGGTCGCCGCGGGCGGGATCGACAGCGGCGCCGAGGCCTATGCCCGGATCCGCGCCGGCGCGAGCCTGGTGCAGCTCTACACTGCGCTGGTCTACGGCGGTCCCGCTTTGCCCCGCCGCATCGTCACCGAACTTGACGCGCTGCTCGCGCGCGACGGCATCGCCCGGGTCGCGGAGGCCGTAGGGGCGGGCTGATGCAAGCGTCTTGCCCTCCGGTCCCCAGCCGTTACGGTCCCCGCCCGATGAAGACGCTTCTGCTCGCGCTCACTGCGCTGTCGATGCCGCTCGCGGCCACCGCCCGGTCCGCACCCGCCACTCCCGCCAGTAAGCCCCAGGGCATGGTCAGCGCCGCCGATCCCCGTGCGGCGGCCGCCGGTGCCGAAATGCTGAGGGCCGGCGGCACCGCGACCGATGCGGCGATCGCGACCATGCTCGTGCTCAACGTTGTCGAGCCACAGAACTCCGGGATCGGCGGCGGCTCCTTCTGGGTCACCCACACCGCCGCCGGCCACAGGGTCTCGACCATCGATGCGCGCGAGGCGGCACCGATGGCGGCCGATCCCAAGTGGTTCTACGCCGATGACGGCAGGCCGATGAGTCACGCCCAGGCGGTGCCCGGCGGCCGCAGCGTCGGCGTCCCCGGTGCGCTCCGGGCGATGGCGCTCGCCCACCGCCGGGCCGGCAAGCTGCCCTGGGCGACGTTGTTCGCGCCGGCAATCCATTACGCTCGCGACGGCTTTACCGTATCGGCGCGGCTCCACAACGGGCTCAACAACTTCGGCAGCCATATCGATAGCTGGTCGCGCGGCCATTATCTCGGCGCCGACGGCACCGCGCAGCCGGTCGGCACCCTGCTCAAGAACACCGAACAGGCGACCCTGCTCGGCCAGATCGCGAGGCGCGGCGCCGACAGTTTCTATGTCGGGCCGACCGCGCAGGCAATCGTCGCCACCGTCAACGGCGCCAGCCGCAACCCGTCGAAGATGACCACCGGCGATCTCGCCAGCTATGATGCCAAGCCGCGCGGCGCGGTGTGCGGTACCTACCGGGGCTACCGGATCTGCGGCATGGGACCACCCTCGGCCGGCGGCGTCGCGGTGCTCCAGATCCTCAAGCAGCTCGAGCGGTTTGACATGACCGCACTCGGCAAGAATTCACCCGTCGCCTGGCATTTGCTCGCCGAGTCCGAGCGCCTCGCTTATGCCGATCGCGACATGTATCTCGGCGATCCCGATTATGTGTCGGTGCCGGTCAAGGGCCTCACCGACCCGCGCTATCTCGCTGCCCGCTCGGCGCTGATCTCGCCCGAGCGGACGATGGCGACCATCGCTCCCGGCCTGCCTGCCGGCGCCCCGCCGCGGATCCGCGCCAAGGTCAGCGAGGTGCCCGGCACCAGCGATCTGGTCGCGGTCGATCGCGCCGGCAACGTCGTCGAGATCACCACCACGATCGAGGGCTATTTTGGCTCGGGCCTGACCGTCAGCGGCACCGCGCTCAACAACGAGCTGACCGACTTCGATACCGTGCCCGACAAGGATGGCGCGCTCGTCGCCAACCGCGTCGAGGGCGGCAAGCGGCCGCGCAGCTCGATGTCGCCGACGATCGTCTACAACCCCGATGGCACGGTGCGGATCGCGATCGGCGCCGCCGGCGGCGCGACCATCATCGCCCAGGTCGCCAAGGCGCTGGTCGGCGTGCTCGACTGGCATCTGTCGGCGCAGGAGGCGATCGCACTCGGCCTGGTGTTTGCCCCCGGCCCGGTTGCGACGCTGGAGCAGGGCACCCAGCTCGACGCGATGAAGCCGGCGCTTGAAGCGCTGGGCGAGCGGGTGCAGATCGCACCGCTGGGGCTCAAGGCCAATGCCATCGAGCGCGTCGGCGGTCGCTGGGTGGGTGCCGCCGATCCGCGCAGCGAGGGCGTCGCGGTCGGCGAGGATGGCAGCGTCACGCAGATCGTCCGCGTCGGCGCCGCGCCGAACCGCCCGCCCGAATGAAGATGACGGCCGGCCAGCGAGCCGGCCGCGGCAGGAGAGAAGCCATGCGCACCCTCGAACACTTCCCCAACCTCGTCACCATGTTCCTCACGCGGGCGCGGGAGAAGGGCGACGCACCGTTCCTGTGGACCAAGCAGAACGGCGCCTGGCAGTCGATCAGCTGGGCTGAGGCGGCGCGCCAGGTGGCGAGCCTCGCCGCCGGGCTCAAGGCCATCGGCCTCAAGCGCGGTGACCGGGTGATGCTGGTCAGCGAGAACCGCCCCGAATGGTGCATCAGCGATCTCGCGATCATGGCCGCCGGCTGCATCACCGTGCCCGCCTACATCACCAACACCGAGCGCGATCACGCCCATGTAATCTCCGATTCCGGCGCCTGCGCGATCATCGTCTCCACCGACAAGCTCGCGCGGACGCTGCTCCAGGCGGTGCTGCGCTCCAATCAGGGGCAGACGGTGATCGGCATCGACCAGATGCGCGCGCCGTCTGCCGGCGTCGACTTCCACAGCTGGCATCAGCTGATCGCCGATCATCCGACCACGCCCGAAGCGGCCGCCGCGGACGCGGGCTTCGCGCGCGACGATCTCGCCTGCATCATCTACACCTCGGGCACCGGCGGCGCGCCGCGCGGGGTGATGCAGCATCACGGCGCGATCCTCCACAATGTGCGTGGCTGTTCGGCCGTGATCTCGGAGGACTTCGGTTGGGACGACGAGGTGTTCCTGTCGTTCCTGCCCCTGAGCCATGCCTATGAGCATACCGGCGGGCAGCATTTCGCGATCGGGCTCGGCGGCCAGATCTATTATGCCGAGGGGCTCGACAAGCTCGCCGCCAATATCGAGGAGGTGCGGCCGACGATCATGTTCGTCGTGCCCCGCCTGTTCGAGGTGCTGCGCACCCGCATCGCCAAGGCGATCGAGAAGCAGGGCGGCGCCTCGGCCTATCTGCTCGCCCGCGCGCTTGATATCGGCACCAAGGAATATGAGGGCCGGATCAGGCTCGCCGATCGACCGATGCAGCTGGTGGTCCGCACCCTGTTCAAACCCAAGATCGCCAAGAAGTTTGGCGGGCGGATGAAGGCGATGGTCTCGGGCGGCGCACCGCTCAACGCCGAGGTCGGGCTGTTCTTCCAGAGTCTCGGCCTCACCTTCCTGCAAGGCTATGGCCAGACCGAGGCTGCCCCGGTGATCTCGTGCAACCGCCCGTCGGCCGGCCTGCGGATGGACTCGGTCGGCCCGCCACTGGTGGATACCGAAGTGCGGATCGCCGACGATGGCGAGATCCTCGTGCGCGGCGAGCTTGTTATGCACGGCTATTGGCGCAACGAGGCCGAGACCGCGCGGGTGCTGAAGGACGGCTGGCTGCACACCGGCGACATCGGCGAGATCGACGCCAAGGGCCGGATCACGATCACCGATCGCAAGAAAGACCTGATCATCAACGACAAGGGCGATAACGTCGCGCCGCAGAAGGTGGAGGGCATGCTCACCCTCCAGCCCGAGATCGGCCAGGCGATGATCGCCGGCGACCGCCGCCCGTATATGGTCGCGCTGGTGGTGCCCGATCCCGAATGGACCCAGGAATGGTGCGCTGCCAACGGCACCAGCTGCAAGTTCGCCAATCTCGCCGAGAACAGCGAGTATCGCACCGCGATCGGCCAGGCGATCGAGCGCGTGAACAAGGACCTGTCGGTGACGGAGCGCGTCCGCCGCTTTGTGCTCGCCGACGCCCCCTTCACCATCGAGAACGAGCAGCTGACGCCGAGTCTCAAGATCCGCCGCCACATGATCCGGGCGATGTACGGCGAGCGGCTCGACGCGCTGTACAAGGGATAGCACGGCGGAGCAGCACCCGCTCCTGTTCGTCATCCCGAGCTTGTTTCAGGATGACGGCGGGGTATCCGTGGCGCTTCCGATCAGCCCTGCCGCGGCCTAGGCGTCGAGCCGCTTCATCGCCGCATTCCAGCTTGCGATGTTGCACCGCGCCTCCTGCACGAACGGCGAGCGGCGGACGATGCCGAGAAACAGCTCCGCGATCCACTTGCCGGGGTTCTTGAGCGGGCGCTCGACCTGGATCAGCAGCACCACGCGGGTGCCATGGGTGTCGTTCCACACCTCGTGATCATAGGTGTCGTCGAACACCAGCGTCTCGCCCTCCGCCCAGCGGACGACCCGGTCGCCTACCCGCATCCGCACGTCGCCGTCGCGCGGCACCATCAGCCCGAGGTGGCAGGTGATCAGCCCCTTGGTGACACCGCGATGCGCCGGAATGTGCGTGGCGGGCGCGAGGATCGAGAAGAAGGCGCTGTTGAGGCCGGGGATCTGCTCGACGATCCGCCGGGTCTGCGGGCAGCGCGCCAGATTGTCGTCGATCCGATAGCCATAGCCCCACAGGAAGAAGGAGCGCCACTTGTCGATCTCGGCGATCGAGCGATGATCCGGCGAGATGGTCGCGAGGCTGGGCGAGGCCCGGCCGCACAGCGCCACCGCCCGCGCCTCGTCGCGGATCGCCTGCCACTCGGCGCGCAGCAGCCCGGTCCAGGCGAAATCGCGAACGTCGAGCACCGGCTCGTTGCCGACCAGCGACGAAGCGGCGATGAGCCGGTCGAACATCCCGCGCAGATGCTTGCCGACGCGGATGATCAGCGGCCGCCCCGCGGCAGCGACCATGGCGGGCGGCTTGCGGTCGCGATCGCTGCCCGCGCCAGAATTCCGCCACATTGCAGGCGCTGCCCCGCCGTCCATCCCGACCGTCACTGGTTCACCATCTCACTGTGCCGCCGTTTTCGCATTCGCACCTGCTGATGCGATCGCCCGGTCGGCGTTTGTTTCACGGTCGGGCTAGCCGTGTTTCTGGTCGAAATCATGGCGCTAGCCGGGCGAGGACATGGTCCGGCAGGTCGCGCTGGCAGGCCCCTGCCCATGTCGCTAGAAGGCAGGCCATGGCGTTTTCCCCCCGCGCATTCGCGCCCGTATTCCTGCTCGCCCTGGCGATCCCGGCCTTTGGCCAGTCTACCCCCAAGCCCACGGCGACGGCACAGCCCGCGGTCAAGGTCGATACCACGGCCTGGCTGTACAAGGGCAGCGACCTGCCGCCCGACCCCGCCTGGTCGTTCGGCACCTTGCCCAACGGGCTGCGCTACGCCGTGCGCAAGAATGGCGTGCCGCCGGGGCAGGTTTCGATCCGCGTCCGCATCGATGCCGGCTCGCTTTATGAGGCGGACAGCGAGCGCGGCTATGCGCATTTCATCGAGCATCTGTCGTTCCGCGGCTCGGAATATGTCCCCGATGGCGAGGCCAAGCGGGTGTGGCAGCGGTTCGGCGCTACCTTCGGCTCTGATTCCAACGCGTCGACCACGCCGACCCAGACGCTGTACAAGCTCGACCTGCCCTCGGCGACGCCACAGACGCTCGACGAGAGCATCAAGATCCTGTCGGGCATGATGGAGCAGCCGGCGCTGACGGACGCCGCGGTCGCTGCCGAGCGGCCGATCGTGCTCGCGGAACGTCGCGAGCAGCCTGGGCCGCAGGTTCGCCTCGGCGACACCGTCAACGCCACCTTCTTCGCCGGCCAGCCGCTCGCCGATCGCTCGCCGATCGGCACCATCAAGACGCTGGAGGCCGCGACCGGCGCCAGCATCAAGGCCTTCCACGATCGCTGGTATCGCCCGAGTCGCGCGGTGGTGATCATCTCGGGCGACATGGATCCGGCCCTGCTCGGCCAGCTCGTCGTCAAGCATTTCGCCGACTGGCAGGGCGCCGGCCCCGCGCCTGCCGATCCTGATTTCGGCAAGCCCGACCCCGGCCAGCCAACCGCGGCGACGCTGGTTGAGCCCGGCCTGCCGCCGCTGGTCATGCTTGGCACCATGCGCCCTTGGCACTTCAACAACGACACCGCGATCTTCAACCAGAAGCGGATGATCGACACGCTCGCGGCGCGGATCATCAACCGCCGGCTCGAGCGGCGCGCGCGTGCCGGCGCCAGCTTCGTCCAGGCGAGCGTCGATCTCGACGACACCTCGCGGTCGGCGAACATGACCTCGGTGACGATCCTCCCCGTGGGCGACCAATGGGAGCAGGCGCTGAAAGACGTCCGTGCGGAGATCGCCGATGCGCAGAAGACCGCGCCGAGCCAGGCCGAGATCGACCGCGAATATGCCGATTATGAGGTGGCGATGCGCAACAGCGTCGAGACCGCGCGGGTCGAGGCGAGCGCCAAGCAGGCCGACGACATGGCCGGCGCGCTCGACATCCGCGAGACGGTGACGGCTCCGCAGAACCAATATGACATTCTCGCCGATGCCAAGAAGGCGGGGATGTTCACCCCCGACAACGTGCTCGCCTCCACCCGCAAGATCTTTACCGGCGATGCGACGCGGGCGCTGGTCAACACCCGCACTGCCGACAAGGGCGTCGCCGAAAAGCTCGCCGCCGCGCTCAAGGCGGACGTCTCAGGGCTGACGATCAAGCGCAGCGCCCAGGCCGCGGTCGATTTCTCCAAGCTGCCCGCGCTCGGCGCCCCCGGCACGGTGGCAACGCGCGAGCAGCTCGCCGGCCTGCCGGTCGAGAAGGTGGTGTTCGCCAATGGCGTGCGGATGCTGCTCTTCTCCAACACGGCCGACAGCGGCCGGGTGTTCGTCCGAGTCCGTTTCGGCGGCGGCTACAATGCCCTCCCCGCCAACCGGCCGAGCCCGGCCTGGGCCGGCGATCTCGCGCTAATGGAGAGCGGAATCGGCAATCTCGGCCAGGACGATCTCGACCAGCTCACCGCCGGGCGCCAGATGGGCCTCGACTTCGGCATCGACGACGATGCCTTCTCGGTCGCGGCGCTGAGCAGCCCCAAGGACTATGCAGACGAGCTCACCCTGATCGCCGCCAAGCTCGCCCAGCCGCGCTGGGATGCAGCGCCGGTAGCGCGCGCCAAATCGGCGGCGCTCACCGCCATTCCCGGCTATACTTCCTCATCGGACGGCATTCTGTCGCGCGATCTGGAAGGACTGCTTCGCGCCGGCGACCCGCGCTGGGTGACGCCCGATGCCAAGGCGGTCGATGCGCTCACCCCCAAGGCGTTCCAGGCGCTGTGGGCGCCGCTGCTCGCCAGCGGCCCGATCGAGGTCGACGTGTTCGGCGATGTCCAGCCTGACGCGGCGATCGCCGCCGTCGCCAAGAGCCTTGCCGCGCTGCCGCCCCGCACCACCCCGGCCATGGCGGCACCAGCCGTGCGCTTCCCTGCGCATGTCGCCACCCCCGTGCTGCGCAGCCATGATGGGCCGGACAACCAGGCCTCGGCGGTGATCGCCTGGCCGACCGGCGCCGGTCTCGACGACATCGCCGAAAGCCGTCGGCTTGACGTGCTCGCCCAGGTGTTCAGCGATCGCCTGTTCGAGCGGATGCGCCAGGCAGCCGGCGCAAGCTACAGCCCCGGCGTGGTCAGCCAATGGCCCAAGGGCCTGCCCGGCGGCGGCCGGCTGATGGCGGTGAGCCAGGTGGCGCCGGAGAATGTCACGCTGTTCTTCAAGCTGTCGCGCGAGATCGCCGCTGATCTGGTCGCCAACCCGATCTCGGCCGACGAGCTCGCCCGCGTGAAGGGGCCGCTCAGCCAATATTATGCGCGCGCCTCCACCAGCAGCTTGTTCTGGCTGCGCGAGCTGTCGGGCGGCGCCTACGACCCGCGGCGCTTGGAAGCGACCCGGCGGATCGGCCGCGACTTCGGCGAGGTCACCCCGGCGGTGCTGCAGGCGACCGCGGCGAAATATCTGCTGCCGGCCAAGGACTGGACGATGGCGGTGCTGCCGAAGAAGCTGGCGGCGAAGTAGCAGGCGCACCGCGCTCCTGCGGCCGCAGGAGCGCGGTGCCGCCAGCGGCAAAACCACCGCCGCGGAAACAATCCCTTTCCCCGCCCCGACTTGATCGCGGGGCCCGGCCGCGCCACATGCAGCGCATGCTGATCGAGACCGAAGCCACGCCCAACCCGGCGACGCTCAAATTCCTCCCCGGCCGCGTCGTGATGGACGCCGGCACGCGGGATTTCGCCACCCCCGAGGAAGCGGACGCCAGCCCGCTCGCCGAGACCTTGTTCGCGCTCGGCGACGTCACCGGCGTGTTTTTCGGTCGCGACTTTGTCTCGGTAACCGCGGCGCCCGGCGTTTCGTGGCCCGGGCTCAAGCCCGACGTGCTCGCGATCCTGCTCGATCATTTCTCCGCCGCCATGCCGCTGTTCAAGCCGGCCAGCGCCGGGTTCAGCGTGCCGAGCGCCGAGGATGACTTTCAGGACGACCCCGCCGACGCCGAGATAGTCGAGCAGATCCGCGACCTGATCGACACCCGCGTGCGCCCGGCCGTGGCGAATGACGGTGGCGACATCGTTTATCGCGGTTTCGACAAGGGAAAGGTGTTCCTGCGCATGCACGGCGCCTGCGCCGGCTGCCCCTCCTCCACCGCAACCCTGAAAAATGGCATCGAACAGCTGCTCAAATATTACGTGCCCGAAGTCACCGAAGTGAGGGCCGTCTGACCATGGCCGCCCCGCTCGACGACGCCGCGCTCGACACCATCTTCCGCACCGCGCGCAGCTTCAACCATTACACCGACCGGCCGGTCGGCGAGGACCAGCTCCACGCGATCTGGGAGCTGATGAAATGGGGGCCGACCTCGGTCAACCAACTGCCGGCGCGGCTGGTGTGGTGCACCAGCGACGAGGCCAAGCAGACGCTCGCCGCTGCGGCCAGCGGCAGCAACGGCCCCAAGATCCTCGCCGCGCCGGTAAGCGTCGTGATCGGCATGGACGTCAACTTCCACGAATATCTCCCCGAGCTGTTCCCGCACGTCGACGCTAAGGCGTGGTTCGACGGCAACAGCGAGCTGCGTGAGGCGAGCGCCTTCCGCAACTCGACGCTGCAGGGCGCCTATTTCATCATCGCCGCCCGCGCGCTGGGGCTCGACGTCGGACCGATGTCGGGCTTCGACGCCGGCCTCGTCGACAAGGCGTTTTTTGCCGACGCGCCGGGGGTGCGCACCAACTTCATCGCGACGCTGGGCTATGGCGATCCCGCCTCGGTTCACGAGCGTTCGCCGCGTCCCGCCTTCGACAAGTTCAATCGTATCGCGTGATGCCGTCGGCCTGCCCCGAATCGGGGTAGCGGCCGCCGGCATGACCGTCCACAGGCGGGCATGATCGACTCCCCTTTCCCTCGTACCTTGGTGATCGACACCGCCACCACCGCCTGTTCGGTGGCACTGATCGAGCAGGACAAGGTGATCGCACGCGATCATCTGGTGGTCGGCCGCGGCCACGCCGAACAATTGGTGCCGATGATTGCCCGGCTGCCCGATGGTGGCCGCGCCCCGCGCATCCTGGTTGACGTTGGCCCGGGAAGCTTCACCGGCGTGCGCGTCGGCATCGCTGCTGCGCGCGGGCTCGCGCTTGGCTGGGGGGCGGTGGCGCACGGCTATTCCAGCCTGACCCTGCTCGCCGCCGCCGGCTTCGCCGCGCGATCGCCGACCGATCTTGCGGTGGTGCTCGAAGGAGGGCATGGCGAGGTCTTCATGCAAGCGTTTGCCGCCGATCTGACGCCCCACGCGCCGCTCGTCTCGCTCAAGCCCGAGGCCGCCATTGCCGCACTCGGCACGCGCCTCGCCATCGGCAATGGCGTCGGCCGTCTCCTCGCGGTCGATCCCGCCATCGAGGCGCTGGAAGCGTTGCCCGACGCGGCCGATGCCATCCTGCTACCGCTTGCCTTGGCCAGCCTGCCGCCGCGCCCGATCTATGGCCGCGCACCCGACGCCAAGCTGCCCGGCGGGATCACCCCGGCCTGATGGCGACGCGCTCGATCCTGCTCCGCCCCGGCGACGCGCGCGATATCGGCATTGTCGAGGCGTTGATGCTCTCAGCGTTCGACCCGCGCTTCGGCGAGGCTTGGACGCGCAATCAGTGCCTGGGGGTGATGGCCATGCCCGGCATCCGTGTGACGCTGGCGCAGGTCGACGACGAGCCTGCCGGGTTCGCGATGGTCCGCAGCGTCGCCGACGAAGCGGAACTGCTGCTCCTCGCGGTCGATCCCCGCCATCGCCGCCGCGGCATCGGCACTGCCCTGCTGCGCGGCGTGATCGCCGAGGCACAGGCAACCGGCATCGCCGACCTCCACCTCGAGGTACGATCGAGCAACGAAGCCGTTGCGCTCTACAAGGCACAAGGGTTCGAGAAGGTCGGCGAGCGCCGCGGCTATTATCGCGGCCGGTCGGGTGACGTCCACGATGCTCACACCTACCGGCGGCCGGTCTAGTACTCGGCCTTGCCCCGTCCCAATCCGTGATCCCCGCGCGAGCTGGATATCTTGAGGACAAAAAGCGCCATTCGGGACACTTCCGGCTGTCGGGCGGATGACAGCGGATCGGCTAATCGACGGCTCATCCTTATTGCGAGTCAGTTTCGCTTCTCGCAACAAGCGGATGGGGTTAAGGAAGCATGATGCCCCGCAAGATCGATCTCGAAGCTCTCTGCAACCAGAAGGGCCTGCGCATCACCGAGCAGCGCCGGGTGATCGCCCGCGTGCTCTCCGAGGCGGAGGATCATCCCGACGTGGAGAAGGTTTACGAGCGCGCCTCAGCGATCGATCCCGGCATCTCGATCGCCACCGTGTACCGCACCGTGCGCTTGTTCGAGGAAGCCGGCATTCTCGACCGCCATGATTTCGGCGATGGCCGCGCCCGTTACGAGCCCTCGCCCGAAGCGCATCACGATCATCTGATCGACGTCGAAAGCGGCAAGGTGATCGAATTCGTCGATCCCGAGCTCGAGCTGCTCCAGAAGGCGATCGCGGAGCGGCTCGGCTTCCGTCTGGTCGACCATCGCATGGAACTCTACGGCGTCTCGCTCGACCGCAAGGTGTGAGCGCGACTCGGGTGACGAGTGGCTAGCCTCCGCCTGGCGCTGCGGCTCATCGCCATGACGCTGGCGCTGCTGATCGCGCTGGTGCTGCACGGATTGTGGCGGCTGCTGCGCCTCCCCTCGCCCTGGCCGCGCCTGCTGCTCGGGTTGATCGCGCGCATTGTCGGCGCCCGCCGCCGCATCGTCGGGCAGCCTCGCCGCCGCGACGTGGTGTTCGTCGCCAACCATCTCAGCTGGATCGACATCCTGCTGATCGCCGGCGCGACCGGCAGCACCTTTGTCGCCAAGGCTGAACTCGCCAAGGCGCCGCTGGTCGGCTGGCTATGCACGCTCAACAACACGCTGTTCGTGTCGCGCGAGGATCGGCTTCAGGTCGCCAGCCAGATCGGCCGGCTCCGCGATGCGCTCGCTGACGGCTGGGCGGTGACGATCTTCCCCGAAGGGACCACCGGCGACGGCAAGTCGCTGCTGCCGTTCAAATCGGCGCTGCTCGCCGTGCTCGAGCCGCCGCCGCCCGGCGTGCTGATCCAGCCGCTCCGCATCGATTACGGCAGCGCGACCGACGATCTCGCCTGGTTCGGCGACGAGCCCGGCCAGCACCATGCCGCCCGCGTGCTGCGCCGCCGTGGCAGCTTCATCGCCACGCTCGCGTTCCTCGAGCCGTTCGACCCGCTCGCCTTCGCGGGGCGCAAGGCGGTAGCCGCCGAGGCGCGCCGCCGGATCGAAGCCGCGCCGGTGCGCGGGTAGCGAAACGCGCGCGCTTGGGCTATGCGCCAGGGGCATGAAGCCCAGTCCCAAGACCTTCCACGTCAAGTCGTTCGGTTGCCAGATGAACGTCTATGACGGCGAGCGCATGGCCGAGTTGATGACGGCGCAGGGCCTTGCCGCGACCGACGATGCCGGTGCCGCCGACCTGGTGGTGCTCAACACCTGCCATATCCGCGAACGCGCCACCGAGAAGGTCTATTCGGACATCGGCCGGCTGCGCAAGGACGCGGCCAGCAAGGGCGTTGCGGCGCCGATGATCGCGGTCGCCGGCTGCGTCGCCCAGGCCGAGGGCGAGGAGATTGTCCGCCGCGCCAAGGTGGACGTGGTGGTCGGTCCGCAGGCTTATCACAATCTGCCCGCGCTGGTCGCCCAAGCGGCCGAGGGTGGTGCCGCGCTCGATACCGACATGCCGGTGCTGTCCAAGTTCGGCTCGCTGCCGGCGCGGCGCAAGGTCGGACCGTCAGCCTTTCTCACCGTGCAGGAAGGCTGCGACAAGTTCTGCACCTATTGCGTGGTGCCCTACACCCGCGGCGCCGAGGTCAGCCGGCCGTTCGCCGCGATCGTCGACGAGGCCAAGGCGCTGGTCGACGCCGGCGCGCGCGAGATCACGCTGCTTGGCCAGAACGTCAACGCCTGGGAAGGCGAGGACGCCGCCGGTCGTGTTCATGGTCTCGACGGGCTGATCCGAGCGCTCGATACGATCCCCGGCCTTGCGCGGATCCGCTATACCACCAGCCACCCCAACGACATGCGCGACGGCTTGGTCCGCGCGCACGCCGAGGTCGAATCGCTGATGCCCTTCCTCCACCTGCCGGTGCAGGCCGGGAGCGACCGGGTGCTCAAGGCGATGAACCGCAGCCATGATCGCGATTCGTACCTGCGGCTGCTCGATCGGGTCCGCGCGGTGCGCCCCGACATCGCGCTGTCCGGCGACTTCATCGTCGGCTTTCCCGGCGAGACCGACGCCGAGTTCGCCGAAACGCTGAGCCTGATCGATGCGGTCGGCTATGCCCAGGCCTATTCGTTCAAATACAGCCCGCGCCCCGGCACCCCCGCGGCGACGATGACCGCGCAGGTCGCGCCCGAGGTGATGGACGAGCGGCTCCAGCGGCTGCAGGCAGCGCTCAATCGCGACCAGCATGCCTTCAACGCGGCGACGGTGGGCCGGCAGTGTTCCGTGCTGATCGAGCGCCGTGGCAAGCTGCCGGGGCAGATGCTCGGCAAGTCGCCATGGCTTCAGTCGGTCCACCTGCTTACCGAGGCGCCGATCGGTGCGATGGTCGAGGTGGACATCGTCCGCGCCGATCCCAATTCGTTGAGCGGCCTCGCGCGGTTGAAGGCCGCGGCCTGATCCCGCGACGGCGCTACGCGTCGCCCTTCGGCGTCAGCACCGCCACCGCACGGGCGACGAGTTCGTCCTGTTCTACCGGCACCGGCTTGGCTGAATCCGGCAGGGTGCCGGCTATTTCAGCGGCCGCGGCAAGATTGTTGTGCCGCTCGGCCAGCGCCTGATGCGCCGCGGCGACGGCGGGATCCGTGGTACGCTCGGCGAGCAGCGCTTCCTGCTCGGCGCGCCGCCGATGATAATCGGCCTGGTCCGCCCAGGACCGTTCCGCGCGTATCGGATCATCGTCGGGGCGCGCCGTTCCACTGTTCATCGTACATCCTTTTACGAACGATACGCCATTGTGATGCCGAAACACCTCAAGAGACTAACCCAGATCAGGCCGGATAACGCATCATTCTGGTTTTATCTCCATGGGGAGGGAGACAATTTCAAAGGGTTCCGTGCCTTGCGACGATTACGGCATCTCGCAATTGTATCGGGCAAATAATCAGGGCTGTCGCCCGAGGCAGCGGCCTGCCACACTCGCCGGCGATGCAGCTGCGCCGTTTCGCGACTCGCCCCTTGAACGCGGGCCGTGCCACCCTCACCTCCGCCTTGGCGCCCGGCATCTCCGATGCACCCCGCGCAATGACCCCCGAAAGGACCGCATGAGCCGCAAGCCTGTCCCCGCCCATTCCGGTGAACGCAGCCGTGTAGAAGTGTTGTTCGACAAGCCCCAGCTCCTTGCCGCCCTGTTTGGCCATTATGATCAGAACCTCGTCGCGCTGGAAAACCGCCTCGGGGTCTATATCACCGCGCGCGGCAATCGTGTCGGGCTTGAGGGGACGGCCGAACAGGTGGCGATCGCGCGCGACGTGCTCCAGGATCTTTACGCGCGCATCCAGCGCGGCGAGGATGTCGATACCGGGCTGGTAGACGCAGCGATAGCGATGAGCGCCGAGCCGGTGCTTGACGGCATCATCAGCACTGAGCGCTCCGCCGCGCCCTCGATCATGATCCGCACGCGCAAGAAGACGATCGTGCCGCGCACGCCGGCGCAGGCGCATTACATGCGTGAGCTTACCACCAACGACATGATCTTCGCGCTCGGGCCGGCAGGCACCGGCAAGACCTATATCGCCGTCGCCCAGGCGGTCGCGCAGCTGATCACGGGCAGCGTCCAGCGTCTGATCCTGTCGCGCCCGGCGGTGGAGGCCGGCGAGAAGCTCGGCTTCCTGCCCGGCGACATGAAGGAGAAGGTCGATCCATATCTGCGCCCGCTTTACGATGCGCTCCACGATTGCCTGCCCGCCGAGCAGGTCGAGCGGCGCATCGCCAGCGGCGAGATCGAGATCGCGCCAATCGCCTTCATGCGCGGCCGCACGCTGGCCGACGCCTTCGTGATCCTCGACGAAGCGCAGAACACCACGCCCGGGCAGATGAAGATGTTCCTCACCCGCTTCGGCCAGAACAGCCGGATGGTGGTCTGCGGCGATCCCAACCAGACCGATCTGCCCGGTGGCGTCGCCGCATCGGGCCTTGCCGATGCGACGATGCGGCTGGAGGGGGTCGAGGGCATCTCGATGACCCGCTTCACCACCGCCGACGTCGTCCGCCACCCGATCGTCGGCCGGATCGTCGAAGCTTATGAGGGTACCAATGCTTGATATCGCCCTGACCCGCGAAGACCCCTGGGCCGACATCGATTGGGACGACCTTGCCGCGCGCGCCGCGCGCGCCGCGATCGAGCGGACGCCGCACGGCGAATTGCTGACCAGCGCGGCAGCGGTCGAGGTGTCGGTCCGGCTGACCAGCGACGACGAGGTCCACACCCTCAACCGGCAATATCGGCAGAAGGACAAGCCGACCAACGTCCTCTCCTTCCCGATGGTTCAGCCCGATCTGATCGACACCGTCAGTCAGAATTCGGACGACGGCGAGCTGCTGCTCGGCGATATCGTGCTGGCCCACGGCGTCTGTGTTGCCGAGGCGGCCGAGCGCGGCATTCCGGTGGAAGTGCATGCCACCCATTTGCTGGTGCACGGCACGCTGCATCTGCTAGGCTATGATCATCTGGGGGATGATGAGGCCGAGGCCATGGAGGAGATCGAGCGCCAGGCGCTCGCCTCGCTCGGTATCGCGGACCCTTATTTGATTCGCGAGGACTGAACTTACTGCCATGGCAGAGGACCGAAGTAGCGCCGGCAACGGCGACTCCAACGACAGCATCTGGCGCGGGCTGAAGACCCTGATCTTCGGCGATCAGGGGGAAGACACCCTCCGCGACCAGCTCGAAGAGGCGATCGATCGCCACGAGGACGATCCCGCGCCCGATGCCAAGGGCGATCTCACCCCGCTCGAGCGGCAGATGGTGCGCAACCTGCTCCATTTCGGCGAACGCGACGCCGGCGACGTCGGCGTGCCCCGCGCCGACATCATCGCGGTGGAGGAAGCCACCAGCTTCGACCATCTAGTTCAGATCTTCGCCGAGGCCGGCCACAGCCGCCTGCCCGTCTACCGCGGCGAGCTCGATACGATCATCGGCATGGTCCACATCAAGGACGTGTTCAACATTCTCGCCACCGGCGTCGCGCATCCCGAGAGCATCGCCGGGCTGATCCGCGAGCCACTCTACGTGCCGATGTCCCGCGGTGCGCTCGATCTGCTCGCCGACATGCGCGCCAGCCACGTCCATCTTGCTGTCGTGCTCGACGAATATTCGGGCACCGAGGGCCTGGTGACGATCGAGGATCTCATCGAGGAAATCGTCGGCGAGATCGAGGACGAGCATGACGAGGCGCCCGAGGCGCTGCTGGTACCGCGCGACGGCGGCATCTGGGATGCCGATGCCCGCGCCGAGCTCGAAGACGCCGCCGAGATGATCGACCCGCGCCTCGGCGAGGCGGAGAGCGACGTCGACACGCTGGGTGGCCTCGCCGCGGTGCTTGCCGGCCGTGTGCCCGCCACCGGCGATTGCGTCGATCACCCCAGCGGCTGGCGCCTGGAGGTGCTCGACGCCGACGAACGCCGCATCCACCGCCTGCGGCTGCATCCGCCGGTGCCGGTGGAAGAGGACGCGTAATCGCCCGTCATCCCGGGCTCGACCCGGGATGACGAGAAACAAGGCGCCACGCACCATCTGCGGCGCCCCGCTTGCTCCCTCCCCACTCCCCGCCTACCTTCGCCTCATGCTCAAGCACGTTCTGCGCGTCTTCGCGCTCCTCGTCGTCGTCGCCATAGCTGGAATCATCTATGTCGCCTGGCCGGACAAGGCGCAGGTGCCGTTCGACCAGGTCGTCGGCCGCCGCCCGTCAATCACCGATCCGCGCATCCAGACCATCCCCACCGTCAAGGTCGCTGACGTGATCGGCTGGCAGGGTAATGCCGCGCCGATCCCGGCCGCCGGCCTCAAGGTCCAGCCGTTCGCCGCGAACCTCGATCATCCACGCTGGCTGTATCGCCTGCCCAACGGCGACGTGCTGGTCGCCGAGACCAACTCGCCGCCGCGCAAGGGCGGCGGCATTACCGGCTGGGTGATGGGCAAGCTGCTCGGCAAGGCCGGCGCCGGCGGCGCGTCCGCCAACCGCATCACCCTGCTCCGCGACGCCGATGGCGACGGCATCGCCGAGCAGCGCCACATATTCATGACCGGGCTCAACTCGCCCTCGGGGATGACGCTGTTCGAGGGTCAGCTCTACATCGCCAACACCGATGCGCTGGTCCGCGTCCCCTATACGGATGGCGCCACCAGCATCACCGCCAAGCCCGAGCTGGTGGTCAAGCTCAGCGGCGGCGGCAATCATTGGGCGCGCAACGTCATCCCCAATACCGATGGCCGCACCCTGCTGGTCAGCGTCGGCTCGTCGTCCAACATTGCCGACAACGGCATGGCCGCCGAGAAATTCCGGGCGAACATCCTCCAGGTCTGGCCCAAGGAAAAGACCTACCGCATCTACGCTTCGGGGCTGCGCAACCCAAATGGCATGGCGATCAACCCCGATACCAAGGGGCTGTGGACCGTCGTCAACGAGCGCGACATGCTCGGCTCGGACCTCGCACCCGACTACCTCACCCAGGTCGAGTTCGGCGACCAGTTCGGCTGGCCTTGGTATTATTGGGGCGGCTATCCGGACACCCGGGTCGATCCGCAGAACCCGCAGCTCCAGCAATATTCAAAGCGTCCCGATTACGCACTCGGGCCGCACGTCGCCGCGCTAGGCCTCTCCTTCGCCAACGACGCCAAGCTCGGCGGCCAGTTCGCCCGCGGCGCCTTCATCGGCGAGCATGGCTCGTGGAACCGCAAGCCGGTGTCGGGCTACAAGGTGGTGTTCGTGCCGTTCGCGCCGACCGGCTTTCCGCTGCCCAACGCCAAGCCGGTCGACGTGCTCACCGGCTTCCTTGATGCCGACGGCAAGGCCCACGGTCGTCCGGTCGGCGTGATCACCGACAAGACCGGCGGGCTGCTGGTGGCGGATGACGTCGGCAACAAGGTGTGGCGGGTCAGCGCCAAGTAGCGGCAGGCCGATCCGTCATTCCAGCAAAAGCTGGGATCTTCCGCGATGGCGCCGTGTCGCCCGACCACGCCGATACTCCAGCTTTCGCTGGGGTGACGGAAGGGGGGAGCGAATCGCCGCCTTTTACTTCAACAGCTTGGGCGCCTCGGCCTGGATCGCATCGCGGATCTTGCCCGCGAACAGCCCCAGAAAGCCGGGCAGGTCCACCACCGCATGGACGTTGGTATCGGACACCGTCGCGCGCGAGGCGATCGACTGGCCCATCGCCGCGACGGTGAAATGCATCGTGTCGCCCTCCCAGCGATGCTCGACGGTGCCGCCGCCCGGGATCATCCGCGTGATCTTGCCGATCCCACCGTCAAGCCGCGCCCGCACCGCCTCCTTGCCGAGCTGGTGAGGAATGTTCACTTCGATCGGCGCGCTCATGCGACTTCCTTCTGGTCTACCGCGAACAGCATTGCGTCATCGGCAAACGCCTTGAACTCGAGCGCGTTGCCGGACGGGTCATAGAAGAACATCGTCGCCTGCTCGCCCGCCTGGCCTCTGAAGCGCACATGCGGTGCAATCCCAAAGGACACGCCCGCGGCGGCGACCCGTTCGCTCAGCGCCGTCCAGTCCGGCATCGTCAGCACCACGCCGAAATGCGGCACCGGCACGTCATGGCCGTCGACTGCATTGGCAATCGCGACCGGCTTGGCGGCCGGATCGAGGTGCGCGACAATCTGGTGACCGAATAGGTCGAAGTCGATCCAGCTGTCGCTCGAGCGCCCCTCCGCGCAGCCCAAAGTGCCGCCGTAGAAGGCACGCGCGGCGGCAAGATCGTGAACGGGAAAGGCGAGGTGGAAGGGGCGCAGCGTCATCGCCTAAGGATAGCCGCCGCCCGTCGCGCCGTCACCAGCGGAGTTGGGGAGCGACCAGGCTCCTGCGCTTTCGCCTCAGCCCCACGGAGTTGGTGCCGGGTCCACCTTGGTGATGCGAAGACAAGAGGCTCTACCGCGGCGGTTGTCGTCGAACGGCCCCGGAGCACGTCCGGGTGACGATCGCGGGCGCATCACCCGCAACCACTTGTCCCGCCCGGCCGGATCGGCGACAGCGGCACCCGCTCGCGACGAGCTCCCGCCGACCAGGATGCCCCCGTGATCCGCGCCTTCCTTGCCCAGCGACCCGCCCTCGCCTCGATCCTGCTCGGCGCCATTGCCGCCACCGGCTTTGCGCCCTGGCAGCTGTGGCCGCTGACGCTCGCTGGCTTCGCGGTGTGGATCGCCCTGGTTCACCGCGCGCCCACCCTCCGCCGGGCACTGTGGCTCGGCTGGTGCTTCGGCCTTGGCCATTTCACCATCAACAACAACTGGTTCCAGCACGCCTTCGATTTCCAGGACAAGATGCCCGCGGTGCTCGGCTATTTCGCCGCGGTTGCGCTGGCGTTGTACCTGGCGGTGTTTCCCGCGCTCGCCGCGGGCCTTGCCTGGCGGTTCGGACGATCGAGCCGCTACGCCGTCGATGCCGCTTACGTGCTGATGTTCGCCGCCGCGTGGATCGCCAGCGAATATCTGCGCAGCATATTGTTCACCGGCTATGCCTGGGATCCGATCGGCGTGGTCTGGCTGCCGGTGATCGGCGTCGCCCGCCTCTCGGCCTGGATCGGCACCTATGCGCTGTCCGGCGTTACCGTGCTTGCCGCAGGCTCGCTGCTGCTGCTCGCCACCCGCCAGCGGGCGCTGCCGCTCGGCCTTGCCGCCGCGCTCGTACTCGCCGCGCTGTCGGCGCTATGGACCAATGCGCCCGCCGCCGCGCCCGACGCGCCGCTGCTTCGCGTCGTCCAGCCCAACATCGGCCAGGATGAGCGCAGCGACGACGATGGCGATCGCGTCCTTACCGCGCTCGCCCGGCTGTCGGGCCGCCCCGGTCCCCGCCCACGGCTGATCATGTGGCCCGAGGGTGTCGTGCGCGACTATATCGAGAGCGGCTATCCGCTTTATGCCTATGGCGGCGCCAGCCCGCTGTTCACCCGCTGGCGGATGGCGCAATTGCTGGGCCCGCGCGACATGCTGCTCACCGGCGGCACGGCGTTGCGCTTCAACGCCGCCGAGGACATCACCGGCGCCAGCAACTCGGTCTATGCGCTCGACTCACGCGCGCGCATCCGCAATCGCTACGATAAGGCCCATCTGGTGCCCTATGGTGAATATCTGCCGATGCCCTGGCTGCTCAAGCCGCTGGGCCTCGCACGCCTCGTCCCCGGCGACATTGATTTCGACGATGGCCCCGGCCCGCGCAGCTTCGCCGTCCCCGGCTTCGGCCAGGTCGGCTTCCAGATCTGTTACGAGATCATCTTCTCCGGCCGGGTGATCGACGAGGCGCATCGTCCGCGCCTGCTGTTCAATCCCTCCAACGATGCCTGGTTCGGCAGCTGGGGCCCCCCGCAGCACCTTGCCCAGGCGCGGATGCGCAGCATCGAGGAAGGCCTGCCGATCGTCCGCTCCACCCCCACCGGCATTTCGGCAGTGATCGCGGCCGACGGCCGCCTGATCGCCACCGTACCGCACGAAACCGCCGGCGCGATCGAGGTGCCGATGCCCCCGGCGCTGGTGCCGACGCTGTTCAGCCGGCTCGGCAATTGGCTGGCGCTGATCGTCGTGCTGGCGATGATCGCGGGGGCCGTTGCCGTCCGCCGCCGAGCACGCTAGGGCAACATATAAGGAAAGCTTTATATGGCATGGCAACGGCCTGGGCTTTCCCCTCACCAGAAGGGATTCCAATGCGTTCCAGCTACATGTTCACGTCCGAGTCGGTCTCCGAGGGCCATCCGGACAAGGTTGCTGACCAAATCAGCGACTCCATCGTCGATCTGTTCCTGTCCAAGGACCCCGAGGCGCGCATCGCCTGCGAGACGCTGACGACCACCCAGCTTGTGGTGCTGGCCGGCGAGATCCGCGGCAAGGGCATCATGGATGCCGCCGGCAACTGGGCCGAAGGCGTGAAGGACGAGATCGAGCAGACCGTCCGCGCCACCGTCAAGCGGATCGGCTACGAGCAGTCGGGCTTCCACTGGCAGACCTTCCGCTTCGAGAACAATCTGCACACCCAGTCCGCGGATATCGCGATGGGCGTCGACGAGAGCGGCAACAAGGACGAGGGCGCCGGCGACCAGGGCATCATGTTCGGTTACGCGACTGACGAGACCCCCGGCCTGATGCCCGCCACCCTCTATTACAGCCACAAGATCCTCGAGAAGATGGCCGCTGATCGCCACTCGGGCGCGGCGCCGTTCCTCGAGCCCGACGCCAAGAGCCAGGTCACGCTGTCCTACGAGAACGAACTGCCGGTCGCTGCGACCGCGCTGGTCGTCTCCACCCAGCATGCGCCCGGTTTTTGCGAGAAGGGCGACAACGCCGATCCCGCCAAATACGCCGTGCTGCGCGACTATGTAATGGGTGTGTTTAAAGAGGTGCTGCCCGACGGCTTCATCACCGACGACACCAAGATCTACATCAACCCGACCGGCCAGTTCGAAATCGGCGGCCCAGACGGCGACGCCGGCGTCACCGGCCGCAAGATCATCGTCGATACCTACGGCGGCGCAGCCCCGCACGGCGGCGGCGCGTTCAGCGGCAAGGATCCGACCAAGGTCGACCGCTCGGCGGCGTACGTGGCGCGCTATCTCGCCAAGAACGTCGTCGCCGCCGGCCTCGCGCGTCGCTGCACCATCCAGCTCAGCTATGCGATCGGCATCGCCGAGCCGCTGTCGGTCTATGTCGACCTGCACGGCACCGGCGCCGTTGAGGAAGCCAAGCTAGAGGCCGCGCTGCCGCAGCTGGTCCGCCTGACCCCCAAGGGCATCCGCGAGCACCTCAAGCTCAACGCGCCGATTTATTCGAAAACCGCCGCCTACGGCCACTTCGGCCGCGAGCCGGAAGGCGACCTGTTCACCTGGGAAAAGACCGACCTGGTCGACGCGATCAAGGCCGCCGTCGCCTGATCTGACGATCGCCTGATTGCCTAATCGGCTGGATGACTTAGCCTCTCCTGGTAACAGGGGAGGCTTTTTCATGCGCATGATCATCACGGCGGCGTTAGCCATTGCTCAGGCAGGCTCGCTCGCAGCGCGCGACCTGCCGGTGCCGTCGAACAACGGGTGGCAGCATGCCGAGACCGGGCTCGTCCTGATGGCGACAGTGGATGGTCTGACGCGCAGCTCGTTGTCCGACAGCACGACAACGGAGCACGATGTCTCAGCCCAGTTTGACGATCCGGCCAAGAGCCTGTTCACCACCCTCTACCTGTTTCATCCCGCGGCCAACGATGTCCCCATGTGGTTCGATCGATCGCGCACCGCACTGGAAGACCGCACGCTGTTCCAGCACGCCTCGCCCGCCAGCGCTGACCCGGTTGCGTTTGCCGGCCCCGGCAGCACGACCACGTCCGCGATGCGGCAGAGCTATTCGGTGCTCGGCAGCGAATATCGCAGCACGGCCTTGGCGGTGTTGCCCCTGGGCGAGTGGCTTGTTGCGATCCGGATGAGCACTAAGACGATGAATGCTGATGCGTTGGACGCGAGGCTGACGCACTTCATCGACGCTCTTCGCTGGCCCACGACAGGCGTCGAGGCGGCTCCGGCAGCCGTTCCGATCCGCACCTGTCCTAAGCCGCTTGCCTTTACCAACGCCAAGGTCGTCAAGCCGGAAGGCAGCGACGTACTCGTGTCGCTGCTTGCCGGGATGATCGTCGATAGTGCCCACAAGCAAGGAAAGCCGCTGACGCGATCGCAATGGTGTCGTGAGGGAGTCGGCTCTGTCACCTTCGGCGTCTATCGAGCCATTGATGGAGATGGCTATTCGCTTGCCCTCGGTGACTCAGGGCGCATGATTGGCGTCGCCCCAACCCTCGGCACCTTGGTTGGCAAGGAACGGCGCTATTCGGTAACGTTCAACGATGTCGAGGGGGCGACCAGCACCTACGGCACCTTCGCGTCGCTACCCCGCCCACAGCAAGCCCTGGAGCTTGTCAACAAGGGCGGGGCTCTGGGCCGGACGCAAGGCACGACAATGACGCTCGACGCCAAGACGTTCAAATAGCGTCCCCCGTCAACCGCTGCTCGATCGCCGGCTCGAGCCGATCGAACACCGCGCTGACCACCGCTTCCGACACCCAGCCAACCGCGGCGCCGACCACCACGTCTGACAGGTAATGATGCCCCGCCGGCGCCTGCACCGCCGCCACCGCCACCGCGCCGATCGCGCCGGGCACCGCGGCGCCGTCGATATCGCGCGAGGCGGCGCGCGCGACGGCCACGGCACCGGCAGTATGCCCCGACGGGAAGGAATTGAGTTCGTGATCGTGGCTGTCGCCGCGGGCAAAATGCGTTTGGCCATCGGCCAGCGCCTTGTCCGGCCGGCTGCGATCGAACGACTGCTTGATCACGGCCTTGGCGGCGGTGGCGACGAGATGCGCCGCCAGCATCCGCGCGCCGCCGCGCACCAGATCACGCCGCCCGCCGACCAACCCCGCCGCGATTGTTCCTACCGAGGCGAGGATCAGCTGCGGCTGGTCACCCACCTCGCCGAGCAGCCCGGCAAGCCGTACGACCGGCAGGTGGCGTACCGCGGCCGCCTTGTGCGTGACCTCGCGATCCACCTGCGCGACCTTGCCGGCGGTTTTCTTGGCCTTCTTGGCGGACTTGCCGTCAGCCTTCTTGCCGCCCGGCTTGCCGCTTGCCTTCTTGCCGGTCGCCTTCTTGTCATTCTTGCTCATGTCGCGTCCCCGTGCATTTCGTCTTTGACCTGGCCGTGGGCAAGCAGCGCAAAGATTCCCGCGCCGCCCACCAGATTGCCGAACACCGCCGGTGCGATCAGCTCGATGACGGTCTGCCATACCCCGGTCTCCCCGGCGAACAGCAGCAGGAACGCCTCGTCGGAACCTACCACCGAATGGCTGAACCCCGCGGCCGTCAGCAAATAGGTGAAGGCAACGATGATCCAGAAACTCTGCTCGCGTGCATTGGGCAGCGCCCAGGCGAGGATTGCAATCATGAACCCGGCGGGAATGGCGTTGATGAAGGTGGCGAGCGGCGACAGCTCGGTGATCTTGGCCGAGATCGCCAGCGCCGCCTCGCGGATCTCGGCACTGCCGAGAAGCCCATGCGCGATCAGCACGGCGCTGATCGCGGTGCCAAGCAAATTGGCGAACAGCACGATGCCCCACAGCCTCAGTGTCCGCAGCAGCGCCCAGCGCGTCGGCGTCGTCACCAGCGGCAACATCGCGGTGATCGTGCTCTCGGTGAACAACTGCATTCGTCCGAGGATCACGACCAGAAAGCCGAGCGGATAGCCGAGCGCGACCACCAGATCGCGCCACGGCGCTGCCGGCAGCTTGGCGTATAAGGCAGCCTCGGCCATCAGCGAGGCACTGATCGCCATGCCGGCGGCAAGCCCTGACCAGAACAGCGACGCCACCGGTCGGCGCAGTTCGTCCTCGCCTTCCTCGCGTACCGCGCGGTGGAGTTCCTTGGCATCCGCCGCCTTGAGGTCGCTATTGTCGCTGTCTGCCATTACGCCGGTGTAACGGTCCGCGTGCCGCTTTGCTCCGCGGCGCGATACGGCTAGAGGCGCCGGCGACCATGAATGATCCTGCCACCATCCGCCGCCTCTATGGCCGCCGCCAGGGCCACAAATTGCGCCTCGGCCAGGCCGCACTCGTTGAAGACACGCTGCCTGCGCTCAGCGTGCCCGAGGCTGGCCCGCTCGATTCGACGATCTTGTTTGGCGACAAGCGCCCGCTCCAGCTCGAAATCGGCTTCGGCGCGGGCGAGCATCTCGCCGGCCAGGCCGCCGCCACGCCGGGCAGCGGCTTTATCGGCTGCGAGCCGTTCCTCAACGGCGTGGTCGGCGCGCTCGGCCATATCCGCGACGGCGACCTCACCAACGTCCGCCTGCACATGGGCGATGCGCTGGAGGTGGTCGAGCGGCTTCCCGACGCCTCGCTCGAGCGGGTCTATCTGCTCCATCCCGATCCGTGGCCCAAGGCGCGTCACGCCAAGCGGCGGATGATCAATCACGGCCCGCTCGATGCGATCGCGGCCAAGCTCAAGATCGGCGGCGAATTCCGCCTCGGCACCGACGATCCCACTTATTGTCGCTGGGCGATGATGGTGATGAACCAGCGTGCCGATTTCGCCTGGACCGCGCAAAGCCCGGCCGATTTCCTCACCCGCCCCGCCGACTGGCCCGAGACCCGCTACGAGCGCAAGGCGCGCCGCCACGGACACGAGGTGTGGTACTTTCGCTACCTGCGGGTCTGAGCTGGCCTTTCAGTCGGGGTCGGATGACTCCCGCCGCGCGCCATCGACGATCCGCGCCGTCCGCGCCTGTTCCTGCGCCTCGGCAAGCTTCTCAGCCTTGGTGCGGCCGAACCGCTGGCGATTGGCGGCGGCTTGAACGTCGGCCGCGGTCCGGTCCCGAGCCTTACGGGCACGGCGCAGGTTGATGATCTCTGCCATGCGCACAGGATAGCAGCCGGGAGACCAGCTGCCCATGTCGCACATCAGCTTCCTATCACCTTGTCATCCCAGCGACAGCTGGGAGGTAGCGCAGCACGCTCGGCCACGAGAGCCGGTTTCGGCCGGGCGAAGTATGACTGTTACCGCGCCACCTGGGCCTTGAACCGCGCCGCGAGGCTGCGAAACGTCACCGACCAGCGCGTTTCTTCCATCTCGGCGATGCTGTGCTCCCAGCCGTGCCGCGCCTCGCCGGCGAGATGGTAGATCGATCGCGGCGGCAGCGCCACCGTCCGCCGGGCAAAGCCGCCGTCGCCCAGCCGCCGTCGGAACCGCATCGGCGCCGCCACCCCGAGCGAGATGCCGACGACATGCTCGAACACCTGCCGGTCGCGATGCCAGCCAATCCCCGCGCCCGGATCGTAGCGGATCAGCAGCGCCTGGACGAGCTCGTCCGCCGCGAGCCCCGCGAACGCCGCTGCCCGGTCGCGCACCGGCAGCAGCCAGCCGGGGATCGGCTCGGCCTCGGCGACCCGGGCGGAGTCGAAATCATAATGCCAGCCGAACGACGCAGTCAGCCGTTTGCCGAGCCACCCCTGAAAGCGGAACGGCGCCAACGCGACGCCCTCGATCCCGCCGATCAACGCCGCCTCCTCGGCAACGGAGACGAAATCCTCGGCCAAGCGCAACCCCGGCAGCGGCGCCATCTCAGGCGCGGGATCGAGAGCAAACAGATCGGGCTGGATGGCCATCGTGCCCATATAGGCGGCGAACGGCGGAACGCAGCGCCCCCAGGCTCATTGAACGCTGGAATGAGGATAGCGACCTACAACGTCAACGGCGTCAACGGCCGGCTCGCGGTGCTGCTGCGCTGGCTCGAGCAGACCCGGCCGGACGTGGTCGCGCTGCAGGAGCTGAAAGCCCCCGACGACAAATTCCCCCATGCCGCGATCGAGGCGGCCGGCTATCAGGCGATCTGGCACGGCCAGAAGAGCTGGAATGGCGTCGCGCTGCTGAGCCGGTTCGGGCTGCCGGTCGAGACCCGTCGCGGCCTGCCCGGCGATCCCGATCCCGCCCAGAGCCGCTACATCGAGGCCGCGATCAACGGCGTGCTGATCGGCGGGCTTTACCTGCCCAACGGCAATCCCCGTCCCGGGCCGAAGTTCAATTACAAACTCGCCTGGTTCGAGGCACTGATCGCCCATGCCGCCGACCTGCTCGCCACCGGCATGCCGGTGCTGCTGCTCGGCGACTTCAACGTCATGCCGACCGAGCGCGACGTCTACAAACCCGAACGCTGGCAGGACGACGCCCTGTTCGCCCCCGAGGTCCGGGCCGCCTTCGCGCGGCTGGTCGGCCAGGGCTGGACCGAGGCGCTGCGCCACCTTTACCCAGACGAGACCATCTACACCTTCTGGGACTATTTCCGGAACGCCTATGGGCGCAACGCGGGGCTGAGGATCGACCATCTCCTGCTAAGCCCGTCACTCGCCCCGCGCCTCGCCGCCGCCGGCGTCGACCGCGACGTTCGCGGCTGGGAGAAGACCAGCGATCATGCCCCGGTGTGGATCAACCTTGGCGATTGATTCGCCCGAACATGCGCAAGTACGTGCGCCGGCACGCCGCCGACCCGAGGCCTAGCGGCTGCGACAGCCTTCATGCTTGGCCGCCTCGAGCGCCTCGCGCCGTTGCTGGTCGATCACCGCCATTCGCATTGCAAGTGGCACGTTCCGCTTGGTGATCCGGGAGCCGCGCGGTGCGTCGCTGCGACAGACCTCCTTGTCTGCCGGCTAGTCCATCGTTTTGTTTGCTGATGCCGAAGCATCGGCAGTGACCGCGGAAGAAACAGCCGGCGCGCTTTGCGCCACGGCGACATTGCCGCCACCCACAACAAAGATTAGCGCCACCATCGCCTTGACCATCGACCGTCTCCCGCAACGCTTGCCGATTCTACAACTATCGTCGTCGGCGCGGCAATGATGGTGCGAATACTGGGTGCATGTCGATCGGCATTGCCGTTGATATATTTCATCCCAGCCAGGCCCGCGCCGCGCGCGTGACCGCCAGCCAGCGCTGGCGCTCCTCCTCCGCATCGGCCTGGGCACGATGCGCCGGCGTGCCGCGGTCGCGCACCGCGGCGAGAGTCAGCACCTCCTCGACGACGCTGGCGAGTTGCGCCGCCGGCACCGCCGGGGCGAGGATCGCGCGTGCCGCCTCCACCTGCGCCTCCTCCGTATCGCGCAGCCGCAGGCTGTGCCGCGGTAGCCCGGCGGCGCGGAGCAGATAGCTCAGCCACTTGCCGTCCCACGACGGCGCGCTCGCGAGCAGATCGTGCCCGCTCAGCACCGCCACCATCCGCTGCGCCACCTCATCGTGCGGGCGACCGTCGCGGAGCAGCGTCGCACGCGGGATGTGATGGATGGCCTCCGCCTTGGCATCCCAGTCGGTCCAACCCTCCGCCGGCCGGATCAGGTGCGATTCCGCGGTGCCATCCTCGAACACCCAGGCGACTTCGATCGGATAGCTGGTCTTGGCGAGCGAGGAGGCTTCGAAGTCGAGGAAGGCGAGCATGGGCAAGGAACGCCGCAGCCGCCCGCCCGGGTGCACGCCGATCAGCCCGGCCGGTGGCCCGAGGCCCGCCAGCGACCGCGCAGCAGTCGGCCGACCCACGCTGGCCAGCCGGGCCGCAACAGCAGCCAGTCACGGATCGCCGGGCCACGGTCGGCGCCGATCACCTGCTTGTAGCCGCTGTCGCCCGCGCCCCAGTCGACGATGGCGACACCGCGGCCGAGCGCCTCGACGAGATTGCGGTAATAGAGCAGCTTGCCGGGCGAATGCTTAGCAAAGGCCGGATCATAGCTGTTGGCGATGGCGTATTTGAGCGTGCCGGCATCAAGGTCGAACGAAAAGGCTGCAGGCTCGCCGTCGATCGTCAGCAGCGCCGCGTGGAGCATCGCGGCGATCGCCGGGTCCCCCGCCGCGGCCTGCCAGAACGCACCGTGCCCGGTCGCGGTGAACTTGGCGTCGCTGCCGTCGGTGCGCGATGCGATCCAGCTCTTCTGCTCGATCCCGCCCAGCGCCGCAAAGCCCGCCGGCCAGTCGGCGCCGAACAGGAAGTGCCACTCGGGCGTGCCATGGCTGGCAAGGTGCTTCTCATGAAAGCGGTTCTTGCGCAGCGTCGAGCCGCGCGGCCACCCGCCCTCGCGCCCGAGCGCCGCCATGTCGAGGCGCCAGCTGTCGGCGACGAAGCGGTCGATCGCCGTCCAGCCGCTCGCCCGCGCCGCTGCGATCAGCGTCGTTGCCGCGGGATCGTCGTCATAGACCGGCCCGATCCGCAGCCCGTTGACGCTCGCCGCCAGCGTCGCCAGCCCGACCCGCAGGCTCGCCTCGGCGGCATCGCTGGCGAGCGGGAAGCTGCGAAACGGCCAATAGCTTCCCGGGATCGCCGCCAACCCGAGCCAGCGCGGCCCGGCAGCGACGAACGGCAGCGCCAGCACCGGCTCGCCATCCTCCTCCACCAGCAATGTCCGCGCGGCGCCGCCATAGGCGCTGAGCGCGGCGGCATACCAGCCGTAACGCAGGAAGGCGTGGCTCGGGGGCGCCCGCTCGGCGACGATGTCGATCGCCGCCGCTAGGCCGTCAGCGATGCTCGCGCGCGCCACCGGCGGCAGCCGCACGAAATCGGCAAGGAGCATCGGCTTGGTCACGCCGCGCGGCCTAGCGCCAAGGCGTTACCAAGCGGTGGAGCTGTCTCCGCCCGTGCCGCATCGAGCCTTTCGCTCCCCCGCTTTCCACCTATGATGCGCGTCATGCCCACCCTGCCTGCCGTCACCAACATCGCCCAGACCATCCAGCTGTCGCTCGCTCCGGTGTTCATGCTCGCCGCAATCGGCCAGTTGCTCAACGTCCTCGCCGGCCGGCTCGCCCGCGTCATCGATCGGGCCCGCGCGCTCGAGCTGCTGCTCGCCCGCGTCGAAGAAGACGAGCGCGCCCGCTACAAATGGGAGCTGCGGCTGCTCGACGAGCGGATGACGATCATCAATGCCGCGCTGTTCCTCGCCGTGTCCAGCGCCGTGATGGCATGCGTCGTGATCGCGCTGCTGTTCATCGCGAACATCGGCAAGTTCGCGATCGGCACGGTGATCGCGGTGGTGTTCATCGTCGGGGTAACGCTGCTGATCGCCTGCCTCACCGCCTTCATCTTTGAAGTCCGGGTGTCGCTGCGGTCGAACCACGTCCGCAAGGAGCTGCTGCTGTGAGCGCCACGCTTGAACGCCGCCTGCTCCAGCTCGTCGTCGCGCTCGCCTGCCTGGTGCCGCTGACGATCGGCGGCCAGAGCATCCTCACCGGCCCCGGTTTCCTCGGCCATCCGCCGGTGATCCCGCGCGATCTCGACAGCCACTTCCGCTACATCTCGGGCATCTTCTTCGCGGTCGGCATCGCCTTTGCGACCTGCATCCGCCACATCGAGCGCCAGGGCCCGCGCTTCCGCCTGCTCGCCGCACTGGTGATCTGCGGCGGCCTGTCTCGGTTGGTGTCGCTGGCGAGCGTCGGGGTGCCATCGCGAGGCCATCTGTTCGGCCTCGCGATGGAACTCGGCGTCGTGCCGCTGGTGATGCTGTGGCAGGCGCGGGTCGCGGCGCGGTACCGATAATCGCCGGCTAGCGCGCGCCCTCCAGCCCCGCCCCCACATCGGCCTGCGTCAGATAGCGCGGCGCCACCCGCGCCTTCGCCCGCTGCTCATACGCATAGCCCGCGCCGAGCACCGTCGCATCGCCGTTCCTGGTGGCGATGAACGACAGCCCCACCGGTAGCCCCTGCACCAGCCCCATCGGCACGGTGAGGTTGGGGTAGCCCGCGATCGCCGGCAGCTCGCTCGAGCTCGGCCCGTCATATTGATCGCCATAGACCGGGTCGCTTAGCCATGCCCCCGCATAGGTCGGCTCCACCAGCACTTGCGCGCCCGCCGCCTTGAGCATCGCATCGATCCCGTCGCGCCCCGCCAGCCGCAGCGAGGTGGCCCGCGCCGCCTGATACGCCGGATCGTCGAGCCCTTGGGTCTTGGCCGCCGCTTCAAATGTCTCCTGCGCGAAGAACGGCATCTCCTCGGCGGCATGCGCCTTGTTGAAGGCGATTAGCTGGTCGAGCGTCCGCGCCGTCACCGCCGCCGGCGCCGTCGCCAGATAGGCGTTCATGTCGGCCTTCAATTCGGTCTTGAGCACGATGAATTCGGCGTCGCCGATCCCCTCGAGCTTGGGCTGCTTGACCTCCACCAGCACCGCCCCCGCGGACCGCAGCACCGCCAGCGCCGCATCGTAGCGCGCCGCCACCGCCGCCGGCATCTCGGGCCGGATCACCCCCACTCGCATGCCGGACAAGGCGGAGGTCGACAGCCCCGCCGCGTAATCGTGCGTCACCGTGCCCGCGGTCGCCGGATCGGCCGGATCGGCCGCCACCATGGCCGAGAACAGCACCGCCACGTCGCGCACGCTGCGTGCCATCGGCCCCGGCGTGTCCTGGCTGTGGCTGATCGGCACCACCCGGGTGCGGCTGATCATCCCGATCGACGGCTTGAGCCCGACCAGCCCGTTGATCGACGACGGGCATACCACCGAACCGTCGGTCTCGGTGCCCACCGCCGCCGCCGCGAAGCTAGCTGCCACCGCCGCGCCCGATCCGGACGACGACCCGCAGGCGGTGCGATCGAGCGCATAGGGGTTCTTCACCAGCCCGCCGACCGCGCTCCACCCGCTCATCGCATGGCTGGAGCGGATGTTGGCCCATTCGGACAGGTTGGTCTTGCCAAGGATCACCGCGCCCGCCGCGCGCAGCGCCGCCACCACCGGGGCATCGCGGCGCGTGACATTGTCCTTGAGCGCGAGGCTGCCCGCGGTGGTCGCCATCGGGTCGGCTGTTTCGATATTGTCCTTGATCAGCACCGGCACGCCGTGCAGCGGCCCGCGCACCCGCCCGGCCTTTCGCTCTGCGTCGAGCGCCTTGGCCTGCGCGAGCGCATCGGGATTGACCGCGATCACCGCGCGCAGTCCCGGGCCCCGGCGGTTCATCGCCGCGATCCGCGCCAGATAGGCGCGGGTGATGTCGACGCTCGAGGCCTGGCCTGCTGCCATCATCGCGCCGAGCCGGTCGACCGACACCTCCTCAACCGCCACCGTCTTCGCCGCCGCCGGCACGGCTGCCGACGCCATCATCAACCCGATCACCAACGTCCGCATGCCAGCCCCCTTACCAAGAAGCTTCATGCTATCGCGGCACGTCGCCCTGCACGCTATGGTTATTCGGTCGTCCCGACGATTGTTGGCGTGACGGCGCTCAGTCGACGAACGCGCGCTCAATCACGAACTGACCAGGGTTGGCGTTGGAACCCTCGGTGAAGCCGATCCCCTCGAGCATCGCCGCCGTCTCGCGGATCATCGCCATGCTGCCACACAGCATGATCCGATCGGTCTCGGGATCGAGCTTCTTGGCGCCCTGCACCGGGTCGCCGAACAGCGCCGCGCTCTCGATCAGGTCGCCGATCCGCCCGGTGGTGCGGAACGGCTCCCGGGTCACGGTCGGCACGTAATGGAACTGCGCCTGCGCCTCGTCCGAGACCAAAGGATCCTCGGCGAGCCGCGACTGCAGCTCGTCATGATAGGCAAGATCGCTCACCACCCGCACCGAATGGACAAGGATGATCTGGTCGAACATCGAATAGACGTCCGGGTCGCGCGCCAGGCTGAGGAACGGCGCGAGCCCCGTGCCGGTCGAGAAGAAGAACAGCCGCTTGCCGCCGATCAGCGCGTCGGTGACGAGCGTGCCGGTTGATTTCTTGCCGAGATACACCTCGTCGCCCGGCTCGATCAGCTGCAGCTTCGATGTCAGCGGGCCATCTTCCACCTTGATCGAGAGGAATTCCAGCTCTTCGGCATAATGCGGGCTGGCGATCGAATAGGCGCGCATGATCGGCTTGGCGCCCTCGCCGTCACCCGGCAGCCCGATCATCACGAACTCGCCCGAGCGGAAACGGAAGCTGGCCGGCCGCTCGACCGCGAACGAGAACAGCCGGTCGTTCCAATGGCGCACCCACAGCACTTTGGCGTTGAGGAACGCCTTGGTCTCCGGGATCAGGGCGGGGGCGCGGACGTCGGTCATGCGTATCTTCCTTGAGCCGCGCCGGCGGGGCGCGGGATCGCCTGGGTCGAGGCTGATTGCGAGCGATGCGCAATATGGGTGCGCGGCCGATGGGTCAACCGAAGCAACGCTTGGGGGCTTCGTGATCCTCCTTTCCCCGTCGTCACCTTTCCCACCGTCGTCATCCCAGCGAAGGCTGGGGTCTCACGCGGCTCCTTCCCCGCGCCATCGCCGAAGATCCCAGCTTTCGCTGGAGTGACAACCTGGATTGGAGCCGGCGCAGGGTTGTTGCCGCCGTTCCACCGCCACCCCATATCTCCACCATATGGCCATCCAGATCCGCACCAGCCTCGCCGAGCCGGAAACCGGCGATACCTTCGTCCCTCATCGCCCGGCGCGCCCCGCCAAGATCGAAGAGGCACGGCCGTTCAAGCTGGTCAGCGAATATACCGCGAGCGGTGACCAGCCGACCGCGATCAAGGAACTGACGGAAACCGCCCGCGCCGGCGAGAAGGATCAAGTGCTGCTCGGTGTCACCGGCTCGGGCAAGACCTTCACCATGGCCAAGGTGATCGAGGAGCTGCAGCGCCCGGCGCTGATCCTCGCCCCCAACAAGATCCTTGCGGCGCAGCTCTACGGCGAGTTCAAGAGCTTCTTCCCCGACAATGCCGTCGAATATTTCGTCAGTTACTACGATTACTACCAGCCCGAGGCCTATGTCGCGCGGTCGGACACCTACATCGAGAAGGAATCGTCGACCAACGAGTCGATCGACCGGATGCGCCATTCGGCGACCCGCTCGCTGCTCGAGCGCGACGACGTCATCATCGTCGCCTCGGTGTCGTGCCTGTACGGCATCGGCTCGGTCGAAACCTATTCGGCGATGATCTTCGATCTCAAGAAGAACACCACCGTCGATCAGCGCGAGATCGTGCGCAAGCTCGTCGCGCTCCAGTATAAGCGCAACGATGCCGCCTTCCAGCGCGGCAACTTTCGCGTGAAGGGCGACACGCTCGAGATCTTCCCGTCGCATTATGAGGACAGCGCCTGGCGCATCTCCTTCTTCGGCGACGATATCGAGGACATCACCGAATTCGATCCGCTCACCGGCAAGAAGGTCGCGAGCCTCAACTCGGTGCGCATCTACGCCAACAGCCATTATGTCACGCCGGGGCCGACGCTCAAGCAGGCCGGCGATGCGATCAAGCACGAGCTTGCCGAACGGCTCAAGGAGCTGGTCACCGAGGGCAAGTTGCTCGAGGCCCAGCGGCTCGAGCAGCGCACCAACTTCGATCTCGAGATGATCGCAGCGACGGGCAGCTGCGCGGGCATCGAGAATTACAGCCGCTTCCTGACCGGTCGCCTGCCCGGCGAGCCGCCCCCCACGCTGTTCGAATATCTCCCCGAGAACGCGCTATTGTTCGTCGACGAGAGCCACCAGACGGTGCCGCAGATCGGCGCGATGGCGCGCGGCGATCACCGCCGCAAGATCACGCTCGCCGAATATGGCTTCCGCCTGCCGAGCTGCATCGACAACCGGCCGCTGCGTTTCAACGAATGGGATGCGATGCGCCCGCAGACGGTCAGCGTCTCGGCAACGCCGGGCAGCTGGGAGATGGAACAGGCCGGCGGCGTGTTCGCCGAACAGGTCATCCGCCCCACCGGCCTCATCGATCCGCCGGTCGAGATCAAGCCGGTCGAGGAGCAGGTCCAGGATCTGATCCAGGAATGCCACAAGACTACGGCGGCGGGCTATCGTACGCTGGTGACCACGCTCACCAAGCGGATGAGCGAGGACCTCACCGAATATATGCACGAGGCCGGGATCAAGGTCCGCTACATGCATTCGGACGTCGAGACGCTCGAGCGCATCGAGCTGATCCGCGACCTGCGCCTCGGCGTCTATGACGTGCTGATCGGCATCAACCTGCTGCGCGAGGGCCTCGACATTCCCGAATGCGGGCTGGTCGCGATTCTCGATGCCGACAAGGAAGGCTTCCTACGCTCGGAAACGTCGCTGATCCAGACCATCGGCCGCGCCGCGCGTAACGTCGACGGCCGCGTGATCCTCTACGCCGATCGCATCACCGGCTCGATGGAGCGCGCGATGAACGAGACCGCGCGGCGCCGCGAGAAGCAGGAGGAATATAACCGCGAGCACGGCATCACGCCGACCACGATCCGCCGCAACATCGGCGACATCATCGCGCATGTCAGCCAGGGCGATCAGGTCACCATCCCGATCGACGACGAACGCCCGCACATGGTCGGCCACAACCTGCGCGCGTATATCGAGGATCTCGAAAAGCAGATGCGCAAGGCCGCCAGCGACCTCGAGTTCGAAACCGCCGGCCGGTTGCGCGACGAGATCCGCCAGCTCGAGAACGAGGAGCTCGGCCTGCCGGTGGAAGAGCATAAGGCGCCGATCATGGGCCGCAGCAACGAAGGCAAGCCCGGCACCCGCAAGACCCGCTATGGCAAGGAACAGAAGATGCGAATGGGCGGGCGCCGATCGCGGTAGGCGGTTGCCAGCAATTCAAAGCCTCTGACATTATAGCTTCTGCTATGCCTAAACGTCGGAAGCGATGATGATCAGGGGTTTTGCTGAAAAAGAGACTGAGCGCATTTGGCTTGGCCAGCGCAGCCGGCATGTCGCCACGGATATTCAGCAGCCCGCTCGCCGTAAGCTTCGCCAGCTTGATGCGGCTGAGCGGTTGGATGATCTCGCCCGACCGCCGGGAAACCGACTGGAGCAGTTGAAAGGCTTCACCCCTCCACGATATAGCATAAGGATCAACGACCAGTGGCGGATCACCTTCGGCTGGTCGAATGGAGGCGCGGACGATGTCCGGATCGAGGATTACCATCGCGGGTGAGGATCGGCTGAACAATGTTCATCCGGGTGACATCCTGCGCGAGGATTTCCAAATTGGCTCCGAAATCCCGCTTATTGAAGTAGCCGAAGGAACGGGGATCGAAATCGCCGTGTTGGCAGAGGTAATTGCCAGCCGCCGCAGTATCGACGCTGCGCTTGACGCACGACTGACTCGCTATTTTGGCACGTCGGACGGGTTCTTCCTGCGGCTGCAGAATAGCTATGATATGGAAGAGGTGGAACGCGGCGAGGCCGAAGCCCTCAACCGCATAGTCCCTCGCGCCGCCTAGCCGGCCGCAAGATCCTCCGTGCCCACGCCGTAATAGCTCGCCACGCGGTCGGCATAGGCCTGGTCGAAGGTTGGCGAGTTGTTGGCCCAACTCGGGCCGCCCTCGAGCACGCGCCGGTCGATCGTCACCACATAGAGGTCGCGGACCGGATCGAACTGGAGCAGCGCGAACGGCAGCGGGTAGAAGCTCTTGCCCATGCCGAGGAAGCCGCCGAGGCTGAGGACCGCATGGGTCACCCGGCCGGTGCCCTTGTGGACCATGAAGGCAAAGACGCTGCCGACCGCGTCGCCGTCACGGCTCTCCACCTTGGTGGTGTGGGCGACATTCGCCTGGATCAGCAGCTGGGTGGGGATGGCGGCGGTGGTCATGGATGTCTCCTGGTTGTGCCGGTGAACCGCCCGGCGCCCGCGCCGGTTCCGCCCGCGGCGGGTTGAAGAGGCATCGATCCATCCCCCATAAGCGACGCCATGCGCGCCAGCCCCTCCCGTTTCGCCCTGTTCCTGGTCCCGCTGCTCGCGGTCGCCGGGTGCGTTCCCTCCGCGCCGCAGCCCGCGCCGCCGCCGCCGCGTCCGCAGGCGCCGCCCCCCGCCGCTTCGCGCCCGGCGCCGGCATCGAGCGACTGGCGCGACTGGCCGCTGACGCCCGGCGTCTGGCGCTATCGCCCGGATGATCGCGGCAGCGTCGCCGCGTTCGGGCTCGCCGGTGCCGACCCCGTCCTCACCCTGCGCTGCGATCGCGCGGCGCAACGGATTTTGCTGTCACGCCCCGGCACCAACGCGACGCCGCTGACCATCCGCACCACCAGCGTCACCCGCGCGCTACCGATCCAACCCGGCGGCGCCACGCCACCCACCGTCACGGCCGCGCTCGCCGCCAATGATTCCTTGCTCGACGCGATTGGGTTCAGCCGCGGACGGTTCATCGTCGAACAGGCTGGGCTACCGGCACTGGTGATCCCAGCCTGGGCGGAGATCGAGCGCGTCACCGAGGACTGCCGCTGACGCTCACAGGGGGTGCGGCGCGAGCGGACGAAGCTCGGCCAAAATCATCTGCATTTCAAGTCTTGTATGTTGATCATCCCTAACTCACATTACCTCTTGTGATCGGGATCGATCACGATTGGCTATCAACAAGCGAAAGGAGGTGATCCGATGTCTCATGGTTCAGCAGTGGGGTCGGTTCAGTTCGTTCGGGGGACGCGCCGCTAAGTCCGCCGGGTTGGCGCGGAGGGTATCTTCCCTCAATCAACGCGTGAACTCACAGGACAAGCGGTCCGCATGGTCCTCCGGGCTGGAGCTCTCCGGCCGCTGACCATGTTAGGGGGTTGTCGAGCTGCCGACAGGCGCTCGGCAACCTCTTTTCATATCTGGCGCTGGCGCCGCCGCTCGATAGCTCCAGCGACGGCAACCGGCCGGGGTCACGCCCCGACCAGCAAGCCTTCCCGCGCGATCTTCTCGCGCCACACCAGCGGCGCGAGCTGGTGTACGTTCTGCCCCGCGGCATCCACCGCCACCGTCACCGGGAAGTCGCTCACCTCGAATTCGTAGATCGCCTCCATGCCGAGATCGGCAAAGCCGACCACGCGGCTGCCCTTGATCGCGCGCGCGACCAGATAGGCGGCGCCGCCCACCGCCATCAGATAGGCGGACTTCGCCTCGGCGATCGCCTCGGTCGCCGCCGGCCCGCGCTCGGCCTTGCCGACCATCGCCAGCAGCCCCTGGTCGAGCATCATCCGCGTGAACTTGTCCATCCGCGTCGCCGTGGTCGGCCCCGCCGGCCCGACCACTTCCTCGCCGACCGGATCGACCGGCCCGACATAATAGATCACCCGGCCCTTGAACTCGACCGGCAGCTCTTCGCCACGCGCGAGCATGTCGGCGATGCGCTTGTGCGCCGCATCGCGCCCGGTGAGCATCTTGCCGTTCAGCAGCAGCCGGTCGCCATGCTTCCAGCCCTGCACCACCTCGGGCGTCAGCGTGTCGAGATCGACCCGAATCGCCGCCTTGTCGGGTGTCCAATTTACGTCGGGCCATTCCTCGAGCCGCGGCGCCTCGAGATAGGCCGGGCCGGAGCCATCCAAGGCGAAATGCGCATGCCGGGTCGCGGCGCAATTGGGGATCATCGCCACCGGTTTGGAGGCGGCATGGGTCGGCCAGTCGACGATCTTGACGTCGAGAATGGTGGAGAGTCCGCCGAGCCCCTGCGCACCGATGCCCAGCGCATTGACCTTGTCGAAGATCTCGATGCGCAACGCCTCCAGGTCGTTCTTCGGGCCGCGCTGCTTCAGCTGCGCCATGTCGATCGGGCCCATCAGCGATTCCTTGGCGAGCAGCATCGCCTTTTCCGCGGTGCCGCCGATGCCGATGCCGAGCATGCCCGGCGGGCACCAGCCCGCGCCCATCTGCGGGATCATCTCGAGCACCCAGTCGACGATCGAGTCGCTCGGGTTCATCATCTTGAACTTGGACTTGTTCTCCGAGCCGCCGCCTTTGGCCGCGACATCGATCGACACCGTGGTGCCCGGCACCATCTCGACGTGGAGCACGCTCGGCGTGTTGTCGCGGGTATTGCGGCGGGTAAACGCCGGATCGGCGAGGATCGAGGCGCGCAGCTTGTTTTCCGGATGCAGATAGGCGCGGCGCACGCCCTCGTCGACGACCTCCTGCAGGCTGCGGCTGCCGTCCGCGAACCGGCAATCCTGGCCCCATTTGATGAATATGGTGACGATGCCGGTGTCCTGGCAAATCGGCCGATGCCCCTCGGCGCACATCCGGCTGTTGGTGAGGATCTGCGCGATCGCGTCCTTCGCCGCCGGGCTCTGCTCGGCCTGATACGCGGTGCCGAGTGCACGGATGTAATCCATCGGATGATAGTAGCTGATGAACTGCAGCGCGTCGGCGACGCTTTCGATCAGATCGGCTTCGCGGATGATGACGGTGGACAAGCGACGGACTCCTTTGCCGAGCGCCTCTACCGCAGCAGGCCGCGGACCGCCAACCCTGCCACCGGCGGGACATGCTTAACGCCGACGTGGCGGACTACGGTAGCGCCGGCGTTCGTCCGGTAAGGGTCGGTTAGCCCTCTTCCACCCTGCCCTGCCGGGCGACGCCATCCAGCAGTCCCGGCGCATAGCTCCATGTCGACGTCCAGCTGAGCGATAGAGCCTGCGGCTGCCGCCGCGGGATCTCGCTTGTGATCGGCCAAACCGCCACGCCGCACCCGCCGCCGGTGAACAACTAGCGGTTTGCGCTCGCCATGCTTTTACCAAGATGCATCAAGCAGTATTTGAGACATCAAATTTCTTTAAGCTGCGTAAGCGGATGGTCGCCTACGCCAAGCTTGATCGATCGCCAGCATCAACGCCGCTGTGGCCGGCGCCGGATGCGTAGGACGGGCGCCACCGATGATTGGCTGATCACCTCTCTCCGGCGATGGCGATCGTCGCCTGGCTACGCCCGCGCTCGCCACTGACATGGCACTGCAGATTTCATGGTTCATTAACCACGAGATTGAACCATTTTAGCAATCATACCGTCGCTACCGTCCGCGCCATGCCTGCCGCTGCCGATCACCTGGATACCGACCCCGCTGCGGGAATGGGCATGGCGCGGCTGCTCGGCCTCCGCCACGAGATCGCCGAGGAAGTCGCCCATGCGCATGCGGTGCGGCTCGACGCTGCCGGGGGCATGTGGCCGTTCGCGATGGCGGCGCAGGCGATTGCCTGCGCGGTGCTGGTCGGTTCGGCGATTGCCGGCGGGATGGGCGGCTTTGCCGGGGCGATGGCGATCCATGTCGGCTTTCTCGTCGCCTTGTCCGCTACCGCCTACGGCTTCCTCGTCCTCCCCGCAGCGCGCCACTGGCCCGCGCACGACCGCACCCGCGGGCTGGCGCTCTGCGCCACCGGCATTGCCGCGGCACTGCTGTCGTTGCTGTGGGCGTCGACCCGCTTCGCCATGGGCCCCACCCAGCTCGGCTGCTTCGTGGCCGTCGCCGGCGCGATCGGCATCACTTCGCTGACCATCCACCAGGTCCGAGCCGCCACGCTTGGCTTCGCGCTCGGGCTGGTGATCATGCTCGCCATCCTGTCCAACGGTTGGCTGCCGAGCAGCATCGCCCTATTCTTCTTCCTTGGGCTCGCCGTCGCGACCCTGCGCCTCGCCCGCCACGACATCGGCGCGGTGATGATCCGCAACCGCGAGACGAGCGACGGCAAGCTCGCCGCCAAGATGATCGCCGAATTCGAGGGCCAGGGCACCGGCTGGTTCTGGGAGGCCGATCGCCAGGGCCGCCTCACCTATCTCTCCGCCAAGGTCGCCGCCGAGCTCGCCCAGACCGGCCCGCATCCGCTTGGCCGGACGATCACCGACATCTTCCGCATGGACAGCGCTGCGCCGGGCACCGAGCGTACGCTGGCCTTCCACATGTCATCGCGCACCTCGTTCCACGATTATTCGGTATGCGCCGCCTGTGATGCGGACACCGAACGCTGGTGGTCGATTTCCGGCCGCCCGGTGGTCGACGATCTCGGCCGCTTCCAGGGCTTCATCGGTTCGGGCACCGATCTCACCGAAAAGCGCAAGTCCGAAGCCGAAATCACCCGCCTGGCGCTGTTCGACAGCCTTACTGGCCTCGCCAACCGCCAGCGCATGCGGATCAGCCTCGACAAGACGCTGCTCCACCAGGTCGGTCCCTATCGCCCGGCGAGCCTGTTCCTGCTCGATCTCGATCGCTTCAAGGCGGTCAACGATACGCTCGGCCACCAGGCCGGCGATGCCTTGCTCAAGCAGGTCGCCCAGCGGCTCCAGCGCGGCGTCGGCGAGACGGGGCTGGTCGGGCGGATCGGCGGCGACGAATTCCAGGTGCTGCTCCCCGGGATCGACGCGCGCGATACGCTGTCAACCCTCGCCCGCGACCTCATCGCCTCGCTATCGCAGCCCTATTTCGTCAGCGGCGCCTCGGTCTCGATCGGCTGCTCGATCGGCATCGCCATCGCGCCGCGCCACGGCGAGGATGCGGAGACGCTGATCCGCAACGCCGATCTCGCGCTCTACGCCGCCAAGGCCGAGGGGCGCGGCGTCCATTGCTTCTTCTCGGACGAGATGCTCGCCGGCGCCAAGAGCCGCAAGCAGTTGGAAGACGACATCCGCACCGCGCTCGCGGATGGCAGCTTCCATCTCGTCTACCAGCCGGTGGTCTCCACCCGCGATACCGAGATCGTCGGCTATGAGGCGCTGCTGCGCTGGGATCATCCGACGCGGGGCCCCGTATCGCCATCCGATTTCATCCCGGTCGCCGAGGAATGCGGGATGATCGAGGCGCTCGGCGAATGGGCCCTGCGCACCGCGTGCCACGAGGCGGCGAGCTGGCCGCGCGCGGTGCGGGTCGCGGTCAACGTCTCGCCGATCCAGTTCGCCAATCCGGCGCTGCCGGCGCTGGTCACGTCGGCGCTCGCCAGCGCCGGCCTGCCGCCACGCCGGCTGGAGCTCGAGATCACCGAGGGTGTGTTCCTCGACGAGACGCAATCATCCGACGCGATGTTCAAGGCGCTTAAGGGCATCGGCGTCCGCCTCGCGCTCGACGATTTCGGCACCGGCTATTCCAGCCTCGGCTATCTGCGCACCGCGCCGTTCGACAAGATCAAGATCGACCAGTCCTTCGTGCGCGGTGCCGCCCAGCCAGGCAACCGCAACGCCGCGATCATCAAGGCGATCGTCACCCTCGCCGATACGCTCGATATGGAGACTACCGCCGAAGGCGTCGAGATCCAGGACGAGATCGATCTGGTTCGCGCGCTGGGGTGCAGCCATATCCAAGGCTTCGTCTATGGCCGCGGCATTCGCGCCGAGGCCGTCGCCGCGCAGCTCGGCGGGGATGGCACCGTGGCCGCCACCGGCCACAAGATCAGCCGCGCGCCGCGCACCAAGATGCTGCGCTCGGCGCGGATCACGATCGGTGACGCCGAGGGCGACGTGCGCATTCGCGACATTTCGGCAACCGGCGCGATGATCGACGGCATCGCGATCGACGGTAATGCCGCCGGGCTCGACGTCCAGATCGAGCTGCTCGAGAACCAGATGTTCTCGGCGCGGATCGCCTGGGCGGCGGGCGGCCGCGCGGGGCTGGAGTTTGCGGAGGGCTTCAATCTCGAGCGCCTCAATCAGCAACCCGGCCGGATCATGCGCCGGGCCAGCTGAACCCGATTCCGGCGACGCCGGCAGCATGCTCCCGCGATTGTCAAATGCCGTCTAAGTTCGTCTTAATCGGCGATGAATTGCAGATCGGTACTTGATCCAATTTGGATTCTGGTATTCCCTTGTTGCAGCCATGGGAGTGGCCTCGACAATCGCTCACCGACCTCGGCGTCGTCGGTGGGCACGACAGGTTGGCAAGTGAGGGCTGAAATGGACAAGACGTCGCGGGTCGAGATCGACAGTCGCGGGACGATCGTTCGAGTGGACCCATCCTTTTGCGCGATGATGCGCGATACGCCCGATCGCCTGATCGGCACCCCTATGCTGATCCTCACCGCGCCTGCCGATCACGTCAAATGCACCTCGTTGTTCGTGCGGCTGGTCGATCAGGGTGTCGCCTTCGCCACGGTCAAGCGACTGATCCGCCGTGACATGTCGCACATCTGGATCTTCAGCCGCGGCGAGGAGACGGCGGGGGAGAATGGCGAGCGCCGCTTCACGCTGTCGATCCGCGAAAGCGCGGCGCCGGTGCCGCGGCGCGATCCGGGCAAGCTGCTCCACGCCACTCGCTTCATGATCGCGGCCCGCCGCCAACGCCGAGCGATCTTTTCAAGCCCGCTGTTCACCGATCACGCCTGGGACATGATCAGCCTCGCCTATGTCGCCGAGGCCGAGGGCACGGTGCTGACCGTGGCCGATCTCGCTGCCGAAACCGGCCTCACCACCGCCAGCCTGTTGCGCTGGGTCCAGGCCTTGCGCGCCGAGGAGCTGCTCGAGGTCGAAGGCGACGATCGCGCCGCGCAGGATATGTCGATCCGGCTATCGGCCCTGGGTCATCGCAAGTTCGAGGAGCATATCGGCAAGCTGGTGAACTGGGAGCCGGACAAGGACGTGCTCGTCAGCTGATCGCCACCCCCAGCCGCTGGTGGCCGCGACGCCGGTCGTCGCGACCGCCACAAAATATTTTCGTTCCCGCCCCGTTCTCTTGCGGATCGCGTAAGCCGCAGAAGTCCGCGCGTCGCCCGGCGTGCTGCGCGGCCTGGGTCGGCGTCACCCCTGCCCGGCACCTGCCCAGTCGCATTAACTTCTTGCGGCCCGCGCGGCTTTGCCACAATTTGTAGCGGTAGAACTCGGGAGTGAGCCCTACTGCTGGTAAGAACAGGCTGCACCCCGGTGGCGCGGCAGCGAACGATGCGCGCATGGCGCTGAAAATGTTCGCATTTTGTTCTGCACCAATGGTAGCATCGGGCCCGCCGCCGATTCGAACGGACCGGGAACGAAGTGGAGCGTTTCGATGGATTTCAGGGATATGCAGGACAGCGCCATGAACACTGATACGATCGACGCCTCCGCGGCGCCCGCCTCCACCGCCGCCGCGCCCGAGCATGACAGCAAGGCAATCCGCCCGCAGCCCTATCCGGTCGAGGTTGATCACAGCCGCGACGCGCTGCTCACCGATTTCGGCAAGGATACGCTCAACGATCGCTATTTGCTGCCTGGCGAGAACTATCAGGACCTCTTCGTCCGCGTCGCCTCCGCCTACGCCGACAACGCCGCCCACGCGCAGCGGCTTTATGACTATATTTCAAAGCTTTGGTTCATGCCGGCGACCCCGGTGCTGTCGAACGGCGGCACCGGCCGCGGCCTGCCGATCTCCTGCTACCTCAATTCGGTGCCCGACAGCCTCAACGGCATCGTCGACACCTGGAACGAGAATGTCTGGCTCGCCTCGCGCGGCGGCGGCATCGGCACCTATTGGGGCAACGTCCGCGGCATCGGCGAGCCGGTCGGGCTCAACGGCAAGACCAGCGGCATCATCCCCTTTGTCCGGGTCATGGACAGCCTGACGCTCGCGATCAGCCAGGGTTCGCTGCGCCGCGGGTCGGCAGCCTGTTATCTCGACATCTCGCACCCCGAGATCGAGGAATTCCTCGAGATCCGCAAACCCAGCGGCGACTTCAACCGCAAGGCCTTGAACCTCCACCACGGCGTGCTGCTCACCGATGCCTTTATGGAGGCCGTCCGCGATGGCGCCGAGTGGAACCTGCTCAGCCCCAAGGACGGCGCGGTCCGCGCCACGCTCGACGCGCGCTCGCTGTTCCAGAAGCTCGTCGAGACCCGCCTGCAGACCGGCGAGCCCTACATCGTCTTCGCCGATCACGTGAACAAGGCGATGCCGGCGCACCATCGCGAGCTCGGCCTCAAGGTGTCGACCTCCAACCTCTGCTCCGAAATCACCCTGCCGACGGGGCGCGATCATCTCGGCAACGATCGCACCGCGGTCTGCTGCCTGTCATCGCTCAACCTCGAGACCTGGGATCAGTGGAAGGACGACAAGCTGTTCATCGAGGACGTGATGCGCTTCCTCGACAATGTCCTCCAGGATTATATCGATCGCCACGAGCCGGGCATGGAGCGCGCCGCTTACTCCGCTGGCCGCGAGCGCTCGGTGGGCCTCGGCGTGATGGGCTTCCACTCCTTCCTCCAGGCGCGCGGGCTGCCGTTCGAGGGCGCGATGGCCAAGTCGTGGAACCTCAGGATGTTCAAGCACATCAGCGCGCAGGCCAACCAGGCGTCGATGACGCTCGCCGCCGAGCGCGGGCCGTGCCCCGATGCCGCCGACGTCGGCGCGATGGAGCGGTTCAGCTGCAAGATGGCGATCGCGCCGACCGCGTCGATCTCGATCATCTGCGGCGGCACCTCGGCGTGCATCGAGCCGATCCCCGCCAACATCTACACTCACAAGACGCTGTCGGGCAGCTTCTCGGTCAAGAACCCGTATCTCGAGAAGCTGCTCAACGAGAAGAGCAAGAACTCGGATGCGGTGTGGAACTCGATCCTCGAGCAGGGCGGCTCGGTCCAGCACCTCGACGTCCTCTCGGCCGAGGAAAAGGATTGCTACAAGACCAGCTTCGAGATCGACCAGCGCTGGCTGCTCGAGCTCGCCGGCGATCGCACCCCGTTCATCGACCAGGCGCAGTCGCTCAACCTGTTCATCCCCGCCGATGTCGAGAAATGGGACCTGCTGATGCTCCACTTCCGCGCCTGGGAGCTCGGCATCAAGTCGCTCTATTACCTGCGGTCGAAGTCGGTCCAGCGCGCCGGTTTCGCCGGCTCAGAGGGCCAGGGTGGTGTCGAGGCCGATAACACCCTCGCCGCGCCGAGCTTCGCGATGGGCGAGAGCACCGATTACGACGAGTGCCTGGCCTGCCAGTAAGATGAGGCCCCGGCCCCTCTCCCTTCCGGGAGAGGGCGGGAGCCGCGCCGCGGCGGAAGGATGAGGGGAGGTTGGGAAGAATGGCCACGCGACGGCAACTGCCCGCCGGCTCCGTCATCCGCGCGCGCGCTGGTGGCAACGCCGCCATCACCGTGACCGTCCCCAACGCAAAAGGGCTGCCGATGACCGGCAGCCCCCTCACTCTACCCCGGCCGGCGGCCGCGGGTCGCTCCCTCCCCCACCAGGGGAGAGGGAGGAGCGGATCACTCCGCTTCTTCGAACATGTCCACGGCGTTCTGCGCGGTGGCCGAGAGGCGCACGGTGTCGCCCTCGACTTCAGCGACCAGGCCGGCCGGGAGGTAGTGGTGCTTGCCGCCCTGGCCGTCTTCGGTCGACGGGCTGTCGTTCTTGGTGAGCTTGATGCGCTCGCCGTCGAGATGATCGACGGTGCCGACATGGACGCCGTCGGCGCCGATAACCTTCATATGCTCCTTGATGGCGCTGTGATCGTGCATGCTATGTCTCCTGTGATGGGGTCGGGGGTGAAACGAGCCCGCGCCCGAATGGATGCATCGCCCGGTCGCGGCGCGTCAACATCGTGGGCGAAGGCGGCGTGATGACGCTCCAGGTCGCGATCATGGCCGCGGTCGCCGCGGTCTTCACCCTCGCCGGGGCGTGGCTGCTGCTCGAGCTGCGCCGCCCCCAGGCGCCGGCGCGCGTCTATGTCTACCGCATGGTCGGGATCATGGCGCTCGCTGCCGGCGTGGTGCTCGGCTTTTCCGCCGCCGCCCTGCAGCAATGGAGCATCGAATCATGACCAACGGCGGCATCCTTCTCGTCGTCGGCGTCTTCCTCTGTGTCAGCGAGGTCGGCATGGGCGCCTATATCGCCGCCAACGCCGAGCGGTTCGTCGGCACCTCGGACAAGTCGCCGCAGTCGCTGCGCAAGGTCGCCCGCGTCATGATGGCCGGCGGCCCGGTCATCCTCCTCGTCTTCGCCGCGCTCGCCTTCGGGCTGGTGCCGGCCGCCACCATCACCCCCATCACCCTGTAAGTCCCCGGAGTAACCCCATGTCCCTCCTCGAAGCCCGCAAGCAGTATAAGCCGTTCGAATATCCCTGGGCGTTCGAATTCTGGAAGCGCCAGCAGCAGCTCCACTGGCTGCCGGAGGAAGTGCCGCTCGGCGAGGATTGCCGCGACTGGGCGCAGAAGCTGTCGGATCACGAGCGCAACCTGCTCACCCAGATCTTCCGCTTCTTCACCCAGGCCGATGTCGAGGTGCAGGATTGCTACCACGAGAAATACGGCCGCGTGTTCAAGCCGACCGAGGTCAAGATGATGCTGACCGCGTTCAGCAACATGGAGACGGTGCACATCGCCGCCTACAGCCACCTGCTCGACACCATCGGCATGCCCGAGAGCGAATATGGCGCCTTCCTCGAATATGCCGAGATGAAGGAAAAGCATGATTACATGCAGAACTTCGGCGTCGACAATGATCAAGACATTGCCCGCACGCTGGCGATGTTCGGCGGCTTCACCGAGGGCGTCCAGCTCTTCGCCAGCTTCGCGATGCTGATGAACTTCCCGCGCTTCAACAAGATGAAGGGCATGGGCCAGATCGTCACCTGGTCGATCCGCGACGAGAGCCTGCATTGCGAGGGCATCATCAAGATGTTCCACACCTTCTGCCACGAGCGCCAGTGCCTCACCAAGGCGGTGAAGGACGACATCGCCGACGTCTGCCAGACGACGATCCGCCTCGAGGACAATTTCATCGACCTCGCGTTCGAGATGGGCCCGGTCAACGGCATGACCCCCAAGGAGATCAAGAAGTACATCCGCTACATCGCCGACTGGCGGATGGGGCAATTGGGCCTCAAGCCGATCTACATGATCGACGAGCACCCCCTGCCCTGGCTGGCGCCGATGCTCAACGGCGTCGAGCACGCCAATTTCTTCGAACAGCGCGCCACCGAATATTCCAAGGCCGCGACTAAGGGCCAGTGGAACGACGTCTGGTCGTCGTTCGACCAGCGCCAGAAGGCCAAGGTGATCAAGCCGGCGAACGAGGAACTGCGCGAGAGCGGGGATATGTTCTCGGCGGCTGGGGTGGCGGCGGAGTAACGCTCCAGTAGTATCGTAAAAGGATTTAAACTCTGCGCGACCTTGCTCAGCTAGCCGCCTCTCCAAATGGAGCCCTGCTTAACCAGCTTGTTGGACTAGCAGGGCTTCTACTGGCCATCATCGGCTTTGGAATTACGCTGTGGCAAATTCGCAGTATCAGGACAGTTGCCGACGCTCAACGGGACGCCATAACTGGACTTAGCTTCCGCTTATCACAACTTGATGTCATAGCGGAATGCACGAAGGCGGAAGGCGCTTTGGGTGAACTTAAAAAGCATGTACTAACAGGCGGCTCGGACATTCCAATTGCAGTATTTCATGACTTAGCGACTGCGTTCGTCAACATCTCAGAAGGCTCAACAGGAATTTCCCATGACCTAAGAATAAGGATAAGGTCTGCTATTTCCAATATTAACAAGCTCGCCGCCCCGACGTCACGCCAACGAATGGAAGATAGACCAGCAGGTAAACAACTGGCAACCGTACGGGAATACCATGGCTTAATCGTTGCGATACGCGCGCAGGTTCATGAGGGTCATTCATTATGAGCACCACATTTGAAAAACTTCGTGGGCTTGTCGAAACGCTATATATTAATACCGAAAGCGGGAAGATTGATTGGAGCTTATCCAACGATAAAAATTACGTATGGACAAGTATTGGTGGATTTAGAGTTGAATTGACCGAAGAGTCCGCTAACTTCGAAACGGATATACGCATTACCGTTTATAATGAGGCAGGCGATCAGGTAGACACATTTTCTGATAGCTACTTTCGCGGCCAAAGTCCATCAAAAATTAGCCTAAACAACTACTTTTCGGTAATGGCAACTCTTCTTGAGATGGCAAAGCGTCAAGCAAGTGGCGCTGACGCGGCCATCGATGTCATATTGAAGTCACTTGGAGGAACACCAATTTTCAATAGTCCGAAACCTGCGGGGTTCACGGCTGGATCTGAAATGGATTTGGACGATGATGTTCCATTCTAAGACGAAGCCACTTGTTCCATCATGTCGCCTCGAACTCACGGCGGCGTGTCTCTGCAGCTGGCGAATTAAGGCCGGCACGCTACCTCAAACAGCAGCATAGCGCCCGGTTCGAGGAGCTTTACTTGCCCTTCCAGCGCTTCGCGCCCCTCCTGCTACGAGCGGGAAGAGAAGCCGCAGACGGCGACGAGTAAGAACAGGGCAGCGGAGCCGGCGACAAAGCCCGGGTCTGACACCGCTTCCCTCTTAACCCTCTCCCGCAACACCCCTGCAACCGCCGCCATGCCATGCCCGCCCCATGCTCCCCTCCCCCCGCATCTTCCGCAGCCGCTGGACGGCGCTGATCTGGGCCGGCGGGATCGTCTGGGCCGCGGTGGACATCGCCGGCTCCTCATCCACCAAGCCCGCCGGCAACCACACCGCAGCGGTGCAGAACGGGCAGACCGGCCTCACCGATCCGCTCGGCGACCCGGTCGACGCTGCCGATCTCAAGACCATCGCCAATCTGGTCGATCAATAAAGCGCTGTCCTACACGAACCGATATGGTTACGTGGTGCGGCTCCATCTCACGTCAGAGGAGCCTTGCCATGCCACACGCCAAGCCTGCAGACCCCCTCGCCGACTATCGTCCCGTCAGCCTCGCGCCGCGCCGCGACGGCTGGACCGCCGAGCGCCAGCGCCTTTTCCTCCAGACGCTCGCCGAAACCGGCTGCATCTCCACCGCCTGCGACGAGGTCGACATGACCCCGCGCTCGGCCTATCGGCTGCGCGCCCATCCCAATGGCGCGCTGTTCGCGCGCGCCTGGGATGCGGCCTTGCTGATCGCCACCGGACGGCTGATGACACTCGCGTTCGAGCGCGCGATCAACGGCATCCCCAAATCGATCTGGCGCGACGGCAAGCTGGTCTCCGAGACCCGCCAGCCCTCCGAGCGGCTGATGATGTTCCTGCTCACCCACCTCATGCCCGATCGCTTCGGCGGCCAGCCGATGATGAACCGCCGCGGCGATCATCGCGTCGCCAGCGCCACCGCACAGCTGCCGGGCGCGCTGGAGAAACTCGCCGACGTCGCGCCGGCGCTCTGCCCCAGCGAGGATCTGTGCGCGTCCGATTACGAAGCGCAGCCGCCGGCGAACGAAGTCGCCTGAGCTCGCCGGGTAGGTGAGACTTTCGTGTGACCTTCGGCAGATTTCCGCGGTTTTCGGCGTCACGCAACAGGGGAGTGATCCTCACCCAACCGTTCGCCCTGAGCCTGTCGAAGGGCCTGAGACTCACCGCGCTTCGACAAGCTCAGCACGAACGGATCGGTACGGCTGACCGACTGGAGCTCTGGTCCACACACTGGCCACAACATGGGGTCGAGCTTTGCCCCGCCCTAGCGCTCCCGCCCCGCACGGCTGGTCGGCGCATGAAAATCGGCCGGCTTGTCGGCGATCCAGGCGAGGAACCGCGCCATCGCCGGCTGCGCGCGGAGCACCGCCGGGTCGGCGAGCGTCCGCGCCAGGTCGACGTTGGCGAACAGCGCGTGGATGGTGCGGTGGCAGATCGGATGGACCGGCGCGGTGATCCGGCCGCCCTGCGACTTGGGGACGAGATGATGCCACTCAACCCGCGCGCCGAGCGGCCGCTCGCACAAGGCGCACACCGCATCGTTTGCCGCCGCGCGCCGTGCGGCGAGCGCCTCGGCCTCGGCCAATCCCGCCTTGCGTTTCACCCGTCCTGCCATCGCCACCGATGTAGGAAAGCTGTCGCGGTTTGCGACCGCCCTGCGCACCCGCCAACCGACCGCCTCGGCATTCCGGTCACGAAAAAGGGGCGGGAAACGGCCCGCAGCCGCCTCCCGCCCCTCAACGTTCTCAGCCGGTTGGGCTTAGAAGTGGGTCACCAGGCCCGCCATCGGGCGGAAGCTGTGTGCGCTGCCGAAGGTCGAAACCTCGGTGCGGATACGGAAGCCCGAACGACCGGTGATGCCGCCGAGACCGATGTCCTTGGGGCCGAACTCGGCGCCGATGCCATAGGTCACGTCGTTATAGTCAGGGCTGTCCTTGCCGAAGCGGTCGAAGTTGACCCACTGGTAGCCGACCTTGCCGTAGAACAGGCCGCTGTCGCCAGCGCGGAAGCCGAAGCGGCCCGCGGCGCCATATTCCCAGTCGATGTCGCCCGACACGCTCTTGGCCACATTGCCTTCGGCGCCGACGAACACCGGCCCGAGCGGGACGTTGAAGCCGACGATGCCCTGCACCAGCGCGCCATCGAGCTTATAGCCGCGACGGATCGTGCCGTTGGCGTTCACCGCCTGCGGGATGCCGGCGGGGTTGCGCTCGTTGTCGAACTGCTCCCAGCCGCCCATCACGGCGACATAGGGATCGATGCCGAATGCACGGCTGCCGTCCGGCGCCTTGGGAGCATCGTCCATGCGCTGCGAGCTGTCGCTCTGCGCGGTGGTGGCGTCGGTCGAGGACATGTCCTGCGCATAAGCGGGGACGGCAAAGGCCACGGCTGCAACGGCAGCCGCGAGGGTGAGCTTACGCATGATGTATTGAACCTTGTATTGCCTAAACGCGGGCGGCGTCGGCGTTACTCGCTGCCAGCCCAGGTCCGCTCTAACTGCGGGTGCGGGCCTTTGTTGCATTGCGAAGACAATGACAAGGGAACAATCACGCGGGTGTGGCCAAAGAGCAACGGTTGCTGTCCGCCCCATGAACGAACCGTGGCGACACCATGGCGATCGTGCGGCAGATGCTGCCATGCTGATGGCGTCAGGCCTTGTTGTCAGCCTTTCTCAACGGGTTCAATGTTGATCCGCAGCGGTGTTCGACGCTGCGACGGCATCCGCCGTCTCCGTCTGCGAGCCCGCAGGCTTGCCGACCGCAGCCAGATCGGCCGATTGGATCGCCCAACCATGATCAGCTGGATCGGGGGTGTCGATGCCGTTTGCGACGCGGTGCAGCACGATCGGACCGGCGAGCGCGAGCCGCCGGCCGGTCTTCAGCCGCGCGGCCACGCGTACCGGCACGGTGATGTAGCGTTGCCCTGCCCCGGCATCCGCATCGAACGGTATACCGACGCTGAGCTGGTAGCGCGCATAACCGGCGAAGCTCGCGGCGAAGGCGGCGAGGCTCATCCCGGAGGCGCGGCCGTGGCCCTGCCACATCGCCCAGGCGGCGCGATAATCGCCGGCGGCGATCGCCGCGCCATAACGCCGCACCAGCGCTGCGGCATCGGCCGGGCCGGGCTCAATGGGCTGAGTGGTCGCCGGCGCGGATTCGGCCGCACTTGGCGTGCCGGATGGCGCGACAGCGGGGGCTGGTGCCGCTGCCGCGCGATCGCGCCGCGCCGCCGCCGCGCCGCGCTGATCGGCATCGCTGGCGGCGGCATAGCGCGCGACCGTCGCCTCGGCCTGGTTGGCAGCCCCGGCCAGATCGGGCGCGTTATCGGGGCCGCCGCCGCCCGAGCAGGCGGCCAGGCCGAGCAGGGAAAGCAGGACGCCACGCATCCCGCTGCTTCTCGAAGAATGGACCATGCCGTGCACCCCGGCACCACGCCGATCGCCCGCCGTCGGCAGGCGTGCCGGCACCGGCGTTCGCCTGCGGCGGACCCAGGGGATCAGGGCTTCAACGCGACATCGTCGGCGTCGTCGAGGTCCTCATCGTCATCGTCGTCCTCAGCGTCGTCATCGTCGAAGCCGTCCTGGGCATCGTCTTCGTCGATATCGTCCTCGTCCATGGTCACCGTCGGGTCGCTTTCGCCCACCTCTTCGGAATCCATGTCGAGATCGTCGATATTCTCGTCCTCGCCGTCGTCGTCGCCGAGGTCGGGATCGAGATCAGTCAATACCAGCCCATCGGTCGGGCCGTTGCGCGTCGCCTCGAGGATCTCGGCGCGCTGGCTCTCGTCATAGCCTTCCTCGTCATACCCGTCGTCGCCGGGGCCGTGGCCCGTCACCTGATGTCCGCCCATGATCGCCTCCTGATTGGCCGCTGTGTTGATCAAGTGCGAACGGCGGGCGCGGGCGCAGGTTCCGCCGCGGCGGTTACTGGGGTCGGTAGAGCCGCCCCCGCTCGGTCACCGCGACCAGCCCGAGCGCGCACAGCCCGGCGATCAGGAAGCCCGCGGCAAGCGGCGCGGTGCTGCCGTCATAGGCCTGGCCGATCACCACGCCGATGATCGCGCCGAAGGTCACGCTGGTAAAGCCCTGGACGCTCGAGGCGGTGCCGGCGATCGCGCCCATATTCTCCATCGCCATCGACGAGAAGTTGGAGGTGGCCAGGCCAAAGCAACCCATCGTCACCGCCTGCAGCGCCACGAAGGTCCACAGCGACTCATACCCGCCCAGCGCCACCGCGAGGTGGAGCCCGCTCATCACGATCAGCACGGTCAGCGCGCTGTGGCTGATCAGCCGGGTGCCGAGCCGCATCACCAGCCGGGCGTTGGCTAGGTTCGCCGCCGCCATCAGCGAGGCGGTCACCGCGAACATCACCGCCAGCAGCCGCGGCCGGCCAAAGGTGTCGAACATGATCTGCTGGATCGAGTTGAGATAGCCGTACAGCGCCCCCATCAACATGGTCGAGGCGAGCATGTAGCCCACCGACCAGCGATCGGTCAGCGTCGTCCGCCACCCGTTGACGATCCGGGCCGGCGACAGCGGCAGCACCCGCTCGGCGGTCAGCGTCTCGGGCATCCGCAGGAAAAACCAGGTCCACACCGCCAGCGTGATCCCGGCGATCGTCCAGAAGATCCCCCGCCAATTGGCGAACAGCAGCACCGTCTGCCCGAAAGCGGGGGCGAGCACGGGGACGATCATGAACACCATGAACGCGATCGACATCACCCGCGCCATCGCCCGGCCGTGGTAGCAATCCCGCACCAGCGCCACCGTCGCCACCCGCGTCGCCGCGACAAATGCGCCGCCGATCACCCGCGCGGTGAGCAGCAGCACGAAGCTACCCGACAGCGCCGCGGCGACATTGGCGATGGCGTAGCCACCGAGCGACCACAGCAGCACCGTGCGCCGGCCGTAGCGATCCGCCAGCGGGCCGTGGACGAGTTGCGCGACACCGAATCCGAGCACGAAGGCGGTGACGATGAACTGCCGTTTGTTCTCCAGATCGATTCCCAGCGCATGGCCCATCGCCGGCAGTGCCGGCAGCATCGAATCGATGCCGAGCGCGCCGAGCGACATCAGCGAGGCGACCAGCGCGACGAACTCGGCAAAGCCAATCGGCGCGCCGGGTGGCTCGGGGGAGGTAGTGGCAGGCACAACGGTCATGCCGACCGCCCTAGCCGGTCGAGCCGAGCTTCGGCACCCCGCTTGATCATCGGCATGGCCATGCTACACTGTATTGCCTCCACAACACACAAGCGGGATCCTGCCATGCGCCACTTGCTCCTCGTTGCCGCCGCCGCGCTGCCGCTCGCCGCCTGCCATCAGCCGGAGCAGGGCACATCGGTGACGATCAACACCGATGACGGCAACACCCTCGCCGCGGTCGATGGCACCTCCGGCGACGTCAAGTTCGACATCCCGGGCTTCGCCGGGCAGATCAAGCTGCCCAAGATCCAGCTCGATGCCAGCGACTTCGACCTTAACGGCGTCCGCCTCTATCCCGGCTCGACGATCGATGGCGTCAACGTTGCCAGCGGCAAGGATGACGGCGTCACCATCGCCTTCACCAGCCCGGCCACTGCAGACCAGGTCCGCGGCTGGTTTCAGGAGCGGCTCGGCAAGGTCGGCTTCACCGTGGCGCAGGACGGCGACGACCTGGTCGGCACCACCGACGAGCACAAGCCGTTTCGCCTTACCCTCGCCAACCAGGGCAGCGGCCACGCCAAGGGCAAGATAGTGCTAGGCAGCTAAGCCGGCAAATCTTGGGCGACGTCGAGGACCGCCTGGGCATGCCCGGCCACCCTCACCTTGCGCCAGGCCCGCACCAGCGTGCCGTCGGTGCCGAACAGGAAGGTCGCTCGCTCCAGCCCCATATAGGTGCGGCCGTACAGCTGCTTCTCGCCCCACACGCCAAACGCCTCGGCTGCCGCGCCGCTCTCGTCGCTCGCGAGCGTCACGCCGAGGTCATGCTTGGCGACGAACTTGGCGTGGCTCGCGGGCGAATCCTTGGACAACCCCAGCACCGTCGCTCCAGCTGCTGCGAAATCGGCAGCGAGCGCGGTGAAATCCTGCGCTTCACGGGTGCAGCCGCTCGTGTCGTCCTTGGGGTAGAAATAGATCACCGCCGGGGTCGGCAGATCGCGCAGGCGCAGCGGACTGCCGTCCTGCGCGGTCACCACCACATCCGGCATTGCGGCACCCTGATCCATCAATTCGCTCCAACCATCTGCTGCCAGGCGCGGCTAACCTCGTCTCGGGTCCGCGACAAGGCAGCCATCACCGCCGGCCAGTCCTCCAGCTTCAACGCGCGGGCGATCAACGCCTGGGTGGCGGGCGGCGGCACGGCGGTGTCGGGCGCGACCAGCCGCACCACCACCAGCAGCCGCGTCAGCAGGTCATGAGCCCCACCGAGCGTCACCGACATCAGCCCCGCCGCCGCGAGTTGCTCGATCGCGCGGCCAAGGTTCGGGTCGAGGCCGGTCCGGTGAACGAGTTGCGCGACGTGAACGGCGAATTCGAGATCCACCAATCCGCCCGGCAACAGCTTGGCATCGAGCGGCCCGGTGGGTGGCTTGTGCGCGGCCATCTCGGCGCGCATCGCGATCGCATCGGCGGCGATGTCGCGTGGCGGGCGATCGCCCGAGAGAACCGCGTTGATGACCGCGGTCACCGCCTCTCGCGCCGCGACCGTTCCGAACACCACCCGCGCGCGGGTCAGCGCCATATGCTCCCAGGTCCAGGCGCCCTCGCGCTGATAGCGGGCGAAGGAGTCCGTCGAGACGACGAGCGGCCCCTGGCTGCCCGACGGACGCAGCCGCGTGTCTACCGCGTAGAGCGGCCCCGCCGCCGTCGCCACCGACAATGCAGCGGTGATCCGCTGGGCGAGCCGGGTATAGTAAAGCGTCGCGCCGAGTGGCTTGGCGCCATCGGACTCGGCGATGAAATCGCCGGTGAACAGATAGACGAGATCGAGGTCGGACGCGTGGGTGAGCACCCCGCCGCCCATCCGGCCATAAGCGAGGATCACCAACTCGCTATCCGGCACCCGGCCGTGCTGGCGCGCGAACTCGTCGGCCGTGGCCGCCGCGAGCACGTCGATCGCCGCCTCGGCGACCCGCGCGTGGCCTGCCGCTACCGCCAGCGGATCGGCGGCGCCCGCGACGATCTGCGTGCCGAGTGCGAACCGCTTGTCGCCCACCACGCGGCGAACATGATCGAGCCGCGCCTGATAATCGACCGCTTCGCCGCCGCGCATCTCGTCGGCAAGGGCCGCGATCTCCCCCATCGGCTCCAGCGCGCTCGCGTCGATCAGGCTATCCAGCAGCGCGGGCTGTCGGCCCAGCGCATCGGCGAGCGGCGCGGCGTGGCTCAAGATCTGCGCGAGCCAGCTTGCCAGTCCCGGCCGCGCCTCGAGCAACCGGAAGATGTTGATCGCGCTGGACAGCCGGCTGAGCACCGCATCGAGCCGGAGCAGCGCTGCGCCGGGATCGGGCGCCGCGGCGAGCGCGGGCATCAAGACCGGCAGCACGGCCTCCAGCGCCTCGCGGGCTGGCGCACTGCGCAATGCCGGATAGGTGCCGCCACGCCAGGTCGCGATCCGCTGCGCGGCCGCCGCACCATCGGTGAACCCCGCCTGTTGCAGCCGTTCGGCAAGAAGGTCGGTGGCGAGCGGCATCGTCCCGTTCTCGTCACGCTCCTCCCCCTCATCCAAACCATCGTAGAGCCGCGCTACCGCTGCGACGGGCGGCGCGAGCAGCGCGATCAACGCGGTACCGTCGGCAACCCCGTGCAGGCGGGCGACCTGATCGAGCGCGTCGCCCGACGGAAGGCTGTGGGTCTGGCGATCGTCGATCATCTGCACGCGATGCTCGATCGTCCGTAGCAGCGCATAAGCGTGACTCAGGGTCGCGGCGTCGCCGGGATCGATCCATCCGGCACTCGCCAGCGCCGCCAGCGCGTCCCGCGTCGCCGGCGCGCGCAGGGCAGGTTCGCGACCACCGTGGATCAACTGATGGATTTGCGCGAAGAACTCGATTTCGCGGATACCCCCGCGACCGCGCTTGAGATCAAACCCGGCGCCGAGCCTCTGCCCCTTGGCATAGTGATCGCGAATCCGGCGGGTAAGGTCGCGGATCTCGGCCATGGTGCCGAAGTCGAGCGCGCGACGCCATACGAACGGCTGGATGGCACCGAGGAAGTAGCTGCCGAGCTTGAGATCCCCGGCAGCAGCCCGCGCGCGGATGAACGCCGCACGTTCCCAGGTCAGCGCCTGCGATTCGTAATAACTGATCGCGGCCTCCACCGGGAGCACGATCGGCGTCACCTCGGGCGATGGCCGCAGGCGCAGGTCCACCCGCAGCACATAGCCGTCGGCATCACGCGCCTGAAGCAGCTCGACTACCCGGCGGCCGATCCGCACCGCGGCCTCTTCGGGCTCCTCTCGCGATCGTCGCGGCAAGGTCGCCGGATCGAACACCAGGATCGGATCGATGTCGGACGAATAATTGAGTTCTCGGCTGCCCTGCTTGCCGAGCGCGATCGCCGCCAGGCCCTTCGGTTCGGCATCGGGTGACCGCTCGAGGATGGCGGTGCGGATCGCCTCGCCGAGCGCACGATCGGCGAAGTCGCTGAGCGCCGCGGTGACCGCGGTAAGATCGAGCAGGCCGGCAAGATCGCCGATCGCCACGGTCAAGGCCAGCGCTCGCCGTTGCAGGCGCAGCCGCCGCGCCGCCGGCATCGCAGCCTCCGCGCTGTTTGCGGCAAGATCGAGCGAGCCGGCGCTCAGTTGCGCAGCGATGGCGGGCTCACGATCAAGCAGCATCGACAGGAAAGGTGCATAGGCCCGCGCCCGCTCGAGCGCCTGGCCGATCCGCGCCGCTTCACCGGTGATGATCATGCCGCCTCCTGCTCAGGCAGCCTAGCTGACCGCGAACCGTCATGCGACGAAACGTTTCGTCCTATCGATCGTTCTGACCGCATGACCAACAACGCGTACATCGAGGGACAGCCCCGCCGCGGCGACTTCGTCGTCCGCCAGCCCCGCCGCACCGATGTGATGGGCCACACCCTGCGCGGGGTATTCGGTGACCTGCCGACGCCGGCAGACATGCTCGCGCTGCTGAAGCGTCTGGAACGGGTCACCCACTGACCGAACGGTAAAGGTGATCGGCGGAGCTGGCGTAACACCGGCTCGACCAATCGTCCGTGTTCAGTGACCGCGGCTCAATTCGTCGACTTCGCCCATGATCGTGTCGAGCGCGGTCTTGCTCGCATCCACCTCATGATCGCGGCGTGACGGCAACGATCCATCGCTGAGAATCGTCTCCAGCGCAACCCGGCCGCGGGCAACCCGGCTCTTGATCGTGCCGACCGCCACCTGGCAGATGTCGGCCGCTTCTTCATAGGCGAAGCCACCGGCGCCGACCAGGATCAGGGCCTCGCGCTGCGGCTGCGGCAGATGCATCAGCGCCCGCTGCATGTCGCCGAGTTCGACGTGGCGATCCTGGCTCGCCGGCGCCGCGAGGATACGATCGGCGACCAGATCGTCCCACTCGCCCTTGAACCGCGCGCGGCGCATCTGCGAGAGATACAGATTGCGCAGGATGATGAAGGTCCAGGCCCGCATGTTGGTACCGGCCTGGAAGCGCTGGCGCGCCGCCCATGCCTTGAGCAACGTCTCCTGCACGAGATCGTCAGCGAGATCGCGGCTGCCCGACAGCGAGCGGCCGAAAGCGCGGAGGTGGGGAATGACTTGCGCCAGCTGCTTTTTGAACTCGGGATCGGACAGCGCGACATGCTCTACGGGCGCAGCGGGCGTCTCGTCTTCGTCGTCGTAATCAAGCGGAGCGGGCTGAGTCATGCAAATCCGTTCGAGACCGGGGACATTAGCGTACCGCCTGCAAGCAGACATAGGACGACCCAGGTATAATTTCCAGTGAAGCGGGCAGAAACCCTGCGTTACCTGAGGATCAGGAACGCGAAGATGACGATGACCAGCACGAGCGACACGCCGAGGATGTAGCGGGTCATCCCCGGCGTTGCGCCGGCACGGGCTTCGGTGGTGCTCAGGTGCACCGTGTCATCGGGGTCAGCCATGGCCCCTTAAACGACCGAAACCCGTTTTGGGTCCGTAACCGTTCGCTTACATCGTTGCGGGGATGGTGCTTTCATCGAAGAACAAGGCCTGGCTGATCGCCGCCTTCACCGTCGAGCGCTGGAACGGCTTGGTGATGAGGAAGGTCGGCTCGGGCCGTTCGCCGGTGAGCAGCCGCTCGGGGAAGGCGGTGATGAAGATCACCGGTACCTCGAACTCGGCAAGGATGTCCTTGACCGCGTCGATGCCCGAGCTGTCATCGGCCAGCTGGATGTCGGCGAGCACCAGGCCGGGCCGGTCTTCCATCGCGAGCGCGACCGCTTCGTCGCGGGTCACGGCGACGCCGGTCACTTCATGGCCGAGGTCGCGGACGATCGTCTCGATATCCATCGCGATGATCGGCTCGTCCTCGATGATCAGCACGCGGGCGCGGGTCTGCTTCTCGATCTCGGCCAGCGCCTCGGACACCAGGGTCTCGACCTCGCTGGTGTCGACCTGGATCAGATAGGCGGCATCCTCGGGCGTAAACCCTTCCATCGCGGTCAGCAGCAGCGCCTGGCGCGACAGCGGCGTCATCCGCGCGAGCCGGGCACGGGCCACCGCCTCGCTGCTGTCGGCATCGCTCGCCGACGTCTGCTCTTCGCCGTCCGAGTTTGCCGACGACCAGATGCCCTGGAACATGCGGTAGAGGCCCAGCCGCGGATCGACATCGCGCGGGAACTGGTCGGGCGCGGCAACGATCGCCTCCAGCGTCGCCCGAACATATTTGTCGCCCTGAATCTGGCTGCCGGTAAGGGCACGGCCATAGCGCCGCAGGAAGGGAAGATGCGGTGCGAGTTGCTGTCCAAGCGACATGGGTCGTGTAAACTCCTGATGACCGGCTTATCGCCGGGCGGGCGCCCCATCTGCGCAGGGGCCCGCTTCATTGCAATGCGGTTTGTCGAATAACCCACCCGCCCCCACGGACATGCGGAATTTTCGCGCGGAGGTGGAACCATCGACAGCCAATTTGGTTTCACCGGCACTTCTATGCCAATGCACCGCCCATTATCGGCGGCGCGAAGCGTGCATGGTCGGTTATGTGTTGTTGCGTTTGATTGCCTGGATCGCCGGGCCACCAGGGGGACGAGTTGGATTTGGCCAGCGATAAGGACAAGATGACGCCTGCTAAGAAGTCGCCTGCCAAGGTCCAGAGCAAGGACCGCGACATGGGCTCTGCGTTGCGGTCGGCCTATCAGAAGACCGTCGACGAGACGGTGCCTGATGAAATGCTCGACCTCTTGAGCAAGCTCTCCTAGCAGGAGGCATGGCCTCCACTCCCGACGCTGTTCCGCCGTTCGCCCGTCGCCACGGGCCGGCTTCCGTTGCGGCCATGTCGCCCGTGTCCGCGCTATCTCGGCTGCCCACCGGCGCCAAGCTGTTCATTACCATCAGCATCGCCCTGCTCCTCCTTGCCCTGATCGCGATCGGGGCGACGCTGCAGACCGGGCGGGTCGCCGATGCTGATGCCCGCGCGCGGCTGCGCATTGCCGCCAATGAGAGCGCGCGCACCATTTCGATCGAGCTGATCGGCGACATGACCGCACTGCGCGTCGCGGTGAATGCGCTCCAGGCCGATTCGGCCGACGCGCCTAGCTGCGCCCGCGCGCAGGGCGTGTTCGCGCAGCAGGCCAGCACTGGCGCGCGCTTCTCGATCACCGATCGTGCCGGTCGGCTGCTGTGCGGCGACGCCCTCGAAGGCCAGGTGCCGGTCGACGGCAAGGGGCCGATCGCTGCCGCCATCGTGCCGGGCCGCGGACTGATCCTGTCGATCCCGGGCGTGCACCGCGGCCCCACCGCGCGTGCCTTCTTCCCGCAGACCTTCCTTGCCCAGCTTGCTACCCCCGCCAGCCGGGCAATGCCGCTCGCCAGCGCGCTCGAACAGGGCGATGAGACGCTGCAGCTGGCGACCATCGAGGATCTCGGCCCGCTCGATCGCAGCGAGACGGTGGAAACCGATCTCGGCATGGGCGACCTCAAGCTGCGGACCAGCATCCGCAGCGCGCCGATCACCTCGTCGTTCGTGGTCGCGCTCACCCTGCCGCTGCTGATGTGGGCCGCCGCCGCCGGCCTGTCGTGGCTGGTGGTCGATCGGCTGCTGATCCGGCCGTTGCGCCGGCTCCGCGCGAGCGTCGCGGCGTATACGCCGGGCGAGGTGATCGATCCCGGCACGCTCGGCCCGATGCCGGCGCAGGAGATCCGCGAGCTCGGTGAAACCTTCCGCGCGATCAGCCGCACCGTCGCGCTGCACGAGGCCGGACTCGCCGAGAGCGTGATCCGCCAGACCAAGCTCACCCGCGAGGTCCATCACCGGGTCAAGAACAACCTCCAGGTGATCGCCAGCCTGATTAACTTCCATGCCCGCGGCGCACCCAGTCCCGACGCTACCGCGGCCTATGCCTCGATCCAGCGCCGCGTCGACGCGCTCGCCGTGGTTCATCGCAACCATTTCGCCGAGATGGAGGACAATCGCGGGCTCAACCTGCGTCCGGTCATCGGCGAGCTCTCCTCCAATATCCGCGCCACCGCGCCGGAGGGCGCGAGCAGCATCGGTATCGCGCTCGACGTCGATCCCTATCTGGTCAATCAGGATGTCGCGGTCGCGGTCGCGTTCCTCGTCACCGAGATGATCGAACTGGCAATGAGCTGCGATCCCGCCGCGCAGATACGCGTTGCGGTCAAGCCGGCCGAGGTCGAAGGGCGCGCCCTGCTGCGGGTCGTGTCGCGCGCGTTGGTGGAGAGCGACGTGCTGCGCACCATGCTAACCACGCGCTACGGCCGGGTGATGGAGGGCCTGTCGCGCCAGCTCCGCTCGCCGCTGCATCACGATCCGCTCACCGGCGCCTATGAGATCGCGATCGCGGTGCTCGGGCGCGACTGAAAAACTTTCCAGCTTAGGCAGAAAGGCTGGAACCAGTCGGCGCCAAGCTCGTTTTTCATTCCGGATCGCGACCTTATGCCCCCCCGCTCTCGCGATCCACGACATAGGCCCGGAAGCACCCACCCTCCCCCCCCCGGTGGTGCTTCCGGGCCTTAATTCATCTCCCAGCTTTGATCTTCCCGGACGCTAGGGTGCGATGCGGCAAAAACCGGTTGCGCCGCCGGAACGAAAACGCTGCTCCGATCATTCCCATTGACGGCATTCATGCTCGTTCAGGAGGAATCTCATGCGTAAATTTGTTGGTCTGGCACTGGTCGCCGGCGCGCTCATGGTCAGCGCGTGCAACACCGTCAAGGGTGCAGGCCGCGATGTCAGCTCGGCAGGCGACGCGGTCGCTGGTGCGGCTGAAGGCGCCAAGTAAGCTGTTACCCGGCTGAACGAAAAAGCCCTCGCTTCCACCGGGAGCGAGGGCTTTTTTGTGCCCGATGGCCTGGCTAGCCGGCAGCGCCTGCCCGCCAATCGCGCGCCACCCGCGTCAGACGTCGGCGGTTTCGACCAGCGCGGCTTCTCGGGCGCGCTTGCGCTCAGTGAACCAGATCCCGATCAGCGCGGCCTCGTAGAGGATGCACAGCGGGATCGCGAGCAGCAGCTGCGAGCCGACATCGGGCGGCGTCAGCACCGCGGAGATCGCGAAGGCGGCAACGATCGAGTAGCGGCGCGCGCCGATCAGCTGCTGGCGGGTGACGATCCCGGCCCGCTCGAGCAGCATCAGCAAGACCGGCAGCAGGAAGGCGATGCCGAAGCCGAACAGGAACTGCATGATGAAGCGCAGATATTCGGCGATGTCGGGCAGCGCCTGGCGCTTCACGCCGCCGACCATGCCCGAATAACCAAGCAGGAAGTGCAGCGCCATCGGCACCGCGACAAAATAAGCCATCGACGCGCCGGCGATGAACAGCACCGGTGTCGCCAGCAGGAACGGCAGCAGCGCCCGCTTTTCCTTACGGTAGAGCCCCGGCGCGATGAACCGCCACAATTGGTTGGCGATCACCGGGAAGCTCAGCATCATCGCCGCGAAGAATGCGAGCTTCACCTCGGTGAAGAAACCGCCATAGACGGTGGTGAAGATCACTTCCTTCTGCCCGGCGTTGGACAGCGGCTTCAGCAGGAAGGCGAAGATCGGCTCGACGAAATACATCGCCACGCCGAAGCAGACGACGACCGACACGATGCAATAGAGCAGCCGCCGGCGCAGCTCGACCAGATGTTCGAGCAACGGCGCGCGGCTGGCGTCGATCTCGGCGTCGTCGCTCATGAGGGCGCCCCGTCAGGCGTGGGCGCAGGATGATCAACGGGCGCGGCGATCACCACCGGCTTCTCGACCATGATCGGCTGATCGGCATGCTGATCGGCCTGATCGGCCCGATGATCGGCTTCGTGATCGGCATGCTGATCGGCCAGCGGCGGGGTCGCGCCCACGGCAGGCTCGCCGTCGGCCGGCGCTGCGACGTCCGCTGCAGGCGCCGCATGCTCGCGCATGATCCGCTCATTCTCTGCCGCCCAGCGCTTTTCCATCTCTTCGAGTTCAGCCTCGCGCACCATGTTGTCGAAGCCTTCGCGAAACTGGCGCGCGACGCCGCGCGCCTTGCCGACCCAATAGCCGACGACCCGCATCGCCTTGGGCAGGTCCTTGGGTCCGATCACAACCAGCGCGACGAGCGCCACCACGAGGAATTCGGACGAATCGATACCGAACATGAGCGCCTAGCGTCGGAGCAGAAGGGACTTAGCGGTCGTCGCGCACGCGCTCGCCATCACGGTCGAACGCGGGCTCGGCGGACTTCTGCGCCTCGATGCGCGCCGATGGCTTGCGATCCTCGGCGTCTTCCTCGGCCATGCCCTTCTTGAAGTTCTTCACACCCTTGGCGACATCGCCCATCAGGTTCGAGAAACGACCGCCGCCAAGCAACAAGATGGCCACGACGGCAAGCACGAGAAGGTGAATCGGGCTGAAGCTGCCCATGGCATGTCTCCTGAAACGAAAGTCTGTCTAGTCCGTCTCGGTCGCCTTGGCCACCTCCAAAGCCGTGTCCGCCTCCATCATCGCCAGATCCACCGGGTCGAGCAGCCCCGCGGCCTTGAGGTCGGCGATTCCAGGCAGGTCGCGGCGGCTTTCCAGCCCGAAATGGGCCAGGAACCCGGGCGTGGTCGCGAACATCAGCGGCCGTCCGGGCACCTCGCGGCGGCCGGCGGGGCGCACCCAGCCGGCCTCCATCAGCACGTCGAGCGTGCCCTTGCTGATCTGCACCCCGCGGATCGCCTCGACCTCGGCGCGGGTGACGGGCTCGTGATAGGCGATGATCGCCAGCGTCTCGATCCCGGCGCGGCTGAGCTTGCGCGGTTCCTCGCGATCGCGGCGCAGCAGGTGCGCCATGTCCGCCGCCGTCTCGAAATGCCAGCGATCGCCACGGCGGACGATGCCGATGCCGCGTCCGGCATAGTCGCCGGTCAGCCGCGCCAAGGCCGCGCGCACGTCGCCCTCGCCGGCATGCGCGCGGATCGCTTCCACCGTCAGCGGCTCGGCGGCCGCGAACAGCACCGCCTCCACCGCGCGGACGAACTCGTCGGGTGGCGTCACCGCAACGCTCGCACATACAGCGGCGCGAACGGCGAGTGCTGGCGCAATTCCACCCGGCCCTGCTTGGCGAGCTCCAGCGCCGCCAGGAATGATGAGGCCAGCGCCGATTTGCGCAACCGGTCCGATCCGTCCGGCAGGAAGCTCTCGATTGTGCTCCAGTCGATCCGCGCCCCGATCAATGCCGAGATCCGCTCCAACGCCGCCTCCAGCGTGACCACTTCGCGATCGGCAACGACATGCATCACCGGCCTCGTCCGCGCGCTGATCCGGCCGTAGGCGGCGATCAGATCATAGATTTCCGCCTGCCACTGCGCCTTGCGTACCGTCCGCAACCCCTGAGGCGCATCGCGCACGAACACGTCGCGCCCTAGCCGGTCGCGCGCCATCAGCCGCGCGCCGGCCTCGCGCATCGCGCCGAGCCGCTCGAGCCGCAATTGCAGGCGCAGCGCCAGCTCCTCGGGGCTCGGCTCCTGCTCGGGATCGCGCGGCAGCAACAGCGCCGATTTGAGATAGGCCAGCCACGCCGCCATCACCAGATAATCGGCGGCGATCTCCAGCCGCAGCGCCTGCGCCCGCTCGATGAAGCCGAGATATTGCTCCACCAACGCGAGGATCGAGATCGCGCGCAAATCCACCTTCTGCGATCGCGCCAGCGCAAGCAGCAGGTCGAGCGGCCCTTCCCATCCCTCGATGTCGAGCGTCAGCGTGTCGGCGTCACTGGCCATGCGGCGTGTGTAGGGCGATCAGCGGACGATGGGCAACGGCATCGCTTGCCGCCCGCCACCACCATCTCTCATCCCTTGTCCGTCATCCTGAACTTGTTTCAGGATCCATGACCCCAAACGACCAGCAAGCGAGCGGCGAGCGCGGGCCATGGATGCTGAAACAAGTTCAGCATGACGACGGAAGTGAAATCAAGCCAGCAGCAGGAACTGGTCCCGCCGCGCAATCAGCGCGTCGAACTCACCTTGCGGGGCCCCGCGGCCGGCCATTGCCCGCTCCAGCCGCGCGCGCGCCACAGCGCTGATCTCGCCTAGTCGGCCGGCGATCTCGACCATCTCGTCCATCCGCGCCCAGCAGTCGAGCACCAGGTCGCAGCCGGCGGCGATCGCCGCGGCGGCCTTGTCCCCCGCGGTCCCGCTCAGCGCCTTCATGTCGATGTCGTCGGTCATCAGCAGCCCGTCGAAGCCGATCTGGCCGCGGATCACCTGCTCGATGACGATCGGCGACAGCGTCGCCGGCCGCTCGGCGTCCCAGGCCTGGAACACGATGTGCGAGGTCATCCCCATCGACGCGTGGGCAAGGGTGCGGAACGGTTCGACATCCACCTCGAGGTCGGCGGCAGGTGCGGTGACGGTCGGCAGGTCGTAATGGCTGTCGAGCTGCGAGCGGCCATGCCCGGGCATGTGCTTGACGACACCGATCACACCGCCCGCCGCCAGCCCTTCGAGCATCGCCCGCCCCAGCGCCGCGACCTGCATCGGCTCGCTGCCATAGGCTCGGCAGGCAACTGCCTCGGTGGTGTCGGGTTGGACGACGTCGAGCAGCGGCGCGCAATTCACGGTGATGCCGACCTCGCTCAGCATCAGCCCCAGCGCCTGGCCATTGGCGCGCATCGCCTGGATCGCCGACATCGGCGCCTGCTTGTAGAGTTCGTCGAACGCCGGCCCCGCCGGGAACGCAGGCCATGCCGGCGGCCCCATCCGCGCCACCCGGCCGCCTTCCTGGTCGATCAGGATCGGCAGCTCGTCACGCCCGCTCAACGCGCGCAGCGAATCGGTCAGCGCCCTGACCTGGTCACGATTCTCGATATTGCGCTTGAACAGGATGTAGCCCGCAGGCTCCACCTCGGCGAAGAAGGCGCGTTCCGCTGGCGTAAGCGCGAGGCCCGAGAGGCCGAAGATGACTGGCTTCATGCCGCCCGGCCTAGCCTAGTCGAGCGGCGCGGCCAAACATCCTCTATCCTGATGCGCGCTACGCCGCCCGATGGCGCGGTTCAGCTCGCGACGAAGCAGCTTTCGCCCGCCACCCGCAGCCGCCCGCAGATATCCGCCGCCTGGTTGGCGCTGCCGGCATTGACCCGCAGCCGGTACAAGGTCCGCCCGCCGGTCGCGACCGGCTGCACCGATTTGCCGAGCGGCGCGAGGTAGCTGAAGCGCTTGGCGAATCCGTTCCAGGCCGCATTGGCGACCGTCTCGCTCGGATAGGCGCCGAGCTGGACCAGCGAGCCGCCACCGGCAACCGTGGCGGCGTGATTGCGCGCCACCGCCACCGGTGCAGTGGCGACCAGCCGCCCGCCCGACGCGGGTACCTGGGCGACCGCGTTGCTGCCGCCGGTGCCCGCCGGCTTGGCCCCGGGGGTCACCCGGTGGCCATCGACCGGCTTCTCGGGGACGGCGTTGAGATCGATCGCACCATTGCCCGCCTTGCCGGCGCTGGTCGCGATCGCGGCATCGCCTTCGCCCTTCACCTTGAGCCCGCCGGGATCGTCGGGCTTGATCTTATAGTCGCCGTCCTGCGCGGCGATGATCTCCCCGTCCGCAACCTTGTGGGTCTGCAGCTTGTAGATGCCAAACACGATCGCGGCGAGCACGGCGAGGCCGACCACGACCAGCGCGATCACCTTGCCGATCGGCGGGCCCTCGTCCTCGTCCGGCTCGACGGTCTCGAGCCAGGGCAGCCGGTCCTCTTCGCGCAGATCCAGTCCCTCGGCCATCACTTCATCTCCGACACCGCTACCACGCCCATAATAGCGAGCCCGTTATGAATAATCTGCGCAACGGCCGACGCCAAGAACAGACGTGCGCGAGTCGCCTCGGCATCGTCGACCACCAGGAAGCGCCGGTCCGGGCTGTCGTTGCCGACGTTCCACAAGGCATGGAAGGCGGCAGCCAAGTCGTAGAGATAAAACGCAATCCGGTGCGGCTCGCGCGCCGTCGCGGCGGTCTCGACCACCCGCGGAAACTGCGCCGCGAGCTTCACCAGCGCGAGCTCCTCCGTATCAAGGCGGGACAGGTCGGCCGCGCCCGCGGTGATCCCCGCCTCGGCGGTGCGCCGGTGCAGCGAGGCGACCCGCGCATGCGCATATTGCACGTAGAACACCGTATTGTCCTTGGACGCCTCCACCACCTTGGCGAAATCGAAGTCCATCTGCGCATCCGAGCGGCGGGTGAGCATGGTGAAGCGCACCACGTCCTTGCCGACCTCGCGGACGACATCGGCGAGCGTCACGAAATTGCCCGCGCGCTTGGACATCTTGACCGGCTCGCCGCCGCGCAGCAGCCGCACCATCTGGACGAGCTTGACGTCGAAGCGAGTCTTGCCGCCGGTCAGCGCCGCCACCGCGGCGACGATCCGCTTGACGGTGCCGGCATGGTCGGCGCCCCAGATGTCGATCAGCTGATCCGCAGTCTGGCTCTTCTGGAAGTGGTAAGCGAGATCGGCGCCGAAATAGGTCCATTGGCCATTCGACTTCTTGATCGGCCGGTCCTGGTCGTCGCCAAACGCGGTGGAGCGGAACAGCGGCAGCTCCACCGGCTCCCAATCGTCGGGCGTCTCGCCCTTGGGCGCCTCGAGCACGCCGTCATAGATCAGCCCGCGCGCGCGCAGCTCGGCCTCCGCCGCCTCGGGCTTGCCCTCGGCCTGCAGCGCGGCCTCGGACGAGAACAGATCGTGGTGGATGCCGAGCAGCGCGAGATCGCTGCGGATCATCACCATCATCGCCGCCACCGCGCGGGTGCGGAACAGCGCCAGCCACTCGGACTCGGGCGCATCGACAAAGCGATCCCCGAATTCGGCGGCGAGGGCCTGCCCCACCGGCACCAGATAATCGCCCGGGTACAGCCCCTCGGGGATGGCGATCGTCTCGCCCAGCGCCTCGCGGTAGCGCAGGTGCACCGAGCGCGCGAGCACGTCGACCTGCCCGCCGGCATCGTTGACATAATATTCGCGGATCACCGTGTGGCCGGCGAATTCGAGCAGGCTCGCCAGCGCATCGCCCACCACCGCGCCGCGACAATGGCCCATGTGCATCGGCCCGGTCGGGTTGGCGGATACATATTCGATGTTGACGGTCACCCCCGCGCCCTGGGTCGAGCGGCCGTAATCGGCGCCGGCCGCCTCGATCGCGGACAGCTCGGCGCGCCACGCATCGTCGATCAGGCGCAGGTTGATGAACCCCGGCCCGGCCACGCTGACCTCGGCGACCTCATCGAGCCTGCGCAATTCGGCCGACAGCGCCTCGGCCAGCGCGCGCGGGTTGGTCCCGGCCGGCTTGGCCAGCACCATCGCGGCATTGGTGGCGAGATCGCCATGGCTGGTGTCGCGCGGCGGCTCCACCGTCACGTTGTTGCGGTCCAGCCCCTCGGGGAGCGAACCGGCAGCGACCAAGGCGTCGAGCGCCGCATCCAGATGCGCGGCGAAGCGGGTATAAAGCGTCATCCGGCGGCCCTAGCCCAAGGGGCGGCACGGTGCAAAACGTGCGCGTGCGCTCCCCTCGTCATCCCGGCGACTGCTGGGATCTCCAAGCCGCAAGGCGTGACCGGAGCCGCAAGAGACCCAAGCGTCCGCGGGAGTAACGGCCCGACGACGGTCTGGCCTAGAACCCGTCCGGCAGATCGATCGGCCCCACCAGCTCGCGATAGCGCGCCACCGCGAACCGGTCGGTCATCCCGGCGATGAAATCGGCGATGTGCCGGCTCCGCCCGGGCTCGTCCTGCGGCACCTCGTCGCACCAGTCGCCGGTCATCGCACCCGGGTCCGCGCCATAGGCGGCGAACAGCCCGGTGACGATGCCATGCGCCGCGTCCGCCGCGGCGAGCTGGCGCGGGTGATGGTAGAGATTGGCGTACATGAAGCGCTTGAGGTCGCGCTCCTGCTCGCGCATCGCCGGCGAGAAGCCGCACAGCGCATGGCCCGCCGCGCGCACGTCCTCGGCGCTGCTCACGCCAGCCGCGGCCACCCGCCGCTGCGTTTCCTCGATCAGGTCGTTGACCATCACCCCGATCTGGCTGCGCACCAGCTCGCTCGCCAGCCGCTTGGGGGCGACATCGGGAAAGCGCGCGCGGGCCACGTCCCAGCCGGCAGCGACGATCGGCACCGCGAGCAGCTGGTCGAGCGTCAGCAGCCCCGCTCGCAGGCCGTCGTCGATGTCATGATTGTCGTAGGCGATGTCGTCAGCGATCGCGGCGACCTGCGCCTCCAGACTCGAATGGCCGAGCAGATCGAGCGGCAGCGCCGCATCCGCCGCTGCCAGCGCCCAGCCGGGGTGGCGCACCGGCCCGTTATGCTTGGCCAGGCCTTCGAGCGTTTCCCAGCTGAGGTTGAGCCCGTTCCACAACGGATACGGTCGCTCGATCTCCATCAGCGTGCGCAGCGTATGACCGTTGTGATCGAACCCGCCGGCGCCCGCGAGCGCCGCCTTCAGCGCATCCTCGCCGGCATGGCCGAACGGCGGGTGGCCGATGTCGTGCGCCAGGCACAGCGCCTCGGTGAGATCCTCGTTGAGCCCCAGCACCCGCGCGATCGTCCGGCCGATCTGCGCCACCTCCAGGCTATGGGTCAGCCGCACGCGGAAATGGTCGCCGTCGGGCGCCATGAACACCTGCGTCTTGTGGCGCAGCCGGCGGAAGCTGATCGAGTGGATGATTCGGTCGCGATCGCGCTGGAAGGCGTCGCGCGGGCCGCGGGTGGACCCGTTCTGTTCTTCGTGAAGGCGACCTCTGCTGCGCGCCGGGTCCGAAGCCCAGGGCGCAGCAGCGCTCATTTGGCGGGCAATCGCTTGACTGGCTGGCCGGCGTCGCTGGTGAAGGAGAAGGAAGACACCCCCGCCTTGGTCAGCTGGTTGACGAAGGCGCGCGCCTCGGCATCGGTCTTGAACGGTCCGGCGAGCACGCGGTTGGTGGCGCGCAGCGGCGTCGTCCAGCCCTGGCGACCGGCAAAGGCCGCGGGTGCCTTAACCTTCACCGAGGCCCAGGCCTTGGGCAGATCGCCTTCATAGGCGCCGCCAGCGACCTGCACCCAGATTCGCTCGGGGTTGGCGCGCGCGAGCTTGCGCTCCTCGGCCTCTTCCTTGGCCGCGGCCGCCTTTTCCTCATCGGCTGCCTTCTTGGCCGCCAGCGCCTTCTTGTCGGCCACCGCCTTGCGATCGGCCGCACGCTTCGCCGCGGCGTTCTTGGCGGCAAGCGCCTTTTCGGCAAGCGCATCGCGCGCTTCCTTGGCCTTGGCCTCGGCGAGCACCCGCGCGGCATCGTCCGTCGGCGCCGGTGACGGGGCCGACGCCCTCACCGGCTCGCCGACGCCGAGCTCGGATGCCGGGATCGACAGCCCGGCAATGATCCGCGCCAGCACCAGGTTCTCGGTATCGCGCACCGCGGCCGCATGCTCCGCCGGCGACGGCGTGGTGTCGGTCGCAACCGGCGGCGGGGCAGCCGGCGTCGGTGCCACCACCGACGCCGGCGCGGCCGCCGGGGTGTTGGCCAGCACCGTCGGCCCCGGCACGACCGTGGCGGCGGTGCTCGGCGACGACGCCGCGATCCCACCGTTCTGGCTTGCCACCAACGCCGGCCGCGTCGGCACGGCACTCGGCTGCACGGCCGTAACCGCGGGCGGCCGGCTGAAGGTCACCGCCGGCGTCGGCTGGCTGCTCGGCACCATCGCGACCGGCGGGCCCGGCGTCGGCACCCGCGCTTGTGTCGTCGTTGATGGTGATGCGGTCGCCACCGTCGTGGTCGTCGTCGCCGCCATCTGTGGCGGCAGCGGCTGGACCATCAGCGGCGCGCTGGCGCTCGCCGCGGGCCGGGTCTCGCGAACGGCAGCGGGCGCGGGCAACGGCTGCACCTGCGCCAGCACCGGCGGCGGGGTCGGAACCGACTGCGTGGGCGCCGCCTGCACGGGCGTCGTCTGGACCGGAGTCGCCGCGGCGAGCGCCGTCCGGCCCGGCCGGGCGCGGCCACGACGGTCCTTCTTGCCTGTCGCGGGGGCCACGGCGGTGGTGGCGGCGAGCAAGACCGGCTGCGGCTCCGGCGCGAGCGCAGCCAGCGGCGGCACCAGCCGCGCGTCGGCGAGCCGCTCCGGGGTGGAATGGACCTCGCCGAAATGCACCGCAAAGGCGCGGTCGGTCGCGGGCAGCGACGGCAGCCGCTGGAAGAACGGCTGCAGCCCCCCGGCCATGCCCGGCGGCAGCATGGTGGTGGCGATCTTCTCCGCACCCGCCGTATCGCCGCCCATCGCCAGCACGAAGGCGCGGATCCGCCAGGCGCTGCGATCGCTGCCGCGCAGCAATGGGTCGAGCTGTTCCAGCGCCGCGTCGCGCTTGCCCGAGATGCCGAGCGACAGCGCATAGCGCTTCGTGATCTCGGCATCCGGCCCGGCCTTCAACGCCAGCCGGTAGTCGCGCTGGGCGCGCTCCTGCTCGCCGATCAGGTCATAGGCGAGGCCGCGGTCGGCGGCAAAGGCGCTCGGCGCCAGCCCCGCGGCCTCGGCCTGGGCGAAATAGCGCAGCGCCTCGCCGGGGCGCTCGGAGCGGACCAGGATCGATCCCTGCCCCGCCTTGATCCGCGGATTGCCCGGCGAGACCTTCTCCGCCCGTGCGAACAGCGACGCCGCGCCGCTCAGATCGCCCAGCCCCAGCGACAGCTCGCCCGCCGAGATCAGCGCGTTCACGTCGCGCGGGTTCACCGCCAGCGCGCGCATCTGCTCGGCCAGCCGGTCGGCATCGGTGGTGCCGGGCAGCGGCTGCACCATCGCCTGGGCGAGGAGTGGCGCCGGAGCGAGGGCGAGAAAGACCGGGATCAAGAAGCGCATGGGGACCGGCGACATAGAAACGAGCCCGCCTGAACCGGCAATGTCCGGCCGGCGATCACGCGGTGAATGGAGGCGCGGCAACGACGAACATGCCGCCGCCGGCACACACCGGGCCGAACCGACCTCGCCCCGGCCACAAGGGCCGGGGCGACGGGCTGGTGCTTACTGGTTGTTCTGGCGATGCAGGAAGCGCGGGATGTCGAGCGGCTCCTTGCCGTCGCCCTCGCCGTCCTCGCGCGCCGCGCCGCGGGCGGCGTTGGACATGCGCTCGAACAGCGTGCCGCCGAGCTTGACGCGTGGCTGCGCCACCGGCTCGGCCGCGGGGGCCTCGTTACCCGGCGCAAGCCAGCGACGACGCGCGCCACCCTCGTCGGCCGCGGGGGTCGGCACCGGCCGTGCTGCCGCCGCGGGCTGGCCGGCGCTGGCAAACGGTTTGGGCTGCTGCGGCACCATCGTCTCGGCGCCGAGCACCAGTTCGTCGTCCGCAGCGGCGCCATGGCTCGCTTCCGGCTGAATCTCGTCCGCGGCCGACAGGTCGAACGGCTCGACCTCGGGCTGCGGTGCCGCGGCCGGTTGGAACGCGACCGCCGGCTTGGGTGCCGATACGGGTGCGGCGGCTGCCGGGGCAGCTGCCGGCGGCGTCGCCGCTGCCGGCTCGGCCGGCGCGCTCGGGCGGAACGAGGTGTTATCGTCGGTCTTGCGGCCCATGCCGAAGCTGAACGACTTGGTCGTCTCGGCACCTGGCGGCGTCACCGGGCGCTCCTGCGCCTCGATGCCGGTGGCGACCACGCTGACGCGGATCTTGCCCTCGAGCTCGGGATTAAACGCCGAGCCCCAGATGATGTTGGCATCGGGATCGACCAGGTCGCGGATGTGGTTGGCGGCCTCGTCCACCTCGAGCAGGCGCATGTCGTCGCCGCCGGTGATCGAGATGATCACGCCCTTGGCGCCCTGCATGCTGACGCCGTCGAGCAGCGGGTTGGCGATCGCCTTCTGCGCGGCCTCGAGCGCGCGGTTGTCGCCGCTCGCCTCGCCGGTGCCCATCATCGCCTTGCCCATCTCCTGCATCACGGAGCGGACGTCGGCGAAGTCGAGGTTGATCAGGCCGGGCATCACCATCAGGTCGGTGATGCCGCGCACACCCTGCTGCAGCACCTCGTCGGCCATCTCGAACGCTTCCTTGAAGGTCGTGTTCGCATTGGCGATCAGGAAGAGATTCTGGTTGGGGATGACGATCAGCGTGTCGACATACTTCTGCAGCTCCTCGATGCCGCCGTCGGCGCTCTTGGCGCGGCGGTTGCCCTCGAAGCTGAACGGCTTGGTGACCACACCCACCGTCAGGATGCCCATGTCGCGGGCGGCCTTGGCGATAACCGGCGCGGCACCGGTGCCGGTGCCGCCGCCCATGCCCGCGGCGATGAAGCACATGTGTGCGCCCTCGAGCCGCTTGGCGAGATCATCGATCGTCTCTTCCGCCGCCGCGCGGCCGATCTCGGGGCGCGATCCGGCGCCCAGCCCTTGCGTGATCTTGGCGCCGAGCTGGATGCGCTGCGGCGCGATCGAGCTCTTGAGGGCCTGCGCATCGGTGTTCGCCACCAGGAAATCGACCCCCTGGACGTCGGCGCGCATCATGTTGGCGATGGCGTTGCCGCCGGCTCCGCCGACACCGATCACCGCGATACGCGGCGTCAGCTCGTCGACCTCGGGAGTGATGAATTCGATGCTCATGGCCTAAACTTTCTCCGCCCCACCCGGTGATCGACGCCGGGGCTCAATTAACCTTTTGCCTCAATGGGTCGCGCTGTACCACTGAAAACACATGCGCAACGTCACCAAAGTTCAATAATTCGCGCGCGCCGCCTGGATCAACTTTCGCATCATGCCCATGCCCTTCTGACGATGAACGGTTTGTGGCTGGGCGGCGATGCCGCGCAGGTCGATCGGGTCGGTCGCGGCATAGAAGGCCAGGCCCGCCAGCGTCGCGAATGCCGGGCCGCCATGTGCCTCCGGCAGCGCGGTCAGCCCACGCGGTCGGCCGATCCGCACCGAGCGGCCGAGCGCCTGCTGCGCATAGTCGGCGATGCCCTTCAGCTCGGCGCCGCCGCCGGTCAGCACCACCTGGCGGCCTACCGGCCCTTCGAACTTGAGCTGCGCCAGCGCCTTGCGGATCTCGCCGATCTGATGCTCCAGCCGCTGGCGGACGACGCCGATCAGCTGCGCCTTGGTGATCTGCATGCCGCCATGCTCGTCGTCCTCGGCGGCGATCGGCATCACCGGGATCATCTCGTGGTTGTCGCGCGGCGACGCATTGGCCGAGCCGTGGAAGCATTTCATCCGCTCCGCCTGCGCGCGGCGGGTGCCGAAGGCGGAGGCGATGTCGTCGGTGATGTCCTGCCCGCCCATCGCCAGCGAGCACAGGCCGACTAGCATGCCGCCGGCGAAGAGCGAGACGTTGGTGATCCCCGCGCCGAGCTCCACCAGCGCGACGCCGAGCTCGCGCTCTTCCTCGCTGAGGCAGGCGAGCCCGGTCGCCACCGGCGAGGCGATGATCGACTTCACCTCGAGATGCGCCGAGCGCACGCACAGGTCGAGGTTGCGCACCGGCGAGCCGTCGGCGGCGACGACATGGATGTGGACGCCGAGCCGGTCGGCATGCAGCCCGAGCGGCTTCTTGACCCCGGTCAGCCCGTCGAGCGTGTACAGCGCCGGCTGCGCGTGGAGCACCATCCGCCCCTGCGGGTCGATCGAGTTGCGCCCCGCGGCGAGCAGCGCGTCGATGTCCTGCTGCTCGACACGATGGCCGCCGAGCTCGAACTCGACCTCGGCAACATCGCTGACGAGCCCACCGGCGGAGAAGCCCACCCAGACATTTTCAATATTAATTCCGGCGATCCGCTCGGCCTGCTCCACCGCCTCGCGCACCGCCGCCTCGGTCGCGCCCATGTCGGCGATGTAGCCGCGTTTGACGCCGCGGCTCTCGCGCTGGCCGGTGCCGAGCACGATCAGCTCGCCGCCGTCGCCCTTCTGCGCGATCATCGCCGATACCTTCGACGAGCCGATATCGAGCGCGGTGATCAGTCCTTCCGGTGCTACCTTCGCCATCAGCCTTCAACCCCGGGTTGAGTGTCAGTCGTCGTTGCCGCCGGTGCCGCGCTCTCGCTCGGCGTCGGCATCGCGCGGGCCATGTTAGCACCTGGCTTGCGCGCCACCAACTTCGCTGGATCACGCATGTCGAAGCGGATCCAGCCGCGCCCCAGCAGCGGTCGGGCGCCATCGAGCTCGGCGAACTTGAGCAACGCCGCCGGCGCGCCATCCTCCGGCAACGCCAGCGTTTCGCCGCTGTCGAAGGTGAGGTCCCAGCGCCGGTTGCCGATCCAGGTCGCGGCCTTGACCCGGGGTTTGAGCGCCGGCGCCGCGGCGAGCAGCGTCTGATAGCCCGGCTCCTGCCGGTCGGCGCCGGGGCCGATCACCAGCGGCAGATCGGGGATCGCGTCGGGCTGCACCGGCTCGAGCAGCACGCCCGAGGCATCGATCAGCGTCAGCTGGCCATTATCCTGCCACACCGCCGCCGGCGTCCGTTCGACGATGTCGACCAGCAGCGTATCCGGCAGCCGCCGCGACACATGCGCATCCGCGATCCAGCCATAGCGCAGCAGCTTCTGGCGCACCGATTCGAGGTCGACCAAGGGCATCGCCCGGCTCTGCTGGTCGAGCGCCACCGCATAGACGCTCATCCGGTCCATCCGCTTGAGGCCGGTGACCTCGATCTCCTCGACGCGAAACCCGGCCCGCCCCGCGCCCTCGGCGATCGCGGTGCCGATCATCCCGGGCACACCGATCCAGGTCACCCCGGCGAGCACCGCGGCGATGGCGACGCCGGTGAAGGTCCAGGTCGCCGCCTTGCGCAACGTTTCCTCGCTGACCGGCATCATGCCGACCAACCGGTCGAGCACCGACACCTTCTTCACCGGCTGCTTGCGCCGCGGCGCCGGGCGCTTGGGCGGCGGCCCGCGCTTGATGGTGCGGCTCACCCCCGCCGCTCCCGCGCCGCCGCGGCATCCGCCAGCGCTTCGTCGACGATCGCCTGGACCAGGTCGGGATAGCTCATGCCGACATGCTTCGCCTGTTCGGGCACGAGGCTCAAGGGGGTCATGCCCGGCTGGGTGTTGACCTCGAGCAGGAACAGCCCGTCCACCCCGCGTTCGTCGTCCCAGCGGAAATCGGAGCGCGACGCGCCCTTGCAGCCGAGCAGCCGGTGCGCCTCGAGCGCCACCGCCTTGCACGCCTCGGCGATCTCGTCGGGGATATCGGCCGGGCAGACATGCTCGGTGAGCCCGTCGGTGTACTTGGCGTCGAAATCATACCAGCCGTTCTTGGGCTTGAGTTCGGTGACGCCCAGCGCCCGCGTGCCCAGCACCGCCGTCGTCAGCTCGCGGCCGCGGACATAGGGTTCGGCAAGCAGCTCGTCGAACTCCTGCCACGGGCCTTGCACGTCGCGGCCGATCGGATTGCCGTAATTGCCGTCATCGGTGACGATCGCGACGCCCACCGACGAGCCCTCGTTGACGGGCTTGAGCACATAAGGCCGCTGCAGCGGATCGCGCTCGAAGATCTCGGCGGACTTGACGATCCGGCCGCCCGGCATCGGCACGCCGTGCGGCACCAGCACCTGCTTGGTCAGCACCTTGTCGATCGCCACCACCGAGGTTGCGAGCCCCGAATGGGTATAGGGGATTCCCATCAGGTCGAGCATGCCCTGGACGCTGCCATCCTCGCCGGGGGTGCCGTGGAGCGCGTTGAAGACGAGATCGGGCTGCGCCGCCGACAGCGCGCGCGCGACACCGCGATCCATGTCGATCCGCGTGACGCGATGGCCCAGGCTCTCGAGCGCATCGGCGACGCCCTTGCCGGACAGCAACGATACCTCGCGCTCGGCCGACCAGCCACCCATCAGCACCACGATGTGAAGGGCCTCAGTCACACGCACACTCCGTCACTCTGATAAAATCGTCGTTCCCGCATCCGCAGGAACCATCCACACCCAATCGCGCCACGCCGGTCACGCCGCCACCCCGATCCGCTGGATTTCCCACTCGAGCTCGACGCCGGACTGTGCCTTGACCCGCGCGCGCACATCCTCGCCCAGCGCTTCGATGTCCGCCGCGGCAGCGTTGCCCAGGTTGAGCAGGAAGTTACAATGCTTTTCCGAGACCTGCGCCTCGCCGCGGGTCAGCCCCCGGCAGCCGGCGGCATCGATCAGCGCCCAGGCCTTGTGCCCGTCGGGATTCTTGAAGGTCGAGCCGCCGGTGCGGCTGCGCAGCGGCTGCGAGGCCTCGCGCTCGGCGGCGATCCGGTCCATTTCGGCGCCGATCGTCGCCGGATCGCCCGGCGTCCCCGAAAACAACGCCTCGACCACCACCGCGCCCGCCGGCAGGTCCGAATGACGATAGGTATAGCCGAGCCGCGCCGCCGGCCAGGTCTCGATCCTGCCCTCGCGCGTCACCACCGTGACCTCGACCAGAATGTCGCTGGTATCGCGGCCATACGCACCCGCGTTCATCCGCACCGCACCACCCACCGTGCCGGGGATCCCGCGCAGGAACTCGAGCCCGGCGATCCCGGCGTCACGGACGGCGCTCGCGACGCTGATCCCCATCGCCGCGCCGCCCGCGCGCACCAGGCCATCGGCGACCGACACCTTGGCCATCGCCTTGGGCAGCCGCACCACCACGCCCGGCACCCCGCCGTCGCGAACGATCAGATTGGAGCCGACGCCCACCGGCAGCACCGGCACGGCGGGATCGAGCTCGCGCAGGAAGGCCGCAAGATCCTCGGCGTCGGCGGGCCGGAACAGCCACTCCGCCGGCCCGCCGGTGCGGAACCAGATGAAATCGGCAAGGCTGCCCTGCGGCTCGACCTTCCCCTTCGCCGCGGGAAGTGTCGCCGCCGCCGCGCTCACGCCGCCACCGGCTGGGCAGCGATCCCGTCCGCGAGCCCTGCCGCCCATTTGGTGATGTCACCCGCGCCCAGGCACACCACCATGTCGTCGGCGCGCAGCGTGCCCGCCAGCTCGGCCGCAAGCGAGTGCGCATCGGCGACCACCGCCGCCGAGCGATGCCCGCGCCGCTTCAACCCCTCGACCAAAGCCTCGGCGGAGACACCCTCTACCGGCGCCTCGCCCGCGGCATAGACAGGGGTCACCAGCACCCGGTCGGCATCGTTGAACGCGGTCTGGAAGTCCTCCATCAGGTTGCCGAGCCGCGAGTAGCGATGCGGCTGCACCACCGCGATCACCCTGCCCTGCGCGCCCTCACGCGCGGCCGCGAGCACCGCGCGGATCTCGACCGGATGATGGCCGTAATCGTCGATGATCGTCGCGCTGCCGCCATCGGTGACGGCGACCTCACCGACCTTGGTGAAGCGCCGCTTGACCCCGCCAAACTTTGAGAAGCCCTGCTGGATGGTCGCATCGTCGATCCCGAGCTCGAGCGCGACCCCGATCGCGGCGAGCGCGTTCTGGACATTGTGCCGCCCGGGCATCGGCAGCTCGATCCCCTCGATCGATCGCGTCGCGCCGTCGCGGCTGCGCACGATGCACTCGAAGCGATTGCCGCCCGGGATCGGCTGGACGTTGACGCCGCGCACGTCTGCTTGAGCGGAAAAGCCATAGGTCACCACCCGCCGGTCGCGCACCCGCGGCAGCACGTTCTGCACCTCGGGGTGATCGAGGCACAGCAGCGCCGCGCCATAGAAGGGCACATTCTCGACGAACTCGACAAACGCGTCCTTCACCGCGTCGAACGAGCCGTAGTGGTCGAGATGCTCGGGATCGATGTTGGTGACCACCGCAATCGTGCCGTCGAGCCGCAGGAAGCTGCCGTCGCTCTCGTCCGCCTCGACCACCATCCAGTCGCTCGCGCCGAGCCGCGCGTTAGAGCCGTAGGAATTGATGATGCCGCCGTTGATCACGGTCGGGTCCACCCCGCCGGCGTCGAGCAGCGCCGCGACCATCGACGTCGTCGTGGTCTTGCCGTGCGTTCCCGCCACCGCGACCGTCGACTTGAGCCGCATCAGCTCGGCGAGCATCTCGGCGCGCCGTACCACCGGCACCCGTCGTTCGAGCGCGGCCTCGACCTCGGGGTTGGTGCGCGTGATCGCGGTCGAGACCACCACCACCGCCGCATCGTCGACGTTGCTCGCGGCATGGCCGATCATCACCGGGATGCCCTTGTCGCGCAGCCCCTGCACCACATAGCCTTCGGCAACATCGGAGCCCTGTACCGTGTAGCCGAGGTTCTTCATCACCTCGGCAATGCCGGACATGCCGATCCCGCCGATGCCGACGAAGTGGATCGTGCCGATGTCGGTTGCGACCCCCTTCACGCGAACGCCGCCTTGGTCTGTGCCTTGCCGACCGGCAGCGGCGACGCGGGTGAGTCCAGGCTCTCGACCAGATCGGCGAGATCGCTCACCGCGCGTGGCCGACCGACGCTCTTGGCGCGGCCTGCGGCATTTTCCAGCGCGGTCGGGTCGAGCCCCAGCTTCTGCATCTGCTTGGCGAGCTCGACCGCGGTGAACTCCGGCTGGGCGATGGTGCGCGCACCGCCCGCCTGAGTCACCTCGCGCGCGTTGACGGTCTGGTGGTCGTCGGTCGCGCTCGGCAGCGGCACCAGGATCGCGGGGCGCCCGGCGGCGGTCAGCTCGGCGATCGTCGAGGCACCCGCGCGCGCGATCACCAGATGCGCCCAGGCGAGCTGCTCGGGCATGTCGGGCAGATAGGTGGCGAGCTCGGCCGGGATCTGGTGCTCGGCATATTTCGCCCGCACCGCATCGATATCCTCGATCCGCGCCTGGTGCGTCACCTGCAGCCGGCGACGGAAGGTGACCGGCAGCATCGCAAGGCCATCGGGCACCACCTGGCTGAGGATGCTCGCGCCCTGGCTGCCGCCGGTGACGAGCACGCGGAAGATGCCGTCTTCCTCGAGCAACGGATAGGGCTTGGCGCGCAGCGCAAGCACCGCCTCGCGCACTGGATTGCCGACGAGATGCGATTTGGCGAAGAACTTCGGCGCCAGCCGCAGCGTCTGGCGATAGGAAGTGGCGATCGCCCCCACCCGGCTCGCAACCAGGCGATTGACCCGGCCGAGCACCGCATTCTGCTCGTGCACCAAGGTCGGGATGTTGTCGGCGAACGCCGCCATCAGCGCCGGCAGCGCCGGATAGCCGCCAAAGCCGATCACCGCGGCGGGCTTGAACGTCCGGTACAGTTCGCGTGCCATCGCGCGGCCGCGCAGCATCTCGCGCGCCGCGCCCGGCCAGCCCTGCGGCCGCTTTACCTGGAAGCGACCCGCCGGCAGCACATGGGTTTGCACGCCCCCAACACCCTCGGCGAACAGCTCGGGGAAGCGCACCCCGCGCGCGTCGCTGACCAGTGCCACCCGGTGGCCGCGGCGGATCAATTCCCCCGCCAGCGCCGCGGCGGGAACCATGTGCCCCCCGGTGCCGCCGGCGGCGAGAACGTAATGCTTGCTCACTGTGTGCCCCATTTCACCACATACGGGCTGCGCGTCAGGAACGGGTTGCGCCGCGTGAACGCGAGCAGCAGCCCCATGCCGATCGACAGCGCGATCATCGACGAGCCGCCATAGCTGATGAACGGCAGCGTCATCCCCTTGGACGGAGCGAGGCCCGTGTTCACCGCCATGCTCACCAGCGCCTGCGCGCCGAATTGCACGGCAAGACCGGAGGCGGCAAGCAGCTTGAACTCATCCTGCTCGTCGAGCAGCTTGACGAACACGCGCACGACGATGGCGAGGAACACCAGCGCGACGATCATGCACGCGATCAGCCCGAATTCCTCGCCGATCACCGAGAAGATGTAATCGGTATGCGCTTCGGGCAGCCCGAACTTGGCGACGCCGCCGCCAGGCCCCGTGCCGGTCAGCCCGCCGGCGGTGATCGTCGCATGCGCGGCATTGGTCTGGAAGTGATCGCCCGCGCCCTCGCCATCGATCCCGGGAAACAGGAACGCATCGATCCGCGAGCGCGCCACGCCATAGAACAGATAGGCGCAGGCGAGCCCGATCGGCACCATCGCGACGATCCCGGCAAGCACCCGCATCGGCGTGCCCGCGATCATCAGCAGCGCCAGCCACACCGTGCAGAAGATCACCGTCTGGCCGAAATCGGGCTGCAGCATCAGCAGCACCGCGATCAGCGCGGTCATCGCGCCGGTGATCACCACCGTCGGCAGCTCCTGGTCCTTGGCCTTGAGCGACAGCAGCCAGGCGACGGTGACGATGAAGAAGGGTTTCAGGAACTCCGACGGCTGCAGCTGCGCAAAGCCATAGCCGATCCAGCGCCGCGCGCCGTTGATGCTCGCGCCGACGAACGGCGTCAGCGCCAGCAGCACGACGAGCACGGCCGTGCCGACCAGCGCCAGCCGCCGCGCCAGCGGCACCGGCAGCATCGAGACGCCGAACAGCACCGGCAGCGACACGCCCACCCAGATCAGCTGCCGCCAGAAGTAATAGAGCGGCGCGAAATGGCGGTGCTCGCCCGAATAGCGCACCGCGGTCGCCGGGCTCGCCGCCGCCACCGAGACCAGCCCGATCGCGATCAGGAACAGCGTCAGCAGCAGCAGCATCCGGTCGATGTCCCAGAACCAGGTGCCGAGCGGCGACCGATCGCCGCGGCCGCCCCGTCGCCGGACCTTGGCGATCAGCGAATCGCCCTCGATCGTCCCTGCCCGCGCATCGGTCATGCCAGCGCCTCCACCGCGGCGCGGAACGCGTCGCCCCGTTGCTCATAGTCGCGAAACTGGTCGAAGCTGGCGCAGGCCGGCGACAGCAGCACCGTGTCGCCCGGCCGCGCGGCGGCGGCGGCATGGCGCACCGCCGCCTCCAGCGTCACCGCTTGCTCGACGACGGGCACCTGCCCGCGAAGCAGCGCGGCGAACCGCGGCCCTGCCTCGCCGATCGTATAGGCGGCGGCGACATGGGAAAAGTAGGGCGCGCAGGCGTCGAGATCGTCGCTCTTGGCACGGCCGCCGACGATCCAATGCACCCGCGCGAATGCGCCGAGCGCGGGCGCGGTGCTCTCGGCGTTGGTCGCCTTGCTGTCGTCGACATAGGCGACGCCGGCGATCTCGCCGATCCGCTCCATCCGGTGCGGCAGGCCGGTAAAGCTCGCCAGCCCGCGATCGATTGCGGCCTCGGCGACGCCCAGCGCCTTGGCGACCGCGATCGCCGCCAGCGCGTTCTGGGCATTGTGCGGCCCCTGCAGCGCCGGCCAGGCGCCCTGGAACATGCACACGCCCGGCGCGATCTTGGTGAGATGCTCGCCGCGCGCCGACAGCGTCCGCGCGATCGCGGCCGAGGGCGCATCACCGATCCCTATAACCGCATCGTGATCGGCCGCCTGCATCGCAAACAGCCGCGCCTTGGAGGCGGCATAGCCCTCGAACCCGTCGTAGCGGTCGAGATGGTCGGGGGTGATGTTGAGCAGCACCGCGACGTCGCAGTCCAGCGTCAGGGTGAGATCGATCTGGTAGCTCGACAGCTCGAGCACATAGACCCCGCCCTCGGCGAGCGGCGCTTGGCCGAGGATCGGCAGCCCGATGTTGCCGCCCATCAGCGTCGGCACGCCGGCGCTCTCGAGGATGTGGTGGACCAGCGCAGTGGTGGTCGACTTGCCGTTGGTGCCGGTGATCCCCACCACCTTGTGGGCGGGCAGCTCCGCGCGGGCTTGGGCAAACAACTCGATGTCGCCGATCACCGGCACCCCGGCGGCCCGCGCCCGCGTCACCACCACATGGCCATCGAGGGGAACGCCCGGCGACACCACCAGCCCGGCCGCGCCGTCGAGCTGCAGCTTTTCGAGGTCGTGGACCATCACGCCGTCGATCCGCCCTGCCCGCTCGCGCGCGCCGGGGTCGGTGTCCCAGGCGACGACATGCGCCCCCGCCGCCGCCAGCGCCTTCGCGGTCGACAGCCCCGATCGGGCGAGCCCGAGCACCGCGTAGCGCTGCCCGCTCCAGGCGCGGCTGGTGATCACCGCAGTTTCAACGTCGAGAGGCCGGCGAGCGCCAGCACCAGGCTGACGATCCAGAAGCGGATCACCACGGTCGGCTCGCTCCAGCCCAGTTGCTCGAAATGATGGTGGATCGGCGCCATGCGGAACACCCTCTTGCCGGTGCGCTTGTAGAAGAACACCTGGATGATCACCGACAAGGCCTCGACCACGAACAGGCCGCCGATGATCCCGAGCACGATCTCATGGTGCGCGACCACCGAGATCGTGCCGAGCGCGCCGCCGAGCGCGAGGCTGCCGGTGTCGCCCATGAACACCGCCGCGGGCGGCGCGTTGAACCACAGGAAGGCAAGGCCGGCGCCGATCACCGCGCCGCAGAAGATCGCCAGCTCGCCCGCGCCCGGCACGTGCGGGATGCCGAGGTATGTCGCGAACTTCGCGTTGCCGGCGAGATAGGCGATCAGCATGAAGGCGACGCTGGCGATGATCACCGGCATCGTCGCGAGGCCGTCGAGCCCGTCGGTGAGGTTCACCGCATTGCCGAAGGCGACGATCGTGAACGCACCGAAGATCGGGAAGGCATAGCCGAGGTTGAGATAGACGCCGTCGGTAAAGGGCAGGAACAGGTGCGGCCCGTTCTGGCCCATGATGATCCACGAGGCGATGCCGGCGATGGCGAACTCCAGCAGCAGCCGCACCCGCCCGGGCACGCCGGCGGTGCTCGCCTTCTTCACCTTGTCGTAATCGTCGAGGAAGCCGATCGCGCCGAAGCCGAGGGTCACGAACAGGCACGCCCATACATAAGGGTTGCTGAGATCCATCCAGATCAGGATCGCCAACACCATCGAGGTGAGGATCATCAGCCCGCCCATCGTCGGCGTGCCGCGCTTGGCGAGATGGGTCTGCGGCCCGTCGGCGCGGATCGGCTGCCCCTTGCCCTGGCGCACGCGGAGCCAGCCGATGAACTTGGGCCCGATGATCAGCCCGATCAGCAGCGCCGTCGCCACCGCCGCGCCCGAGCGAAAGGACTGGTAGCGGATGAGGTTGAGCACATGGGGAAAACCCAGATGCGCGGCGATCCAATATAGCATCTACGTCGTTCCGCCCTTGAGCCCCGCAATGACGCGCGACAGCCCCACCCCATTCGATCCCTTGACGAGCACCGCGTCTCCCGGGCCGAGCAGCCCCCGGATCCGGGCCAGCGCCGTCGCAGCATCGGGCACATGGACGACATTGATTCGATGCTCAAGCGTTTCGGCCAGCGGCGCCATCGCTTCACCGACCAGCACTGCCGTCTCGACGCGCGCGGCGAGGATCGGCTCGGCGAGGCCCGCATGATAATCGGCCGAGGCAGCGCCGAGCTCGCGCATCTCGCCGAGCACCGCCAGGTGCCGGCCCGGCTCGGCGCCGAGCACCGCCAGCGTTGCGCGCATCGACGAGGGATTGGCGTTGTAGCTTTCGTCGATCACCAGCGCCTCGCCCTCCGTGACCGGCACGGTGAACCGCGCGCCGCGCCCGGCGAGCCCGCCGAGATCGGCGAGCGCCAGCCCGGCGAGGCCGAGATCGCCGCCGGCGGCGTCCACCGCCGCGATCACCGCCAGCGCGTTGGACACCCAGTGCATCCCCGGCTGCGACAGCGTGAAGGAGAGCTCGCGCTCGCCCACCCGCGCGGTGACGAACGAGGCCCCGCTCGGCAGCCGCATCGACTCGAGCGCCCGCACGTCGGCGCCCTTGTCGAGCCCGAAGGTAACGATCCGGCCGGCATGCGGCGTCGCCGCGGCGATCAGCCGGTCGCGATGCGGGCTGTCGAAGGGGACGATCGCGACTCCACCGGGCTCTAGGCCCTGGAAGATCTCGCCCTTGGCATCGGCGATCGCGCTTTCGTCGGGAAAGAAGGCGGTGTGCGCGGGCGCGATCGCGGTGATGATCGCGATGTGCGGGCGCACCAGCCGGGTCAGCGCCGCCAGCTCGCCGGCATGGTTCATCCCCATCTCGAACACGCCGAACCGCGCGGTCCGCAGCATCCGGGCGAGGCTCAGCGGCACGCCGGTATGATTGTTGTAGCTCTTGACCGAGCGGTGCACCTCGCCCGGTGCGCCGCGATCGAGCGCCGCGAACAGCGCCTCCTTGGCGCTGGTCTTGCCGACCGAACCCGTGACGCCGATGATCCGCGCTTCGCTCCGCGCCCGGCTGGCCCGGCCGAGATCGTTGAGCGCCGCAAACGTATTGGCAACGCGAACATGCGGGTGCGGGCTGGCCTGGCTGACGATCGCGCCCGCGGCCCCCTGTGCGAACGCCCCGTCGAGGAAGCGATGGCCATCGGTGCTCTCGCCGGTCAGCGCCACGAACAGGTCGCCCGGGCCGACCTCGCGGCTGTCGAAGGCGACCCCGGCGACGGCGAAGTCGGCCGAGGCGTTGCCGTTGGTCGCCGTCGCGATCTCGGCGGCGGTCCACAAGGTCATGCGGTAACATCCGGACGGGGGGCTGCGCTCACGCCGCATACTCCCGCGCGACCGAGACATCGTCAAACGGCAACACCAGATCGCCGACGATCTGCCCCTGCTCGTGCCCCTTGCCCGCGATCAGCACGATGTCTTCCGGCCCCGCCTCGCCGATCGCCGCTGCGATCGCCGCGCGCCGGTCGCCGATCTCGCGGGCGCCGATCGCGCCGGCCAGCACATCGGCGCGGATCGCTGCGGCATCCTCGCTGCGCGGGTTGTCGTCGGTGACGATCACCACGTCCGCCAGCGCCACCGCCGCGGCCCCCATCGGCTCGCGCTTGCCCTGGTCGCGGTCGCCACCGGCGCCGAACGCGACGATCAGCCGCCCGCCGACATGCGGCCGCAGCGCCGCGATCGCCGCCTCCAGCGCATCGGGGGTGTGCGCATAATCGACATAGACTGGCGCACCGCTGCGCGCGATCGCCGCCCGCTCCAGCCGACCGCGCACCGGCTGCAGCCGCGCGAGATTGGCGATCGTGCCGGCGACATCGCCGCCGGTGGCGATCACCAGCCCGGCCGCGACCAGCGCGTTGGCGGCCTGATAGGCGCCGATCAGCGGCAGCTTGACGCGATAGCTCTGCCCCTCCGCCTCAATCGTCAGCCCCTGGCCGAGCAGCGTCGGCTCGCGCTCCACCAGTCGCAGCGTCTGGCCACGCTCGCCGACGGTGAGCAGCCGGTTGCCGCGCTCATGCGCCAGATCGATCACTCGCGGCGAGCGCTCGTCGTCCGCCCACACTACAGCGGCGCCATCCAGGCTCAGCACCTCGGAGAACAGCCGCACCTTGGCGGTGAAATAGGCCGCCATGTCGCCATGATAGTCGAGATGGTCGCGGCTGAGATTGGTGAAGGCCGCCGCCGACACCTTGAGCCCCTCGGTGCGATATTGCGTCAGCCCGTGGCTCGATGCCTCGAAGGCGAGATGCGTCACGCCTTCGCGCGCGAGCCCCGCGACGTTGGAAAGGAAGGTGACGACGTCGGGGGTGGTCAGCCCGGTGGTCACCTGCTCGTCGGCGGTGGTGACGCCGAGCGTGCCGATCGAGGCGGCGTGATGCCCCGCCATCCGCCACAATTGCCGGGTCATCTCGACGGTGGAGGTCTTGCCGTTGGTCCCGGTCACGGCGACGGCGATCGCCGGGAATGGCGCGAAGAAGGCTGCGGCGAGCTGTGCGAACTTCTCGCGCGGATTGTCGGCGGCGATCGCCACCGCCCCCTCGACCGCGACGCCCGGCCGGGTCACCACCGCGATCGCGCCGGCGCGCACCGCCTCGGCGATATAGTTCTCGCCATTCACCCGCGCGCCGTGGAAGGCGCCGAAGATCGTGCCTGGTGCGACCTTGCGGTGATCGATCGCGAAGCCGGTCACGGTCGCCTGTTCCCCCGCACCACCGGCGGCGTCGACCAACGCGCCCAGCTTCATCGCGCCGGCCTCAATGGCCATCCACCGGCGTTTCGCCGGGCGCCTGCCACAGCAACGGTGTGATGTCGGAGACATCGATGTCGCGCCGGGCATCGGGGACCACGCCCAGCGTCGCGCCGATCCGCGAGATGGTCCGGCCGACCACCGGGGCGGCATTCCATGCGGCGGTCTTCCACCCACCCGTCTCCTTGGTACCCTGCGGCGAATCGAGCATCGCCAGCACCACATAGCGCGGTGCGTCCATCGGGAAAGCCGCCGCGAAGGTCGCGACGTTGCGCGAATGGTCGTAGCCGCCCGCCACCGCAGCCTCGGCGGTGCCGGTCTTGCCGCCGACGCGATAGCCCGGCGCATCGCCCTTGCGCCCGGTGCCGCGCAGCACGATCAGCCGCAGCATCTGCCGCATCCGCGCGCTGGTGCCCTCGCTGATCACCCGCCGCCCTTGCGCGGCATGGCCCGGCTCCACCTTCATCAGCGTCGCCGGCCGCCAGATCCCGCCGTTGACCAGCGCGGCATAGGCGCTGGCGAGGTGCAGCGGCGTCACCGCGATGCCATGGCCGTAGGCGGTGGTCATCGTCGTCGTCCGCGCCCAATAGGTCGGCCACAGCGGCCGGCCCTTCTCGCGCAACTCGATATCGGGCTTGGTGTCGAAGCCGAGCTTGCGGAACATCGTCTGCATCCGCTCCGGCCCCACCTCGTCCGCCACCCGCGCCGTCGCGATGTTGGACGAATAGATCAGCGTCTCGGGCATGTTCAGCCAGCGCTTGGGATCGCCGCGCTCGTCGTGGATGGTGAAGCCGCCCACCTTGAGCGGGTGGGTCGCGTCGAACCGGCGCGCGAGCGAGGTGACGACGCCGGTGTCCATTGCTGTCGCCATCGTGATCGGCTTGAAGGTCGATCCCAGCTCGAACACGCTCTGGGTAGTGATGTTGCGCAGTTCGTTGACGCCGGACTTGCCGACGCGATTGGGGTTGAACGTCGGCAGCGACACCATCGCCAGCACCTCGCCGGTATCGACGTCGAGCACGATGCCGCCGCCGCCGCGCGCCTGGAAAGTGCCCATCGCCCGACCGAGCTCGCTCTCCATCGCCGCCTGCACGCGGGTGTCGATCGACAGAGCGATCGGCTTGCCTGCCTGCGCCGGATCGAGCAACCGCTCGTCGAGCACCCGCTCCATACCGCTCATGCCGTGGCCGTCGGTGGAGAGGAAGCCGAGCGCATGGGCGGCAAGCGTCGCCTCGGGGTAGAGCCGCTGGGTCTCGCGCGCGAACACGATCGCCGGCTCGCCGATCGCATTGACCTGCTCCACCAGCGCCGGCGAGGCGCGGCGCTGCAGATAGGCGAAGCTCGCGCTGCGGGTCAGCTGGCCGTAGAACCACGCCTGGTCGCCGCGATCGGGCATCAGCGCGGCGAGCTTGGCGGCGATCTCCATCTTGTCGCCGATGATCTTCTTGGGGTGGACCGCGATCGTCCAGGCATCGATCGTCCTCGCGAGCGGCGCGCCGTTGCGATCGACGATGTCGCCGCGCGCCTCCAGCGTCGCCACCCGTTCCTTGGCCTCCTCGCCCGAGAAGGCGGCGAGCATCGCCAGCCGGCCGATCACCACCAGGATCGCCGCCGCGAACAGCAGCATCAGCATCATCAGGCGGGTGTGCGACGTCGCCACCAGCGCATGACGCTGGGTGGCGCTACGGCGCTGGGCAATCGGTCGGGCGACGAGCGCGGTCACCGCAAGCGCCGCTCCGCGCGCGCACCGCTGAGGATGTCGCCGAGCGTGGTGTCGGAGAGCAGCTTGTTGTCGAGCATCGCCACCGCCTGCGGGCGCACCTTGGCGACCGCGGCGGCGCCGCGCGCGGCCTCGTTGAGCTTGGCGAGCATCGGCGCGCTCTTCTCCATCGCCACCGCCTTGATCACCGCGGGCTTGGCCTTAGGCATCGCCGCGGCGACCTGCAGCAGCGCCGGCTGCGGCGCGGCGGTCGGCAGCGGCACGGCGGCCGCGGTCGGCAGCGACGGCACCACCAGCGCTGCGGTCTGCAGGCCCGCGGCGCCGGTCTGGGTCACGTCGAGGCTGGCCAGTGCCGCCTCGCTGGAGACGAACTGGTCGGCGGTGGGCGACGCCAGCGCCAGCGTCTCGCCGTTCCACTTCTCGAGCTGGACGAGGTTGGCCCGCGTGTCGAACTCGGTCTCGAGCGCGCGGATGTCGCGCTGCGCCGAGGCGATCTTGTCGTCGACGCCTTCCAGCTTCTTGCGCTCCGCCGCGACCTGCAGCGACACGAGATAGAAGCCGAGCACGATCACGACGCACCCGCCGAACCAGCCCACTCCCCTCAACCGATACGCCGCGGTCATATGCTCACCTCCGTTGTGCCCCGATGGACCGGGTCCTGATCGGACCAGGCCGGCGCTGCCGTCCGCAGCGCCATCCGTAACGTCGCCGAGCGGCTGCGCGGGTTGCGCGCCAGCTCGGCCTCGCCGGCCCGCACCGCGCGGCCGACATCCTCGAAACTCGGTGCCGCCGCGGCAATCGCCTGCGGCAGATGACGGGAACCTGAAGGGGTGTTGCCGGAGCGCTCGCGCAGAAAGCGCTTCACCAGCCGGTCCTCGAGGCTGTGGAAGGTCACTACCGCGAGCCGCCCGCCGGGCTTCAGCACCCGCTCCGCGGCCGCCAGCCCGTCGGCCAGCTCGCCGAGCTCGCGATTGATGTGGATGCGGATCGCCTGGAAGGTCCGCGTCGCCGGGTCCTTCTTGTCGTGCGGCTTGTAGCCGAGCGCCTTGCGTACCACCCGGGCGAGCTCCGCGGTCCGCGTCAGCGGCCGCGCCGCGACGATCGCACGTGCCACCCGGCGCGACTTGGGCTCGTCGCCATAATGATAGATGACGTCGGCGATCTCAGCCTCGTCGGCCTCGTTGAGGAAATCGGCCGCGCTCATCCCCGCCTGGCTCATCCGCATGTCGAGCGGCCCGTCGGACTGGAACGAGAAGCCGCGCTCGGGCTGGTCGAGCTGCATCGACGATACGCCGATATCCATGGTCACGCCGTCGACCAGCTCGGCCAGCGCCGCTTCCATCCCGGAAAAGTCGCTATGGACCAGCGTCAGCCCGTCGAGCCCCGCGGCCTCGCCGGCGGCGATCGCATCGGGGTCGCGATCAAACGCGATCACCCGCGCGCCGCACCCGAGCATCGCTCGGGTGTAGCCGCCGGCGCCGAACGTCGCGTCGACCATCGTCTCGCCCGGGGCGGGAGCGAGCGCGGCGAGCACCTCGTCGAGCAGCACGGGGATGTGCGGGGCGTCAGTCTGTTCGGGGCTCACAGCGCGATCCCCTTTTCCTGGCAGTAATAATGGCAGGCCGCGACCATCTGCCGCGAGATGCCGGGGGTGGAGATCAGCGTCTTGGGATCCCAGATCTCGATATAGTCGAGCGTCCCCCAGAAGAAGGCGTTGCTGCCGATGTTGGCATAGAAGCGCGGAAAGCCCGGCATCACGAATCGGCCGGAGCCGTCGAACGGCACCGCTTCGCCATTGGCGCCGCCGCGCTTGATGTTGTGGTCGATCTTGCCGTCGGCCCCGCGCGACAGCGCAACGCGCTCGTTCAGCTCGCGCTTGAGCTCGGCAAGATAGGCGGGGTCATAGGCGATCAGGCAGGGCTGATCCTCATGGGTCGCGATGATGACGGTGCCGCCATCCTTGCCATCGGCCCGCGGGCTGTTGTCGGCTAGCGTACCGCGGAGCGCGTTGGGAATGGCCACCCGGCCCTTGTCGTCGACAAGAGCAAGACCATGTCCCTGATAGTCGCCCCTTTCTGCCACGCCCGTCTCACACCCTGGCGCACAGGATACCCCTCCGAAAAACGACCTGTCGTCGCCCTCCGGCCGCTGCGCAAAACGCAGACGGTGAGACCTGCCCCGCTGTTAACCCGTGTTACCAACGGGCCAGTGGGGACGCAACGGGATTTTTGGGGATAGCCGGGGAATTGCACCCGAATCTAGGTTAATAGGGCGGCGGCTTCGCCCGGAATCGATGCCGAAATTGAACAGCAACGATCTGAACATGCACGTTTTTCTCGCGCCGGTGGGGTCCCGTCCCGTGATTTCCCCGGAAAATCACTGGTTAACCGCCTGGCTGTTGCTGGTCGACGGTGCGACACCGAGTTCGGCGAGCGGTTCGCCGGTGCTCGGCGGGCTGTTAGAATTGGTTAGCGCGATATTTGCCACCACATTGGCCTGCGCGGATCCGGCGGTGGCAATCGGCTGCTCGCGCGTCGCCGAGCCGAGGATCGCGGATGCGATAGCGATGAGCAGGACCACCGCAGCGAGGCCGATCATCCCGACCTTGACCCGCTGCATTGTCTGAGAAGTGTCGCGAACGGCCTTCATATTGCCGGGCCTATCTAGCGACTCACCATGCGATTGTCGATGCATTGGTGGTTAATCGCGCCAAGGCGGTGTTCCAGCTCGGGAACCTTGAGCGGCAACGGTGGCGATGTCGGGTGGTGGCGGTCACTCACAACCGCATTTTGTTGAAACGTCACCCCAGCCCTTTTTCCGCCCGCCACGCCGGATTGTGCAAGGACGACAGATAGCGGAACCCCGTGTCGCACAGGATCGTCGCGATCCGCTTGCCAGGCCCGAGCTCGCGCGCCAGACGCACGGCGCCGGCGACGTTGATCCCCGACGACAGGCCGAGGCACAGCCCTTCCTCGTCAAGCAGCCGCCGTACCCAGTCGTAACCCTCGTCATCCGAAATCCGATATTGGGTGTCGATCGGCGCGCCCTCAAGATTGGCGGTGATCCGCCCCTGGCCGATCCCTTCGGCGACCGACGAGCCTTCCGAGCGCAATTCGCCATGCGCATAATAGTCGTAGAGGGCCGCGCCGTGCGGGTCGCTCAGCGCGATCCGCACCGCCTCGTCCTTAGCCTTCAACCCCAACCCCACACCGGCGAGCGTGCCACCGGTTCCTACCGCGCAGGTGAAGCCGTCGATCCGCCCGCCCATCTGCGCCCAGATCTCCTCCGCTGTGCCGACGATATGTGCGCGGCGGTTGGCGACATTGTCGAACTGGTTGGCCCAGATCGCATTGTCGCGCTCCTCGGCGATCCGCCGCGAGGTGTGCACGAAATGGTATGGGCTGGCGTAGGGAGCCGCTGGCACCAGCACCAGCTCGGCGCCGAGCGCGCGCAGCGTGTCCATCTTCTCGCGGCTCTGGGTCTCGGGCATGACGATGATCGTCTTGTAGCCCTTGGCATTGGCGACCAGCGCCAGGCCGATGCCGGTGTTGCCCGCGGTGCCCTCGACGATCGTGCCGCCCGGGGAGAGCACCCCGCGCTGCTCCGCATCCTCGACGATGAACAGCGCCGCCCGGTCCTTCACCGAGGCGCCTGGGTTGGCGAACTCGCATTTGCCGAAGATGTCGCAGCCGGTCGCCTCGCTCGGCCCCTTGAGGCGGACCAGCGGGGTGTTGCCGATCAGCGCGAGCGTGTCGGCGGTGGAAGCAGGATAGGCCGACAGCGGCGGATGGGTGGTCATCGCGGCTAAATGGCGTGCCGACCGGCTACCGGCAAGCGATCTAAGCTATGGCGGGGGCAAGCCGATCCGCGCTCGTCTGCGCTGCCGACAAGGAATGCCGCCGATATCGGCGCGGCGCGGCGCTTTCGGAGGCAATGTTCGTGAAACGATGGGACACAACGGTTTCGTCTCGCACGATATATCCTCAGCTTGTCGCACGATCGCCCGCGCCCGCAGCAAAGGTTTATGCCGTAGCGGCAAGCCTCCCTTGACGCTCCATGCTGCATGCGCGAAGCACCGGCTCGCTATGAAGAGCCCCCTTCTCCTCCCCGTCGTCGCCGCGCTCTTCGCGCTGGCCGCCTGCAACACCAAGCCCACCCCCGAAGTGGTGGACACCAACCCGGATCCGATGGCGAACGAACTCGCCAACCGCGCACCCGTCGAGCTGCCGCCGGCGATCAAGGCGGACAAGACGCTGCGCTGCAAGGACAACAGCCTGGTCTATGTCACCTTCTTCGAAGGCGACAAGCAGGCGCTGGTGCGCACCGCCAAGGATGGCCCCGCCACGCGCCTGATCGCCCCCACCACCGGCGACCCGCTGGTGGGCGACGGCGGCTGGAAGATGACCGGCACGCCCAAGCTGATCACCCTCACCCAGCCGGGCAAGACGGCGCAGAGCTGCAAGTCGTAAGCGCCTAATCCGCGCAAATTCCCGACGGGCCGGCGCAGCGATGCGCCGGCCTTTTTGCTGACCGACGGCCGGCCTTTGGCGGATGCCGCAATTCGCTGTCCTACAGCATGCCGCTCATGCAACGCTGATGCCCGATCTCGATTCGGTCGCGCTCTTTCTCCCCCGCAAGTGGGACCTCAATCCACACGCACGTGTAGGTGTGACTTTAGTGAGACCTTCGGCGGTTTTCCGCGGGTTTTCATCGGGCGCGGTCGCGCTCTGGCGTCACGTCCATCTTGCCACGCCGCGCAGCGAGCGCCACCTTGCCGCCATGCAGATGCTCGATCCGCAACTCGTGCTCGGCGCTTATGCGGTCGGCGTGTTTCCGATGGCCGATCATCGCGAGGCGGACAGCGTCTATTGGGTTGAGCCGCGCAGCCGTGCCGTGATGCCGCTCGACGGTTTCCACCTGTCACGCTCGCTGCGCAAGACGATCGCCGCGGATCGCTTCCGGGTCACCGCCGATGTCGCGTTCGTCCGGATGATCCAGCTCTGCGCCGAACCGGTCGAGGGCCGGCCCGACACCTGGATCAACGTCGGCATCGAGCGGGCGTTTACCGCGCTTCATGGCCTCGGCTTTGCCCATTCGATCGAATGCTGGGAAGGCGACGAGCTGGTCGGCGGCCTCTACGGCCTCGCGCTCGGCCGCGCCTTTTTTGGCGAATCGATGGTCAGCCGGCGCACCGACGCCTCGAAGGTCGCGCTGGCCTGGCTGGTCGCACGGCTCAAGGCCGGCGGCTTCACCCTGCTCGATTGCCAGTTCCAGACGGCGCACCTCGCGTCGCTGGGCGCCGTCGAGATCAGCCGCACCGATTATGTGGCGTTGCTCTCCGCGGCGCTCGATGGCGTGGTCGGCTCGGCGGCCGGCTCCGCATCGGCCGCCGGCGATTTCCGCGCGCTAGAACGATTGGCCGGCGCGGCGCCGGCGTCGGCGGCTACCGTGTCCGGCCCGGTCGCCGGCCACGACATCGTACAGCTCTTGGTCCAGACATCGTAAATGGCGTTGGGAACGACGTTGAGGCCGGGGCGCTCCTTGTAGAGCCAGCCCGAAAAGCTGCGCCGCCAGTGCCTGTCGATCCCGCGGACATCGAGCTGGACGAACGCGCCGGTCAGCTGCTCCTGCTCCCATGGCGCGGTATGCTCGCAGGCGCGCAGCCGCACGATCGCATCGCCGACGCGCACCGCCTGGCCGGGCTTCAGCGTCAGCTCGCGGCTTTCGCCATTGCGCTTGTTGAGCAGGCCGACCACCGCGATCCGCTGCGCCATCGGCGTGCCGCCGGTCGGCGCGACGTCGTCGGCCGAGGTGACGGTCTCGATCGTCTCGGTGCTGCCCGGCTCGATCGGCGCGATATCCTGACTGGCGACCACTTGGCTGCCACGCTCGCCGTCACGGTTGAGTGCGCGATAGCCAAACCACCCGGCCACCCCCAGCACCACCAGCAACACGCCGGCGGCGAGCCAGCGCCTCATCACCCTTCGGGCGTCCAGGCGTCATAATCTCCGGTGGCGGCGGCGCGGTGGCCGCCCTTTTCCAGCGCGCCCGCCGGCCGATAGGCAAACGGCGTCCCGGTCATGTTGGCCTGGCCCGGCTTTTCCCACGACCGTGCCGGCGGCAGCGCGCGATCGGGCACGTCGTCGATCTGGTGGTGCAGCCAGCTGAACCATTCCGGCGGCACCCGGCTGGCATCGGTGGAGCCGGTGTAAATCACCCAGCGACGCGGTACGCCGTTGGTGTCCTTGCCACCTTCCCAATAGGCATTGCCCAGCGAATCGGTGCCGACCTGGGTCTTACCGCGCAGGCCATAGAGCACGGTGCTCACGGTCGCGCCGTTCCACCAGGTGAAGGGATTGAGGTTGATGCCCATGGCCACCGCTTACGCGCCTCGCCGCGGGTCTTCAACCGCTGAACTGCGGCGCGAGCGTAGCCACCGGCAGCTATTTGGCTGGCGGCGTGGCGACGGTGCCGGCAGGCCAGCTCACCTTGTCGCCTTCGGCGATGCCCAGTTCGGCGGAACGGCCGCCGATCAGCTCGAGCACCGCCGCCACCGGCTCGCGCGACGGCACCGGGGTTTCGGAGAAAGGCACGGTATTCTCGGCGATGGTGGCGATCGTGCCGTCGGCGCGGATGAACACGATGTCGAGCGGCGTCGGCGTGTCCTTCATCCAGAAGTTCGCCTCGCGCGGTCCGCCGCCGTCCGGTGGGTAAGGGGCGAACAGCATGCCGCCATCGGGCTTCAGATCGGTGCGGAACATCAGCCCCTGCGCCTGTCGCGCGGTCGTCGCCGCCACCTCTACCGTGAAGACATGCTTGCCGGTGGCGCTGGCGATCGTGACCGGTACCAGCGCCTCGGCCTGGCTGCTGCTGCCGCCGCTGCCCGCATTGCCGCTGCCGTCACCTGTCTTGCTGCAGCCACTGGCGCACAGCATCAGCAGCGCCGCGGCCGCCGCCCGTACGCCCACCATCGATTTCGCCAAGCTCACTCCTCTTCGACGATCACCGCAAGCGGTCCCTTGCGACCCGCCACCACTCGGGTACGCAGTCGCTGCCCCGGCTCGATCACGATCACCCCGGCGCGGCGCAGCGTCTCCATATGCACGAAGATATCGCTGCCGTCGCTGTCGCGCACCAGGAAGCCATAGCCCTTGAGCCGGTTGAACCATTTTACCGCCGCCCCCTCGAACGGGCCCGCGGCATCGATCAGCGCCACCGGATCCACTCGGTCGCCAGTGCGCGCCGCCCGCGGCGGCTCCTCCACCGCATTCGACAGGTCGATCGCGGTCACCTCACGGGCCTGATAACCGCGCCCACGCTGCACGCACACCGTTTCCACCCGCGTGCCCTCGGGCAGGCTGCGGCGGCCATGCGGCTGCAGCACCGAGAAGTGGATCAGGATATCGCCCATCTCCACATCGTCCGCGACCGCAAAGCCGAAGCCGCGGGTCACGTCGAACCACTTGATTACACCCCCCATGGCGACATGCTCGGCGGGCATTACCCCGCCGTCGTGCTCGTCGCCCTCCCGTTGCGGCTCGCTACGCATCACTGCACCCCTGTTAGCGCTACGCTAGCACGGTTCGTCTCGGCCGCAATTGGTTATCCGGTCCTCATTCTAGATCCTCGGCCCGAAGTGGCTCACTTGAGTTAATGATCCGCCGCGACAGCGTCATCGCATGACCGGCGCGCAGCATCGCCGCGAGTTGCTTCTCGCGCCCCGCTCGGTCCGCCACGGGCGTGCCATAAGGACCGATCCGCTTGCGCCGGGCAAAGGTGAGCGCGGCCTCCACCGCCCGATCCGCGATCGCCGGCGCCAGATCCTCGGCATCGGCCTCGTCGACATGCGCCTCGCGCAGCGCCGCCGTCACGCGCCGCGCGCCGAGCCCGCGCCGGCCGAGCGCCGCCGCCTTGCTTTCCGCATAGAGCCGGTCGTCGACATAGCCGAACTCCGCCATCCGCTGCGCCACCGCGGCGGGGTCCGCCGGCTCGCCCTCCCATCCGCGCTCGCGGATCTTGCGACGCAGATAATCGGCCAATTTACCCCTCGTGGTGGCGAACCGTTCAACGTAGCGCAACGCCAGCCGGTCCAAGGCAGCGGCATCGAGGGGCTTCACGGGACGGCGTTCCTGCCTCATGGCCATGTTGTTGCCACACTAACAGCGGAATTAGAACGTTGGTGCTGTGGTATGAAGCAAGATTGCAGAGCCGCACCAGCGGCCACGAACGGGATGAATAGATGATTGAGCAGCTTGCGGCCACGCCGTCGCTGGATGACCTGCCCCGGCGCTTCGCCGATTTCGCAACGCTGGGCGAGGCGTTGGATTACGCCGCCACCGGCGTGCGCGGGCTCAACTTCCACGACGCACGCGGTACGCTGGTGCGGCCCTATCCCTATTCGCAACTGCGCGCCGACGCTTTGGCGATGGCCAACCGGCTGATCGCCGCCGGGATCAAGCCTGAAGACCGCATCGCGCTCGTCGCTGAAACCGGGCCCGAGTTCGCCGCCTTGTTCTTCGGCACGGTCTATGCCGGCGCATGGCCGGTGCCGCTGCCGCTGCCCACGTCGTTCGGTGGACGCGATTCCTACATCGAGCAGCTTCGCGTCCAGCTCGCGAGTTGCGACCCCAAAATGCTGATCTTCCCGCCGGAGCTCGCGCAGATGGCGGCCGAAGCTGCACGGCTCGCCGGCACGGACGGGATCGACTGGTCGGAATTCGCCACCCGCGAGGCGCCTGCCGCCGAGCTACCGAAAGCCGACGGCCAGGCGATCGCCTATCTGCAATATTCCAGCGGCTCCACCCGCTTCCCGCACGGCGTTGCCATCACTCATCACGCCTTGCTCAACAATCTCGCCGCACACAGCCATGGTATGGAGATCGACGGCACCGATCGCTGCATCTCATGGCTGCCTTGGTATCACGACATGGGCCTGGTCGGCTGCTTCCTGTCGCCGATCGCCAACCAGGTCTCGACCGATTACCTCAAGACCGAGGATTTCGCGCGGCGCCCGCTGGCGTGGCTCGATCTGATCAGCCGCCACGACGGGACCACGCTGAGCTATTCGCCCACCTTTGGCTATGACATCTGCGCCCGCCGCATGTCGTCGCAGACCAAGGCGTCGGACCGGTTCGACCTGTCGCGTTGGCGGGTCGCCGGCAATGGCGCCGACATGATCCGCCCGGACGTGATGCAGAGCTTCGTCGACGCCTTTGCCGATGCCGGCTTCAAGGCTTCGGCATTCCTACCCAGCTACGGGCTTGCCGAAGCAACGCTCGCGGTGTCGCTGATGCCACCGGGCGAAGGCATCCGCGTCGAGCTGGTGGAAGAGACCCAGCTGTCGGGCGGCGACCATTTTGGCGATCGCCCGCAGCGGTTCCGCGCCATCGTCAATTGCGGCAAGCCGGTGCGCGACATGACGATCGAGGTCCGCGAGGAAGACGGTACGCCGCTGCCCGACGGGGCGATTGGCAAGGTCTGGTGCAAGGGTCCGTCGGTGATGGTCGGCTATTTTCGCGACCCCGAGGCAACCGCGGCGTGCATGACCGACGGCTGGCTCGACACCGGCGACATGGGCTATATGTCCGGGGGCTACATCTACATCGTCGGCCGCGCCAAGGACATGATCATCGTCAATGGCAAGAACCATTGGCCGCAGGACATCGAATGGGCGGTGGAGCAGCTGCCGGGCTTCAAGGCCGGCGACATCGCCGCCTTCGCCATCACCACGCCGGGCGGCGAAGAAACCCCGGCAGTGCTCGTCCAGTGCCGCAGTTCCGACGAGGCCGAGCGCCAGCGGTTGCGAGAGGAAATCCGCGAGCGTGTCCGCTCGGTAACGGGGATGAACTGCGTGATCGAGCTGATCCCGCCGCGCACCCTGCCGCGCACCTCCTCGGGCAAGCTCAGCCGTGCCAAGGCGCGCAACCTGTACCTCAACGGCGACATCAAGCCCTACGACATCGCGGCTTGAACGGTCGCCGGCGCAGCCCAACAGCCGGTCTTCCTGCGAGCCGTTACCCCAGCGAAAGCTGGGGTCTCATGCGGCTGCGCTCCGTATGCCTCGGCAAGATTCCAGCGTTAGCTAAGAAGACTGGGGGGTAGCCGTGGGCGGGGCAGTCACTCCCCAAAACCCAACAAAAAATAGCTCCATTTCGGTTGGCGAAACCATCCGCTAACCAGCCGGCCGTTACCGTTGCCGGGTGAATCACAATATTCCCCCCGCATCCGACCTCACGGCAATCCGCTTTCCGCAGCTGCTGGGCCTGCGGGACGGGGGTGACCCCGCGCAATGGGGCCGGATCCGCGCTACTCAGTTGCATGCAGGCCGGCAGCTCGCGCTGTTCATGCTCGCCGCCAACCTGCTGTCGGCGGCGATCACTGCCTCGATCTTCGTTGATTCGCGCCCATTGTGGATGTTGATCGGCTGGGCCGGTCTTGTCGGCATCGTCTCGGTCGGGGTGGCGGTGCGCCGGCTTGCGACCCATCACCGCGGCGACGGCGGCTATGCCGCGCTCAACGATCTGCGCGTCACCGCCATCGAAGGCGCCGCACTGGCGCTGGTATGGGCGGTGCCGCCACTGATGTTCACCGGTGCCACCGGGTCGAGCGACGCTTATGCGATGTGGACCATCCTGTCGGTGTTAATGACCGCGGGTGCGGTGGCGATGGCACCGCTCGCGCTGGCAACCATCGCCTTCGTCGGCGGCCTTGGCCTGGTGGTCTCGGCCAAGCTCATGGTCACCGGCGCCTATGCCGCTGCCGGCGCTACCATTCTGTTCACCACCCTGCTGATCGTCGCCTGCCTGACCCGCGCGCGATCGCTGGTCCAGCTGCGCGCCAGCCAGATTGCCCTGTCCGAGCGCGACGAGACCGTCAGCTTGCTGCTGCGCGAATTCGAGGAAACCAACGCCGACTGGCTGTGGGAGACCGATTCCGCGCGCCGCGTCGTCAAGGCTTCGCCGCGCTTCGCCTTTGCCTGCGGGCTTGATCCCGTCACCATCGACGGCATGCCCTTCCTGCAGGTGCTCGCCGGGCCGAATTGGGATGACGGCAACTTCGCCGCGGGGCTGCGCACCCTCGCTGACAAGCTCAAGACCCGCGAAAGCTTCCGCGATCTGCGCCTGCCGGTTAACGTCGGCGGCGAGGAGCGTTGGTGGGAGTTGGCTGCCAGCCCGCGGTTCGACGAGAGCGGCTCGTTCTGCGGTTTCCGCGGCGTCGGCTCCGACGTCACCGAGCAGCGCGCCTCCTCCGACAAGATCAATCGGATGGCGCGGTTCGACACGCTCACCAGCCTGCCCAACCGGCTGATGGTCAACGAGACGCTCAGCCGCGCGATGGCCGATGCGGACAAGTGGGGCGGCCGCTGCGCCTTCATGATGATCGATCTCGACCGCTTCAAGGCGGTCAACGACACGCTCGGCCACCCGATCGGCGATCGCCTGCTCGGGCGCGTGTCCGAGCGGCTCAGCCAGTTGATGGGCGACAACACCATGTGCGGGCGCCTCGGCGGCGATGAATTTGCCGTCGTGGTGCGCGATGCCAGCGACACCGAAAATGTCGAGCGGCTGGCGCGCAACATCATCGAGACGCTGTCGCGCCCCTATGAGGTCGATGCCCACACGCTCTATATCGGCGCGTCGGTGGGCCTCGCGGTCGGCCCGCGTGATGGTCGCACCGCCGAGATGCTGATCCGCTCCGCCGACCTTGCCTTGTACCGCGCCAAGGACGCCGGCCGCGGTGTCTATCACGCTTACGAGCCAGAACTGCACGTCCAAGCCGAGGAGCGCCGAGTGCTCGAGATGGCGTTGCGGCAGGCGCTCGAGAAGGGCGAGATGCATCTCAACTACCAGCCGGTGGTGGATGCCGGCACCGGCAACCTCAAGGGATTCGAGGCGTTGCTGCGCTGGATCAGCCCGCAGTTCGGCAATGTCTCCCCCGCCAAATTCATCCCGCTCGCCGAGGAATCCCGACTCATCCAGCCGATCGGCGAATGGGTGCTGCGCACCGCCTGTGAGGAAGCGGCAAGCTGGCCGTCCGAGATCCGGGTCGCCGTCAACGTCTCGCCCGATCAGCTCAACAACCCGCATTTTGTCGGCGTCGTCACCTCCGCGCTCGCCAGCGCCGGCCTGTCCGCCGAGCGGCTCGAGTTGGAAGTCACCGAAAGCGTGTTCATGCACGAGGGCCTCGGCGCGACCAAGGTGCTCGAGCGCGTCCTCGATCTCGGCGTCCGCCTCAGCCTCGACGATTTTGGCACCGGCTATTCGTCGCTCGGCTATCTCAGCCGCACTCGCTTTTCGTCGATCAAGATCGATCGCAGCTTCGTCCAGAGCGCGTCCAAGGGCGTCAAGGAAGCGATCGCGATCATCCGTGCCGTGGTTGCGCTCGCCCAGAGCCTCGGCATGGCGACCACCGCCGAAGGCGTGGAAACCGAGGCCGAGCACCAGATGGTCCAGGAACTCGGCTGCACCAAGGTCCAGGGTTATTACTTCGGGCGTCCCTTGCCTGTCGAGGAGGCACGCATCCTCGCCAATCGCCGCTGGGATGATGTCGCCGCCGCCTGATACCGGGTGGCCCGCTATGTCTTCAGCGGGTCGTGTCCCCAGTTCATCAGCGAATAACGCCAGTCGGAATGTTCCTTGTCCTCGGCAGGACCGCCCTGCGCGAGGTGGCGGTGCACATAGCCGACCACTTTGCGCATGTGTGCGTAATCGTCCTCGCTGAGGTCGGACTTGTGGGTGCGCTTGATCGCGACGATCCGCTTGCCAGAGGCATGGCCGACGCTCTCGCCTGAGCCCTTGCCGTCCTCACCCTTCCAGCCGACGCGCTTGCTGTCGTCCGTATCCAGGAACGCCTCGATCGCCGCCGGTGACATGTTCACCGCCTCGGCGAAGTCGCGATAGGTCTGGTCTTGATCGTCGGCCACAGGCAGGTCTCCTCCGGGAGAGAACACGCCTGTGGCCAACGGGTTGCGTGTTACAGCGCCGCCGGCATGGCTGCCATCGCCTGGTGGATCGCCATGGCGGCATGCACGGCATCGACGAAGAAGCCGATCCACATCGCCGCCAGCACGACGCAGGAGGCAAGATAGACCATGAAGCGCGCCTGGACGTTCTTTGGCCCAATGTGGATGAAACTATGCGCGCAGCGCAACGCCACGAACATCCAGGCCAGGATCACCTGGATGTCGTTGGCCGATCGCGTTGCCAGCAACAGCGGCACCAGCGCGAAATAAAGCACCGGCACCTCGAACAGATTGGCGAGATTGTCGGCGGGCGTGTTCTCCACGCCGAAATAACGTGCCATGGTGTCGTTGGTGGCAAAGCTGTCGCGCTCGGGCGGACTTGAACGCATGTGGCGCAACCGCTTGAAGATCATCGTGAACCAGACGACGAAAATGAGCGCGACGAGCGCGAACGTCGGCCACAGGATGCCCAATATCTGCATGGTGTCCCCCTTGATCATGTAGGTGATCATGCCTGCGGGGGCCGGATTGCGCCACCCCGCTGTGGCGACAGGCTCAGCCGAGCATGCCAACATAGGTTTGCGGCGGCGGTGGCAGCAGCAGCCGCGCCGCACCGCCGGTGACCAGCACCACGCCGAGCGCCACCACCAGTGCACGCCGCCACACCGGCCGGCCGAGCAGCAGGAGCGCCAGCGCCGTCGCGGTGATCGCCCACAGGTGATAGCGCAGGTCGGAGGCGATGCTCAGCACCGCGAAGCTCGCCTCGAGCGACAGCGCCGACACCAGCAACGCTCCCGCCAGCCGCGCTGCGGCGGAGTCGGTACGCAGCGCCGGGATCAGTGCCGCCGCTGCCACCACCGCCCACAGCACCGGCCAGCCGATCGGCCATTCCACCAGCGCCGCCGCGAGATGCTGCCACGCCCGGGCGCTGGCGCCGGGATCGCGCAGCCCGAATTCGTTGGGCTCGTCCTGCAACGGCGGCGCCGCACCCGGCCAGTGCCACGGCACCAGCCAGCGTTCGGTGGAGTTGAGATGCGCCAGCCGGTGCCCGGCATAAGCGATCGGATGATGCATCATCGTGGCCGCCAGCATGACGTATAGCCGCCCGGGTGCGATATCCCGCAGCGGGGCGAGATCGTCATTGCAACGTCGCGGCTCGCCGAGCGGATCCCAGAAGAACGGCCGCACGCAATGCTTGGCGCGCAGCGCGGCGATGGTCGTCCGAGGCAGCCCGGTCGCCTCGTCATCGGTGCGGACCGCCAGCCCGGCCAGATCGTACAAGGCCTGGGTGCGCTGCACCCCGCTCGGCTCGGCGGCAAACAGTTGCTGGTTGATCGGGGTCAGCGCCGCGAGCACCACGACGATGCCGACAAGCCCGAGCGCGACCTTGCCCGCCGCCGTTCCTGGCCGCCGCATCAGCATCACCGCCAGCGGCACGACCGCGAATACCGCGTTGGCGCGCACCAGCGTCGCATAGAGCATCAGCACGATGATTGCGGCGAGCGCCAAGGGCGGGATCTTGCGCCCGGGCAATCGCCACCAGACGATCAGCCCCAGCGCCGTCAGCAGCGCGCCGAGCATCTGGGTGTCCTTGAGCACCACCGCCTGCCACCCGAGCAGCGGCGGCCACAGCCCGAGCCCGATCACGCCCCATGAAGCCGTGGCACGGCCTGAACGCCGCACCGCCGCCGCGATCAGCCCGAGCCCGAGCCAATAGAGCCACAGCTGCAGCGCCAGCATCGGCGCGGTACCTACGGCACCGAATAGCGACCACAGCCGCGCCATGATCGGCGGGTGCCAATCGTCGTAGGTGCCGCTCAGCGCCTGCCCATATTGGGCAAGGCTGTCGTACATGGCAAAACCGGGCCAGAACAACGCCAGCGATGCTGCAAGCAGCACGAGCGCAGCGGCCACCGCTGCCAGCTCGCAATGCCGCACGAGCGGCGCAGCCCGAGCCCCTATCGACATTCCCACTTTCCCCCAAACCGTCATGCCGGCGCACGCCGGGGTGCAGAACCCCGTGGCACCATGCGTGAGACTGTATCCCGGGTCGAGCCCGGGATGACGGTGGGTGATCCGCTTCCTAGAAGTGGATCGCGCGGCCGTAGGCGCTGAGCACGCTTTCGTGCATCATCTCGCTCAGCGTCGGGTGCGCGAACACCGTTTCCATCAGCTCGGCCTCGGTGGTCTCGAGCTGGCGCGCGACGACATAGCCCTGGATCAACTCGGTCACCTCGGCGCCAACCATGTGCGCGCCGAGCAGCTCGCCGGTCTTGGCGTCGAACACCGTCTTGACGAACCCCTCGGCCTCGCCGAGCGCGATCGCCTTGCCGTTGCCGATGAAGGGGAACTTGCCGACCTTCAGCTCATAGCCCTGTTCCTTGGCTTTGGCTTCGGTAAGCCCGACGCTCGCCACCTGCGGGCGGCTGTAGGTGCAGCCCGGGATGTTCCACTTTTCGAACGGGTGCGGATTCTCGCCGGCGATCTTCTCGACGCAGACGATACCCTCGTGGCTTGCCTTGTGCGCCAGCCACGGTGCGCCGGTCACGTCGCCGATCGCGTAAATGCCCTCGACGTTGGTGCGCGCATAGCCGTCCACCTTGATGTGGCCGCGCTCGGTCTCGACGCCCAGCGCCTCCAGTCCGATGTTTTCGGTGTTGGGAACGATGCCGATCGCGACGATGACGTGGCTGTATTCCTCGGTGGTGACCGTGCCGTCCTTGCCCTTGATCGACGCCTTCACCGCCTTGGCACCGGTCTCGATCTTCTCGACGCCGGCGCCGGTGACGAGCTTGATGCCCTGCTTGGTCAGCGCCTTGTCCATGAACGCGGAAACTTCCTCGTCCTCGACCGGCAGGATTCGCGGCAGCATCTCGACGATGGTGACGTCGGCGCCCATGTCGTTGTAGAAGCTCGCGAACTCGACGCCGATCGCGCCCGAGCCGATCACCAGCAGCTTCGTCGGCATCTCGGTCGGCACCATCGCATGACGATAGGTCCAGATCCGATTCCCGTCGGCCTTGGCGAACGGCAGGTCGCGCGCGCGCGCGCCGGTGGCGACGATGATGTGCTTGGCTTCGAGCTCGACCGTCTTGTCGCCCTGCTTGACCGACAAGTTACCCTTGCCGGTGAGCGCGCCGACACCCTCAAAGACCGTGACCTTGTTCTTCTTCATCAGCCCTTTGACGCCGGCATTGAGCTGGCCCGCCACCTTGCGGCTGCGGTCCACGATCCGGCCGAGATCAAACCCGATGTTGTCCGCCTTGAGGCCGTAATCGGCCGCATGCGTCATGTAATGGTAGATCTCCGAGGTACGCAGCAGCGCCTTGGTCGGGATACAGCCCCAATTGAGGCAGATGCCGCCCAGCCGCTCGCGCTCGATGATCGCGGTCTTGAGGCCAAGCTGGCTCGCGCGAATCGCGGCGACATAGCCGCCAGGCCCCGAGCCGAGGATGATGAGGTCGAATTGGTCAGCCAACGGTTTTTCCTTCGTTGAATTCTATGTGGGGATGCGACCGGCGCTTGTCAGGCCGTCGGCATGCCCGGCACCGGCCGCGGCTGGCGATTTTCGTCGGTGGCGACGAACACGAAGCGCGCCTGGGTTACCTTGGTGGTGGTCTCGGTGTGGCGGGCACGACGCCAGGCTTCCACCTCCACCGTCATCGACGTCCGCCCGACCCGCACCAGCGCGCCATAGACCGACACTTCGTCGCCGACGAGCACGGGAGCATGGAACTTCATACTCTCCACCGCGATCGTCACCGCGCGCCCCCCGGCATGGCGCGAGGCGACCGACGCGGCGCCGAGATCCATCTGCGCCATCAACCAGCCGCCAAAGATGTCGCCATAGGGGTTGGCATCGTTGGGCATTGCCGTGACACGGATCACCGGCGCGCCGGCCGGGAGATGCTGGTCGCTCTCGCTCACGCCCGCCCCCGGTCGAACGCGCGGGCACGTCGAAGCGGGCCGATGCTCATCACCAGCGCCGCGACCATCGCCGCCCCGCCGCACCACCAGATCACGTCGTGCCCCAGCGGATAGGCCCAGGCGGCGGCGGCGGTCATCGCCACCGCCACCGCCAGCCCTGCCACCAGGAAGAACAGCTCGATCAGCGTGCGCATCGCGGCGGCTTTACGCGAGCATGCCCAGCGGGCGCTCGACCAGCTCCTTGAACGCCTTCATCAGCTGGGCGCCGTCTGCCCCGTCGATCGCGCGATGATCGAAACTGCCGGTGGCGCTCATCACCGTCGCTACGCCGACCGCGTCGTCGATGATGTACGGGCGCTTCTCGCCGGCGCCGATCGCCAGGATCATGCCCTGCGGCGGATTGATCACGGCCTCGAACTGCTTGATCCCGAACATGCCCATGTTGCTGATCGAGGCGGTGCCGCCCTGATATTCCTCTGGCTTGAGCTTGCCGTCGCGGGCGCGGCTCGCGAGGTCCTTCATCTCGGTGGAGATGGCGGACAGGCTCTTGGTGTCGGCGCCGGCGACGATCGGCGTGATCAGCCCGGTCGGCGTCGACACCGCGACCGAGATGTCGGCGCGCTTGAAGCTGATCAGCTGGTCCGGCGTGAACATCACGTTGCAGCTCGGCACCTGCACCAGCGCCACGCCCAGCGCCTTGATCAGCAGATCGTTGACCGAGAGCTTGACGTTGCGGCTCGCCAGCGAGGCATTGAGCTCGCTGCGCAGCTTGAGCAACGCGTCGAGGCGGACATCCACGGTGAGATAGATGTGCGGCACGGTCTGCTTCGACTCGGTGAGTCGACGCGCAATCGTCTTGCGGATGTTGGAGAGCTTGGTCGCCTCGTGGGGGATATCCGGCACCGCCGCAGGCTTTGCCACGACCGGCGCAGGCGCCGCCGCAGTGCTCGCCGCCGCGGCGGGATCGGCCTTCGCCGGTGCGGCGCCAGGCTTGGCACCCTCGACGTCGGCCTTGACGATCCGGCCGTTGGGTCCGGTGCCGATCAGCGCGCCGAGATCGACGCCCTTCTCGGCCGCGATCCGCCGCGCCAGCGGGCTCGCCTTGACGCGGCCGCCCGAGTCGCCACCGTCCTTGCCACCCGGCGCGGCACCGTCGTCGGCCGGCCGGCCGTGATCCTCGGCCTGGGTAATCGTCCGCTCCACCGGCTGCGCTTCGCTGCCGGTATCGTTGGGATCGGTCGCGTCGGGAGCGCCGCGGAACTGGCTGTCCGCCGGCTGCGGCGTCTCGCTCTTGGCGGGTGCCTGCAGCGCGGCGGCATCCTCGCCCTCCTCCGCCAGAATCGCGATCACGGTGCCGACCTTCACGCCGTCCGTGCCTTCGGCGACGAGGATCTTGGCGATTACGCCCTCATCCACCGCCTCGAACTCCATCGTCGCCTTGTCGGTTTCGATTTCGGCCATGATATCGCCGGACTTAAGGGTATCGCCCTCCTTCACCAGCCATTTGGCGAGGGTGCCCTCCTCCATCGTCGGCGACAGCGCGGGCATCTTGATCTCGATCGACATGCAGGTCCTCTTGCCTGGTAAGCTGCGCGCTCCTTCGCGCCGCAGCGCCGGGGGGTCAACCCTTGCGCGCCGACACAAGCCACGGCACCTAGCAGGAAAAGGGGTCGCCATGCGCATCTATCTGGTAGTGATCGACGATAGTCCGGAAGCGGAAATCGCGCTGCGCTTCGCCGCGCGCCGCGCCGTCAAGACCGGCGGCGGAGTCGAGATCCTCACCCTGATCCCACCGCAGGAGTTCATCGCCTTCGGCGGCGTCCAGGCCACGATCGAGGAAGAAGCGCGCCTCCACGCCGAAGGGCTGGTCACCGCCGCCGCGGGCACACTGATCGATGAAGCCGGACTGAAGCCCGCAATCACGGTACGTGAAGGCGAAGGCCCGAAGGTCATTCGCGAGATCATAGCCGCCAATCCCGAGATCGCGGCGCTGGTGCTCGGCGCTGCGGCGAGCGGCGCACCGGGCAAATTGGTCAGTCATTTCACCGGCGCTGATGCAGGCGCGCTGCCGGTGCCGGTGATGATCATTCCGGGATCGCTCTCACCCGAGGCGATCGATCGGTTGAGCTGAGCCGATCGTGTTTTAGTGTGCCAAGGTGGAACAATACTCATGTGCGTCGCACCATCGCGCCGCTAGGAGCGGCGGCCTGACCGGAAGGTGATGACGATGGATCTATATCTAGAGGCGCTCGACCTGCTCGACCGGGCCATGGCCATCCTCGATGGCTTGGACGAGAGCGTCGCTGCGGCTCATCTCAGCAGCGTCATCGAAGCGGTACAGGCCGCTATTGCGTCGAACGCACCTCAGCCGGACTGACGCCCTCCTGCCAAGCAGCCATGACGCTCGTCAGCGCGGCATTTACTACCGCCAGCCCCGGCGCCGTCAGCGTGCAGGTGAGAGCATCGCGCTCCACCAGCCCCTCCTGCGCGAACGCACCAACCCAGCGTAGCATCACGGTTGGCGACGCACCGGTCGCTGTGTCCAACGAGCGCAACGTCACAGCCTCGCCGTCCTCGGAGGCGACGAACAGCGCCAGCAGGAGGTCGAGGCCAGGACTGCTGATCATCATTGGGGGCAGCGCCTCGTTCAGCACCCGGCGCGCGGCGATCAGCCGGCGTGCGGCTTCAACCGCCGCCCGCGGCGCCAGTCGCCCACTGTCACGCATCCCGAACGCCGGTTCGGCAACCGCGCTATGCGCCATATCCTCTCACTCCACCCACGCTGGAACAAAGCTGACGCCTGCTCGTTGATATGGGTTAAATACGGCAGCAACGCTAAGACTTTGTTGCTTTTTCACGGCAGCATTGATGTCGCGACTCTAGATTTTTGCTGCTGCGCGCATTGGCCACTTGAGTGAACAGCCAATCCCGCTCAGCATCAGCCGATGATCATGTCCTTGCTGCTCGCCGCAGCCACCCCCAGCCTTCCGCCTCCCAGTCAGGCCCGGCTCAAGGCCGACGTCACCAGCCTGGTCGGCTTCGGCACTCGTCATACGCTGTCGACCACCACGGATCCCCATCGCGGAATCGGGGCGGCGCGAACCTGGATGGCAGCCCAGCTGGACGCGATCGGGCGCGGGTGCGGCGGCTGCATCAAGGTCGAACGGATCAGCCGCCGCTTCACCGGCCCGCGCGCGCCGAACGGGGTGATCGTCGAGGACGTGCTCGGCATCCAGCCGGGGCGCGACCGCAATCGCGTGGTGATCGTCGGCGGCCACATCGACAGCCGAGTCACCGACGTGATGAACGCCACCGCCGATGCGCCAGGCGCCAACGACGACGCCTCGGGCGTCGCCTTGGTGCTCGAAACCGCGCGACTGCTGTCCAAGCATCGCTTCGACGCCACGATCATCTACGTCGCCTTCTCTGCCGAGGAACAGGGGCTGTGGGGCGCCGAACTGCTCGCCGACACCGTCAAGGCGCGCGGCTGGCAGGTGTCGGCGATGCTCAACGACGATATTGTCGGTAATTCGATCGGCCAGGGCGGGGTACGCGACGGTGGCCGGGTTCGGGTCTTTTCCGAAGGCATCCGCGCAGCGGAGAACGAGGCGGAGACGCAGCGCCGCCGTGGCGAAGGCGGCGAGGATGACGGCCCGTCGCGCGCGCTCGCCAAGACGATCGACGGCATCGCCAAAGCCATTCCCGGCGGTCTCGACGTGGTCGTCGAGCGCCGTCCCGACCGATTCGGTCGCGGCGGCGACCACGAGCCGTTCCTCGCCCTGGGCTATCCGGCGGTACGCTTTTCGGTTGGTGCCGAGAATTGGGATCGCCAGCATCAGGATCTGCGCACCGAGCAGGGCGTCGTCTATGGCGACACGATCGAGGGCATGGACTTCGGCTATCTCGCCAAGGTCACCGCGATCAACGCCGCCACACTCGCCCGCCTGGCCGCGGCCCCCGCTGCGCCGGCGACGGCAGCCCTGGTCGGCGATCTGTCGCGCGATACCCAGGTCAGCTGGGCGGCGGTGCCGGGCGCGGTCGGCTACCGGGTGCGCTGGCGCGACAATGACGCAATGGCGTGGAGCGACAGCCGCGACGTGACCGGCACCAGCACGGTGCTGGTCCAGGTGCCGGTGGACGACCATTTCGTCGGCGTCTCCGCCCTCGCGGCTGACGGCAGCGAAAGCCTCGTCACCTTCGCCGGCCGCGCGCGCAAGTAAGCGCGCGGCCGGGTCAGCCGGTCAGCGGCAGGCGCAGTGCGGCGCCGGTCGCGGCCGCCACACGCGCTTCACCCGCTTGGTCACCGGCCGGCGCGTGTAGGTCACGGCATCCTCGTAGATCTCGGTGGTGGTCGTGGTCACCACCGGCGCGGTCTGCACCACTACCGTCGTGGTCGTCGTGCCCGGATAATAGTAACCGCCGCGTGCATAGCCGCCACCGCTCGTGGTGGTCACCGTGGTGCGGCCGTCCGCCGACACCCAGTCGGGCCGCTGGTGCGGCGGCAGGGGGCGTGGTGGTGGCGGCGGCGCATAGGCCATCGGTGGCGGCGGCGCATAGCCCGGCGGGGGCGGCGGGGCGCGATCCGGCGCGACCGGCACCCGGCCGCGGTGGCGATCGGCACCGCGGTCGACTGCATAGCCCGCCGCCGCGCCGACTCCGGCGCCGATCAGCGTGCCGCCCAGCCGGTTGCCCCGCCCGGCGATCACATTGCCGGCGACACCCCCGACCACCGCGCCGGCGACCGCGCCACCGACGCCGTCGCTCCGCCGCGCCTGGCCATGATCGTCATAGCCCCGGTCGCCGTAGCTGCGATCGTCATAGCCGCCCCGATCCGCCGGGGTCGCATAGACCTGGGCATCGTCGGTGGCATAGGCGCCGTCGGCGACGTCGTCCCGATCCCAGTCGAGCCCCTCGACCGTGTCGTAGATCGAGCCGCGCGCGTCGATCAGCACGGCATCGTCATAATAGCGCAGCCAATTATAGCCGTAGGGCGGCTGCGACAGGCCATAGCCCTGCCAATCGTCGATATAGAAGCGCGGGCTGATCCAGTAATTGGGCACCACCCAGCCGCGGTGTGGCCGACGATAGGCGTTCCAGCCACCCGGCGCGTTGACCCCGCCCCACCAATGGCCACCGATCTTGCTGCCCCAGCGGGGCCCATGCAGCCGACCGACGGTGCCGGGCCGCACCGGCCCCGGCGTGATTACCGGCGGCCGCACCACGCCGACCCGCGGCGCCATCGGCGCGGTGCCCGGCATGGGATAACCGGCGCCGGGGCCATGAGCGACGACACGCTGTTGGGCATCGGCGCTCCCGGCGATGATCAGGCCCAGGCCAGCACCGGCGATCATCGTCGTCGCCATCAAGATCCGTCCGGTGACCGCCAAGGTCCGCATCGTCATCTCCCTGTTGCCCGCGCGCCGCCCCTGGCATCACGGTTAACAAAATGTTGACGAACTGCTTACCATCGCGGCCGAAGAGTCGCCAGCTTGGCGAACGTCCCGATTCGGATCAGCCGCCCAGCCGTGTGGCGAGCAGCGCCACCAACGCCTCGCAGCCGGCGGCATCGGCAGCGTCGAACCGGGCCGGTACCGGGCTGTCGAGATCGAGCACGCCCAGCAGCACGCCATCGGCGACAATCGGCACCACCAGCTCGGAGCGACTCGCCGCGTCACACGCGATGTGCCCCGGAAACACGTGGACGTCGTCCACCACCTGGGTGGTGCGGCTCGTCGCCGCAGCGCCGCACACCCCCTTGCCGAACGGAATGCGGATGCACGCCGCCTTGCCCTGGAACGGCCCGAGCACCAGCTCCTCGGCGACGTTGCGGTAAAAGCCGGCCCAGTTGAGATCTGGCAGATATTGCCAGATCACCGCCGCGGCATTGGCCATGTTGGCGATTGGATCGGGCTCGCCAGCGGTCAGCCCGTCCAGCGCGGTGAGCAGGTCACGATACAGCTCGGGCTTGGATCCGGCGGCGACATCGAATTGGTACACGTCATTTCCCTCTGCAGACCCGCCCGCATGTGCGCAGGCCGCTGCCGCCGCACAAGTACCGGTCAGCGACGCCGTAACGGACAAGTTGAGGAAGTTGTCACTCCAGAAGACACGATCAATGGTCATCGTTTCCGAACAATCACCCGATGCTGGCATCATGCAGGCAATCTACCTCGAGCGGTGCGTGTAGGACAGCCGCTCGCCGATGGCGCCGGCAATTCGCCTTTGACTCCGCCACGGCGCCGAGCATGATCAGGGCTCGACACCTCAGGAGCCACCATGACCCGCCCGCTTGTGCTCGCCGCCTTGTTGCTGGCCACCACCGCCACCGCTCAAGTGCCGGTCGCATCCGCACCGGCACCTTCGCCGGCACCGGCCGATCTCGCGCTCGGCGCCGATATCGCCGCCAGGTTGCTGCCGGACGGGACTTATCAGCGGATGATGGGCGGGACGATGGCCAAGATGATGGACGGTCTCACCGGCCAGATGTCGGCGATGCCGATCGCGCCCTTTCTCAAGTCGGCCGGGCTGCCGGCCAGCGACTCGGCCAGGCTGGGCCAGACCACGATCAGGCAGATCATGGACATCGTCGATCCCGCCTATCAGCAGCGCATGCACGTGATGATGCCGGTGATGATGGCCGAGATGGGCAAGATCATGACCGAGGTGGAGCCGCAGATGCGCGACGGGCTCGCCCATGCCTATGCGACGCATTTCAGCACGGTGCAGCTCACCGACATCGATCGCTTCCTTCATACGGCGAGCGGCAGCGCCTTCGCCGCGCAGAACATGACGATCGCCACCGACCCGGTCGTGATCGAGAAGATGCAGGCGTTCATGCCCAAGTTGATCGCGGCGATGCCCGCCATCATGCAGAAGGCCACCGCCGCTACCGCCGCCCTCCCCAAGGCGAAGACCCCCGAGACGCTGACCGACGCCGATCGTGTCCGGCTGGCGACGCTGCTCGGCGTCACGCCCGACAAGCTAAAGAAGACCGCGGGCTCGTGAAGGAAGGTAACCTTAGGGGATCAGCCCTGCCCTATCGGGTTGATGATGCTCAGCCGGCCGCCCGCCGTTGGCGCGCGGCCGAATAGGCCGTCCAGATGGTCGACGCCGGGATCGCGAACACCACGCCGAACCCTGGTAACACCTGGCCTATCCCGAACGCGACGAGCGCAATGACGAACGCGACGGCTACATAGATCCAGATCGACGGCATCGGACGAACCCTTGCTAAGGCAGAACAAGTTTAAGCTGCTGCCCGGCGTGAGTCCACGGTCACCACACCGACGCTTCGGCCGTTGCCATGGCCGCCGCCACGATACGGTTCATCGATGGTGCGCGTCGCCTGCGCACATGACACCTGCGCGCCAGACCGGGGCGATCAACCCACGCGCCCTTCCTCTAATCCCTGACCTTCCCCCGCCCCGCCTTGACCGCCGAGCGCCGCACCTTGCCGTCCACGCGCCGGGTCTGCGAGGCGCGGGTCGGCTTGGTCGGGCGGCGCTTCTTGGGGACGATCGTCGCCTCCTTGATCAGCGCGAACAGGCGCTCGCGCACCTCTTGCCGGTTGAGCAGCTGCGAGCGCGAGCCCTCGCTGCGCAGCACCAGCACCCCGTCGCGAGTCAGCCGCGAGCCGGCGAGGTCGGCCAGGCGGTTCTTCACCGCCATCGGCAACCCCGGCGAGGCGCCGACGTCGAAGCGCAGGATCACCGCGCTGTCGGTGGTGTTGACGTGCTGGCCACCGGGACCGCCGGCGCGCGTGGTGGTCTCGATCAGCTCGCTGTCGTCGATCGCGATCGATCGCGTGATGGGGATGGCGACCATGCGCTCACGCTGCCGCGGGAGCGACCTTCTGCGCCGAGGTCGGCGCCGCGCCATCGGGATCAGCGTCGACGAACACGCCGAACCGCTCGGGCGTCGGCGCTACCGCGACGATCGGTTCCTTGCCCTCACGCGGCACCGTCAGCTCGCGCGCGTGGAGCAGCATGCCCGCGGGATCGGCCTGGCCATAGGTCGGGTCGCCGACCACCGCGACGCCGAGCCCGCTCGCGGCATGGACGCGGATTTGGTGGGTGCGGCCAGTCTCGGGCCTAAACTCGACGAGCGCACGCCCGTCCTGGACGTGGAGCAACCGCCAAGCGGTGCGCGCCGGCTTGCCGGCGGGATCGGGTACCATCCGCCAGCCCGATTCGCGGCTGCTCACCTTGGCGAGCGCGAGATCGATCAGGCCGCCCTCACCCACCGTGGCGCCCGCGGGCACGCCCTCCAGCACGGCGAGATATCGCTTCTGCACCAGGCCCTGTTCGAACGCCTGCTGGAAGCGGGCATGCGCCTTGGGATTGCGCGATAGCAACAGGCAGCCGCTGGTGTCGCGATCGAGCCGATGGACCGGGTGCGGCCAGCGCTTGAAGCCGAATTTCAGCGAATCGAGATGATTCTCCAGGCTCAGCGAGCCATCGCGAGGGGGATCGACCGGAAGCCCGGAGGGCTTGTCGATCACCAGGGCCTCGCCATCGAGGTACAGTACATGGTCGCCGTGCATCCGCTGCCCTTGCCACTGCGCGCGCCCGCATGCCAGAGGCCGCGGCAATGCATCGCCCGCGTCCGTCGCCGATCGCCCGCGCCGTGGCCGCGCTGCTGATCATGGCCAGCCCCTCCCTCGCCCAGGCGCAGCTGTGCGCCGGCGCCTCGTCGATCATCTCGCGCGATGGCCGCGTGTTCGGCCATCTGCCTTACGGCGACGCACCGGCGGACGAGCTGGTCGAGGCGCCGGCCGGCTTCGCGCTCAACAGCTGCAAGGTCCGCCGCGACATGATCCCCGATCTTCAGCGGCTGCTCGCCGCCGCCCGCGGCGATCCGGCGGTGATGGGCCAGTTGCGCGGCCTGTCCTGCCACCGCTCGGTCATGCGCCAGGCAGGGGTGTTCTGCCGCGACCATCCCGCGGACGACACCGATCGTGCGATCTCGGTGGCGCCACCCGGGCATAGCGAGCATTCCACCGGCTATGCGATCGACTTCGCGGTGCGGCCGATCCGCGACGGCTGCCGCGACGCCGAGGGCTGCATGGCGGCAACGCCCGCGGCGCGCTGGCTGGTGGCCAATGCGCCGCGCTACGGCTTCGAAATGAGCTTCCCCGGCGGTAACCGCCAGCAGGTGAAATGGGAGCCGTGGCATTGGCGCTGGGTCGGCACCAGCGCCAGCGCCCCCGGCGCCGCCCGCGCCCGCTTCGTCTTCGCCCGCGCCCGCGACCAGTTTCCCGCCGACCCCGCGGTGGACCCTGTGGTGATACTCACCCACGCGCCACCGCCGCCGGTGTTCATCACCGTCCCACGCTGGACGCCGCCGAAGAAGATGCGCAAGCGGCGCTAAGCCCCACACGTGATCCTAGCGGAAGCTCGAATTGGGCGTTTGGGTCGAATTTCCGCTCGCCCCCTCGAGCCAGCCAAACCGTCATCCCAGCGAAAGCTGGGATCTTTCGCGGCAATGGCGGGACAGGAGTCGCGGGAGACCCCAGCGTTCGCTGGGGTGACGATCTGTTAGTCTCGACTAGGGAGTCGCGGTTGGGAGCGAACCACCGGCCCGCCCCCTTTTCCCGCGCTTACTTCAGCTTGGCCGCCGTCTCGGCGATGCGCTGGCCCTGATAACGCGCAGCGGCGAGTTCTTCCTCGTGCGGCTGGCGGCTGCCGTCGCCGTCGGCGATGGTGGTGGCGCCATAAGGCGAGCCGCCGCGGACCTCGTCGACGCCCATCTGGCCCTTGAAGCCATAATCGAGCCCGACGATCGTCATGCCGTGGTGCAGCAGATTGGTGATGATCGAGAACAGGGTGGTCTCCTGCCCGCCATGCTGGCTGGCGGTGGCGGTAAAGGCGCCGCCGACCTTGCCGATCAGCTTGCCGCCGAACCACAGGCCGCCGGTGGTGTCCCAGAAGCTCGCCATCTGGCTCGGCATGCGGCCGAAGCGGGTCGGCGCGCCGACGATGATGGCATCGTAGTCGGCGAGCGCATCGGGGCTCTCGATCAGCGGGTGGGCGGTGTCGGTCTTGAAATGCGCGGCAGCGACCACCTCGGCGGGCGCGGTCTCGGCGACGCGGCGGATGTCGACCTCGGCGCCGGCGGCGCGGGCGCCCTCTGCGACGGCATCGGCCATCTGCTCGATATGGCCGTAGGACGAGTAATAAAGCACCAGAACCTTGGTCATCGGATCAATCCTGTATGGGCGTGGAAGAAATAATGGCGTTGGCGGCACCGGAAGAAACTGCCCCGGTGCCGCCAACGATGGAAGACGCGGTTACGCTGCGTCCACCAGCACGATTTCCGTATCGGTCAGCGCGGTGATCGTCACCGTGCGGCCGCCGGACAGCGCCGCGCCGTCGCGCGCTTCGAAGCGGACCGGGACGCCGTGCTCGTCGGCGATCTCGATGCTGCCGGTGGCGGGCACCAGGTAGACGTGACGACCATCGCCGATGGTGTGGGTCGCGGTATCGCCGGCGCGCAAGGTTGCCGCCATCACCCGTGCCTCGGCGCGGATCGGCAACGCATCGCCATCATCGGCAAAGCCGCTCGCCAGCGTCACGAACGATCCGGAGCGCTCGCCCTTGGGGAAGGGCTTGGCGCCCCAGCTCGGCGCACCGCCCTTGCGGGTCGGCTCGATCCAGATCTGGAAGATCGTCGTCGTCTCGTCCTCGAGATTATATTCGGCATGGCGCACGCCGCTGCCCGCGCTCATCACCTGAACGTCGCCCGCCTCGGTGCGGCCCTTGTTGCCGAGCGAATCCTGGTGGGTGATCGCGCCGGTGCGGACATAGGTGATGATCTCCATGTCCGCATGAGGGTGCGGCGGAAAACCGGATTGCGCGCCGATCTCGTCGTCGTTCCAGACGCGGATCGCGCCCCAGCCCATCCGCTGCGGGTCATAGTAATTGGCGAAGGAGAAATGATGGCGCGCGTTGAGCCAGCCGTGGTTGGCATGGCCGAGCGTCGCGAAGGCGCGGCGGTCGATGCCAGTGTCCGTGTCAGTGTCGGTGTTGGTGCGGGTAGCGGTGGTCGTGGCAGTCATGGGATGCCTCCTTTGTTGCCGCCAAGATAAGAGATCGAATCGTCACGTAAACGGAAACGCTGGAAACCGATCGTTTCACGGGCTATGCACGGGCAGCGACGATCGACGGAGGATCCCAGCGCCATGCGACTACCTGATCTCGAAGCCTGGGCGATCTTCGCCGCGGTGGTGGAGCATCGCTCGTTCAGCGGCGCCGCCGAGGGTATCGGCCTCAGCAAGGCCACCGTGTCCAAGGCGATCACCCGGCTCGAGGCGCATCTCGGCCAGTCGCTGTTCCACCGCACCTCGCGCCGCCTCGCCCTCACCGAAGCCGGCAAGCCACTCGCCGAGCATGCCGCGCGGATCCTCGCCGAGGCCTATGCCGCCGAGGAATCGGCGCGCGATGCGGCAAGCGCCCCCTCCGGGCGGGTCCGGCTGGCCGCGCCGATGAGCTTCGGAGTCAGCAACGTCGCGCCATTGCTCGCAGACTTCCTGACCGCCCACCCGGGCATCGAGATCGACCTGCATTGCTCGGACGCCAAGGTCGATATCGTCGCCGAGGGCTTCGACGTCGCGCTGCGCATCGCCGACCTGCCCGACAGCTCGCTACGCGCGCGCCGGCTTTGCAGCATCGCCGCCCACACCGTCGCGGCCCCTGCTTATCTCGCGGCGCACGGCACGCCGACCCACCCCGGTCAGCTCGGCGACCACCGCCTGTTCGGCTATTCCAACGTCGCCGGCCCGTGGCGCTTTCGCGGCCCCGGCGGCGCCGAGGTGTCGGTCAAGCCGCAGGGCCCGCTGGTGGCCAACAGCGGCGAGGCGATCGTCCCCGCATTGCTCGCCGGGCTCGGCATCGCGCGGCTGCCGGGGTTCATCGTCGGCCCGTATCTGGCCGACGGTCGACTGGTCGAGATCCTCAGCGACTGGCCGCCATCGCCGATCGGTCTCCACCTGCTCACCCCGCCAAGCCCGCTGCGGCCGGCGCGCGTAGAAGCGCTGATCACCTTCCTGTCGGAACGGCTCCGCGATCCCTGCGCGGTGACCACGGCGAAGGCGGCGTGAGCCGGTCACCGGACCCTTTGCCGCGCTACCGTATTGATACGGTCATGACCATGTCCCCACCCGCATGAACCGCCTCGCCCCCGACGCCGATGATTCACGTTTCATCCGCCGAATCCTCTACATCCTGGTCATCGCCGCGGTCGCCGCGGCGCTGTTCCGCGCCGGCAACCTGCTGATTCTTGCCTTCGGATCGATGCTCGGTGCGATCGCGATCCACGCCATCGCCGATCTCTACCACGATCATCTGCGCGTGCCGGCCAAGCCCGCGCTCGGCCTCGGCATCGCCACTGCGCTCGGTGTCGTCGCCTTCCTGGTCTGGCTGTTCGGCGTGCAGTTCCGCGAGCAGGTTAACGTGCTCGTCACCCAGCTTCCCGGGCTGCTCGACCAGCTCGCACGCTACCTGTCGCAATCCGCGGTCGGCGCCAAGATCGTCGATGCGGTGCAGCAGGCCTATGCGGGCTCCAAGGTCGCGCAGGACGTGGGCGGGCTCGTCGCGGGCGCCGGCGAACTGCTCCTCAATTGCATCCTGTTGCTGGTCGGCGCGATCTTTTTCGCCGCCGATCCAGGCATCTACCAGCGCGGCTTCCTGTTCCTCATCCCGCCGGCCAAGCGCCCCGCGATCGAGGATGCCTTGTTCGACGTCGGCTCGACGCTGCGGCTGTGGCTGCGCTCATCGCTGATCCTGATGACGAGCATGGGCGTGCTGATCGGCCTGGGCCTGTGGGCGGCGGGCGTGCCGTCGGCGGCGGCGCTCGGACTCCTCGCGGGGCTTAGCGAATTCATCCCCTATATCGGCCCCACCGCGGCGATGATTCCCGCGCTGGGCCTTGCCGCGACTCAAGGCACGGGCTCGCTGATCGGTGCGCTCGTCACCTACGCCTTGGTAAGGCTGGTCCAGACCAACTTCATCACGCCCTATGTACAGAATCGCGTGATCTCGATACCGCCGGCGATCACGGTGTTCGCGATCCTCGGCATCGGCGTGATCTTCGGCATCTTCGGCCTGTTCTTCTCCGCGGCACTGCTGGTGGTGATCTTCACCCTGGTGCGCAGTCTCTATCTGCGTGAAGTTCTTGGCGAAGACATTCCCCGTGCCCGCCACCAGACTCTGCTCGGCCCCGATCTCATTCCGCGTGACACACCGGATTCCGGCGATTAAATCGGAATTAACCTTTTGCCTTCAGATGTTCTTTGGTTAATGAATCAGGGCCGGCCGTGAGCAGGGGTGCTCCACGGGCTCGCCAACAGGGGACGACGCAATGCGGGTGCTGCTGATCGAGGACGAGCCGACGACGGCCAAGGCCATCGAGCTGATGCTCGGGACCGAAGGGTTCAATGTCTACACCACCGATCTGGGCGAAGAGGGTTTGGACCTCGGCAAGCTCTACGATTACGACATCATCCTGCTCGATCTCAACCTGCCGGACATGCATGGCTATGACGTGCTCAAGAAGCTGCGCGTCGCCCGCGTCTCCACCCCGGTGCTGATCCTGTCGGGGATCAACGAGATGGACAGCAAGGTCCGCAGCTTCGGCTTCGGCGCCGACGATTACGTCACCAAGCCGTTCCATCGCGAGGAACTGATCGCGCGCATTCACGCCGTGGTGCGCCGCTCCAAGGGCCACTCGCAGTCGGTGATCCGCACCGGCAAGCTAGCGGTCAACCTTGATGCCAAGACCGTCGAGGTCGATGGCAGCCGGGTGCATCTGACCGGCAAGGAATATGCGATGCTCGAGCTGCTGTCGCTGCGCAAGAGCACCACGCTGACCAAGGAAATGTTCCTCAACCACCTGTATGGCGGGATGGACGAGCCCGAGCTCAAGATCATCGACGTGTTCATCTGCAAGCTGCGCAAGAAGCTCAGCCTCGCCTGCGATGGCGAGAATTACATCGAGACTGTCTGGGGCCGCGGCTATGTGCTGCGCGAGCCCGAAGAGGTCGTCCAGGTCGCCTGATTTTGCCGTCACGGCAGCGACAAGGCCGCGGCGTCGGGGGGCGCCGCGGCCTTTTTCGTGCGCGTCACACGCCAGTTTCTTCTTTGTCATGCTGAACTTGTTTCAGCATCCATGGCCTGCGCTACCCGCGAGCCTGCGGCGCGATGGTGATGGATGCTGAAACGAGTTCAGCATGACGGCAAGTGGAAGCGTGCCGGTGATGACAAAGCCAGCGCGCAGGTCATTGTGCATGACCACGGCGCCTCCAGCTACTTCCGCTCCCAGACCTTCGTCCCGCCGATCCACGTCTCCTGCACCTTTGTCGCCCGCAACTCGGTGGCGCTGGCGAGCAGCGGGTCGCGATCGACGATGATGAAGTCGGCCAGCTGCCCGGGCGCGAGCCGGCCGAACTTGTCCTCAGCGAACTCGGCATAGGCCGCGCCCGCGGTATAGGCCCACCAGGCCTGCTCGCGCGTCACGGCTTCTTCCGGGCGCCAGCCGCCGAACGGCTGTCCCTCGGCATCTTGGCGGGTGAACGCCGCCGCCCAGCCGGCCCAGGGGTCGGGCTTTTCCACCGGATAGTCCGAGCCGAAGGCAAGCGCCGCGCCGTTGCGCAGCATCGATGCCCAGGCATAGGCGCCGGCAAGTCGCTGCGGGCCGAGCCGCGCCTCCGCCATGGTCCGGTCGCTGGTCTGGTGGGTCGGCTGCATCGAGGCGATCACGCCGTTCTTGCCGAACCGCGGCAGATCGACCGGATCGACGATCTGGGCATGCTCGATCCGCCAGCGGCGATCGCCCTTGTAGGTCTGCGCCATTTCATCGATCGCATCGAGCGCCTCGGCGTTGGCGCGATCGCCGATCGCGTGCACCGCGACCTGATAGCCATCCATCGCCGCGCGGCTCATCAGGTTGCGGATCACGTCGTCGGACATGAACCCCGCCCCCGACTGCCCCGGCGCATCGGCATAGGGCGCCTTGAGCCACGCCCCGCGCGAGCCGAGCGCGCCATCGGCATAGAGCTTGACCCCGCCGAGCTTCAGCTTGTCGCCATAGAGCCACGGCGTCGGCCCGGTACCACCGATCTGCACCGCCGTCTCGACGCCCAGGCCATAGCTCATGATCCGCACCCGCAGCGCGCCGAGGTCGCCGATCCGCCGATAGGTCAGCCAATCGTCTAGGCTCGTGCCCATGTCGGCAGTGGCGGTGATGCCATAGCTCATCAACATGGCCTGCGCCTTGATGAAGGCGGCATTGCGATCCTTGCCGAGCGGCTGCGGCACCAGTTTGCCGACCAGCGCCTGCGCGGCGTCCACGAACACGCCCGCGGGCTGACCGCCGGCGCCCTTCTCGATCCGTCCACCCGCCGGCGCCACGCTCTTGGCGGTCACCCCCGCGGCCTTCAGCGCGGCGGTGTTGCCCCAGCTCGCATGGCCGTCGGCGCGCGCCAGCCACACCGGGCGGTCGGGCACCGCGGCGTCGAGCTCGGCCGCGGTCGGGAAACGGCCCAGCCCCCAGACCTCCTGGTTCCAGCCGCCGCCGAGAATCCATGATCGCTCCGGATTGGCCTTGGCATAGGCCGCGATCCTGGCCTGCGCCTCGGCAAGCGAGCGTGTGTCCGACAGGTCGAGCTCGAGCGCGCGGAAGCCAAGCTCCATGATGTGGCCGTGCGCGTCGATCATCCCGGGCAGCAGCGTCCGCCCCTTCATGTCGGCGCGCCAGTCGAGCTTGTCGGGCCGCTTGTCCTTGGCGGCGAGCAGCCGGGTGACATGGCCGTCGGGCGACAGCAGCATCGCCTGGAAGCGGATCACCTTGCCGTCCGTGTCCAGCGTCATGCCGTTGACGTTGTCGATCAGCGCGTCCGCCGCGGCGGGCACCGGGGCAAGCCCGAGCAGCAGTGCCGCCGCGGCCACGGCGATCGCCACGGCGCGCGCGGGGAAGAGAGGGAGGCCTGCCGCGCTGGCGGCGTTAGCGGGAGCGATCGGTGCCGATGATGCCATGGACCCGCGCATAAGCGGTGTTCCCCCACCACGCCAGATGGTCTAGCGCCGGAGGATGGCTACCCACCCAGCGCCCACGCCGTTCGTGTCGCCCGTGTCGATCGACGATATCCATGCCGCCCATGCGCGGATCCGCGACGCCATTGTGCGCACGCCGACGCTGATCAGCCGCACCTTCAGCGAAATGACCGGCGCCAAGGTGTATCTCAAGTTCGAGAACCTCCAGTTCACCGCGGCCTATAAGGAGCGCGGCGCGCTCAACACGCTGCTCCAGTTGTCGCCCGAGGCGCGCGCCAAGGGCGTCATCGCCGCCTCGGCCGGCAACCATGCCCAGGGTCTCGCCTACCACGCCCACCGCCTCGGCATTCCGGCGACGATCGTGATGCCGCGCAACACCCCCACGGTGAAGGTGATCCAGACCGAGGGCCATCATGCCAAGGTCGTGCTGGAAGGCGACACCTTCGACGCCGCCTACGCCCGCGCCCGCGTGCTCGAGGGCGAGTGCGGCTACACCTTCGTCCACCCGTTCGACGATCCCCGCGTGATCGCCGGCCAGGGCACCGCCGCGGTCGAGATGCTCGAGGACGTGCCGGGGCTCGACACCTTGCTGGTGCCGATCGGCGGCGGCGGGCTGATCTCGGGCACTGCCACCGTGGCGCGCGCCGCCGGTCATCCGATCGAGGTGGTCGGCGTCGAGGCCGAGCTGTTCCCCTCGATGTACAACCGCATCCGCGGCACCAACATGCCCTGCGCCGGCGACACGCTGGCCGAGGGCATCGCGGTCAAGGAGCCGGGCGGGATCACCTCGCGGATGGTCGCCGAGCTGGTCGACGACATCGTCCTGGTCGGCGAGCGCGCGCTGGAGGAAGCGGTCAGCCTGCTGCTCCAGATCGAGAAGACGGTGGTCGAGGGCGCCGGCGCCGCGGGTCTTGCCGCACTCCTCGCCTACCCCGAGCGCTTCAGGGGCCGCACCGTCGGCATCATCCTGTGCGGCGGCAACATCGACACCCGGCTGCTCGCCAACGTGCTGCTCCGCGATCTCGCGCGCTCGGGCCGCCTTGCCCGCCTACGGGTGCGGCTGCAGGACCAGCCCGGCGCCCTGTTCAACGTCGCGCGGATCTTCGACCAGGAGCGGGTCAATATCATAGAGGTGTATCACCAGCGCATCTTCACCAGCCTGCCCGCCAAGGGGCTGATCACCGACATCGAATGCGAGGCGCGCGATCGCGATCATCTCAACCGGCTGATCGCGGCGTTGCGCGAGGCGGGCTACGAGACCAGCATGGTCGAACAGGCCTGAGGCGCCAGACAAAATCTTGAGAACACTAATCTAAAACAAAACGGGGGCCGCAACCAGTGGTTGCGACCCCCGTCTCGTGACAAAACCGAACGCTTAGTTGCTGTCGGAATCGTCGCTCTGCGTGGCAGCAACCACGCCGATGGCAACCACACCGGCCGCGATCAGGCCGGCGAGGAGCACGCCGCCGCCAGCAGCCTTGTTCTTGCCGGTGGTCGGGGTGCCGGCGCGGACGCTCTTCGACACCGACAGCGAAGCCGCCGGGTTGCTGGGAGCGGCGAACGCCGGTGCCGCTGCGATCGGCGATGCGGCCATGGCGAGGGCGGCCAGCGAGCCGCTCAGCGTCTTCATACTCATACTCGAACTCCCAATAGTTGGTCGTTCACTCGTCGCGCCTAATGCGAAGTCGGTACTATTATTTCACGGCGCGACATTAGCAACGTCCCTGTACCGAAATGGGTGCAAAACAACTGTGGTTGCTCCGGGTTAACCCACTTTCATGGTAAAGCGCCTTTTCAGAATCGGTGGGGTATCACATATAGGTGCTTCACGCCGCCCGCGCGGCCCACCTGCATCATGAGGTTTCACCGGCGGTGACTGCGCCATTCCGTTTCCCGCGCTTTTTCGTCACCAGTCCAGCACCTTGCCCCTATTTGCCTGGGCGCCAGGAGCGGAAGGTGTTCACTGAGCTCAACGGACCCAACGCCACCGAACTCAACGACGCGCTCGGCCGGATCGGCTTCCGCCGCAGCCAGGGCGTCGCTTATCGGCCGTCGTGCGCGGGCTGTGCCGCCTGCGTTTCGGTGCGCGTGGTGACGCGCGATTTCCAGCCCAACGCCACCCAGCGCAAGTTGCTCAAGCGCAACGCCGATCTCGAGGTCACCGCCTGCCGCCCCTGGGCGACGGACGAGCAGTTCCAGCTGCTGCGCGGCTATCTGTCGGCGCGCCACCCCGGCGGCGGCATGGCGGGGATGGACGAGGACGATTATGCCGACATGGTCGAGCATTCGCCGGTCAACTCGTTGATCATCGAATATCGCACGCCAGCGGTGGACGGGGTGCGCGGCCGGCTGGTCGGCGCCTGCCTCACCGATCGCCAGGCGGACGGCCTGTCTATGATCTACAGCTTCTTCGCCGCCGACGACGATGACGGCGCCGAGCAGGGCGGCGCCCGGCCGGGGCTCGGCAACGTCATCATCATGGATCACATCACGCGCGCGCGCGATGCCGGGCTCGATTACGTCTATCTTGGCTATTGGGTGAAGGGCTCGGCGCGCATGGCGTACAAGACCCGCTACCGCCCGCTCGAGGTGCTCGGCCCGACCGGCTGGCGGCTGATCGAGGCGGCGGACATCGTCCCCGCCGAGCCGACGATCCGCACCGTCAGCCTGCAGCCCGCCTGAGCGGGTCGCGCCCCGGCGTCAGATCGGGTCGCCTTCCTCGCCGATGATCGCGCCCTGCGAATCGACCACCGGCGCGACATGGCCACGCGGCGCGACGGCGCCGACATGAATGCGCACGCCGGCCACGGTCATCCGCCGCGGCCCGACATGCACCGTCACCCCGCCAGCGGCCTCCGGCATGTCGCTTGCCACGGCCGGCGTTAAAGCGGCCACGGTTTGCCCGCGATGGACAGTGACGCCGCTGTCGTCGATCCCGGCAGTGACGGCGCCCGCCCCGGCGGCGAACGCGCTCGGCGCGACCGGCTCGGTACCGGCATAGGCCTGGCGGAACGACAGCGCGCGCTCCATCGCGCCGCGCCAGCGATAGAAGATATGCGAGCCGACCATGCCGATCCGCGCGAGGCTCGGCGCCCACCACGGATAAACCGCGCCGGTATGGTAGAAGGTCGCCGCACCGATCGGCGCATAGACGCTGCCGGCGAGCGCCTGCTCGGCGACGCCCCGCGAGCGCAACCACGAGCGTTCGTCGCGCGCCGCGGCCATCGAGCCGTCGCAGGTGAAGCTGAACTGGCAGCCGGTGCGCCGCGTCGATCCCTGATAGACCACGCCGCACACGCTCTTGGGAAAGGCGCGGTCGCGGACCCGGTTGAGCACCACCTGCGCCACTGCGCGCTGGCCGTCGATCGGCTCGGAGCGCGCCTCGTAATAGACCGCCGCGGTCAGGCAATCGACCGCGCGCGCCGCATCGTCGTCGCTGCGCGCGGCGGCGAGGAACGGCGGCGCCGCGGGCACGAACGCCGCGGCGGCATCGTCGGCCACCGCCGGGGTCAGCGCCGCCGACAGCTCCGGGCGATCGGGCACGTCGAGCGCAAGGTCGTGGAGCAATTGCCTGCCGGTCGCCGGTGCGCGCGGCGGCACCGCCTGGCTCACCCGCTCCGACGGGGCGCACGAACTCGCGGCGAGCAGCGCTGCGACGAGCGAGCCATGGTAGATCATCGAAGGGCGGGGCTGTGTCATTCAGCCCAACGCCTAAGGCGCTCGGGTTAGGACACGGTTAATCGGGCCGTCAGTGACGCGTCACTGCGCCTGCGACACGCTGACGTCGACGTCGAGCTCCTCCTCGCCCTCGCCCAGCCGCGATCCCGCCACCGGCGCCGCGCCGGTCGCGTCGAGCGCCGCGGCGACCCGGACATATTCCTCCTCGGGCGAGCGCGCCGTCCACGGATCGAAGCCTATCCAGCCGAGCCCATCGACATGCGCCTCGGCCCAGCCGTGCGGGGTCGGCCGATGGCTGCCGTCGACCAGGCTGTAGCCCGACACGTAGCGCGCCGGCACGCCGATGCTGCGCGCCGCCACCGCGAAGATATGGGCAAGGTCGCGCGACGTCACCGCCTCGCGGCCGAACGCCTCGCCCGCGCTCAGCCCCGCCTCAGGCCGCCGGCAATCGCGGCCGAAGCGCTCGTGCAGCGCCTGCTTGATGCGGTGCAGCGACGCGATCGTGCGGTCGTCGTGAAGCTCGCGCGCGAACGTCGCGATCCCCTCATCGGGGGTCGTCGCCGGCGTCGCGCGCAGGAACAGCGCCGGCGGCAACACCTCGGCGACACCGCGCACCACGCCGTCGGAATGGCTGGTCAGCACCTCGCCGCGTACCGCGATCTCCAGGCTGGTCACCGGCCCGTCGCAATAGAGCATCGTCACCGCATTGCCGAAACCGTCGCGGCCGCGGCGCATGATCGCGTCACAATCGACGTCGATCCGCCACCGCGCCACCGTTTGGTCGTGGCTGTTCTCCGGCGTCATCCGCAGCATCTGGACGATCCGTACCTGCGGCGCGCTGAACCGGTAGACGGTGCGATGATCGATCGACAGCCGCATCAGCCGAACCTGAACTGGCGGCCGATCGCCTCGTGCAACCGGCTGTTCTCGTCGATGAACGACTGGAGATATTGATGCAGCCCGCCGGCAATCACCTCGCCCGTCCGGGTCCGCGCCAGCCGCGCCGCACGCATCCGCGCCATCCGGTCCGCCTCGCCATGGCTGCCGGTGCGCTCGGCCAGCAGCCCGAGGATGTCGACCGCGGTCTCCGCCGAGGCGACCAGGCTGCGCGGCAGCTCGGGGCTGGCGATCAGCAGGTCGATGACGTTGGCGGGGGTGAGTCCGTCCGAATAGAGCCAGCGATAGGCGGTCACCGCGGACACCGTCTGCAGGATCGTGGTCCATTGATCGCGATCGACCACGCCCCCCACCACTTCGCCCGCCGGCAGCAGGATGTGGTATTTGACGTCGACCAGCCGCGCGGTGTTATCGGCGCGCTCCACCGCCTGGCCGAGGCGGATGAACCAGTGCGACTGGTTGCGCAGCATCTGGTGGACCGCACCCTCGAAGCCGCGCGTCTCGTTCTTCACCGCTTCCACCAACCCCAGCGCCTTGGCGGTATCGCCGACGCTGGTGCGCTTTTCGAACAGCAGCCAGGCGCGGTTGATCGCGGTCCATGCCTCGCGGCTCAGCGCCGTGCGCACCGCGCGGGCATTGTCGCGCGCCCGATCGAGGCAGCGCGCCACCGATCCGGGGTGGCTGGTGTCATAGGTGAGGAAGCGGACCACGTCGGCCTGGGTCATCGCCCCGCCACTCGCCGCGAACGCATCCTCGGTTTCGGTGACCGCCAGCGCCGACGACCAGGCGACCTCGCCCGCCGGGCGCGACGACATCACGTCGAGCCGCACCGTCGCCTCGATCAGCCGGGCGATGAAATCCGCGCGTTCAATGTAGCGGCCAAGCCAGTACAGCGACGACGCCGTGCGCGACAGCATCATGCGTGAATGCCCTGCGCCTGCCCGCCGGAGCGCTGTATCTGCCCGCCGGCGCCCTGTATCTGCCCGCCGGCGCCCTGGGACTGCGTCATCCCGCCCAGCGACTGGCTCTGCCCGGGGCCATCGGCCATCAGCACGAAGCTGTCCTTGGTGCCGCCGCCCTGGCTGGAATTGACCACCAGCGAGCCTTCCTTGAGCGCGACGCGGGTCAGCCCGCCCGGCACCACCTGGACGCCGTTGGAGCCGGTCAGCACGAACGGGCGGAAGTCGACATGGCGCGGGCTGAGGCCGCTGTCCGCGAGCGTCGGCACCGTCGACAGCGCCAGCGTCGGCTGAGCGATGTAGCGATGCGGCTCGGCGATCAGCGCGGCGCGGAAATCCTCGATCTCCTGTTTCGACGCGGTCGGCCCCACCAGCATGCCATAGCCGCCCGACCCATCGACCAGCTTGACGACCACGTCGCCGAGGTTGTCGAGCACGTACTTCAGCGCCTGCGGTTCGCGGCACCGCCAGGTCTCGACGTTGGGCAGCTTGGCCTCGCCGCCCGAATAGAAGCGGACGATCTCGGGCATGTAGCTGTAGATCGCCTTGTCGTCGGCGATGCCGTTGCCGGGCGCGTTGAGGATCGCGACATTGCCCGCGGCATAAGCGGCGATCAGCCCCGGCACGCCGAGCATCGAATCGGCACGGAACACCAGCGGATCGAGATAGTCGTCGTCCACCCGGCGATAGATCACGTCCACCTTCACCCGGCCGGCAATGGTGCGCATCCACACCTGGTCGTCGTCGACCACCAGATCCGCCGCCTCGACCAGTTCGATCCCCATCGAATCGGCGAGGAAGCTGTGCTCGTAATAGGCCGAATTGTAATGGCCGGGGGTCAGCACCACGCATACCGGATTGGCGCCGGTGCCGCGCGGCGCCACCGAGCGCATCGTCGCCAGCAGCCGGTCGGGATAGCTGTCGACCGGCTCGACGCGATATTCGCGGAACAGCTCGGGGCACAGCCGCACCATCGCCTCGCGGTTTTCGAGCATGTAGCTGACGCCGGACGGCGTGCGGGCATTGTCCTCGAGCACGTAGAATTCGTCGGGCCCGGTGCGGACCAGGTCGATCCCGCAGATATGCGCCCAGATGCCGTGCGGCGGGCGCATGCCGGCGATCTCGGGGCGGAACTGCGGGTTGCCGAGGATCAGATCGGCCGGCAGCACGCCTTCCTTGAGGATCCGGCGCTCGCCATAGATGTCGTCGAGGAAGGCGTTGATCGCCTCCACCCGCTGGACCAGCCCTTCGGACAGGCGCGCCCATTCGTCGGCGAGGAACACCCGCGGCACGATGTCGAACGGGATGATCCGCTCGCTCGCCTCGTCATCGCCATAGACGGCAAAGGTGATGCCGAGCTGGCGGAAGGTGGTCTCCGCCGTCTCCTGGCGGCGTCGCAGGTCGTGATCCGGCGTTTCCTCCAGCCACCGGCCAAGGGCTGCAAGCGGGGGCCGAGGCGGCTGTTCGCCGGTCATGCCCATGATCTCATCGAAAGCCGGTCTGTTCCCCATAGAAGCCGTAAAGTCCTCCAGCTGCCCCTGGTTCCATGCTGCGCGGGTTCATCGGGGCGCACAAGCGCTGAAATGGTGCACGGCAACAGCGGCTTGGTGCGTTAATGGCACATTAGGCGGATATCGGCGCCGGCACCGCCATCATCCCCCGATGGGCCCAGCCCCGCGCAGCTGCGCCCAGCCCCAGATCGTCATCCCAGCGAAAGCTGGGATCCCCTCGAGGCAGGCAGGACAAGCCGCAAAAGACCCCAGCCTGCGCCAGGGTGACAATGCGCTGGGCACCGACACACCGCTCACCCGCCCAGCTTCTCCAGCATCCCCGGCGTCAGCACCTGCGGCAGCACCTCGGGCTCGGCCGCGCCGGGGCGATAATAGAGATACAATGGCACCCCCGCGCGGTTGTGCGCCTGGATAAAGCGGCCGAGCACCGGATCGCCATTGGTCCAGTCGCCCACCAGCACCGCGACCTTCTTCGCCGCGAACGCCGAACGCACCCCTTCGGTCTCGATCGCCGCCTTCTCGTTGACCTTGCAGGTCAGACACCAATCGGCGGTGAAATAGGCGAACACCGGCCGCCCCTGCTTGCGCAGCGCATCGAGCTTGGCCTCGCTGAACGCCGCGTCCGCGCCGGCGACCGCCGATGCCGCCGGGCCGGCCGCGACCGGCCGCAGCCGTGTCGTCACCCCGGCCGCGATCACCAGCACGATCCCGATCACCGGCACCAGCCCGAAGCTGAGGCCGCGATGCTGGCGGCCACCCGCGACCCACAGCAGCAGGCCGAGGATCATCGCGAGGAGGAGCGCGAAGATCACCCCGTCGACGCCGGCCTGCCGGCCGAGCACCCAGAATAGCGCCAGCGCGGTCAGCCACATCGGCACGCTGAGGATCCGCCGCAGCCGCTCCATCCAGGCGCCGGGTCGCGGCAGCCGCGCGCGCAGCGCCGGCACGAAGCCGATCAGCAGAAACGGCAGCGCCAGCCCGATCCCGAGCCCGGCGAACACCGCCATCGCCGCCGGCCACGGCAGCACCAGCGCCGCGCCGAGCGCCGCGCCCATGAACGGCCCCGAGCAGGGCGTCGCCACGAACGCCGCGAGCGCGCCGGTCATGAACGCGCCGCCGGTGCCGCCACGCCCCGCGAAGCGCGGCATCGGCACCTCGAACAGGCCGGCAAGGTTGAACGCGATGGCGACGCTGAGCAGCAGCAGCACGACGATCGATCGGCTGTCCTGCAGCTGGAACGCCCAGCCCGCGCTCGAGCCGCCGGCGCGCAGCGCCAGGATCACGACGCCGAGGCCCAGGCAAACCATCACCACGCCGCCGGTATAGGCGAGCGCCTCGCCCCGGGCCTCGCGCGGCCCGGCATTGGCGCGCGCCAGGCTCAGCGCCTTGAGGCTGAGGATCGGGAACACGCAGGGCATGACGTTGAGGATCAGCCCGCCGAGCAGCGCACCGGCAAACGCCACCAGCGCCGACCAGGCCCAGCCGTTGCCGGTCGACGCCGTGCTGCCGGATGCAGCCGTCGCGCCCGGCGTTGCGCGGACGGTGAGCCCCAGCGTCGGCCCGATCCGCAGCACGCCCTCGATCGCGCCAGCGGGCTTGCCCTTGGTCGCGATGATCAGCCGGTCGCCGTCGCGAGTCACGGTCTGCGGCGCGGCATAGTCGAGCGCATGCTCGGTGACCGCGAAGAAATAGGCGTCCTTGACGCTGGCCGAGGCGGGCAGCGGCACCGCCAGCGTCACCGCGCCATCCTTGGCCTGATAGGTGGCGGCGGCGTCGAGCGGCTTGGGGATCGCCGCGCGCCAGCCGTCGAACGCCGGACCGGCGGTGACCGCGCCGTCGCCTACCGTCAGGGCGAGCGACAGGGTCTGGTCCTCGGGTACGCACAGCGAGCTGGTGCAGACCAGATAGCTGATGTGCAGCTTGACCGGCAGCGCGGTGCCCGCGGCGAGATCCGCCGGCACGGTGAGTGTCACCAGCGGCGCATAGGGCCGCTCGTAGACATAGTTCATCAGCCCGGCGATCAGCAGCGTCGTCGGCACCGGCCATTGCGGCGCGCTGGCAGTGGCGCGCTTGGGGAGGGTCCAGTCGAGCTTGGCGGGGAAGCCGGCATCGCCCGGGTTGCGCCAATAGCCGTGCCAGCCCGGCTCGGGCCGGGTGTCGATCGCCAGCATCACCGTCTGCCCGGCACGCGGATGATCGCTCTCCGCCACCAGCCGCATTGCCAGGTGCGGCGTGCCCATCGGCCCGAACGCCTCGGCCGCGGCGGGCGGCACCCCGGTCATCACCGCCACCAGGGCGAGCGAGAATGTCATCAGAGCGCCATACAGCGCGCGCATTGCGAACGTCATCGCCGCGGAGCATAGCCGCGACGCCCCGTCATTGCACCCCAGGGAAGTCCATGAAAACGTTGATCGCCGCCGTTCTGCTCGCTTCAGCCGCCGCGGCGCCGATCGCCGCGCAGGATGCCCCGGCTCCCGCGCCGGCCGCCGCCACTCCCGCGCCGCGGACCCCGCCCAAGCTGATCGTCGCGATTTCGGTGGATCAATTCTCGGCCGATCTGTTCCAGCAATATCGCAACCGCTTCACCGGCGGCTTTGCCCGGCTGCTGAACGGCGCGGTGTTCCCGGCGGGCTATCAGAGCCATGCCGCGACCGAGACCTGCCCCGGTCATTCCACCATCCTCACCGGCATGCGCCCCGCCCACACCGGGATCATCGCCAACAACTGGGTCGACCTCAAGACGCCGCGCGCCGACAAGACCGTCTATTGCGCCGAGGACGAGAGCGTCCCCGGCAGCACGTCAGAGCATTACACCGTCTCCGACAAACATCTGAAGGTGCCGACGCTCGGCGAGCGGATGAAGAACGCCAACCCGGCGACCCGCGTCGTCTCGGTCGCCGGCAAGGATCGCGCCGCGGTGATGATGGGCGGGCACAAGGTTGACGAACTGTGGTGGTATGAGAATGGCGCGTTCGTCAGCTACGCCGGCCGTGTCGCCCCGCCGGCGGTGAAGCGCACCAACGCTGCGGTCCAGGCGCTGGTCGCGCGACCGCAGGCGGCGCTGGACGTGCCCGGCTTCTGCCGCGCCGCCGATCGCGCGGTGCTCGCCAATGGCCGCAGCGTCGGCACCGGCCGCTTCGCCCGCGCGGCGGGCGACGAGCACGGCTTCCGCGCCTCGCCGGCGTTCGACGCCAGCATCGGCGCGCTTGGCATCGCGCTGGTCCAGGACATGAAGCTCGGCAAGGGCCCGACGACCGACATCATCGACATCGGCCTGTCCGCTACCGATTACGTCGGCCACGGCTATGGCACCGAGGGGCTGGAAATGTGTCTCCAGCTCGCCAACCTCGACGAGACATTGGGCGGCATGTTCGACGCGCTCGATGCCACCGGGGTCGATTACGAGGTGGTGCTGACCGCCGACCACGGCGGCAACGACACCCCAGAGCGCGAGCGCGAGCATGGCGTGCCGATGGCCGCCCGCGTCGATCGCGCGCTCGCCGCCGCCACCGTCGGCAAAGCGGTCGCGGGGCAGCTCGGCCTTTCCGGCCAGTTGCTGTGGGGCGACGGCGGCAACGGCGATGTCTGGATCGATCCCGCGATCACCGCCAAGCAGCACGCCGCGGTGATCGCCGCCGCGACCCGGATCTACACCGCCAACCCGCAAGTCGCCGCCGTCTTCACCCGCGAGGCGATCGCGGCGACGCCGATGCCGTCGGGCCCGCCCGAAACTTGGACGCTGATCGAGCGCGCCCGCGCCTCGTTCAACCCCGATCATTCGGGCGACCTCATCGTCTTCCTGCGCCCGCGGATCACCGCCATCCCCGAGGGCGCGAAGGGCAATGTCGCCACCCACGGCAGCCCCTGGGACTATGACCGCCGCGTGCCGATCCTGTTCTGGCGCCGCGGCATGACCGGGTTCGAGCAACCGCTGTCGGTCGAGACGGTAGACATCGCGCCGACGCTCGCGGCAACGATCAACCTTCCCGTCAGCGGCCTCGACGGCCGCTGCCTCGATCTCGACCCAGGCGCGGCGAGCACCTGCGCCAACTGATCGTGCGGGCGCAGCCGACGGATTGTGCCGCCGGCCGCGCCCGCTACAGCGGTGCCATGACTGCCCGCTACCTCCTCCTGCTGCTCCTCCTCGCCGGCTGCGACCCTCGCCCGGCCCCTGCCCCCGCGGCTCATGACGAGGCCGCCAAGGCGATCGCCGGCGAGCGCGCGGTGGATGCCGGGATCATCGACAATGCGCGGATCACCGCGCTGCAGAAGCAGGTCAACGACCTGTCGGCCGAGGTCTCCGAGCTGCGCGACGGCAAGCAGGCGATCGACACGCAGCTGCTCGAGCAGCGCCTCGCCGCGGTCGAGCAGCGCGTCTACGCCCGCGCGCCCACCGACACGCCGACGCCGCAACCCACCCCCGCCGCGCGGCCGACCCCGCGCGCGCCGCTCAAGCTCGCGCTGCCGCCGGCGGAGAAATGAGCGTCACCGTGTCTCGAATGGCCTGATCCCCGCGCCCAGCGTATTGGCGCCGATCGCGAGCCGATCGCCAGTGAAATCGGCGACGAACGCGGGGTTGGTCGGCGCGCCCGGCGCCAGCCGCGCGTCATTGCCCTCGATCCGCAAGCCGGTGGCGGCATAGGTGCGATGCTCGGCGCCGATCACGATCAGCCCCGAATGATTCTCCTTGCCGCGGCCCTGGACGAAGGTGTTGCGCGCGATCAGCCCGGTCGCGCCCTCGGGCAGGTCGATCATATAGTTGGTCTTGCTGCCCTGGGTGTCGTCGAAGCTGTTGTCGGTGATCGACACGTGGGGGCTGCGCAGCTTGACGTAATGGCCGCCGGTGCCGCGCTCGAACCGCGAGTTGGTGACGGTGACGCTGCCGCGATTGGCGAGATAGATGGCATGCGCGCAATCGGGCGTCTGGTCGCACTGGCCAAGGCCTGAGAAGGTCGACCGATCGATGCTGATCTTCTGCCCGACCGGCTCGCCGCCGAGGATCCCCTCCTGGCTGTCGAGGAACATCGAATTGCTGACGGTGAGGTCGCCCATCTCGGTGCGGATCCCGGCGCCGTTGCCGTCGGCCACCTTGTAGCCGCGGAACACCAGCCCATCGACGCGCGAGCCCTGCCCGCGCAGCACCAGCCCGGCCTTGCCCTCGCACGCCTCGCGCTCGAAGATCGCGGTGCCCGGCGTCACCGCCTGGAAGGTGATGTGCCCGCCGGCCTGGATCGCGCACTGGCGATAGGTGCCCGGCGCGATCAGGATCGTCGCCGTCCCCATCCGCACCGAATCCACCGCCGCCTGGAGCTGGTCGAATCCCTGGCCGGTCTCGGCGATGGTGAAGGGCGCATGGGTCTGCGCGAGCGCAGGGGCAGCGACAAGGGCGAGCGCAAGAAGGGCTTTGGTCATGCCCGCGAGCATCCGCAAACTTCGCGCGGCGCGCCATGCAGATTCGCGGTTAATGCAGCGCCGCGCGGTCGCGAGCGGTTAGCTCGACCCGCATCTGTCCCACACTGAACCAGCCAACGTCGGCTGCGGCGGCGTCATTGGCCGCAGCACCGACGATGGCGAGGAAGCGATCAGTCCAGGTTCGGCCGCAGCCACCGCTCCGCCTGCGCGACGTCGACGCCGCGCCGCGCGGCGTAATCCGCCACCTGGTCCGCCCCGATCCGCGCCACGCCGAAATATTCCGCCTGCGCATGGCCGAAATAGAAGCCGGATACCGCCGCGGTCGGCAGCATCGCGAAGCTGTCGGTGAGCGTGATCGCCACCTTGTCCTCGGCGCCGAGCAGGTCGAACAGCTGCCGCTTGAGGCTGTGCTCGGGGCAGGCCGGATAGCCCGGCGCCGGGCGGATGCCGCGATACTTCTCGCGGATCATCGCCTCGTTGGTGAGCTGCTCGCCATGCGCATAGCCCCACAGGTCGGTGCGGACGTGCGCGTGCAGCCGCTCGGCGAACGCCTCGGCCAGCCGGTCGGCGAGCGCTTTGAGCAGGATGTCGTTGTAATCGTCATGCCCTGCCTTGAACCGCGCGATATGCGCGTCGATGCCGTGGATGCCGACCGCGAAGCCGCCGATCCAGTCGCCGGCGGGATCGACGAAATCGGCGAGGCACATGTTGGCGCGGCTCTCGCGCTTGGCGATCTGCTGGCGGAGGAACGGCAGCCGCACGCCCTCGTCGAGTACCACGTCGTCGCCGTCGCGCCGGCACGGCCACAGCGACGCGACGCCGCGCGCCGTCAGCCACTTCTCCGCGATGATCGTGTCGAGCATCGCCTGCGCATCCTGGTACAGCCCGCGCGCGCTCTCGCCGACTATCTCGTCGTCGAGGATCGCCGGGAAGTTACCCGCCAATTCCCAGGCGCGGAAGAACGGCGTCCAGTCGATGTAGTGGCGCAGGTCCTCGAGGCTCCAGTCGTCGAACACATGGGTGCCCGGCTGCACCGGTGCCGGTGCCTTCAGCATCATGTCCGCGGCAAAGCCGCGTTCGCGCGCGGTGGCGATCGGCAACAGGTCGTTCTGTCCCTTATTGGCGCGCGCCACCCGCACCGCCTCATAATCCGCGGCGATCCCCGCGACATAGCCGTCGCGCTGGGTATCGCTGACCAGCGTCGTCGCGACCCCGACCGCGCGCGAGGCATCGAGCACATGGACGATCGGGCCATCATAGGCAGGTGAGATGCGCAGTGCAGTATGCACCTTGGAGGTGGTCGCGCCGCCGATCAGCAGCGGCATGGTCATGCCCGCGCGCTTCATCTCCTCGGCGACGGTCACCATCTCGTCGAGGCTCGGCGTGATCAGGCCCGACAGCCCGATCATGTCGGCGTCGCTGTCGTTCGCCGCCTCGATGATCCTGGTCCAGGGCACCATCACGCCGAGATCGACCACGTCGAAGCCGTTGCACTGCAGCACCACGCCGACGATGTTCTTGCCGATGTCGTGGACGTCGCCCTTGACGGTCGCCATCACGATCTTGCCCTTGCCCTTGGCACCGGGCTCCTTGGCGGCCTCGATGAACGGCAGCAGGTGCGCCACCGCCTTCTTCATCACCCGCGCGCTCTTCACCACCTGCGGCAGGAACATCTTGCCCGAGCCGAACAGGTCGCCGACCACGTTCATCCCGTCCATCAGCGGGCCCTCGATCACCTCGATCGGCCGCGCGAACTGCTGGCGGCATTCCTCGGTATCGTCGACGACATGCGCGTCGATACCCTTCACCAGCGCATATTCCAGCCGCTTCGTCACCGGCAGCGAGCGCCATTCCGCCGCCGCCTTCTCGGCGACCGCGTCGGTGCCGCGGAACTTCTCGGCGAGCGCGACCAGCCGGTCGCCTGCCTCGGGATCGCGGTTGAGGATGACGTCCTCCACCGCGACGCGCAGCTCGGGCTCGATCTGATCGTAGACGTCGAGCTGGCCGGCATTGACGATCGCCATGTCCATCCCCGCGGGGATCGCATGGTAGAGGAACACCGAGTGCATCGCCTTGCGCACCGGCTCGTTGCCGCGGAACGAGAAGCTGAGGTTCGACAGCCCGCCCGAGATGTGGACGTGCGGGCAGCGCGCCTTGATCTCGCGGCATGCCTCGATGAAGTCGACGCCGTAATTGTTATGTTCCTCGATCCCCGTCGCCACCGCGAACACGTTGGGATCGAAGATGATGTCCTCGGGCGGAAAGCCGATGCCGACGAGCAGATCGTAGGCGCGCGAGCAGATCTCGACCTTGCGTTCCTTGGTGTCGGCCTGGCCGACCTCGTCGAACGCCATCACCACCACTGCGGCGCCATAGGCCATGCATTTGCGGGCGTAATAAAGGAACGATTCCTCGCCCTCCTTCATGCTGATCGAATTGACGATCGGCTTGCCGGAGACGCACTTCAGCCCCGCCTCGATCACGTCCCACTTCGAACTGTCGACCATCACCGGGATCCGCGCGATGTCGGGCTCGGCCTGGATCAGCTTGAGGAAGGTGGTCATCGCCTCGTGCGCGTCGAGCAGGCCCTCGTCCATATTGACGTCGAGCACCTGCGCGCCGGCCTCCACCTGCTGCAGCGCCACCGCGACGGCGGCGGGATAATCCCCCGCCATCACCAGCTTCTTGAACCGCGCCGAGCCGGTGACATTGGTGCGCTCGCCGATGTTGACGAAGCTGGTGGAAAGGTTGGTCATCTTTTTCTTCTTTAGATCCTCCCCCGGAGGGGGAAGGGGGACCGCCGAAGGCGGTGGAGGGGTAGTCGCCGCAAATACCAAGGCTTGTGCTCGCGGAGACTACCCCTCCACCAGCGTCGCTGGTCCCCCTCCCCCTCCGGGGGAGGATCTGAGATCACGCCGCCATCGTAAACGGCTCCAGCCCCGCCAGCCGCGTCCGCACCGGCGCCTGGGGCACCGCCCGCGGCGCCACCCCGGCGACCCCGTCGGCGATCGCCTTGATATGCGCTGGGGTCGATCCGCAGCAGCCGCCGAGCACGTTGACCTGCCCCGCCTCGGCCCATTCGCCGACGAGTCCCGCGGTCGTCACCGGCGCCTCGTCATAGGCGCCGAGCTCGTTCGGCAGCCCGGCATTGGGATAGACCATGATCAACGTGTCGCAGATCTCCGCCAGCGTCTTCACGTGCGGCCGCAACTGCTCCGCGCCGAACGAGCAGTTGAGCCCGATCGTCACCGGCCGCGCATGGCGCACCGCATGCCAGAACGCCTCCACGGTATGGCCGGACAGATTGCGCCCGGACAGGTCGGTCAGCGTCATCGACATCATGATCGGCAGGTCACGGCCCAGATCATGCGCCGCGTCCAGCGCCGCCATGATCCCGGCCTTGGCGTTCAGCGTATCGAACACCGTCTCGATCAGGATGAAGTCGACGCCGCCTTCGACCAGCGCGTCGATCTGCTCGCGGTACACGCCCTTCAGGTAATCGAAGTCGATCTCGCGATAGCCCGGATCGTTGACGTCGGGCGACAGCGATAAGGTCTTGTTGGTCGGCCCCAGCGCGCCGGCGACGAACCGCGGCCGGCCATCCTTGGCCTGGAACTCGTCGGCGATTCGCCGGGCGAGCTTGGCGCTCTCGACGTTGATCTCGCGCACCAGATGCTCGGCGCCATAATCGGCCTGGCTGATCCGGTTGGCGGAGAAGGTGTTGGTCTCGGCGATGTCCGCCCCGGCCTCGAAATAGGCGCGGTGGATCGATTCCGGCACCGCCGGCTTGGTCAGCGCGAGGATGTCGTTGTTGCCCTTCTGGTCATGGCCGAGGCCCAGGGTGCCGGCATAATCCTCTTCCGAGAGCTTCCAGTTCTGGATCTCGGTCCCGAACGCGCCGTCGGTGATCAGGATGCGCTTGGCCGCCTCGGCCAGGAAGGTATCGCGTACGGTCATCAAACCCACTCCGTCTCCCGGCCAATACCGGGATTTGAGCTGCCGAAGCAGCCTCATTCCGTCACCCCAGCGAAAGCTGGGGTCTCAAGCCGCAAGCGCCCGCGCGCCACCACGAGATCCCGGCGTTCGCTGGGATGCCCCCTGGCTCACGCCGCCGCCACGTTCGCCACCGGCTTGGAGCGCACGCCCAGCAGATGGCAGATCGCGAACGCCAGCTCGGCGCGGTTGAGCGTGTAGAAGTGCAGCGACTTCACCCCGCCCGCATAGAGCTTGCGGCTGAGTTCGGCGGCGAGCGTCGCGGCGATCAGCTGGCGCGCAGCGGGATGGTCGTCCAGCCCCTCGAACAAGCGCGCCATCCACGCAGGCACCTTGGTCCCGCACATGTTGCTCATCCGCACCACGCTGGCGAAATTGGTCACCGGCATGATCCCGGGGACGATCTCGGCATCGATCCCCGCTGCGGCGAGCTTGTCGCGATAGCGGAAGAAGGTCTCGGGCTCGTGGAAGAACTGCGTAATCGCGCGGGTCGCGCCGGCATCGAGCTTGGCCTTGAGATTGTCGATGTCGGAACGGTCGTCGGGCGAATCCGGATGGCATTCGGGATAGGCCGCCACCGACACCTCGAACGGGTGCAGCCGCTTCAGCCCCGCCACCAGCGCCGCGGCATTGTCATAGCCGCCGGGATGGCTGACGAACTTCGCGCCCGCCGCGGGCGGATCGCCGCGCAGCGCGACGATGTGGCGGACGCCGGCGGCCCAATATTCCTCGGCGACTTGGTCGATCTCGTCGCGGGTCGCTTCCACGCAGGTGAGGTGCGCGGCGGCGGCAAGGCTGGTCTCGCGCTGGATTCGTGCCACCGTCTGGTGGGTCCGCTCGCGGGTCGAGCCGCCGGCGCCATAGGTCACCGAGACGAAGCTCGGCCCGAGCGGCTCCAGCGTGCGCACCGCGCCCCACAATTGCTCTTCCATCTTCTCGTTCTTGGGCGGGAAGAATTCGAAGCTGACGTCGAGGTCGCCCGCGACATCCGCATAGAGCGGCGCCTTCAGCGCGATCTGCGCCTCCTCGAGCTGGTTCACCGAGATCGTCGTCATGCCGCCTTCACCTCACGCAAGCGCGCACCGGGCTTGGCGCCCAGCCACAAAGTCACCGTCAATTCCCCACCCTTCAATGTCTCGGTCCGTGCCAGCTGCAGCCCGGCATTGGCGAACCAGGCCGCGATCTGCTCGTCGGCGAAGCCAAGCCGGGTATGCGCATCCTTGGCGCGCAATTCCTCGCGATCATGCGGCGCGAAGTCGGCGATCAGCAGCCGCCCGCCCGGCCCCAGCACCCGTGCCGCCTCGGCGATCGCGGCGCCCGGCTGCTGCGCGAAATGGAGCACGTGGTGGAGGATCGCAACGTCGGCCGCACCATCGTCCATCGGCAGCGCATAGAGATCCGCCTGGCGCAGCTCGGTATTGACGCGATCGTGCAGCTTGGCACGCGCCAGCCGCAGCATCTCCGACGAGCGATCGATGCCGAGCGCGGTCTCCGCCTGGTCGCCGAACAGCTCGAGCATCCGCCCCGTGCCGGTGCCGATGTCGATCAGCTGGCCGATCGGCCCCTCTCCAAGCACCGCGGCCATCGCGTGCTCCACCTGCTCCTCGGCGACATGGAGCGAGCGGATCGCGTCCCACTCGTCGGCATGGCCCTCGAACCAGCTCGCCGCGCTTGCCGCGCGATCGGCGCGCACCGCCGCGAGCCGTGCCGCATCGGCCACCGCCCAATGGTCGGGCTGCGCCGCATGCCATTGATCGAGCGCCGCGGCCACCGGTGCGGTCGCTGCCTGCTTGCCCAGCGCCACGAATACCCAGCTGCCTTCCTTGCGCCGCTCGGCCAGGCCCGCATCGCACAGAATCTTGACGTGCCGGCTCACCCGCGGCTGGCTCTGGCCGAGCACCTGCGCGAGCTCGCCCACCGACAGCTCCATCGAGCGCAGCAGCGAGAAGATGCGCAGTCGCGTGGCATCGGCCAGGGCGCGGAAGATATCGAGGGCGAGCGTCATCGGCGTGTCCAGCTTAGCGGCTTAGAGATATAAAGATATCTTTATATGAGGTCAACGCGGGAGCCTTGGGGGCTTGCCTCGCGTTGCATATGCGTGATGTTAGACAGATTAGGGAGTATCCACATGAAGCGCCTCATGATCCTCGCCGCGCCGGCGCTGCTGCTCGGCGCCTGCAGCCAGAACACTCAGGACCAGACCGCCAACGCTGCCGACGCGGTCGCCGGTGACGCCAATGCGACCCTTCAGAACGCGGTCGGCGATGTCGGTGCCGCCACCGATGACGCCTTCGGCTCGGCCGAGCGCTCGATGGACAATGCCGGCGACCGCCTCAGCAACAGCGCCGACCATGCCGGCGACCGGCTGAGCGACCACGCCGATCGCGCCGGCGACGACATCGCCAATGCCGCCGACCGCGCCGGCGATGCCACCGGCAACGCCCTGGTCCGCGCCGGCAACGCCATCCGCCACTGATGATGGCCCGGCGCGCCCCGATGCTCGTCGCCGCCGCGCTGGCGCTCGCCGCCTGCTCACGCCACCACGACGACCAGCCCGGTGCCGTCTCCGCCGACGAAGCCGCCCAGCTCAACGATGCCGCCGCGATGCTCGACGCCAACAGCGTCGACCTCAACGCCGCCACCGCCAACGACCAGGATCAGCCATGACCATTGCCAAGCGCCGCCTCGGCGCCACCGACCTCCAGATCGCGCCGCTCGTGCTCGGCGGCAATGTGTTCGGCTGGACCGCCGATCGTGACGCCAGCTTCGCCGTGCTCGACGCCTTCGTCGCCGGTGGCGGCACCATGATCGACACCGCCGATGTCTATTCGGCGTGGGTCGACGGACACCAGGGCGGCGAGTCCGAGAGCATGATCGGCGCCTGGCTCAAGGCGAGCGGCAAGCGCGACAAGGTGCTGATCGCCACCAAGGTCGGCATGCTCCCGGGCGAAGGCGGCGAGAAGCTCGCGCCTGCCCGCATCGCCGCCGCCGCGGACGCGTCCCTCAAGCGCCTCGGCACCGATCGCATCGACCTCTATTACGCCCATCAGGACGACGACGGCGTGCCCCAGGACGCGGTGGCCGAGGCGTTCGCCAGGCTGGTCGAGGCCGGCAAGGTCCGTGTGATCGGCGCCTCGAACTTCCATGCCGCCCGTCTGAAGTTGGCGGTCGATGCCGCCAAGGCCACCGGCCTGCCGCGCTACCACGTGCTCCAGCCCGAGTATAACCTCGTCAGCCGCCACAAGTTTGAAGGCGAGCTGCAGGACTATTGTGTCACCGAGAACATCGGCGTGCTGCCTTATTACGGCCTCGCTTCGGGCTTCCTCACCGGCAAGTACCGCTCGGCCGACGACCTCAAGAAGAGCGTTCGCGGCGGCCGCATGACCGAGCTGCTCGAGGGCAAGGGCAAGGCGGTGCTCGCGGCGATGGACGGCGTTGCCGAGGAGACCGGCGCCACCCTCGCGCAGATCGCGCTCGCCTGGCTGATCGCCCAGCCCGGCGTCACTGCGCCGATCGCCAGCGCCACCCGCGTCGAGCAGCTCGAGGATCTGCTCCCGGCGATGACGCTCGAACTGAGCCAGGACCAGCTCGAGCGGCTCACCACCGCGGGCGCCTGACCGGCGCGGCAGGTGGCTCGATCCATTGGTGTCGATGTAAACGTCGCGACTCAGTCGCCGACGAAGCTGAAGCCCGAGACGCCGCGCTCGCGCTCGTCGATCGACAGCGCGCGGCCAGCGGGAGGTGACGAGCGCTGGGGGCAGTTGACCCTGAGGCAGGCACGACAGCCGAGGCCGATCGGGGTGGCGTCGCCGCGCAGGTCCACGCCGCGCGCGATCGCCAGCGTACCGCCGAGGTGGGCAGCCACTCCGAGCCCAACTGTGAACTCGGCCGGCACCCCGCCATAGCGGCGGCGCTGCGGCGTCACGGTGCGCGCGACGGTGAGCCAGCGGCCGCCATCCTCCAGCTCGACCAGCTGGATCGCCAGGCTGCCGGGCCGATCGAAGGCATGGTGGAGCCGCCATAACGGGCAGCGCCCCTCGGCCTCGGCAAGCGGCGACCCGCTTGCTCCCGAGAACCGCTTTGACGACTGCCCGGCGCGATCGACCCGGACGAGAAAGAAGGGCAGCCCGCGCGCGCCGACCCGCTGCAGCGTCGTCAGCCGATGCGCGACCTGCTCGAACCCGGCGCCGAAGCGACGCTGAAGCAACTCGAGATCGTAGCCGGTGCTCTCGCAGGCGCGCAGGAAGCGCGCGTAGGGCATCATCACCGCGGCGGCGAAATAGCTGGCGAGATGGCGGCGGAACAGCTTCTCGGCCGAGCGATCGGCAAAGCCCGCTCCGGTGGCGAGACCGTCGACCTCGCCGCGCGCCTCGATCTGCGCGAGCTGATAGGCGGCGGCAAAGGTACGCGACGCCGAATCGAGCGTTTCGCTGAGCTGCAACTGGCGCGCGTGGAGATCGAGCCGACGGAGCAGATCGGGCATAACGTCGACCGGCAGGATGCGGATGGTCAGCTGGTGCTTGACCCGCAACCGCTCGGCGATCGCGCCATAGAGATCGCCGGCGCCAAGCCGCAGCTCGTCCGCCAGCGCCTCGGCCGCGCCATCGAGATCGGGGAAGTAGCCGCGCCAGCGTTCGATCTCGCGGCGCACCTCGGCCACAGGGTCGCTGCCCTGGTCAGCGCCGCTGCCGCCGCCCGCGACCAACCGGTCATAGACCCGCGCGAAAGCCTCGGCGCCACCGGGCGCGCCGGCGAGCCATTCGCCGATTTCGGTGCGATCGACCTCGAGATCGGTGAACAGCGGATCGGCCAGCCGCCGGCGGATCGCCGCCTCGCCGCCGCCGGGCTCGCCCGCGCTCAACGCCCGCGGATCGAAGTCGTACGATTCGGCGAGCCTGACCAGCAGCGTCGCCGACAACGGCCGCTGGTTGCGCTCGACCAGATTGAGGTAGCTCGGCGAGATCGCCAGCGCCTCGGCCATCGCTGCCTGGGTCAGCCCGGCCTGCCGTCGCAGCCTGCGCACCGCATGCCCGGCGAACAGTTTACGTTCCGCCATGTCCTTCTCCTGACCGCGGTGATCAGTCAGCCAGGCAAGCCTGTCAAATAGTTACAACATGACCGATGAGGTGCAGTCAGCGTGCACAGCATCACCACGCCGCCGAGCTGCCGCCCCTGCCCCGTATCGGCATTTACCGCTAGCGCCGACCCACGGATTTTCCTGGGGAGGAAAGGTGCCCGTCGGTGACATACACCGGCGGGCATTCCTCCGCCACCGCGTGTCAATCACGTGCCCTTCTTTCGCGCCGGGCGTTTCCGGGTCATAGCCGAGCGCAACAGGGAGAAGGCATGACCCACGGTTTCACCGCGCGGATCCGCGAGAATCTAGTTCTCTACGGCGCGCTCGCCGCCAACCTTGGCATCGGCGTGGCCAAGTTCATCGCCGCGGCGATCACGGGTTCGTCGTCAATGCTCACCGAAGGCGTGCATTCGTGCGTCGACAGCGGCAACCAGCTGCTGCTGCTCTACGGCCAGCACAAGGCCAAGCGCCCCGCCGACACCGCCCACCCGTTCGGCTATGGTCGCGAGCTGTATTTCTGGGCGTTCGTGGTCGCAATCCTGATCTTCGCAGTCGGGGCGGGCGTGTCGATCTACGAGGGCTATCGCCACATCATCGAGCCAGAACCGCTCAGCAACCCGCTGATCAATTACATCGTGCTCGGCGTCTCGGCGCTGCTCGAGGTATCGTCCTGGTTCCTGGCGATGCGCGAGTTCGCGGCCAAGAAGGGCGATACCGCCTGGTGGAGCGCGATCCGTCGCTCGAAGGATCCGGCTGGCTTCATCGTGTTGTTCGAGGATTCGGCAGCGCTCGCCGGCCTCGCGATCGCCGCGGCCGGCGTGTTCGCCAGCCATGCGCTGAACGACCCGCGGATCGACGGCGTCGCCTCAATCCTGATCGGCATCATCCTCGCCGCGGTGGCAGGGCTGCTGGCGCGCGAATCCAAGGGGCTGCTGATCGGCGAGCGCGCCGACCCGCGGGTGGTGGCAACCGTGCGCGCGATCATCGAGGCGCATCCGGCAATCTCCTCGGTCAACCACGTCCGCACCATCCACACCGCGCCCGATTCGATCTTCGCCGCGGTCAGCGCCGATTTCGTCGATTCGGTGACGATGGGTGAAGGCGAAACCATGATCGAGGAACTGGAGGACCGGCTACGCGAGGCGGTGCCGATGCTGAGCTCGATCTACATCCGCCCGGAAAAGCGCGAGAATGCGGCGGTGTTCAGCGGCGTCGCCCCCTGAAACAGGTGGTTGCCGATCGTCACGCGATGGATACACTCGCGAGCCATGCACCGCTCGCTTCTTCGGCCGCTGCTCGGCCTGCTGCTGACGCTCTCCGCGCTGCTCGGCGCGGTGCCGGCGTTCGCGGCGGTGACGATCACCTTCTGGAGCCATGAACTCGGCAACAGCTTTCCCCACGCCTTCTTCACCCTGCGCGGCGTACCCGATGCCGGCGGGCCACCGGTGGACGCCAATTACGGCTTCACCGCCAAGGCGATCACCCCCAAGCTGCTGATGGGCACGGTGGGCGGGCGGCTCGACATCGCCAAGCCGGGCTATATCAACGGCAGCGACGCGCAATTCTCGGTGATGCTGAGCGATGCGCAATACAGCCAGGTGCTGGCGCTGATCGCGGCCTGGGACGACAAGACCGGCGACGGCCATTACAATCTGACCAACCGCAATTGCATCCACTTCGTCAAGGAAGCGGCGCGGATCGCGGGGCTGACGGGGCTGGACCAACCGGGGCTGATGAAGAAGCCGCGCTCGTACCTGCAGGCAGTGGAGGCGGCCAATGGGGGGATCGTCACGCCAGTGAGGCGGCACGGCAGCGATTATCTGGCGTCGCTGCCGCCCCTAGCGGCGGCAGCATCGGCGGCGCCTGCCGTGGTGACGGCGACGGCTCACTAAGTTGGTGCGTCATGCGCGACTGGGTTCGGCGCGCGCTTCTTCCGCAGCAAAATCCATGGTGGCGCGGTGAACTCCGGCGCACGCCCGGCATGTCGGAATAGGTGCGACAGACGCGGGGCAGATCTCACGCAGGAACTGATCAGCCCGCCGGTGCGATCTCGACCAGGTCCAGCATCGATTCGAATGCCGGGTACGGGATCACCAATCGCCAGCGATGCTCGTCGATGCGCTCGACAACACCGGCGACGTCGCGCTTGCTGTCGCGCCCATAGACCATTGCGCGCGGTTCGTCGCCGAGCACCAGCGTGCCAAGGAACACCTCGCGGGCGTCGGTGCGGTCGAACAGATGGCCGACCAGCCGCTGGGTGCCGCCGGTGCGAAGGGTGAGCACGCCCTCTTCCGGCGCGATCGTGCATGGGTTCCACCGGCCCGGGACGAGCGGCCGGCTGGCATCGTGGTGGCGGCCGAGCTTGATGGTGCGGCAGCGGTACGTAGCGGGCGGCAGCGCGACGCCTTCGATGCTGCGATCGGGATCGAACAGGGGGTCGGCGGCAAGCACCGCGGCGTGACCAGCGGCGCGCTCGATCCCGAGCGCGGCCACCCAGGCATCGCGCCAGTCGCGTAGCCGCGCGCGGTCCGCGCCGGTCGCGACCCGTTGCCAGTCAACGTCCACCGTGTCCTCGGCCGAGGCGAGGCTGCCCGTCGCGATCGATACTACCAGCGCCGCCGCCGCGAGCCCCCCGCGCCACCGGCTCGCGGCACCGCCTGCCCGTCGCTCGCTCAGCCGTGTGCGTGTCATGGTAGTGCCGTCTCCCGCCGATATCGTGCGCGCCAATCTCCTGGCATCAATCTCCTGCCCGGCGCACCGTGCGGTTGCAACCACCAGCCTCGCCAAGCATTTCGTGACGGAACAGCAACGGAGCCTGGCATGCGCCTCGACGATTTCGATCCCAACATCAACGTCGAGGATCAGGGCAACCGAGGCGGTGGCTTTGGTGGCCTGGGCGGCGGTGGTGGTGGCGGCGGCGGGCTGCTGTTCGGCTTGCTGCCGTTGATCGGCAGCCGGTTCGGCTGCGGCGGCATCGTCGTGGTGCTGATCCTGCTCGCGGTGTTCGGCGGGCTCGGCAACATCGGCGGGATGCTGGGTGGTGGCGGCAGCCAGACCGGCACGCAGATCTCGCGCCCTGCCAGCGGCACCGCGGGCGACGGCACCAGCGCTACCAGCGTCTGCACGTCGGATCCCGCCAAGCATGCCGCGTGCAACGCGTTCAGCTCGGCGCAGAAGACCTGGGCGGCGATCTTCGCGCAGGAGGGCCAGCAGTTTGAAGCCCCGGGCCTGCGCTTCTTCAGCAACAACGGCGAGTCCGGCTGCGGCGCGGCGCAATCGGCGATGGGCCCCTTCTACTGCCCGACCGACCACGACATCTATCTCGACACCGCCTTCTTCGACGAGCTCGCCAACCGCTTCCAGGCCAAGGGCGATTTCGCGCAGGATTATGTGATCGCGCATGAGTTCGGCCATCACATCCAGAATCTGCTCGGCACCTCGGACAAGGTGCAGCAGATCCAGCGCGGCGGCAGCGAGACCCAGGGCAATGCCGCCTCGGTGCGGCTCGAGCTGCAGGCCGATTGCTACGCCGGGGTGTGGGCGGCCAAGAACCGCGACCGGATGGATCCGGGCGACCTCGAGGAGGGCCTGACCGCCGCGCATGCGATCGGCGACGACACGCTCCAGCAGCAGTCGCAGGGCCGCGTGGTGCCCGACAGCTTCACCCATGGCACCTCGGCGGAGCGGATGAAGTGGCTGCGCCGCGGCATCGAGACGGGCGACCCTGCCCAGTGCGACACCTTCTCGGGAGCGATCTGATGGCGCGTGCCTGGAGTCTGGTGTCCCGCCCCGAGGGCCTGCCGACTGCCGACAATTTCCGATTGCTCGATCTCGGCCGGGCCGAGCTCGCCGATGGCGAGGTGCGGATCGCCAACGAGTGGCTGTCGGTCGATCCGTATATGCGCGGGCGGATGAACGACGTGAAGAGCTACACGCCGCCGTTCGCGCTCGGCGAGCCAATGACCGGCGGGGCGATCGGGCGGGTGACGGAGAGCCGCTCCGACCAGTTCACGCCCGGCGAGATCGTCCAGCATTTCGCCGGCTGGCGCGACGAGGCGGTGCTCCCCGCCGACCAGGTCAAGCCGCTGCCGCAGCTCGACGTCGAGCCGCAGGCCTATCTCGGCCAATTGGGCGTGCCGGGGATGACGGCCTATTTTGGGCTGCTCGATATCGCCGCGGCGCAGGAGGGCGAAACGGTGTTCGTCTCGGCCGCCGCCGGCGCGGTCGGCTCGACGGTGGTGCAGATCGCCAAGGCGCGGGGCATGCATGTCATCGCCTCGGCCGGCGGCCCGGAGAAATGCGCCTGGGTGCAGTCGCTCGGCGCCGATTCGGTGATCGACTACAAGGCCGGCACGCCAATTGTGCAGGCGCTCGGCGAGCAGGCGCGCAACGGCATCGACGTTTATTTCGACAATGTCGGTGGCGATCACCTCGATGCGGCGTTCGCCCACGCCAGGCTTCACGCGCGCTTCGCGGTGTGCGGGATGATCGATGGCTATAACGCCGCCGATCCGGTGCAACTGCGCTACATCGCGCGGATGATCGGCATGCGGGTGCGGCTGCAGGGCTTCATCGTCACCGACTTCGCCGACCGCGCCGCCGACTTCTACCGCGACATGGGCGGCTGGCTGAAGGACGGCAAGCTCTCCGGCGAGGAGACGGTGATCGACGGGCTGGAGCGAATGCCCGAGGCGTTCCTCGGGCTGTTCTCCGGGCAGAACAAGGGCAAGATGTTGGTGCGGGTTTAATCCGCCGACCCCGCCCTTTCATTCCGGCTGACGCTGGGATGACAGGGCGGGATGATAGGCGTTAGCGCGCCACCTTCATCGGCTGGCGGCTGGCGTACAGCCCGTAGGCGCCGATCACGGCGTAGCAGAGCGCCGGCAGCAGCAGCGAGAAGTGGAGCGAGCCGCTCTGGTCGGCGAGATAGCCGGTGAGCGGCGGCACCACGGCGCCGCCGACGATCGCGGTGGCGATGACCCCCGAGCCCTCGGCCGCGCGCTTGCCAAGACCGGCGCTGGCGAGGCTGAAGATCGTCGGGAACATGATCGAGTTCATCAGCCCGATCGCGAGCAGCGTCCAACCCGAGACATCGCCCACGGTGTTGGCCGAGATCAGGATCAGCGCGATCGAGCCGGTGGCAACGCAGGCGAGCACCTTGCCCGGCGACACCAGCCGCAGCACGCCCGAGCCGATGAAGCGGCCGACGAGCGCGCCACCCCAATAATAGAAGACGTGGTTGCCGGCGATCTGGTCGCTGACGCCCCACACGTCGCTCTGGGTGAGATAGGAGACGATCAGCGAGCCGATCGAGACTTCGGCGCCGACGTAGAGGAAGATGCACAGGGCGCCCATCGCGAAGCGCGGGCTGGAGAGCAGCGTGAGCGGGTGGAAGATGCTGCCACCCTTTTCCTGCTCCTCCTGGAGCCGGTTGCGGCGGGTCCAGACCACCGCGGCGATCACCAGCAAGGCGACCGCAAGGCCAAGATAGGTGTGGACGATCGCGCGCGACGATTCGACGCGATAGGCCTCGAGCGCGGCGCCGGTCAGCGACGCGGCCGACAACGACGCGAGGCCGCCAAGGATCAGTGCCGAGCCGACCCGCGGGAAGATGGTGGTGCCGAGCGAGTTGAACGCCTGGGCGAAGGTCAGCCGGCTCGGTGCCGTCTCGGGCTTGCCGAGCAGCGAGATCAGCGGGTTGGAGACGACCTGGACCACCGTGATGCCGGCGCCGAGCACGAACAAGGCAAGCAGGAACATGCCGAAGGTCGCCGAGGAGGACGCCGGAATGAACAGCAGGCAGCCCGCGGTCATCGTGACGAGGCCGATCGAGGCGGTGCGCATGTAGCCGAACCGACGCACGATCGCCGCGGCGGGCAGCGAGAACAGCGCATAAGCGAAGAAGAACGCCGAATTCACCAGCTGCGAGGTAAAGTGATCGAGCGTGAACAGCTCCTTCAGCTTGGGGATGATCACGTCGTTGAGGCTGGTGATCCCGCCAAAGATGAAGAACAGCGCGAACACGAAGACGCGCAGGTCCGGTGCGTCATAGCCGTGGGCGGCGTCGCCGGCGGCGGCCGGATCGCTGCTGCTGGTGGTATCGAAATGCATTGCCATGGACGAACGCGGCCCCTCTCGTGGATCTTTGCCGGTGGGCATAGGCCGCGCGCGCAGCCGGTGGCAAGCGGATCAGCCGAGGCGGAATCCCGAGACGACCCACCCCATTACCGTATCGCGATAGTCGCGCACCGCCCGGTCACCGCCGCCGGCGCCGACCGTAACCATCAGCGGCAGCAGATGCTCGGCCTCGGGATGGGCGAAGCGGGCGTGCGGCAGCGAGCGCCAGTTGGCGAGCCGCGCGGCGCGGCAATCTGGATCGGGGTCAGTCACCGCGGCGGCCAGCGCATTGTCCCATTCGGCCGCCACCGGCGTCACCTGGGGTCCGCGGGCGCGCAGATTGTGGAAGCTCATCCCCGAGCCGACGATCAGCACGCCCTCGTCGCGCAACGGCGCGAGCGCGGCGCCGACCGCGAGGTGCGCGGCGGGATCGAGATCGGCGCGCAGCGAAAGCTGCACCAGCGGGATGTCGGCGTCCGGCACCGCGACCATCATCGGGATGAACACGCCATGGTCCCAGCCCCGGCTCGCCTCCTCGCCGACCTCATGGCCCGCCGCCATCAGCAGCGCCGCGGCCCGGCGGGCGACATCGGGCGCGCCCGGCGCGTCCCAGCGCAATTGGTAGGTGTGCGGCGGGAAGCCGGCGTAGTCGAACAGCAACGGCTTGCCGTCGCCGACATGCACCGTCACCGCGGCCGTTTCCCAATGGCCCGAGACCATCAGAATAGCGCGCGGCCGCTCCGGCAGCGAGGCGATCAGCCCGGCGAGATAGGCTTGCATCGGCTGCCACATCGGGTCCGCCGGGCCGCCGTGCGGGTCCATGAAGAAGCACGGGCCGCCGCCGTGTGGGATGAAGAGGGTGGGAAGCGTCATGCCGGCACCATCGGCAGGCACCAGCCCTGCCGCAATCGCCTGGATCGAAACGCACTGTTCGGGCTTGGTGGCTGAGGCTAGGAGACGGCATGACGCGCCTCACCGTCAACAACCAGCCGGTCGAATACCGGCTCGACCCTGCGACGCCGCTGCTTTGGGCGCTGCGCGACGCGTCAAACCTCACCGGCACCAAATATGGCTGCGGCACCGGCGCGTGCGGCGCCTGCACCGTCGATGTCGACGGCCGCGCGGTGCGCGCCTGCCAGGTGCCGATCGGCACGGTGGAGGGCACCTATGTCACCACCATCGAAGGCCTCAGCCACGAGCGCAACCACCCGCTCCAGCTTGCTTTTATCGCCGCCAACCTGCCGCAATGCGGCTTCTGCATCCCGGGCATGATCATGGCCGCCGCCGTGCTGCTCAAGAAGGACGCCGAGCCCGATGAGGCGGCGATCCGCGCAGGCATCGACAATCTGTGCCGTTGCGGCGTCTATCCGCGGCTGATCGAGGCGATCCAGCGCGCCGGGCGGGCGCTGCGCGGCGAGGAGACGATCACCGCCGGTGCCCGCCCGGGGATCGACGCCGCCGATGCCGCGCGCGTGGTGCCGGCGCTGGTGCCGCACCGCGACTGAGCCTCCGCGAAGCTTTCGCAATGCTGACGAACCAGTTCAGCCTTCGATCAACGCGCCGGGCGTAATCGTCGATCATCGGAGCCGGCCCGGGTGCCGGCGGGAGTGAGGACGACCATGAACATCGTGATCAAGGCATTGCTGGCCGCCACCGCGCTGATGCCGATTGCCGCCCACGCGCAGGAGGCCCAGCAGCCGGACCGCCAGGGCCGCGCCGAGCATCAGGGCGGCCGCGGCGAGCGCGGTGACCGCGGCAATCGCAACTACCAGCGGCCACAAGGTGCGGTGCAGCCGGTCAACGGCCAGCGCGGCCAGCCGCAGCCATTCCAGGCCGATCGCGGCCCCGATCGCCAGGCCTTCGCCGCCGACCGTGGACCGGATCGCGGCGGGCGCGACCTTGCGGCCGGTCGCCCGGATTTCACCGGCGGCCGCGGTGACGAGCGTCGCCAGGGTCAGGGTCGCCCGGTTCAGTTCCAGGATGGTCGCGGGAGCCAAGGTCGCCCGGTGCAGTTTCAGGGTGGCCAGGACCCGCGCGGCGATCGCGGCGATCGCAACAATGTCATCCAGGCCGGCCAGCGTGGTCGCGACGACCGTGGCCGCGGCGGTGATCGCGGCAATTATGGCGGAGGGTACGGCGGCGGTTATGGCGCCGGCGCAGGCCGCGGCTATGCCGACAATCGCGCCGGGGCGTGGAACCGCGGCTGGCGCGGCGACAATCGCTACAATTGGAACAGCTACCGCCAGGTGAACCGCGGCGCCTATCGCCTGCCGCATTATTATGCGCCTGGCGGCTGGGGCTATGGCTATCGCCGCTTCTCGATCGGGTCTGTGCTGTCGTCGGTGCTGTGGAGCGACAATTACTGGATCGACGATCCCTACGACTATCGCCTCCCGGAGGCGTACGGCCCCTATCGCTGGGTGCGCTATTATGACGATGCGATGCTCGTCGACCTGCGCTCGGGCCGGGTGGTCGACGTCGTTTACGACATCTTCTGGTAAGCGGCGGTCAACTTGACGGTTGATCGGTAAAGAGGGCTCGGCCGGGCGGCCGGGCCCTTGCCTTTGCCGGTTACCAGCGGCACCGTTGGGCTCATGTTCTTCCGCAAATCTTTTTCCGCCAGCAAGCCCAGCAAGGCCCGCCAGCTGGTCGGACGCCGCGTCGCCGAGCGGCTAGACGCCAATCCGAGCGTCACCAAGGCCGAGATCGAGGCCGCGCAGGTCTTCTACCATCTCGACTTCCTTGATGCCGCGCAATGCGACGCGCTGATCGCGCTGATCGACGCCAATCGCCGCCCCTCCACCCTGCTGTCGGACACCGTCAAGGACGACTTTCGCACCAGCGAGAGCTGCGACATGGACCGCTGGTCGCCCGCGGTGCAGCCGATCGACGAATCAATCGCGCAACTGCTCGGCATCGACCCCGACCACGGCGAGACCATGCAGGGTCAGCGCTACGCCCCCGGCCAGCATTTCCGCGCCCACCATGATTTCTTCCACGAGGCCGAGAGTTATTGGCCGGCGATGAAGGCATCGGGCGGCCAGCGCACCTGGACCGCGATGATCTACCTCAACGACGTCGCCGATGGCGGCGCTACCTGGTTCCCGCAGGCCGGGTTCAAAATCGCGCCGCGGCGCGGCCTGCTCTTGTGCTGGAACAACATGAACCCGGACGGCAGCCCCAATCTGCTGACGCTGCACGAGGGGACGGACGTGGTGGTGGGGACCAAGTACATCGTCACCAAATGGTTTCGCGAGGGCGCCTGGGTGAAGCGCTGAGGAGATGGGTTTTCGCTGTTGGTGAAGCGGATGGTTGGCTCGGCGTTCGCGATCGACGACCAGCAATCTACCCTCAGCCCCAGCTCCCGTCCCACATCGGCCCGTGCGATCCGGGCGTGGCGGTGGTAACGGGAACGATGTCCTCCACCATTGCCTCGCTGTCACCCCGCGCATGACCCCTGTCCTCGGCGTCACCACCTCGATCCTCGGCCAGCCGTGGCGCTGGCGCGCGCTGTCTGCCGATACTCGCGACGGCGTCGGCGCGGACGGCTTTGGCGGCGACGATCTCGTCACGCAGTTGCTGCTCGCCCGCGGCTGCCCGCGCGAGGCGCTCGACCAGCATCGCGCGCCCTCGATCCGCGCGTTCATGCCCGATCCGTCGATCTTCCGCGACATGGATCGCGCCGCCACCCGCCTCGCCGATGCGGTCGCGGCCGGCGAGCAGATCGCGGTGTTCGGCGATTATGACGTCGATGGCGCAACCTCGGCGGCGGTGATGATCCTGGTGCTGCGCGACCTCGGGCTGGAGGCGCGCGCCTACATCCCCGACCGGCTGACCGAGGGCTATGGCCCGTCGGGCGCCGCGATGGTCCGGCTCAAGAACGAGGGTGCGTCGCTGATTGTCACCGTCGATTGCGGCGCGCAGGCGTTCGAGGCGCTGGCGACCGCGCGCGACGCCGGGGTCGACGTGCTGGTGGTCGACCATCACAAATGCGCCGCCACCCTCCCGCACGCCCATGCGGTGGTGAACCCCAACCGGCTCGACGAGGATGAAGGCGCCGCGCACGGCCATCTCGCCGCGGTCGGCGTCTGCTTCCTGCTTGCCGCGGCGCTGATCCGCACGCTGCGTGCGCGCGGCTTCTTCCAGGATCGGCCCGAGCCCAAGCTGATCGACCTGCTCGATCTGGTAGCGCTCGGCACCGTCGCCGATGTCGCCCAGCTCAGGGGGCTCAACCGCGCCTTCGTCGCCCAGGGTCTCAAGGTGATGGCGCAGCGCCGCAACATCGGCGTCGCCGCGCTGATCGAGGCATCCCGGCTCACCCGCGCGCCGACCTGCAGCGATCTCGGCTTCGCGCTGGGGCCTCGGATCAACGCCGGCGGCCGGGTGGGCCGCGCCGATCTCGGCGTCCGCCTGCTCACCACCCGCGATCCCGAGGAGGCGCGGGCCATCGCCGAGGAGCTAGACCGGCTCAATGACGAGCGCCGTACCATCGAGGCCGGCGTCCAGGAGGCGGCCGAGCTGCTCGCCGCCGAGGACCGCCGCGTCGCGGTGGTCGCCGGGCTCGGCTGGCACCCCGGGGTGATCGGCATCGTCGCCGGGCGGCTCAAGGAGAAGCTCGGCCGCCCGGTAATCGTGATCGCGCTCGACGAACAGGGCCTCGGCAAGGGATCGGGGCGCTCGATTCCCGGCGTCGATCTCGGCGCCGCGGTGCTCGCCGCCAAGGAGCATGGCCTGCTCGTCGCCGGCGGCGGCCATGCAATGGCGGCGGGCCTGACGATCGCGGCAGGCGAGCTCGTCGCTTTTGCCGACTTCCTCGAGCAGCGGCTCGCAGATCCTGTCGACCGTGCCCGCGAGGATCGTTCGCTGCTGCTCGATGCGGTGCTCGCCGCCGGCGGCGTCAATCCCGCGCTGGTCGAGGCGCTTGAGGTCGGCGGCCCCTATGGCATGGGCTGGCCGGCGCCGCGGGTGGCGATGGGGCCGGTGCGGATCATCAAGGCCGATGTGGTCGGCAACGGCCATGTCCGCGCGGTGGTGGCAGGCGACGACGGCCGCAGCCTCAAGGCGATGGCGTTCCGCGCCGCCGACAATGCGCTCGGCCAGGCGCTGCTCTCCGCCGCGCCGCACCGCCGGCTGTGGCTCGCCGGCCGCGCCAAGATCGACGACTGGGGGAGCCGCCCTGCCGCCGAGCTCCACCTCGAAGACGCCGCCTGGGCCGATTGAGCGGCTTGACCCCGCCGCCCGCGCCGCCTAGGGGACATCGGCGCTGGCCCCTTCGTCTAGCGGTTAGGACGCGGCCCTTTCACGGCTGAAGCACGGGTTCGATTCCCGTAGGGGTCACCAGCATCTGCCCAAGGGGCGGCAAATCATAATTCCGCAGGATTCGAGGGCGCATCACCATCCTTGTTTGCAAAGGATGCGTACAACTTAGCCGCATGGCTGCTCTTCGATGTTCCTCGCACGGGCATTTCTACTGCCGCGAGGTCATCCCGGTCGCACTCCGCCCGTTCTTCGACAGTGGCGCTAGCGAGTGTAAGCGGGGTGGCCTTCGCCTGAGCTAAAAGACCGGCGATGACGGTTTATCGCCGGTGTGTTCGTTGGCGCCGGGTTCGATCTGTTTAAGTGCTAAACATTGCCGCGCGAGCACGGTCCGTCGGGTTCAGGGCAATCGGGCCAACACCCGTGCTGTAGCAGTTCGGTAAAACACCGTGTTGACGACCGTCGAAACGCGCGCGATGATCCGATCTCGGACAAGGGCACGATCAACACGCGATCGTCGCCACCGGGACAGGGAAGCGCCACGCAGAGGACACTCGCGGGCGATATTGGGGGAACGGCGTTGGATAGACGGGACTTCCTGGCCGCGAGCGGCTTGGCACTTGGCGGCGGTCTGTTGCCGACCTTCCTCGGACGCGCGATCGCCGCCGAGGAGCTGATCTCGACCGTCGACGTCGCCGTGAAGAAGCGCCTCGCCGACGCCGCACTGAACGCCGCTAAAAGCGTTGGCGCCAGCTATTGCGACGTCCGCGTCGGCCGGTACCTGCGCCAGTTCGTCATCACGCGCGAAAAGAACGTCGAGAACGTCGTCAGCACCGAATCGACCGGGATCGGCGTCCGCGTCATCGCCAATGGCGCATGGGGATTTTCCGCCACCAACGAAATGACCGTTGACGCGGTCGCCAACGCCGCCAAGCTCGCCACGGCGATCGCCAAGGCCAATGCCACGTCGCAGACCGCGCCGGTGCAGCTCGCGCCCACGCCCGGCGTAGGCGAGGTATCGTGGCGCACGCCCATCAAGAAGAACGCGATGGCGGTACCGCTCAAGGAAAAGGTCGATCTGCTGCTCGGCGTCAACGCTGCGGCGATCGACGCCGGGGCGAGCTTCGTCAACTCGATCCTGTTCCTCGTCAACGAGCAGAAGTATTTCGCCTCAACCGACGGATCGTACATCGACCAGGACGTGCACCGCATCTGGGCGCCGCTGACCGTCACCGCGATCGACAAGGCGTCCGGCAAGTTCCGCACCCGAGAAGGCCTCTCCGCGCCGATGGGCATGGGCTACGAATATCTCGACGGTGCCGCCTCGGGCAAGTTCATCTCGCCCAACGGGGTCGTGAACTACGGCCTGTCCTACGACATGAAGGAGGACGCAATCGCCGCCGCCAAACAGGCGCAGGCAAAGCTCAAGGCGCCGTCCGTGAAACCCGGCAAATACGATCTCGTGCTCGATCCGTCGCATACCTGGCTGACCATCCATGAATCGATCGGCCATCCGCTCGAGCTCGATCGCGTGCTCGGCTATGAAGCCAATTATGCCGGGACCTCGTTCGTCACGCTCGACAAGGTCAAGCAGCGCTTCCAGTACGGCAGCCCCGAAGTCTCGATCGTCGCCGACAAGACGCAATATGGCAGCCTCGGCGCAGTCGGTTACGACGACGAGGGCGTCAAGACCAAGAAATGGGACCTGATCCGCGACGGCAAGCTGGTCGACCTGGAGGCGATCCGCGACCAGGCGCACATCATCGGCAAGTCCGCATCGGACGGGTGCTGCTATGCCGACAACTGGGCCAGCGTGCAGTTCCAGCGCATGCCCAACGTCAGCATGGAGGCCGGCAAGAAGAAGCACAGCGTCGCAGACATGATCGGCGGCGTTGAGAACGGCATCTACATCATCGGTGACGGCAGCTTCTCGATCGACCAGCAGCGCTACAATGCGCAGTTCGGCGGGCAGCTGTTCTACGAGATCAAGAACGGCAAGATCACCCAGCAGATCGAGGACGTCGCCTATCAGATCCGCACGCCCGAGTTCTGGAACGCGTGCGTCGGCGTCTGCGACGCGAGCGACTACCGGATGGGCGGCTCGTTCTTCGATGGCAAGGGCCAGCCAAGCCAGGTGTCGACGGTGAGCCACGGCTCCTCGACCGCGCGCTTCAACGGTATAAACGTCATCAACACCGCCCGCTCGCTCGGCTGATAGGAGATACAGGTCATGAGCATCCTCACCGAAGAGCAGGCGCGCGCCATCCTCACCAAGGTCGTCGCGCTCTCCAAGGCCGACGAATGCACCGCACAGCTGGCAGGGTCGATCGACGGCAACATCCGGTTCGCGCTGAACAACATCTCGACCAGTGGCGTGATCACCAACTCGGATCTCGCCGTGCAGGTCGCGTTCGGCAGGCGCGTCGGTACCGCAACGATCAACCAGTTCGATGATGCCTCGCTCGAACGCGTCGTACGTCGCGCCGAAGACCTCGCTCGGCTCGCCCCCGAAAACCCCGAGTTCGTTCCTGCCGTCGCCAAGCAGGTCTACAAACCCTCGCCGACGTTCAGCGCCGCGACCGCAGCCATCAATCCCGATTATCGTGCCAAGGTTGCGGGCGACTCGATCACCGCGTGCAAGGCGGAGAAACTGATCGCTGCCGGCTTCCTTCAGGATGGCCAAAGCTATGTCGCGTTCGCCAATTCCAAGGGTAATTTCGGCTATCAGCGCGCCTCCTCAATGGATTACACCTGCACGGTCCGCTCCGAAGACGGTCGCGGCTCGGGTTGGGTCGGTCGCAGCCTGCAGGATTCCGCGGCATTCAGCGCCGCGACCGATATCCGCACCGGCATCCGCAAGGCATCCGCCTCGGTCGACGCCCGCGCGCTGGAACCCGGCAAATACACCGTGATCCTCGAACCCGCGGCGGCAGCGGGGCTCATCAGCTTCATGATGAACTTCTTCGATGCGCGGCAGGCGGACGAGGGGCGCAGCTTCCTGTCGAAGAAGGGCGGCGGCAACAAGGTCGGCGAGCAGGTCTACGATCCGCGTGTCACATTTACGGCCGACCCCTGGGCGCCCGGCGCCGCGGTGATGCCGTGGGACGACGAGGGCCTGCCGCGCGAGACGATGCCGATCGTCAAGGACGGCAAGGTCGTGAACCTCAACTATTCGCGCTACTGGGCCCAGAAACAGGGCAAGCGCGCGGTCGGCGCACCGGGCAACCTGCTGATGGCAGGCGGCACCAAGTCGACCGCCGACCTGATCCGCGGCACCGAGCGCGGCATCCTTGTGTCGCGGACCTGGTATATTCGCATGGTCGATCCGCAGACCGTACTGCTGACCGGCCTGACGCGCGACGGGACCTTCTATATTGAGAATGGCGAGATCAAATATCCGGTGAAGAACTTCCGCTTCAACGAAAGTCCGGTCATCATGCTCAACAACATCGACGAACTCGGCAAACCGGTTCGGGTGGCGGGCGACGAGAGCTCGCTGGTGATGATGATCCCACCGATGAAGCTACGCGACTTCACCTTCACCTCGCTGTCGGACGCGGTCTGATTTGCCTGACGTTCAACGCCACCACCCCGCCATGGGCCGGGGTGGTGGCGTGACACGGCGATGCCAGACGACATGACGCGTCACGACTTCCTCAAGCTAATGGGTGCGGCCGTGGCCACCGCCCTCCTCCCGCGCGCGGCCACAGCCGCCGGGGCGTACGACTTCTGGTTCACGCGGCTTCGCTATCAGTCGGGCGACTGGGACGTCGACCAGCGGATGCCGTCGAACATCCTTACCTCGCTGATCGATTACACCAACCTGCGCGTCGACCCGAAAGAGCATGTCGTCGCGCTCGCCGACCCGAAGATGCTGACGGCGCCGTTCTGCTACATGGCCGGGCACAAGCTGGTCGAGTTTTCCGCCGACGAACGGCGCAACTTCGAACGCTATGTGCGCAACGGCGGGTTCGTGCTGGTCGACGACTGCAATCACGACATCGACGGGCTGTTCGCCCAATCCTTCGAACGCCAGATGACCAAGATCTTCGGGGCCCGCGCGCTGCAGAAGCTGCCGCCGAAGCATCCGATCTACACCAGTTTCTTCAAGTTCACCGGCCCGCCAGCGACGACGTTCGAACTGAACGGCTGGGGCGACGACCTCGTCCACGACTATTTGAAGGGAATCACGATCGATGGCCGGCTCGGGCTGCTGTACAGCAACAAGGATTACGGATGCGAATGGGACTATGACTGGCGCAACAAGCGCTTTCTCGCGCAGGACAACACGAAGTTCGGTGTCAACATCGTCATGTACGCGCTGACCGTTTGAGACAGGCCCTCCCCCGAGTATGCTCTTATGAACGACATGACCCGAACGGACGTCACCGAGACCGAGGTCGCCGCGCAATTGGCCAAACTCGGCGATCTTCGCGCCGCCATCGGCCAGGCGATCGTCGGGCAGGAGGCCGTGGTCGAGCAATTGCTGATCGCGCTGATCGCCGGCGGGCATTGCCTGATGGAAGGCGTTCCCGGGCTCGGGAAGACGCTGCTCGTGCGGTCGCTCGGCGAGGCGCTGGCGCTCGATTTCCGCCGCGTCCAGTTCACGCCCGACCTGATGCCGAGCGATATCCTGGGCACCGAATTGCTCGAGGAGGATCACGGCACCGGCAAGCGCTATTTCCGTTTCCAGCAAGGCCCGATCTTCACCAACCTGCTGCTGGCCGACGAACTCAATCGCACGCCGCCCAAGACGCAGGCCGCGTTGCTGGAGGCGATGCAGGAGCGCACCGTCAGCTATGGCGGCACCACCTACACGCTGCCCGACCCGTTCTTCGTGTTGGCGACGCAGAACCCGATCGAGCAGGCCGGCACCTATCCGCTGCCCGAGGCGCAGTTGGACCGCTTCCTGCTCCACGTCCGCGTCGATTATCCGACAGAGGCGGAGGAGCGCGCGATCATCGCGCAGACCACCGGCAGCCGCACCGCGACAGTGCCGCGCGTCCTCGGGGCGGAGGATGTGATGCGGCTGCGCCGCTGGGTGCGCGACGTGCATCTCGGCGAAGACCTGCTCGACTGGATCACGCGGATCGTCCGTGCGAGCCGGCCGGGCGACGCGATGCCGGACGCAATCCGCAGCTATGTCCGTTGGGGGGCCGGGCCGCGTGCCGGCCAGTCTCTGGTGCTCGCGGCCAAGGCGCGCGCGCTGCTCCAGGGGCGGCTTGCCGCGACCCGTGACGACATTCTCGCGCTTGCCGCGCCCGTGCTGCGCCACCGCCTGATCCTGTCGTTCGCTGCCGAGGCGGAGGGTGTCAGCCCGGAGCAGGTTGTCGCCCGGCTCGTCGGCGCGATGAGAGGACCGGGTGCCTGAAACACTTCTACCGGCTGACGTCCGGCACAGGTTGAAGGGACTGTCGCTGGTCGCCCGCCGTGCCGTGGGGGATCGCGGGATCGGGCTGCACGCAAGCCACAGCCGCGGGACGGGTCTCGAATTCGCGCAATATCGGCCGTACGAATTCGGGGACGAACCGCGCCAGATCGACTGGAAGCTGTACGCGCGATCGGATCGCTTCTTCGTTCGCGAAGCCGAGCGGGAAAGTCCCGTCGCGCTCTGGATCCTGCTCGATGCGAGCGCGTCCATGACGCAAGCGGACCGGCGCCGCCCTGAGTATTCCAGGCTCCATGCGAGCAAGGGCTTGATCGCTGCGCTGGCCGAGCTGGCGTTGGCACAAGGCGACCGGTTCGCGTTCGCCGCGTTGCGCGACGCGGGGCTCGCGCTGACGCGTCCGGCGAGCGGCACGCGGCACCGCGACCGCCTCCACCTCGACCTTCACGGACTGGCGGCGGCGGGCGGCTTTCCCGACGAGGCCGCCTTGTCGCCCTTGTGGGAGCGCGTCGGCCCGCGCGACCTGGTCGTCATCCTGTCGGACTGGTTCGACCCGGCCTGCCTCGATCTCGCGCGGCGCCTGTCGGCGGCGGGGCGCGAAGTGCTTGGCATACAGATACTGACCGTCGGCGAACGCGATTTCGATTATGACGGCGGCTACCGGTTCCGCGACCCCGAGACGGGCGAGGACCTGCTCGGCGACGCCGCCGCTTTGCGGGCGGACTATCTTGCCCGTTTCGGCGAGGCACAGGCGGGCCTCCACGCCGCGCTCGACGCGGCCGGCGTCCGCCACGCCGCGCTCGTCCTTGATCAGCCGCTCGACACGCCGCTGCAGCGGCTGTTCGGCCGCACCGGCAACCGGGTGGGCGGGGAATGACCCCGACGCTGCTGCTGCCGCTCGGCCTCGCGGCCCTCGGGGCGATCCTTGTTCCGCTCGTCCTGCATCTCGCACGCCGAACCGAGCAACGCCCGACCGACTTCGCCGCATTGCGCTGGCTGCGCCAGAAGCCGCGCCCGCGCCACCGGCCCAGGTTCGACGAACTGCTGTTGCTGGCGGCCCGAATGTTGTTGCTCGCACTGCTGTCGCTCTTCCTCGCCGCGCCGGCGCTGCTGGACGCGCAGGATGCGACACCCGTGATCGCCTTCGCCCCGGGAACAGATCCCGCGACCGTGCCGCGGGATGCGAGCGCGCGCGCGGTATGGCTCGCACCCGGCTTTCCGTCGGCGGACACTCCCTCCCCGCAAGGCCAGGTTCCGATCGGCAGCCTGATCCGCCAGCTCGACCTTCAAACCGCCGCGACGGCGCCGTTGACCATCGTCGTTCCGGCCACGCTGGACGGCGCGGATGCCGAGCGGCCACGCGTGTCACACCCTGTGCGCTGGCGGATCGTCCCCGGTGCCATGGCCGCGGGCAATCCCGTCCCATCGCCGCTCCGCCTCGCCTTGCGCACCGACGCCGCGCATGCGAGCGGTGCCCGCTATATCCGCGCGGCAACCGCCGCACTCGATCTCGCGAGCGACGTCGGCGATACCGCGCGCGCGCTGCCATCGCAGACGACCGCGCTGATCTGGCTGGCGAGCGGTACGCTGCCCGCCGGCGTAACCCGCTGGATCGATGGCGGCGGCACTGCGCTCGTTGCCAGCGATACGGTGATCGAGGCGGGGCCCACGGTCCCGGCATGGCATGACGAAACCGGGCGGCCGCTCGCCGAGACGCGGGCGGAGGGCAAGGGGCACGTCACGCGACTGCTGCAACCGCTCGATCCGATCGCCATGCCCGCCCTCGTCGAGCCCAGCTTCCCGAAGAACCTTGCGCAGAGCCTCGCACCTGCTCCGCCACCGGCGCGGGTCTCGGCGCGCGCGTACCGGCCGCTGCCCGGCCGCCTGCCCCCGGCGAGCCAGTCGCGCGATCTCCGCCCCTGGTTCGCGCTGGCCATCGCCGCCGCGTGGCTGGTCGAGCGCTGGCTCGCGACCCGTGCCGGGCGGGCGATCGCCCCATGAGCCTGGAGCCGCCCGTTACCGGCTGGGCCGGATCCGCGCGCACGCGGTCGATGCGTGACGACGTGCTGCTCGCGGCGCCGATCGTGATCGTCATCGCCGCATCAGGCTGGCGGCTGGCGAACCCTGCGGCGGGGTTCGCCCTGGCCCTCCTCGGCGCCGTCGCGATCGTCCTGATCGCCCGCACCCGCGCGCGTCGCTACGACCGTCGCTGGCTGATCGCGGCGATCGATGCCGCGCGATCCGACACGGAGGATAGTAGCGACCTTCTGTTTGCCGATCCGACGGCGCTGACGCCGTTCCAGCGCCTGCAACACACCCGGATCGAGGCGAGACTGGCTACCGAACCCACGCCCGATTTGTATCGGACTCGATCGCATCGAACCACGGCGGGGCTGTGGCTGGCCGCCCCCATCATCATCGCCGCGATTGCGCTCTGGCCCGACCGGGCCGGGCCGGGCGGCGCACTGTCCCCGGCACATGAAGGCACCGCGCAGCCCGGCGTCCCTACGCTGACCGCACAGCGCCTGACGGTGGTCCCGCCCGCCTATACCGGCCTGCCGGTGCGCGCGCTCGATACGCTCGACGCGCGGGTCCCGGCGGGATCGCGGCTCGAATGGACGCTCGCCTTCTCGCCCGAGCCGGTGGCCGCCGCGCTCGCCGTCCTCGACGGAACGCGGACACGGCTCGCGCAATCGGGCGTGACATGGACGGCCGCGCGCACCGCCGCTTCGGCCTTCCTCTACCGCGTCGTCGCGCAGGGTGGGCAACTCGCACCGCCGCTGCACCGCATCGATGTGATCGTCGACCAGCCGCCCCAGATCCGCCTCATCTCGCCCGCCGCAACGCTCGTCCAAATGGCGCCGGGCCAGCGCAGCTGGTCGCTGTCGTTCGAAGCGACGGACGATTATGGCGTGCAACCGGTGGCGTCGCTGCGCCTCGTGGTCGCGCAGGGCGAGGGCGAGAACGTCCGCTTCAGCCAACGCATCGTTACCGTTCGTGGGACCGGCGCCTCGCGCCGTCGCCTCTTCGCAACGACCATCGCGATCGCCGGAACCGGATTCACCGAACCCGGCGATCTTGTCGCGCAGCTCACCGTCGCCGACACCCGTTCGCCGGCGCCGCAGCGCGTGATCGGTCCTGCCATCATCCTTCGCCGCCCACCCGCCAGCGGCGGCGAGAGCGGCCTGGAGGCGATGACCCGCCGCACGATGCCGGCCTATTTCAGCAGCCAGCGGCAGGTCATTATCGACGCCGAAGCGCTGCTCGCCGAGCGTCCCCGCCCCGCTTCCGATCGCTTCCTCGCACGCTCGACCTCGATCGCCGACGACCAGCGCCTTTTGCGGATGCGCTATGGGCAGTTCATGGGGGAGGAAGTCGGCGGTGGCGCGACCAACGCCATGCCGACCAGCGACGCGGAAGAGGGCGCCGTGCCCCCGCCCGGGGAGGAACATGCGGGGGAGCCTCCCGCTCCGGTACCTCAATTCGGGCAGGAGAGCGCGATCGTCGAGACGTACGGCCACACTCATGACGAATCCGAAGCTGCGACGCTGCTCGACCCCGGGACACGCGCGACGTTGCGCCAGGCGCTCGACAATATGCGCCAATCCGAAACCGCACTCCGACTAGGCGACCCCAGGCGCGCGCTGCCGTTCGCGTACAAGGCGCTGCGCTTCATCAAACAGGTCCAGCAGGCGACCCGCATCTTCCTCGCGCGCACCGGATCGCACCTGCCCCCGGTTGATCCCGCACGCCGGCTGACGGGCGACCGATCCGACATGGCTGCGCGCGGCCTCGCTCCCACCGTTGCAGATCCGGTCGACGCGACACCCTCGGCGATCTGGGCGGCGCTCGACACGCGCAACGACGTGGGCGGGCTGGACGCATTGGCGCGCTGGGTACGCGCGAACGCGGCGCGCGTGTCCGATCCTCTCGCCCTGTCCGCCGCGATCGACACGCTGCGTCGCGATCCGACCTGCGCCGCCTGCCGTGCGAAGCTGCGCGGTACGCTGTGGAGCGCGCTGCCCCGGCCGACCCCCGGGCTGACCCGACGCCCGGCCGGAGACGCCATCGGCCGCCGCTACCTGGACGCGCTGCCATGACTGTTGCGACGTGCGTCGCAGCGATCCTGACCCTCGCGGTCGTGCTCGGCTGCGTGCGGCTTCTCCTGTGGCAGCGACGTGCCCCGGCGTCATCCCGTTCGCGGCGCTGGCGCCTAGCCGTGTTACTGGCGCTGCAGCCGGTGGCAGCCATGTTGCTCTACTGCGCGCTGTTTCCCCCCGCTGCCGCAGGAAAGGCGACCGGCACGCTGGTCATAGCGACGTCCGGGGCGCGCCGATTCGTCCCGACCGGACCGGGCGAGCGGCTGATCGCGCTGCCCGAGGCGCCGGCCGTGGTCGGCGCCGAGCTCCTGCCCGATCTCGGGACCGCCCTCAGGCGATACCCCGATGCCGGCGCCCTGCGGATCGTTGGCTCCGGTCTGGAACCCCGCGATCGGCAGGCCACCGCCGGACGGTTGGTGCGCTTCGAACCCACAAGCGAGCCACGCGGCCTGATCGCGCTGCAACCGCCGGCACCGATCGCCGCCGGCGCGCGGTTCGCCGTGACCGCCCGCGCCGCGCGGCTTGCAGGCGGATCGGCGGAGTTGCTCGATCCAGCCTCGCAGATCGTCGATACGCAACCGATCGGACCAGCGGGCGATGTCGCGCTATCCGGCACCGTACGCGCCCCGGGAACGACGCTCTTTACCTTGCGTCTGCGCGACGGATCGCGCGCACTGATCGAGCAAGCATCCGTACCGGTCCGGGTCCCCTCCTCGTCGCCCGCACGCGTCCTTATTCTTGCCGGTGCGCCGAACCCTGAAGTCAAGTATCTGCGCCGATGGGCGACTGATGCGGGGCTGGCGCCACAGGTCCGCGTCGACGTGGGTGGTGGCGTCTCGCTATTCGATACGCCGCCCGATCTAGCGACGGCTGCACTCGGGAAGGTCGATGCAGTCATCATCGACGACCGCGCCTGGGACACGATCGGCACGGGCGGGCGCCAAGCCGTCGCCGCCGCAGTGCGGGGCGGCCTGGGCCTGATCGTGCGGATAACCGGGCCGGTGCCGCGCGACTGGCACGTTCTGGGATTGACCGCATCCGGCACCCCCGACGTCGCGCCGGTGACGTTGGATGCCGACGTCCCCAGCGACGAAGCGCTTGCCGCGCGCCGTGGCCCCGGTACGCGCGACGACCCCGCCTCGATGGCAGGCGCGCGCGAAACCGTGCCGCTGCTGACCCGACAGGCGGTGATCCTCGCGGGCGGCTTGCCGATCCTTCGCGACATCCGCGGGACTGTGCTCGCGCTGTCGCGGCGCAGCGGACGCGGCAAGGTCGCCTTGATCAGCCTTCAGGACAGCTTCGCTCTCGTCACCAGCGGCCATGGCGATGCTCACAACGAATTGTGGAGCCACTTGGTCTCGGATGTCGCCCGTCGGCAGGCCGGCCCGTTCATACGGGTCGAAAATCCGGCGTTCGCCGGCCAGCGAATGGCCATCTGCGGCGCCGGTCCCATTTTCGTGACCGATCCCGCAGGAGACGTAGGTCGGGCGCTCGTCGATCCCGCGAGCGAAGCAGCCGGATGCGCGGGCTATTGGCCGACCGTCGCCGGCTGGCACCGTTCATCGGGTCCCGCGGCAATGCCCTTCTACGTCTATCCGGCTGACGCACTGCCGGGCCTCCGCGCGAAGGATCGTCGCGACTGGACGCTGAGCCAAGTTGGTGGCGGCGATCGCGCAAGCGTGCGGCAGGTCGAGACCAACCGTGAGCCATCCTGGCCTTGGTTCATCGGCTGGCTCATCATTGCCACATTGGCATGGTGGTTTGAGCGTGCGCAAACTGGCCGAACTGCACAGCATATCCTTGAAGAACAGCACGTATCCTGATGTGCTCTTGACCAACAGCTGACCGTTCCTGCTCGCGTCGCGCCTGTTGCGCGCCGAGGAGAAACACCGCGCCGTCCCCATCAAGCGGCCCACCGAAAAGGCAGGCCGTTTCACTAAGGACCAGGACGGTGGCGACGCCAGCCGTCCGAGCGACACCTTGGGTAAGGCGCAACACGGGCCGCCGCGGATGTCATCGCTCATCTAGCTGACACTTAGAGAATGGCCGTGCCTGCGCCGATGCTGCACGGAGCAGTTGCTGCGATACCGTTCAAGCATGGCCAGAGCACCCGCTTTCAAACCGCGGGCGATCGTCAAGCTGCAAGCCCCTGGAGCGCCGCTGCGCGAAGTGCTTGGATCGAATGGAATCGCTGACACCGATCATGTCGCGCGCGTGTGAGCATACGGTTACATCTTCGGCGGCCGATACCCAGTGGCGACCACCCACGATCTGCTCGGCGCTTCTCAAAATTCCGCAACGTGCGCCGTGCGCGGCCATTCAGATAAACCGGTTGGCGGATCGGCTAAAGCCCACCTACCTTCAACAGGCGCAGTGACGCGCGCCCACGCAGTTGTCGGGAGAGAGGACGTGGAACACGGTCGCAATTGGCTGATTGACCATACCGGCATCGGCGTCTCCGATATCGTCCGATCCTCCCAGTTCTACGAAGCTTCATTGCGCCCGCTCGGGTGCACCATCATCATGTGCATCGACAGCGAGATGAAGCTCACCGAGATCGATAACCGCAACTTGGCCGGCGTGGCATTTGGTGTGGATTACCCCTCCTTCTGGATCGACATCTTTCATCCGAGCGCGGCAAAGCAACATACCGCCTTCCGCGCGACGTCGCGCGACGAGGTTGACGCGTTCCATCGAGAGGGCCTTGCCGCGGGAGGCTTGGATAACGGCGCCCCAGGTTTGCGTTCAGCGGGTTACCCGGCCGGCTACTATGCCGCCTTCCTGCATGATCCCGATGGCAACAACGTCGAGGCCGTCTATCGTGAGTTCGGTGGACCTGAACGTTGAACCCCATTACCCGGGGATGGCCTTGCCCGAAACATCTTGCGCCCATTCATTGAAGAGCAACGAGAGCCAAATCCGATCACTCAACCTGCCCTCGTCGCCTGCCTAGACCGGACGTTCATTCATGAACTGAACTGCGCGGTTCCGCGATCTGGCAGCGAGCGTTACGCGGATGGCGACCTTCAGTCCCGAGGGTCGGGCGGCTTAGGCAACGCTGGTCCTGCGGGCAGGACGGGGGCTTGTCCTGGAACCTCGGTGCCGATGGCGGCATCCCCTACGGCTGGGTGGCGCGGGACAAGCTCGGATTGGTCGCTCCACAACTCCGCACTTTCAAAAAGCAGTTGGCTGATGGCGAGGATCCGACGGCAATGCGGAAAGCTGTTCAGCAGGCCAAGCACTTGGTGTTCCTCGCCTTCAGCTTTTACAGCCAGAACATCCGCCTGCTCGCGCCCGACCTGGATGCCCGATCAACAAAGATCGTTTGCTCTCTATACCGAGAGCCTGGCGCTGCCAGGGAGACGATCGCTGAGGAACTCAGACGGCTCACCCGACCGCTCGGAGCGACCGCGGCGATCGTACCGAGCTTACCCAACATGAAGCCTGCGGCCGGCTCAGCAGCCTCATTCAGCGCCTCAACTCGGATCCCCAACGTCCGCATCCAAGGTCGCAGCTAACGCGCACCGCCACCGGCTGAGGCCGGAGCCTCGGCTACCGAGCACCTGGACGCCGGCGCGCCGCGGATCGACTGGCAGCGAGTGACGTTGGGGCGGGGCATGGCGATGCAGCGTCCCCTTGGTCGCTTGTCGCCTGCCGCGAAAGGTAACGATCCGATGGCAACCGAAAAGCTCGATCCCGATTTCGCCCACCTGCCGCCGGCGGAACGCGCCGCGATCGAGGGCCTGTCCGGCATCGGACTGCATCACGCGCCTCCTGCCGCCAACCCCGATGTCACCGGTGCAGCGTTCCATCACCCCGAACGCGACGCTGCCGGGACCGAGTGGGCACCCGATTGGGAGCCGATCGATACCTATCAGGACGGCGACGTCGTCATGCTCGACGATGGCGAGCAACAGCTGCTCGGCCGGCGCGAGATGGGGATGTGGATGCGGCTGGTCGACGGCGAGGAGATCGCCCAGCCCGATTTCCTGCCGATGCTCTGGTCGGCCGCACCCGAGCAGGTCAAATATGACATGATGTGACGGACCGGCGGCTTACCGCCTCGACCCGCCCCAAACTTGCCCCAAGTTCCTGTGGCATAGGCTCGGTGGTAGCCTTCGCCCCTTGCACCAGCGCCATAGCTCCGCGATGGGGGCGGGGAGAGGATGCCCGGTGGCCAGTGTAGAATTACGTCGGGTAACCAAGCGCTTCGGCGAGATCGAGGCATTGGCGCCAGCCGATCTGATGATCGAGGACGGCGAGTTCGTGGTGATCGTCGGGCCATCGGGGTGCGGCAAATCGACGTTGCTGCGGGTTATCGCGGGGCTCGAGGAACCGAGCGACGGCACCGTCCTGATCGGCGGCCGCGACGTCACCCATGCCGCGCCGGCCGATCGCGGGCTGGCCATGGTGTTCCAATCCTATGCGCTCTATCCGCACCTGACGGTGGCCGAGAACATCGGCTTCCCGCTGAAGGTCGCCCGCCGCCCGGCGGCAGAGATCCGTGCCCGCGTCGCCGCTGTCGCCGCCACGCTGGATCTCGCCCACCTGCTCGAACGCCGCCCGCGCGCGCTCTCCGGCGGGCAGCGCCAGCGTGTCTCGATTGCCCGCGCGGTCATCCGCAACCCGCAGGTGCTGCTGCTCGACGAGCCGCTGTCCAACCTCGATGCCGAGTTGCGGATGCGCATGCGCCATGAATTCGCGCGTCTCCATGCCCAGCTCGGCGCGACGATGATCTACGTCACCCACGATCAGCTCGAGGCGATGACGCTCGCCAACCGGATCGTCGTGATGAGTGCCGGCAAGGTCGAACAGATCGGCGAGCCGATCGACCTCTATGATCGCCCGGCGACCGTCGCCGTCGCCCGCGCGATCGGCTCGCCGGGGATGAACCTGATGCCCGCGACGGTGGTGGCCGCGGATGCGGCGGGGACGACGGTGCAGCTGGCCGACGGGCAGACGCTGCGCGCGGCCGCCCATGGAGCGGTCGGCGCGGCCGTCACGCTCGGCGTGCGCCCGGAGCATCTGCTCCCCGCCGACGACGGCGTGTTCGCCGGCGCGGTCGAGCTGTTCGAGCGATTGGGCCCCCTCTCCTTCGCGCATCTCGGCGCGCGCGGGGCGAGCGACACGGTGGTCGCGCAGCTGCCCGGTGATCGCCGCATCACCCTTGGCGAAAACCTGCGGTTCGGCACCGCGCCCGGTCGGGTCCATCTGTTCGGCGGCGACGAGCGCGCCCTGCCGCGCGTCGGCGCTTGAGGCTGCCGCGCCTCAACCCTTGATGCTGCCGCCGAGCAGCCCGCTCATGTAATAACGCTGCAGGCAGACGAAGATCGCAAGCACCGGCAGCGTCGTCACCACCGCGGCGGCCATCATCAGCTCGCCATCGGCGGCATGCTCGCGGGCGATCCCCGCCACCGCCACCGGCAGCGTGTATTTGTGCTGGTCGGTCAGCACGATCAGCGGCCACAGAAAGTCGTTCCAGCTCGCGAGGAACATGAACAACGCGAGCGTGACGGTGATCGGCGCAAGCAGCGGCAGCACGATCGAGACGAAGATCCGTGGTTCGCTCGCGCCATCGATCCGCGCCGCGTCGAGCATCTCGTCGGGGATGCCGAGCGACGCCTGGCGCACGAACAGCAGCGCGAAGATGCCAGCGAGGCCGGGCAGGATGACCCCGGCATAGCTGTTGACCAGGCCCAGCTCCTTGAAGATCAGGAACAGCGGCAGCATTGCCACCTGGCCCGGCACCACCAGGCTCATGATCAACGCCTTAAGCAGCCGCTCGCGGCCGGCAAAGCGCAATTTGGCGAAGGCATAGCCCGCCGGCACGGTGAGCAGCAGCCCGAACAGGGTGGAGAGCGCGGCGACGCCGAGGCTGTTCCACAGCGCTGGGACGATCCGGTAATCGAACCAGGCGCCATCGATCTCGCGGCGGACCAGCAGCTCGTGGTAATTCTCCCACGACCAGCGGCTCGGCCAGAACGGCGGCGGGAAATGGCTCGATTCGCCGCGTGGCATGAACGACACCGTGATCATCCACACCAGCGGCACCAGCGTGACCGTGGTCAGCAGCGCGACGACCATGTTGGCGATGATCGCGCGGCCAGCCCGCCGCCGGTTGATCACAGCCATTCGAACCGCCGGCCGATGCGGGTCTGGACAAGCGTCACGGCGAGGATCAGCCCGAACAGGATCAGTGCGACCGCGCTCGCCTGGCCGAGGTTCCACCATTTGAAGCCTTCGTCGAACATGAAATAGAGGATCGTCACCGTGCTCTGAGACGGGCCGCCAAGCGTCATCACATAGGGCTCGGCGAACAGCTGGAGGAAGCCCGCAACGCTCATCACCGCGGCGAGCAGCAGTGTCGGTCCGATCGCGGGCAGCGTGACGTGGCGGAAGCGCTCCCAGCGCGACGCGCCGTCGAGCCACGCCGCCTCCATCAGGTCCTGCGGCACCGCCGACAACGCGGCGGTGAAGATGATCATGTTGTAGCCGAAGATCTTCCAGGTGACGAACAGCAGGATCGCCGGGATTGACGCGCGCGGATCGCCGAGCCAGTCGACCGGACCGATGCCGAGGAAGCCGAGCGCGTAGTTGATCAGGCCGTAGCGGGCGTTGAGCAGGAACTGCCACACCACCGCGGTCGCGACCACGCTGGTGACATAGGGCGCGAACAGCGCCACCCGCCACAGCGCCTTCCAGCGCACGGTGGTGTCATGGAGCAGCAGCGCCGCGGCGAGCGAGGTGCCGATCGCCATCGGCACGCCGAGCAGCGCGAACAGCGCGGTGTTGAGCAACGCCCGCCAGAACAGCGGCGTCGCCAGCAGCCCCGTGAAATTGCCGAAGCCGATGAAGCGAAGATTGCCCCGGTCGGCGAGCGCATAGATGCTGTAGTCGGTGACGCTCAGCGCCAGCGCCAGCGCGGTCGGCAGCACGAACACCAGCGCGATGATCGCCAGCACCGGCGCGGTGAACAGCCAGGCGGTCCGTTCCTGCCGGGTCATGCGATCCGCCCCGCCTCGACGAGCTGACGCCGCTTGGCGAGGATGCCGTCGGCGCGACGGTCCATCTCGGCTTGCGCCGCCGCCAGCGTCAATTGCCCGCGCACCAGCCGTTCGGCGACAAGCTGGACCTCGATCCGGATCCGCTCCCATTCGACCACATTGGGCGAGATGGCGGGCTGCGCCATCTGCTCGAGGAACGGGCGCAGCGCCGGTGCCTGCATCTGCGACGTCTGCCAGGCGGCCGTGCGCGCCGGCAGGCTGCCGATCAGCGACTGGAAGCGCAGCTCGGCGGGCACGTCGGTCATGTAGCGGACCAGCGTCCAGGCCGCGGCAGGATCGCGCGCCTGCGCCGAGACGCACAGGGTGGCGCTGATCCCGCCGGCGGGTCCCGGGCCATGCGGCCCGGGCATGCGGGCGACGCCCCACGGCGCCTGCGCCATCTCGTCGCGGCGGCGGTGGAGATCGAGCAGCATCGCCGGCGATCGCGGGTAGATCGCGAACGCGCCCTGCGCAAAGGCGGCGAAGGGATCCTGCAGCTCGGTCGACAGCATCGCCGGCGCCAGCCGCTCGTCGTAGAGCGACGTGTAGAAGGCGAGCGCCTCGCCGAAGCCCGCCGAGCGGAAATTGCCGCGGGTGTCGCGCTCGCGCAGCAGCGGCGTGCCGGTCTGGCCGGCGAAGGTGAACAGCGCGTCCCACCAGTTGAGCGGCATCAGGAACACCCATTCGTCCGGCCGCCGGCGCTTGAGCGCCCGCCCCATCGCGCGCCACTCGTTCCAGCGCAGCGGCGGCGACTGATAGCCCGCGGCGGCGAGCAGATCGCGGCGAAAGAACTGGGCTTCGGGCGCAACCGACCAGGGCACCGAGTAATCCCGTCCCGCGTACCGGCCGGCATCGAGCGCCCCGGGGAACAACCCCGCGAGCAACCTTCGATCGGCGACGGGCGCAAGCGCCCCGACCATCGCGAACTCGCCCACCCAGCCGGCGGGCAGCATCAGCACGTCGGGCAGCGCACCGCCGGCCTGGGCGGTGAGCAGCTTCTCATGCGCCGCCGTCCACGGCAACGATTGCACCTCCACCTCGATCCCCGTCGCACGCGTGAACGCCGGCATCAGCATCGGCGAATAATCGCCTTCGTAGCTCATCGCCCACAGCCGCAGTGCCCGGGCCGGCGGTCGCCCTGCGCAGCCGGCGACGGCCGACGCCGCGACACCCGCCAGCACGCTGCGGCGCGTCACGCCCGGCTGTTCCGCTTCGCTCATCCGCCGCGTTGTGACAGCGTGAAACGTTTTGCGCCAGCAATTGCCATCTTCGTAACTTCGCCCGATAGGGCCTTGAGAAAAAACAAAGGTTGGGCGGCGGCCCAACACAGATTTGGGGACACGCACCACCATGACGACCAAGCTCCTTGCGCGCGCCCTGCTGTTGGCCGGCGGCGCATTCCTCGCCATGCCCGCGTTCGCCCAGCAAGCCGATCCGGCCGCTGCCGCTGCCGTCGCCGACCCTGCGCCGGCGGACGAGATCGTCGTCACCGGCTCGCGCATCCAGCGCCCCGACTATGAGGCGCCCAACCCGATCGTGTCGGTGGACGCCGCCCAGATCCAGCGTTCGGGCAACACCAACATAACCAATTTCCTCCAGCGCGTGCCCGCGCTGACCAACTCGCTCGACAGCACCCGCACCGCGGGCAATGCGCAGGGCGACGGCGCGCTCGGCCAGGTCGGGCTCAACCTCCTCGACCTACGCGGTCTCGGCACAAGCCGCACGCTGGTGCTGGTCAACGGCCGCCGCCATGTCGCCGGCCAACCCGATACCGCGGCGGTGGACATCAACTCGATCCCCACCGATCTGATCGAGCGCGTCGACGTGCTCACCGGCGCAGCCTCGGCGGTCTATGGCGCCGATGGCGTCTCGGGCGTGGTCAATTTCGTGCTGCGGCGCGATTTTGATGGTCTGGCCGCGCGCACCCAGTTCGGCATCTCGGATCATGGTGACGCCGGCAACCGTTTCGCCTCGGTGATCCTCGGCCGCAACTTTGCCGATGGTCGCGGCAATGTCACCGCGGCTTATGAATATAACGCCGACGACCCGCTCGCCAACGATGACCGAGCCTATCTGCGCAGCGCCAACCGCGCCAATTTCGTCAATCTCAACGGCTATGATCCGGCACGCCCCGGCAGCTATCAGCAGGGCCCGGTGCGCGACCTGCGCTATCCGGACAGCTCGACCTACGGCTATGTCGACATCGCCGGCGTCCGCTACCGCGGCGATGGCGCGCTCTACACGCCGGGTACCCGGCTCGACAACGACGGCTATTCCACCGGCGGCGACGATACGCCGGTGGCGGGCTATGTCGGTGACATCTTCCCCGCCACCGAGCGCCACGCGGTCAACCTGCTCGGGCATTATGACGCGTCTGATGCCTTCAAGCTTAGCCTAGAAGCCAAGTTCGTCCAGACCACGGTGACGACCTTCAGCGGCTTTGGTGGCGACTATCCCGCGACGATCGCGCTCGACAATCCGTTCATCCCGGCCAGCATCCTCGCCGCGGCCAATGCCGCCGGGCTCGCCGCGGTCGACGTCAACCGCAACAACTTCGACCTTCCCCGCCGCGGCGAGCAGGATCGCCGCCGCACCTGGCGCGGCGTAATCGATGCAGCCGGGCGGATCAGCGATCACGCCAGCTACGACATTTCCTACACCTATGGCCGCACCGACCTGCGCGCGACCAAGCTCAACGATCGCCTGTCCGACGCCTTCACCGCCGCGCTTGATGCGGTGCGCGATCCCGTCACCGGCCAGGCGGTGTGCCGCTCGGCGAGTGCGCGCGCGGTCGGCTGCGTGCCCGTCAACCTGTTCGGCGCCGGCGCGGTCGATCCGCAATCCTATGCTTATTATCTCTACAACCCGGTCAGCGATGCCAGCATCCAGCAGCACGTCGCCAACGCCTCGCTGACCGGCGATTTCGGCCAGTTCTTCCGCCTGCCGGGGGGGCCGGTGCAATTCGCGGTCGGGGGTGAGTATCGGCGCGAATCCAGCAGCTTCCGGCCTGCCCAGGAACTCGTCGACAACGTCTTCTATCAATATGACGAATACATCATCCCGACGCCGTCGAGCGGCAAGTTCGACGTGTGGGAAGCATTTGGCGAGCTCAACCTGCCGCTGGTCAAGGACCGGCCGTTCGCGCACCTGCTGTCGGTCGGCGCCGCCGGCCGGTTGTCCGATTATTCCACCGTGGGCCACACCCAGGCCTATCAGTTCAACGGCATCTGGGCGCCGGTGGAGGATATCAGCTTCCGCGGCTCCTATGGCCGTTCGGTGCGGGCGCCCAATATCGCCGAGATCTTTCGGCCGCGCACCGGCTCGAGCGATTTCATCACCGATCCCTGCTATCTCGGCAATCGCGACCAGGGAACGACTTATCGCGCCGCCAATTGCGCCGCGTTGATCAGCGCCGCTGGGGGCAACCCCGCCGCCTTTACCGCCGCCAACAACCCCAACGCCAACGTCAACATCCCCGGCGCGCAGCAGGGCAATGCCGATCTGCGCCCCGAAGTCGCACGGACCTGGACGGCGGGTGTGGTGCTGCGGCCGCGGTTCGTGCCCCGCCTGCAGATCGCGCTCGACTGGTATGACATCCGCCTCAAGGACGCGATCAGCACCGCCAGTGCCTCCACCGTGGCCGCGCTCTGCGTCGACCAGCCGACCACCGCCAACCCGTTCTGCCAGACGATCAGCCGGGCGGCGGGCAGCGGCTATATCGACGGCTATGTCGTCCAGCCGGAGAATGTCGCCGCGTTCCGCACCGCCGGGCTCGAGCTGAACGCCAGCTACCAGCTGCCGACCAGCCACATCGGCACCTTCGACCTGCGGCTGGTCGGCGGCTATCTGCACCGGCTCGAGCAGATCGCCACCCCCGGCGCGGTGGTGGAAAACAACGTCGATCGCCCGTTCCGCCCCAAATACACGCTCGATTTCTCGCCTAGCTGGAGCCTCGACAAGGTGACGATCAGCTACAATCTGCGCTGGCAGGATGGCGTGCGCCGGTTCGACCGGATCACCACCGACGACAATCCGAGCTTCGTCGACCCGCGCTATTTCAGGTTCAAGCCGCTGTGGCAGCATGACGTTCAGGTGCAGGTCCAGGCGACCGACGCCTTTGCGCTCTATGGCGGCGTCAACAATCTCGGCGGGCAGACTCCGGACATCGGCTATGACACCAACGTGCCGGTGTCACCGCTCGGCCGCTACCTCTACGCCGGGGTAAAGCTGTCGCTGCCGCACCGCTGAGGCGGACAATGTCTGGCATGACACCACAGACGCCTTGCCCGGCGCCGCTGCACTGCACATAGCGCCGGCATGCTCAATATTGACGCCCCCGTCGCAGTGGCCCTGCCGCTGCCTGCCTATGACGTTGTCATTCCTTGCTACAATCGTGCTCATGTCGTCGCCGATGCGGTGGCGAGCGTGCTGGCGCAGGACCATGCCCCGTCGCGGGTCATCATCGTCGACGACGGCTCGCGCGACGATAGCGGCACGGTGATCCACGCGCTGGCGGCGTCCAACCCGGCGTTGATCCAGGCCGCCGTCCTGCCCCGCAACGGCGGCGCGTCACACGCGCGCAACGTCGGCGCGGCTTTGTGTCGGTCACCGTGGATTGCCTTCCTCGACAGCGACGACGTCTGGCTGCCCGGCGCGGCTCACGCGCTGCTCGCGCGCGCGGGCCAGGCGGACATCGTCTGCGGCCATTTCGCGCGAGTGGAGGATGGCGGGCCGCCCGGGGCGCCTGAATGTGGCTGGTGGGGCGACGACATCGGCGTGGCGCTGAGCCAGGGCGGCGTGATCGGGCCCTCGTGGTCGATCGTCCGCCGTGACATAGTTACCTTGATCAACGGCTTCGATCCGTCGTTCCACAACTGCAACGACTGGGATTTCTACACCCGCGCCGCCGCTGCGGGAGCCGTCTTCACCCGGATCGAAACCCCGATCGCTTTGTACCGGACCACGGCGGGCGAGCGCCTGATGAACGATCATGCGATCGGCGCCGCCAATGCCCAGCGTGTTCTTGCTCACCCGTATTTCGCCGACGTCAGACGCATGATCGCTTGATGTGCGCGTTGATGCAGCACCTGCCCGTCGTGACTGCCTAACCCAAGGGTAGGTCCGCCGCCGGCTTGAAGAATTGCCAAACCATGGAAGGCGTCAGCGCTAGGCGGGCACGTGTGCCGAACGCCTCGCGCTCAGGGTCGGTCGCCCGAGCCGCCATCCTCCCTACTCATGCCGGCATTGGCGATAATGGCCTGTGCGGCGCTCGGCCAGGCGCCCGTCACCGGATGGTCGTCCGAGATCAGGTTGTTCATATCGGCCGTCCATTCACCCTGCACGCGCCCACCGCGATGCCAGTTGCGGGGCGCCATGTATCGATGGTGATCCGCATCGAGAAAATGGCGTGCACCGTGTTGGCGTTGAGCCACACCCCCGCCTGATCGACCACATTGTCGCGCACGGTGACGCACCGCAATTCCTCGTCAAGGTAGAGGCCGATCGCGCCTGGCGCGTCGAACACTCGGTTCTCGGCGATCACCGCGTCGGGATCGGCCGAAAGGTCATAGATGGCGCCACCATCCTCGAACCACTGCTTGACCTTGTGGATGCGATTGCAGGCGACGAACGTGTCGCGCAGGATAGTCGGCGTGTCGTAAATCGGCGGGGGTGGCATGGCCGCCATGCTGTCGCAGGCAATCGGTCAGTCCAACGCCGCCTTGATGCTGCTCACGGGTAATCCGATCGACAGCGCCCGCGCCCGCGATTGAGGTCTGGTGAGCGCGATCGTTGATCCTGATGACTAGATGCCGCTTCCGCGTGAACTGGCGAGCACCATTGCCTCGCGTGCCCCGATCGCCGCCGAAACCGCCAAGGCCAATCTGCGCGCCGCCGTGTCCATGCCGCTTGATCAGGCGATGCGTATGAGCGCGATCTTCAGGCGATCTGTTTCGCCACCGACGACGCGCGCAAAGGCCGCGCGACTTTTGCGGAAAAGCGCACGCCGGTGTTTCGCCGACAGTAACCGCAATGGCGTGACGCCGGGCTGGCGAGCGGTGGAGCACAAGCGCAATCATGGCGACCGCCGAGCAGAACCATCTGACAGCGGCCACGTAGCACTACTGCCCTTTCCTCACCACCAGCCGGATCACGTTCCGTCTCGACGCGTCGTAGACCAAGTGGCATTACCAACACCCATGGCTAACGTAAAATGGCCGATCATGGGAGAGTGTCGGGTGCGACGAATTTGCCGGCTGACCGTCATGGCTCTTGTCACCAGCCTGTTCGCTTGCGCCGCCGACGCCCGGGCCTTTGACTTTCATGACAGCACCCTGATTGCCGATCCCGCCGGCACCGGCGACACCATGACGCTGGCGACGGGCATGCTCGCCGACGACCTGGCCGCTCTCAGCGGCAAGCGCCCGTCGATCGCAACGCGGCTGCACGACTGTGCCCGTTCCTGCGTCCTGATCGGCCGTTACGATGCACCGATAGTCGCACAGGTGGCGCGCGCGGGGCATGTCGATCTGTCCGCGCTCGTCGGCGGCTGGGAGCGCTACGTGCGCGCCGCCGTGACCATCAACGGACAGCGAATATTGCTGATCGCGGGCTCCGACCGTCGTGGCGCGATCTATGGCGTCACCGATCTCTCCCGCACGCTCGGCATCTCGCCCTGGTCTTGGTGGGCAGACGTGACACCGCGCCGCCGCGCGACGGTGGCGATCGACGATGCGACCATCGTATCGCGAACGCCCTCCGTTCGATACCGTGGCATCTTCCTCAACGACGAGGATTGGGGGCTCGAGCCCTGGGCCGCCAAGACCCTGGACCGCGGCACGGGCAACATCGGTGCGCACACCTATGAGCGCGTGTTCCAGCTGATGTGGCGGCTGAAGGCAAACACACTGTGGCCGGCGATGCATTCGGTTTCGACGCCATTCTATGCCGATCCCGCCAATGCGCCGCTCGCGGATCGCTATGCGATCGTGATCGGCACCAGCCATGCCGAACCGATGCTGCGCAACAACCTGCGCGAATGGCAGGAGGCGCTGCGCGGCCCCTTCGATTTTACCCGCCGCCCCAAGGCCATCCTTGATTATTGGCGCGAGCGGGTCGCGGCAACGCGCAATACGGAGGTGATGTACACGCTCGGATTGCGCGGAATCCACGACGGGCCGATGCAAGGCGCGACCACCACAGACGAGCGTCGCGCGATCCTGGAGAAAGTGGTTGGGCTCCAGCGCGATCTGCTGACGGGCACCTTGAAGCGGCCACCCGCAAAGATTCCGCAGGTGTTCGTCGCCTATCATGAGTTGCAGGAGGCCTATGACGCGGGATTGACGCTCCCGCCCGACGTTACCTTGATGTGGACTGACGACAATTACGGCTACCTTCGCCGGCTGTCGTCGCCGAGCGAGCGCCGGCGCGCCGGCGGCGCGGGCATCTACTATCACTTGTCCTATTGGGGCCGTCCGCACGATTATCTGTGGCTTGGTACCACCCACCCGGCACTGATCCGCGAGGAGATGGGGCGTGCGTGGGCCACCGATGCGCGGCGGCTGTGGATCGTCAATGTCGGCGACATCAAGCCGATCGAATATCTGTCGCAATATTTTCTTGATCTCGCCTTCGATGCCGATCGGCTGACCCAATCGCCCCAGGATCATCTGCGCGACTTCATGGCCGAGCAGTTCGGCGATACCGATGCCGCTGAGATCGCCGCGATCATGATGCGCTTCTACGATCTTGCCTGGGAACGCCGGCCCGAGTTCATGGGCTTTGGCGAGACGGAATGGGTGACGCCCACCCGCGCTACCGATTACGTCCAGTCGGATGGTGAGGAGGCGCAGCGTCGGCTGGCGGCCTACGCCGCGCTGGTCGTCCGTGCTGAGGCTGTCGCCGCACGGCTGCCGGCCGATCGCCGTGACGCGTTCTTTGAGCTGGTGCTGTATCCAGTGCGGGGCGCGGCGGCGCTCAACGAGCGCATCCTGCGGCTGGATCTTGCCGCACTATACGCGCGCCAATATCGTGCCAGTGCCAATTGGTATGTCGCCGGCGCCCGCGCCGCGCATGCCTCGCTGCTCGCCGATACGGCGCGCTACAACAAGCTCGCCGGCGGCAAGTGGGACAGCATGATGGACATGATGCCGCGGCGGCTGCCGGTCTTCGACGAGCCGCTGTGGCCAGCCTGGGCGCCATCCAGCAAGACGGGCTGCGAGGCGGCGCTGTGGGGAGAGTGGATCGGCGACGAGAACACGCTGACCTTCAAGCAGGGGCAACCCGACCGGCATACGATCACGCTGTTCGCCCACCAGCCTCGGCCGCTGCCGTGGCGGGCGGCGTCGCTGCCTGGCGGAGTCACCCTGTCGGCGACCAGCGGCACCCTGTCTTCGGCGAACGGTTATGAGCAGCGGCTGACCTTGTTATATGACGGCCGCGGGGCGGCGGGTACGGCCGCGCTTGCCTGCGGGGATATGACGGTGCCGATCCATACGGCGCTGGTCGCCCCAGCATCCGCCGATGCGCGTGTGATCACCGAGCGGCAGCGCCGCGTCACCCTGCCCGCGCTCGCTGCGCACCCCGGTCGTGACTGGCAAGCCGTACCGGATCTTGGTAGCCAGCATGGCGCGCTGCGCTCGGTGCTGACCCTGCCGAGCAAGCCGCTGTCGCGCGTGAGCGACGGCGATCCCGCCACGTATCGCTTCGCCACCATCACCGCGACGGGCGCTACCCTGCGCGTGGTCGGGCTGCCCACCCACCCGCTGACGCCGGCGCAGGGCGTGCGGATTGCCGTCGCAATCGACGACGCCGCCTATCAGGTGCTCGACTTGGCCACAGTGGGGCGGAGCGACGCCTGGCGACACAATGTGCTGACCAACACGGCGATCGCGACCGTGCCGGTCAAGATGATACAGCCAGGCCTGCACCGGCTGCGGCTGGTTGCGCTCGACCCCGGCGTCATGCTCGATCGCATCGAGCTGGTGTTCGATCGCGCCAGGGCGCTGTACGGCACCGACGCCCCTGATCAGCCCTGAGCGCTTCGCGCACCGGGTGGCAAGGCCAACCGGACACATTGGCCTATTGTACTGCTTTCCCCGGCATGACATTTAAACAGCCATGAAGCAGCGTGCCGAGAAGCTCTACCAGAAGATCGCGGCCGCGATCGCCGAATCGATTGCCGATGGCCAGTATCAGACCGGCACGCGGCTGCCAGGCGAGCGCGAGCTGGCCGAGGAATTTGGCGTCAGCCGGCCGACCGTTCGCGAAGCGATGATCGCGCTCGAGATCCGTGGGCTGGTCGAGGCCCGCCACGGCTCGGGTCTTTACGTGATCGCCACGCCAACAGACACGCCGGCGCCGGCGGAACTGGACGTCGGCGCATTCGAGCTGATCGAGGCGCGGATCTTGTTCGAAGGCGAGGCCGCGGCAGTCGCTGCGACGGTGATCGAGGACGATGCCATCGCCAAGCTTGACGACATCCTGGTCGAGATGGCGTCGTGCGACCCTGCCGGCGCCGCGGCGATGGACGCCGATCGCCGTTTCCACCTGCTGATTGCGGAAAGCACCGGCAATTCGGTGATCAGCACGGTCATCGACATGTTGTGGAACCTGCGCGAGCGGGCGCCGCTCAGCGCCTATATGTTCGCCGAGGCACGGCGCGAAGGCGTCCACCCGCGAGTGGAGGAGCATCGCCTGATCGTCGACGCGTTACGCGCGCGTGACCCGGCGCTCGCCCGCAAGACGATGCGCGACCATCTGCAGCGGGTGGTGGAGGATCTGCTCGCCGCCACCGAGGTGGAGGTAATGCGCCGTGCCCGGTCCGAGATAGAGACCAAGCGCGGCCGGCTCGCGCTGCGCCTCCACGCCTGAGCCGTCGACCGTCTCGGCCGCAAGCCGGGTGCTACCGTGCTCCTGCCAGGCAGGAGCACGGTACCGGCCCTAGCGTAGATCCAGCATCACCACGGATTTGGCAGGAAGCGTCACCGTCAGGGTCGTCCCTGACAGGCTTGCACCCGCAAACGGCGTCGGGCTCACCGCGTCAGGGTGATCGACGCTGTTGTGTGCATCGATCGTGGGCGCGGTCAGAACTCGCCCGGTCACCGCGGCGCCACCGATGCCCTCGAGCGTCACCTTGACGATTTCGTCGCGGTTGGGATCGACGTTGGTCAGGCCAAGGTGGATGACGCCGTCGACTCCGCGGACCGCGCTCGCGCTGACCGCCTTCATCGTCCACTCGTTCTTGTTGTACCAGCGCGACTGCACCTCGACCGGCAGGACGACGCCGTCCTGATAGTCCTTGTACAGATCGAACACCCAGTAAGTGGGTGTCTTCACCATGTGAGCGCCATCCGTCAGCAACATCGCTTGAAGCACGTTGACCATCTGCGCGATATTGGCGCCGCGCAGTCGATCGGTGTGCCGGGCGAAGATGTCGAAGTTCAGGCTCGCGACCAACGCGTCGCGCAACGAATTCTGCTGATAAAGGAACCCCGGGTTGCTGCCCGGTTCGCCATCATACCAGGTGCCCCATTCGTCCACCAGCAGCGCCACCCGCTTGGCCGGATCATATTTGTCCATCACCTTGGCGTGGCCGGTAATCAGCTCGTCCATGCGCAGCGTCTTGGCGAGCGTCCGCGCCCAGCGGTCCTCGTCGAAGCCCGTTGCCGCACCCTTGGCCTTCCAATCGTATGGCACCGTGTAATAATGCATGCCGATGCCGTCGAACCGATCGGCGGCCTTGCGCATCATCACGTCCGTCCATTCATAATGGTCGCCGTTGGCGCCACTGGCGATCTTCATCACCTGCTGGCCCTGCGGCACCTTGACGAAGGTGCCGTAGCGACGCGTCTCGTCAGCGGCATAGTCGCCGAGCATGTTGCCCCCGCAGCCCCACAGCTCGTTGCCCAGCCCGAACATCGGCAGCTTCCACGGCTGCTTACGACCGTTGCTGGCCCGTTCCTTGGCAAGGCTGGAGCCGGTGGGAGACGTGATATATTCCACCCACTCGGCCATCTCGTACGGCGGCGCATTGCCGACATTGCCCGAGACATAGGCTTCTGCACCGACCAGTTCGGAGAAGTTCATGAATTCGTGGGTGCCGAAGCTATTGTCCTCGGTGACGCCGCCCCAATTGGTGTTGACCTTGATCTTGCGCTTGGCCTGAGGGCCGATGCCCTCGCGCCAATGATATTCGTCGGCGAAACAGCCGCCCGGCCAGCGGATCTCGGGCACCCTGATCGCCCTCAGCGCCTCCACCACGTCGCGGCGATACCCCGCGATATTGGGGATCTTGCTCCCCTTGCCGACCCAGATCCCACCGTAGATGCCATGGCCAAGATGCTCGGCGAACTGGCCGAACAGCCGGCGGTCGAACTTGGCAGCAGGACGATCGCCGTGAACGATCACGGTATCCACCGGAGCGGTCGGCGTGTTCTGCGCCGCGGCGGGCGCCGCCAGCAGCAGGACGGCAGTGAGCATTAATCGCATGATCTGGTCTCCTTTGAGGGGCACGTTGGCACGTCGCGGTAGCGGCACAGAGCGGCCGGCGTCCGGGGGGTCACTCACCCGTGACGTGCCATTCGATGATCTCGGCGCCGTGGGGGAAGCGGGCGCGGAGGTATCGCGCGCGACCGGCAGCGGGAATCGTCAGTGGTGAACCGGCAACGACATGGTCGCCCCCGATCGGCCGCCAACGAGTGCCATCGATCGAGGCCTCCACCGAGAAGCGCAACGGACTGCCAGGGAAGCCGGGACGCAATGATGACGCGCCGACGGTGACCACCCGGCCCAGATCCGCCTGCAGCCAGGCCGCTCCCGGACCGGACCGCCAGCTGGTTGCATAATTGTCGTCGCCGGCTGCCGCCGCTTGATGATCCGGGTCGGCTGCCGCAGAGGCGATAAAGGTTGCCGGCAAGCCAGGCTGCCGACGCGCGAGCCCGCCGGGAACGTCGTCGCCGGCATTGGTCGGCTGCACGGTGACCAGCCGGTCGCCCGCGATGCGCAGTCGATCCACCGCGATCTGGCGTAACACTGGGCCGCCCTCGACGAACGGTAGCGACTGCCGGTGATAGAGGATGAAGTCCTTGCCTTCGGCGTGGAACATCGCGTGGTGCCCGGGGCTGATCACCCCGCGCGTCCGATCGGTGGCGAGCAGCGGCGCGTCATCGCGCTCGCGAAACGGGCCGAGCGGCGAAGCGCCGACAGCATAGCGAACCTGGTAGCTGTCCTTCGTGGTATTGCCCCAGCTGTAGCTCAGAAAATAGCGGCCGTTGCGCTTGATCATGAACGGCCCCTCGAAATAATGCGGCGGCGTCACGTCACGCGGGTCGCCGTCGAACGAGACCATGTCGGGCTTGAGTTTGACGGCAAAGCAATGCCCGTTCACCCAATTCAGCCCCGATCCCCAGTAGAGATAGGCCTGGCCATCATCGTCGACGAACGCTTCGGCATCGATCATGTGAAAGCCGGGGCGGAAGTTGCCCGGGATCAGCGGCTTGCTGCCAAGGGCATCGCGCCACGGCCCGGCGGGATGGTCGGCGACGCCCACCCACACCTCGCTGCCGACCGAGACATACATCCAGTAGCGGCCATCGCGGCCCCGCACCACGGACGGCGCCCATACCTTGCTTCCGTTCGACGTGGGGCTGGTCGCCGCCGCCTTGGTCGGCCAATTTGGCGTCGAAAAGGTCCAGTGGCGAAAATCGCGCGAGCGCCACAGCCCCAGCGTCTCACCACCCCAAGGATCGATCGTCGCATAGACGAACCATTCGCCGTCGGCCCGGAGGATCGACGGGTCCGCAAAATAGCCCGGCAGCAGCGGATTGCCGGCATGCGGCGCCAGCGGCCCCGCCTCGCGTGACCGTGGGGCGTCGCCGGCCGATGCGCCGGCCGCGGCGATCGCGGCGAGACCCGCAGCACACCACCTGGACACCCGGCTGCGCGTGGCCACGTTCATGCCGGCTTGATGCCGCGTGCATGAGCGAGCCCCAACTCCAGCCCGCGCAGCTCGGCCAGCCCCTTCATCCGCCCGATCAGCGAATAGCCCGGGTTGGTGCTGCGCCCCAGATCGTCCAGCATCTGATGGCCATGATCCGGGCGCATCGGTATGCTGCGGCCGGAGTCCGCCGAGATATCGATGACCGCGTCCATGACGGCAGCAACATCGGTGCTCCCTTCGAGGTGCGCGGCCTCGAAGAAGTCGCCATCGCCCTGTCGCTGAACCGCGCGCAGATGAAGAAAGCCGATGCGATCGCCGAACCGCCTGATCATGCCCGGCAGATCGTTATCGCCGCGTGCACCAAGCGAACCGGTGCAGAAGCACAGGCCGTTAGCAGGGCTGGGAACACGGCGGAACAGCGTCGCCAGATCAGCCTCGGTGCTGACGACCCGTGGCAGCCCCAGCAAAGGAAATGGGGGATCATCCGGATGCACGACCAGTCTGAGGCCGAGCGCTTCGGCGGTCGGGCAGATTGCCTCTAGGAAGGCGATGTGATTGGCGCGCAACCGGTCGTCGTCCACGCCAGCATAGGATTCGATGGCGGTCAGAAATTCGGCCGACGTGAAGCTTTCCTCGCTGCCGGGCAGGCCGGCAAGGATCGTGCGTTCGAGGCGCGCGCGCGCGGCCGAGTCCATACCGGCCACCCGGCGGGCCGCCCGCTCGACCACTGCCGGCGGATAATCGTGCTCGGCGTTGCGGCGGCCGAGGATGTGAATGTCATACGCCGCCAACGCCTCCCATTCGAAGCGCAACGCCAGCGCACCGTCGGGCAATGACCAGGCCAGATCGGTTCGTGTCCAATCGAGCAGCGGCATGAAGTTGTAGGTGACAACCGTGATCCCGCACGCCGCGAGATTGACCAGGCTCTGCCGATACGTGTCCAACGCCGCGTCGCAGCCTGCCCCGCTGGTCTTGATCGATTCGTGGACCGGAAGGCTTTCGACCACCGTCCAGCCGAGCCCCGCTGCTTCGATCTCCGCCCGCCGCGCCGCGATCGCCTCACGTGTCCACACGTCGCCGTTGGGCACCTCGTGAAGCGCGGTGACGACCTCGCGCGCTCCTGCCTGTCTGATGCCCACCAACGGCACCGGGTCGGCCGGACCAAACCAGCGCATCGCTTGTGTCATCAGCAAACCGGCGTCTCCCATCGCCTTTAACTCAGAATGCTTCGTCGACTGTCAGGCCATCTTGGTCAAGCCAATTATACCGTCATCGGCTGATTGCGGCCATTGCGGCAGCCACGGTAAGCACGCGGCTAGGTGCATCGACTGCACGGCAACGGCACTGCCTGTCTCATTTCACAACCCGCACAGGGACACGCCGTGCATTCATCCGCAAAAAATGTTTTGCCAAATGCGTCTTGATCAGTACGGTAAGATGGTAAGGCCAGTTCGCCCGACCGTTGCACCAAGCCGCGGCGATCGAACTGGGTGGCGACTGTACGCCGGCACTAGGGGAGGTTTCGATGCATTCACGCCATCCGCGCTTCAAGTATCTGACGGCAATGCTGCTTGGCGGGAGCATGTTCGCCGCGTTGCCGGCGATCGCCCAGACGGCACCACAGAGCGCGCCGGCGGACACGCCGACACCGACCGTCGCCACCCCCGCCAACCCTGATCAGAGCACCGAAGCGCAGCCCGGCCTCGAGCCGGTCAAATCGGTCACGGGCGATGCCGATATCGTCGTCACCGGTTTTCGCCAGAGCTATGCCAATGCCATTGCGACCAAACGCGACTCGGTGGGCATCACCGATGGCATCTCGTCGGATGGCCTGGGCCGGTTTCCCGATCTCAACGTCGGTGAAGCACTCCAGCGCGTACCCGGCGTCCAGATCAATCGCGAGGCGGAGGGGCGCAACGCCACCATCAACCTGCGCGGCCTGCCCGGCGAATATGCCCGCCTGACGTTGAACGGCGTGGCCTTTGCCGAACCGATCCTTTCCGAAGCGGCACCGCTCGGTGCGTTCAACTCGGACATCTTCAGCGCGATCGTCGTCGACAAGTCGCCACTGGCCAATGCGCAGAGCGGCGGCCTGTCGGGCAACGTCGATCTGCAGATCGCCTCGGCGCTGAGCCGCAAGGAAGGCGGTTTCGCCAAGGTTGCCTATGAGCACAACGATCTCGGCAGCGTTGGCGGCCCCGAAGCCACGGTTGGTTACAACAAGCACATCACCGACGACTTCGCGGTGTTTGGCACCTTCGCCTATAAGCGCGAGCATTTCCGGCGCGATTCGCTGCTGTTCAACAGCTACACCGCGCTGACGCCCGCGCAGGCCCAAGCCAACGCCGCCACCGTCGGCGCTTATTACCCGACATCGGCGGCCTGCCCGTCGTGCACCGGGACCACCTCCACCGCGGGAGTGATCTACGATTCGACCATCCGGCAATATTCACGTGATAACGTCGGCAACCTCTACTCGGCCGCCGGTGGCGCCGAATGGCGCGTGTCGCCCGAAGCCAAGATCGGCCTGACCGGCTTCTACACCAACCGCCAGCAACCCAAGACCACCCAATATCTCAATATCGCCTACACCACCGACGCGAGCACGGTGACGGCATTGTCGGATCCGACCAAGCTGTCGGACGGCCGCTATGTCATCAACGACGTCCAGTACGGCAATCCCGTCACGGTGACCTCGACCCGTCGCTACGGCCAGGAACAGCTCGCCTGGGGCGGCAACCTTACCGGGGAATGGAAGAGCGACGACTGGCGGGTAAGCGCCGTGGGCACCCTGTCGCAGGCGCATAACCGTTCCAGCGAGACCGAAGTCGATCTCGAGCGCACCCAGGTGGCCGGTGGCAATGGCGTCTCGGCAATCATCCACACCGGCGGCGGGTCGCTCGACGATTTCTCCTACACGATCACGCCCAATCCGGTCGCGACGCTCAATGGCCTCACCACCGGCGTATGGGGCGGCGCCGCCGATCCCACCTATTTCTACAACAGCGCCGATACCGCCCTGCGCACCAATCGCCTGCAGTTCACCGGTACCCAGAGCTATGCCACCAACAAGCTGCTCGCCGGCCAGTTCGACGTCGAGCGCACCCTCCACGGTTTCATTACCGGGCTTCAGGCGGGTGCGCGCTACGAGCGCAACAAGTTTGAATCGCAAGGCTTCCGCACCATGGCCTATGGCCTGCAGCTGCAGAATCTGACGAGCGACGTGCTGATCAACAGCCCCGCCGCAAGCGACTTCTTCAACGGCCATGGCGGTGATCAGACCACCAACTGGCAGGCGGTCGACATCGACAAGTTCCTCGACGAAGTGACCCCGGTCACCGTCTACCCGGGCGGTCAATTGTCGCCGCTCGGCTATAACATCCGCTACAATGACAACAGCTATTCGCTGTACAATTACTCGAACGAGAACAACATCGCCTCGGTCTATGGCCAGGTGAAATACGAGTTCAACCTCGGCAGCATCCGGGTGCGCGGCAATGGCGGCCTGCGCTTCGAGCACACCGACAACACCATCGTCGCCTTGAACCGAGTGTCGCTGACCGGGGCGCTCGGCTCGCCCAACGACTTCGCACCGACCACCTACAAGCAGAATTACAACAAGCTGCTGCCCTCGTTCATCGCCATCGCCGACATCACCGACAAGTTGCTGGTCCGCGCCGCGGCCTATCGCACCTATGTCCGCCCGCAGCCGCGGCAATTCTCCCCGGTCACGGTGGTCAGCGCGCCTTCGAACGGCGCCTATTCGCTCACCCTCGGCAACCCGAACCTCAAGCCCTACAATTCCACCTCGCTCGACATCTCGGCGGAATGGTACAACCGGCCCAACGGCATCATCTCGATCGCCGGCTTCCAGAAGCGCATCACCGGGCTGATCGGCCAGATCACCGATCCGGCGCAGCTCTGCCCTGCAGACGCCACGGCGCTTGGTCTCGGCACGCTGACGGTGAATGGTGATCGCTGCGAGAGCAGCCTTACCTACACCCAGGCCGGCGTGACGACGCCCTATCTCGTCACCGCATCGGGCGTCGAAAATCAGAACAACCCGATCACCGTACGCGGCGTCGAGTTCAACCTGCAGCAGACGCTCGACTTCCTGCCCGGCCTGCTCAGGAATTTCGGCGGCGGCTTCAACTATGCTTATACGACGATCAGCGGCAAGACCGCGACCGGCGCCGACGCGACGCTCCCGGGCGTGTCAAAGCACAATGCCAACTTCATCGGCTATTACGAAACCCCGGGCTACGGCCTGCGCCTGGTCTACAACGTGCGCAGCAAATATGATCTCGCCTCGGCAGGCACCTTCACCGGCGCCGCGCGCCAGGTGCGCTCCCGCGGCCAGCTCGATGCCTCGGCCTCGTATAACATCAGCAGCTTCCTCACGCTGTCGGCCGATGCCTACAATCTGACCAATGCAGTGCGCTACGAATATGAAAACCAGCCGGAGCTGCCACGCCGCTTCGACTATGACGGCCGCACCTATACGGTGACGTTGCGCGCGACGTTCTGAGGTACTGGCGCCGGCGGCGATCGCGCGCCGCCGGCGCTCCCTCGGCGGGGCGTGAGCGAGGATTGATGATCGAAAAGGATCGAATGACCATGAGCCGTGTCAGGCACCTCCTGCTGGGAGCGGCCGTGCTGGCTTTGACCGGCAACGCGGCGGCGCAGAGCGGGTCGCTCTCACGCTATGTCGATCCCCGGGTCGGGCTCGGCAACGACAACCAGGGCGATACCATCCCGGGGCCGGCGCTACCTGCCGGATCGATCCATCCCAGCCCTGAAACGCTCACCGGCAGCAACGCCGGTTATGATCCCGCCGCCCCGATCAGCGGTTTTGCGCAACTGCACACCCAGGGCTCCGGCGGTCGCACCACCTACGGCACCTTCCTCGTCTCGCCGCAGACCGGGGCCCCCGCACTCGACGAGCCGGCGCATCTCTCGCCCAAGGCAGACGAACAGTTTGCGGCCGACCATTACGCGGTGACGCTGAGCCGCTACGGCATCCGCGCCGAAGTGACGCCGGGTCATTATGCCGCCATCTATCGCTTCACCTACCCCACCGACCGGCAGGCGACATTGGTGTTCGACCTGACGCGCAAGATCGGCGGTGAACTCGCCAGCGATGGCGCGGACGTGCAGTTGCTACCCCAACAGGGCCGCATCATCGGCCGCGTGCGCGCCAAGAACTACTGGTCGCCGGCCAATGTCGACATCTGGTTCGTTGCCCAGCTCGATCGGCCTCCCAGCGCCTGGGGCATTCGCGCCGGCGACGCGGTCACCGCTGGCGGCACGACCGCGACGGTGCCTGCCGATACCAAGCTCGGCGCCTGGTGGCAGTTCAGCGGCGGTGGCCCCGTTTCCCTCAAGGTCGCGGTGTCCTTCACCAGTGCCGAGCGAGCCGCGGAGCTGCTCGACGCGGAGCTCGGCAACCAGCGCTTCGAGGCGGTGCGCACCGCGGCGCGCGCCGCCTGGGACGCCGAGTTGCAGCGCGCCACCATCGATGGCGTTGGCGAGGCGGACAAGCGTCGGTTTTACACTGCGCTATACCATTCGGTGATCCAGCCACGCGATCGCAGCCTGGATCAGCCCCTCGCCGATCGGGCGACGCCGCACTGGGACGATTATTACACACTGTGGGACACCTATCGAACCGGCTTCCCGCTAATGTCGCTGCTGCGGCCAAGCGTCTACGCCGGCAACATCGCCTCGATCGTCGGCACCTATCGCCGCTTCGGGGTGGCGCACACGGCCTTCATTGCCGGGCGCAACTATCATGTCGGCCAAGGCGGCGACGAGATCGACAACGTGCTGGGCGAAGGCCTGATCCGTCAGGTGCCCGGCGTCAACTGGAAGGCTGCGGCCGAGGTGGCGCTCCACAATGCGCTGGAGGTCCGCCGGCCGCGCTACCTGATCGACGGCTGGTTTGCGGTGAACGACCGCAGCCCCGAGCCTGACAATCAGCGCGCCAAGTCGGGATCCTCGACCGTCGCCTTCGCGCTCAACGATTTCTACGCCGCGCGTCTGGCAGCCAAAACCGGCCAGGCCGACCTCGCCGCCACGCTGGACCATCGTGCCGGCAACTGGCGCAACGTCTGGGACAAGAATGCGACCAGCGACGGCTTTGCGGGCTTCATCATGCCGCGCTACGCCGACGGCCGATTCCAGCCGATCGATCCCAAGCTGGGCTGGGATGGCAAGACCTATGACAATGTCGGCTTCTACGAAGGCACCGCCTGGGTCTATTCCTATGATGTTCTTCACGATCTCCCCGGGCTGATCACGGCAATGGGCGGCCGGACCCGGTTCATCGCTCGCCTCAGCCATGCGCTCGACCATGGGCTGATCGACATCACCAACGAACCAAGCTTCGCAACGCCGTGGCTGTTCAGCGAAGTTGGCCGCCCCGATCTCGCCAGCTTCTGGGCCAACCGTATCTTCCAGCGATTCACCGCTGACGCCTATCCGGGCGACGAGGACAATGGCGCGATGAGCTCGCATTATGTGTTCAACCGTCTCGGCCTGTTCCCCAAGCTGACGACCGATCTGTTCTACCTTCATGCGCCGCATCAGCCGCGTGCGACACTGCGGCTGGAGAACGGCCGTACGTTCACCATTGCGGTGCCTAATTGGAAGCAAGGCAGGATCTACATCACGGCGGCCCGCCTCAACGGTAGGCCGCTTGAGCGCGCGTTCATCAGCCAGTCCGACATCATGGCGGGCGGCACGCTGAACCTTACCGTTGCCGCGCATCCCAACGGCTGGGCGCAAGCCACCGCCGCCCCCTCCAGTGCTGAGTGATCCCGATGCCCCGATCCTTCCGCCACCTCGCGCTGGCTCTGCTGCTCGGATCCACCGCGGCACTCGCCGCCGACATTCCGCCGCCGCTCCAGCCGCAAGTCGATCCCTCGCGCCCGGAGTGGGAAAACCCCGCAATCTTCGCGATCGGCAAGCTACCTGCGCGCGCGACCGGTTTTCCGTTCGAGAATGCGGACAAGGCGCAGGTCGGCGACATTGCCGCTTCCTCACGCTTTCTGTCGCTCGACGGCCAGTGGAAGTTCGCCTTCTCGCCATCGGCCGACGGCGCGCCGAAGGACTTCTTCCGCCGTGATTATGACGTGTCGGGCTGGAAGAGTATCAAGGTGCCGGCAGATTGGCAGGCCGAAGGCTATGATCAGGCGCGCTACAACAACATAACCTATCCCTTTCCCGCCAATCGGCCGCTGATCCCCCACGCGACCAACCCGGTCGGCTCCTACCGCCGCGACGTGACGCTGCCGGCGACCTGGCGAGGCAGCGATGTGATCCTCCACATCGGCGCGGCGGGATCTGCTTATTACGTCTGGGTCAACGGCCAGAAGGTCGGTTACAGCGAAGACAGCAAGCTACCCTCCGAGTTTGATGTCACCCGCTGGATGCGCCCGGGCCGGAACAGCGTTTCGATCCAGGTCTATCGCTGGTCCGACGGCAGCTACATCGAGGACCAGGATTTCTGGCGCGTGTCGGGAATCGAGCGCTCGGTGTATCTGATCGCGGCACCCCGCGCGCGCTTGGCCGATTTTGCCGTGACCGCGGGGCTCGACAGCGATGATCGGCAGGGCAAGCTGGCGCTGTCGCTTACCACCACCGCCGCGGCCAAGGGCATGACGCTGCGCGCCACGCTCAAGGATGGCGCCACCACGATCCTCACCCGCACGGCGATGGCAGCCACCGCCGCCACGACCGTCATCTCCGCCCCCGTACCTGACGTCCGGCCCTGGACCGCAGAGACCCCCAACCTCTACACGCTGCTGATCGAACTGGTCGACCGTCACGGCCGGGTCGTGCAGGCGACCGCCCAGCGGATCGGCTTTCGCACGGTGGCGATCCGCAACGGGCTGGTGACGATCAACGGCAAGCCGATCACCATTCGCGGCGTCAATCGCCACGAGCATGATCCCGAGACCTTCCACGTCATCTCCGCCGCGTCGATGCGCCACGACCTGCAGTTGATGAAGCTCGCCAACATCAACGCCGTCCGCACGTCGCATTACCCCAATGACGAGCGTCTTTACGCGCTCGCCGACGAGCTCGGCCTTTACGTGATGGACGAGGCCAACATCGAGAGCCACGCCTATCTTGGCGCGGGCCGCGCGACGCCCGAGCTGCAGAAACGCTACTTCCTCGGCTACGACCCGGCCTGGGAAGCGGCGCACATCGCGCGCGTCACCAACATGGTCGCGCGTGACCGCAACCATCCGTCGATCATCTTCTGGTCACTCGGCAATGAAAGCGGCGTTGGCCCGACCTTCGAAAAGGCGGCCGCCGCCGCCCGGGCGCTGGATCCCACGCGCCTGATCTCGTTCCTCGGCTGGAGCGCCACCGAGGATCATCGCATCGTTCCCTATTCCGATATCTTCGCGCCGATGTACCACAGCATCGCGCAGATGCTCGATTACGCGCAGCACACCGAGCTGAAGCAGCCGCTGATCGCCTGCGAATATGCGCACATGCAGGGCAATTCGGGCGGCGGGTTCAAGGACGATTGGGACACGATCTACGCCCATCCCGATCGGCTGCAGGGCGGCTTCATCTGGGACTGGGTCGAGCAGACCATGTACCGCTACACCAAGGACGGGCGCCGCTATTGGGGCGACGGCGGGGAATATGGTCCCAATCCGGGTGGCGACATCGAGTTCGGCGATGGGCTGATGCAATCGGATCGCACGCCCAACCCGCAGCTGTACGAGGTGCAGAAGGTATACGCGCCCGTCCAGTTCGCCGCCACGGACGCTGCCGCGGGCCGGTTCACCGTCATCAACCACAACGACTTCCGCGATCTCTCCGGCTATCGCGTCACCTGGCAGATAACCGAGGATGGCGTGCCGATCGCCCATGGCGAAGTGCCCGCCCTCCACACCCCCGCACGCGGCACGATGCCGTTCACCCTTGCGCTACCTGCCCTCACACGAAAGCCGGGAGCAGAATATTTCATCACCCTGCGCGCCTATGACACCACCGGCGCGATGCCTTATGCGCCGGCTGGTCACGTCATCGGCTGGGATCAATTCGCGTACGGCGCACCGGCGGCTCGTGCGGCACCGCCGATCGCCGGTCGCGTCGGGCTCAGCCAGACCGCGAGCGCCATCACGCTCTCGGCCAGCGGCGCGACGCTGTCGGTCGACCGGCGATCTGGCCTCGTCGCCGGCTATGCGGCAGCAGCCACCGCGCTGCTCACCGGCGGCACGCCCAATTTTTACCGGATGCCCACCGACAATGATCTTGGCACCGGCACCGCCAAGCTCGCGGCGCCCTGGGCGACGATGTCGACCGAACGGACGGTTGAAAGCGCGACGGTGGAGCGTCGCCGTGGCGGCGCCACCATCATCGTCCGCTATGGCCTGGGCGCCGGCGCCGCGCGCTTCGAAACGCGCTACACCATGCACGGCGACGGCAGCCTCGCCGTTGACGGCCACTTCACGCCATTGAGGCCCGATCTGCCCGAGATGATGCGGGTCGGGCTCGAGTTTGCAATGCCGACACGCTTCGACACGGTCCAATGGTTCGGGCGCGGGCCGCACGAGAGCTATGCCGATCGCAAGTCGGGCGCGATGATCGGCCTGTGGCAGGGCGCGATCGCCGATCAATATCACGACTTCATTCGCCCCCAGGACACCGGCACCAAGACCGATGTACGCTGGATGCAGCTGAGCGGTGGCAACGAGCCTGCGCTCCGCGTCACCGGCACGACGCCGCTGACGATGAACGTCCTGGCCTTTCCCTACGAGGATCTGCGTCGGAAACCGCCGGGCGTCGCGAAGAGCAGCGACATCGTGCCGCACGACCACGTGACCCTGCTTGTGGATGCCGTGCAGGCGGGGTTGGGCGGCAACACCACCTGGGACAGCCATGGCCGTCCGCTGCCGCCCTATCGTGTTCTGCCCGTCGAGCGGCGGTTCGGCTTTGTCCTGCGCCCGCAGGCGGCACGGTGATGGCCGCGCTGACGGACATGATCAGCGGTGTAGAGGCGGCAGCTAAGGATGTTTCGGCAAGCCGGTACACGGTCGGCGTCGAACTGGGCGGCACCAAGACCATCGCAGTGCTCGGCTGCAACGGCACCATCATCGAGCGGGTGATCGTCCCGACGACCATGCCGGCGGACACGCTTGGCCTGCTCGGCCACCGGCTTCGGCAGTGGCACGAGCGCTACCGGCCGGTCGCGCTGGGGATCGCGAGCTTTGGTCCGATCTCGCTCAACGGCCGCCACGGCCAGCGCGGCACGATGCTGCCCAACCCAAAGCCGGGCTGGTCGACCGCCGACATTCTCGGCCCGCTGGGCGAGGCACTGCCGGTGCCGGCGACGCTCCACACCGACGTCACCGCCGCCGCCCTCGCAGAGGGTCGCTGGGGTGCCGCCAAGGGGTTGCGCGATTACGTCTACGTCACCGTTGGAACGGGCATCGGCATGGGCATCATCGCCGATGGACGGCCGCTCGCAGGGCGCATGCACCCGGAGGCGGGTCACATGCACGTTCGCCGCCTCCCCGGCGATACGTTCGGCGGCGTCTGCCCCTTCCATGGCGACTGCCTGGAAGGGCTTGCCTCGGGACCGGCGGTGGCCGCGCGGGCCGGCGTCGATGGCGAGGGCTTGTCGCCGACCGACCCCGCGTGGATCCCGGTTGCGGACGCCTTGGCTGAGGCTTGCACGGTGCTGCTTCTGACGCTGTCGTGCGAGCGCATCGTCATCGGCGGCGGCGTGGGTGTTGGGCAGCCACACCTCCTGCCCATGGTACGCGCCGGGATCGTCGCGAAGCTCGGCGGCTATCTGCCCGGGATCGATGCAGCCACGGCCGAGGAGATCGTCGTCGCTGCCGCGCTGGCCGGCGACGCCGGGCCGCTCGGCGCCTTGCTGCTCGCAGACCAGGTGAACGACTGAGCCTCGGCAAATCACGGCTTGGCTGACGGCGAGGCGTCACCGTAGCTGCAAACGATCACCACTCGCGATGACAAGAGCGCTTGCGCATTGCTCAGTGGCCTTACATATAGGCCAGGCCTCTCAAAGGCTTTCTCTCCATCCTATCGGCCGATGTCACCATCGGCCGTTTTTGTTTGTGCCGAATTATTGGCGGGGCGACGCCGGGCCGCATGGGAGCGACGCCGCCGACTGTGGCAACGGTTCTGCTACCGAGCGCAAAGACGCGCAGCATTGTCCCCACCACCAGTGCTTCAAGTCGCAGCCGTCTGCCACTTTGAGGTAGATTGGCAAGACCAGTTGTGCGAGCAGGGTCATGGGAGATAGTAATCCATGCCAGCGCTTACGCTCGATCCAGATCGCCTCTTTCCGGTCGACCCGGACACCCGCGCCATCGCGCGTCGACTGTTCGGCGCGGTGGCGACGCTCCCGATCATCAGCCCGCATGGTCACACTGATCCGCGCTGGTTCGCTGACGACGCGCCGTTCGGCGACGCGACCGAGCTGTTGCTGACCCCCGATCATTACGTCCTGCGCATGCTGTACAGCCAGGGTGTGCCGCTGGAGGCCCTTGGCGTCGCTGCTCACGGGAGCCAGCCGACGGCCGATCCTCGGGCCGCATGGCGGCTGTTTGCCGATCATTACCATCTGTTCCGCGGAACACCGTCACGGCTGTGGCTCGACTGGGTGTTCGCCGAAGTATTCGGGCTGGATCTCAGGCTCGAAACGGCAACGGCAGACCTCTATTATGATCGTATCACCGAGGCGCTGCGGCAGGACGCCTTCCGCCCGCGCGCGCTGTTCGATCGCTTTGGCATAGAAGTGCTGGCGACCACCGAATCACCGCTCGACCCGCTTGATCATCACGCCGCCATTCGGGCAAGTGGGTGGCATGGGCGGGTGATCTCCACCTACCGCCCTGATCCGATCATCGATCCCGCGTTCGAGGGTTTCCGCGACAATCTTCGCCGGCTTTCGTCGCTGACGGATCAGGACGCCTTCGACTATCACGGATACCTTGCCGCGCACCGTATCCGGCGCGCATGGTTCGCACAGATGGGGGCGACGGCGACCGATCATGGCCACCCCACGGCGGCGACGGCCGACCTGACCCCGCAGGCAGCCCAGGCGCTGTTCGGCCGGGTGACGGCCGAGGTGGTCGATCCGGCCGACGCCGAGCTGTTCCGCGCGCACATGCTGACGGTGATGGCGGGGATGAGCCTGGAGGACGGGCTGGTGATGCAGATCCACCCCGGATCGTTCCGCAATCATAACGCCGCGCTGTTTGCGCGCTTCGGTCGTGACAAGGGCGCTGACATCCCCGTCGCCACCGATTATGTTCATGCGCTGCAGCCCCTGCTCTCGCGCTACGGCAATGAGCCGGGCCTCGGCATCATCGTCTTCACCCTCGACGAGACGAGCTACGCGCGCGAACTGGCCCCGCTCGCAGGCCATTACCCCGCACTCAAGCTGGGCCCCGCCTGGTGGTTCCACGACAGCCCGGAAGGCATGCGGCGGTTTCGCGAACAGACCACCGAGACCGCAGGCTTCTACAACACGGTCGGGTTCAACGACGATACCCGCGCCTTCCTCTCCATCCCGGCGCGCCATGACGTGGCACGGCGTATCGATTGCGGCTTTCTTGCCGGACTGGTGGCCGACCACCGGCTGGAGGAGTGGGAAGCGGCGGAGCTAGCGGTCGATCTTGCCTACACCTTCGCCAAGCGGGCCTACAAATTGTGAGGCTGGCACCGGAAACGCTTGCCGCCTTGCCAGCCACCGTGGAGCGTCCTCGCTACGATGCGGCCCAGCAGCGGATCGGCCAGGTCCATCTCGGCATCGGCGCGTTCCACCGCGCCCATCAAGCGGTGTACACCGACGATGCCTTGAACGCCGGGGATCGTGACTGGCGGATCGCGGGCGTCTCGCTCCGCCAGCCCATCGTGCACGATCAACTGGCGCCACAGGCGGGGCTTTATACCGTCACCGAGCGGTCGGGCGCCGGCGAACGCTCGCGCCTGGTAGCGGCGATCGCTCAGATCCTCGTTGCGCCGCGCGACCCTGCACGGGTCAGCTCGCTCTTGGCGGCACCCACCACGCAACTGGTGACACTCACCGTCACCGAGAAAGCCTATCAATTTCCGTCGCCGGGCACTGACGGCACGATCTATGATTATCTTGCGAGCGGGCTGGCGACGCGGCGTGCGCATGGCCACGCGGGGCTGACGCTGCTGAGCTGCGACAATCTCGCCGGCAACGGCGAGGTGCTGGCGGGAACGCTGGACGATTTCCTCCGCCGCAGCGACCCTGCGCTCGCCGATTGGGTCGCGGCCCGTTGCACCTTTCCCTCATCCATGGTCGACAGGATCGTACCGGCGACCACATCGCTCGACCGCGAGACACTGGTATCGCGCCTCGGCATCAAGGACGAAGCTGCCGTCTTCACCGAACCCTACCGGCAATGGGTGATCGAAGACCGCTTTGCCGGACGCCGTCCCGACTGGGAAGCGGGCGGCGCCGAGCTGGTGGCCGATGTACGCCCCTATGAGATGGCGAAGCTGCGCATGCTCAACGGCGCTCATTCCGCGCTCGCCTATCTCGGCCTCGAGCGTGGCCTCGGCTTCGTTCACGAGGCGGTCCGCGATCCGGTCATCGCGCCGATCGTCGATGCGCTGATGCGGCTTGAGGCAGCGCCGAGCATCAACGCCATGCCCGGCCAGGACCTCGGCCGCTACGCCGATGCCCTCATCGATCGGTTCGCCAATCCGGCCTTGAACCACCGCCTTGCACAGATCGCGATGGACGGATCGCAGAAGATTCCGCAACGCTGGCTCCACACCCTCGCCTGGCATCAGGCTCGCGATCACGCCTGTCCTGCGATTCTCCGTGCGCTAGGGGCATGGCTGCGCCACCTGCGCGGCACCGGTCATCCGGTGTCGGATCCACGATCGGCTGAACTTGCCGCACTGTGGACCGCAGGAGGTGCCGCCACCATCGTCGACGGCCTGTTCTCCGAGCGCGGCCTGTTCGCCAGTGACTGGACAGCCTCGCCGGCGAACCGCCAGCTCCTGCTTCGCGAGACTGACCGCGCCGTCCTGGCGAGGCAGCCATGAAGAACCAGCTGCGCTGGGTGATCATCGCGCTGGTCACGCTCGGCACCGTTCTCAATTATCTGGCGCGTTCGTCGCTATCGGTCGCGGCGCCGACGCTGAAACACGAGTTCGGTCTGTCGACGCAGCAATACAGCTGGGTCGTGGCGGCGTTCCAGGCCTGTTACACGGTGATGCAGCCGATTGCCGGCTATGTGCTCGACCTTGCCGGCCTCCGTCTTGGTTTTGCGCTGTTCGCCATCGGCTGGTCGTTGGCCAATTGCTGCCACGCCTTCGCGACGGGATGGCCCAGCCTGGCTCTCTTCCGCGGCATGCTGGGCTTGACCGAGGCCGCCGCAATCCCGGCGGGCATGAAGACCGTCGCGCAATGGTTTCCGCCGCACGAGCGGACCGTCGCCACCGGCTGGTTCAATATCGGCACCTCGATCGGCGCGATGATCGCACCGCCGATCGTGGTGTTCTGCATCGCCGTCTGGGGCTGGCAATCCGCCTTTGTGGTGACCGGCGCGGTCGGCTTCATCTGGGCTGCGCTGTGGTACGGTTTTTACCGCAACCCCGACGAGCATCCTTGGGTGTCGGCGGAGGAGCGCGCCTATATCGCGGCCGGTGACGTCGAGATCGCCGATCGCGGTGGTCCGCTGACTTGGCGCGCCGTCCTTGCAACCCGCGCCTTCTGGAGCATCGCCATTCCGCGCTTCCTTGCGGATCCCGCCTGGCAGACGTTCAGCTTCTTCATTCCCCTCTATCTGGTCGAGCAACGCGGCATGGATCTCAAGGGGATCGCGGCGTTCGCCTGGCTGCCCTTCCTCGCCGCCGACGCCGGCTCGGTGCTCGGCGGCTATTATGCCCCGTTGTTGATCCGCCGCTACAAGGTGTCGCTGCTCACATCCCGCAAGATCGTGGTCACCACCGGGGCAGCCCTGATGATCGGGCCGGCCTGCATCGGCCTGACGGTAAGCCCCGCCGCCGCGATCGCGCTGTTTTGCATCGGGGGCTTCGCCCACCAGATGCTGTCGGGGGCGCTGATCACCCTGTCAGCCGACGTGTTCGATCAGCGCGTCGTGGCGACCGCGACGGGCATGGCGGGATCGGCGGCCTGGATCGGCGGCCTCAGCTTTTCGCTGCTGATCGGCGGCCTGGCCGATGTGGTCGGCTATGGGCCGCTGTTCGCCTGCTTGGCGCTGTTTGACGTGATCGGTGCCGTGATCCTGTGGCGGCTGATGCCCCCGTTTGGCATCGCCCGGCAGCAGGTGGTTGCGATCGGCACCGGTCGCTAACGCTTGTAACAATTCGCTGTCACGGGGGCCTTTTTAAGGATCCCACGACCATGGTCATGCCCCTCCCGGCGATGCTTGCCGCCGCTGCCGCCGCCTCATCCCCGGCGCCGGTGCGCATCAATGACATCGCCGTGATCGGCACCCACAACAGCTACAAATTGCCGATGCCCGCCGCGACCATGGCGCGGATCCGCGCCGCCAGCCCGGCGATGGCCGACGCCCTCGATTACGGCCACCGCTCGCTGGTCGCGCAGCTCGACGCCGGTGCGCGCCAGCTCGAGATAGACGTCAACTACGATCCCGAGGGCGGTCGCTACGCGCGCGGCTCGAATGATCCCAAACTCACGCGCCCGGGCTTCAAGGTGCTGCACATCCCCGGCATCGACAATTCGAGCAGCTGCTTGCTGCTGGTCGATTGCCTGCGCCTGATCCGCGGCTGGTCGGACGCGCATCCCGGCCATGTCCCGATCATGCTGATGTTCAACGCCAAGGACGAGCAGAACGCCGCCAAGGGCGGGATCGACGCCCTGCCCTTCACCGCCGCCGCCTATGACGCGCTCGACGCCGAGATCCGCTCGGTGCTGTCGCCCGACAAGCTGATCACGCCCGACGACGTCCAGGGCCGCTACCCGACGCTGCGCGACGCGGTGCTCGCCGGCAACTGGCCGACGCTGGACACGGCACGCGGCCGCATCCTGTTCGCGCTCGACGAGCCCCCCGCCAAGGTCGCGGTCTATCGCGGCACGCGGCGTTCGCTCGAGGGCCGGGTGTTCTTTATCAACACCGACGAGGCCTCGCCGGCCGCCGCCTATCTGACGATCAACGATCCGGTCGCAGAGGGCGCGCGGATCAGGCGCGATGTCGCGCTGGGCTTCCTGGTGCGCACCCGCGCCGATGCCGATACCCGCGAGGCGCGTGCGAACGACACCACCCGCCGCGACGCCGCGCTGGCGAGCGGCGCCCATTATGTCTCGACCGATTATCTGTGGGCGGACCCGCGCTTTCCCGGCAATTACACCGTGCACCTGCCCGGCAACGCGGTCGTGCGCTGCAACCCGGTGCGCGCGACGGCAAGCTGCGCCGCGGCGACGCTGGAAGCCCCGATCAAGTGACACTGTAGCCTTCGAGGTCGGGCGGCGCGGGCGCGATCAGCCCTGGTGATGCGGATCGTGATGCGGGTCGTCGGCACCGCCACCCATGCCCCCCATCCCGCCACCGCCGCCCAAGCCGCCGCCGCCACCACCACCGCCGCCCGCCCTGCCGCCCTCGTCCTTGCCGCCGCCCTTGGCGCCACCACCCGATCCCGCCGGCCGGGTCGGCCCCTGCATCGGGATCACCAGATCGGCCGGGATCGGATCGAGATCGAGCGCGTCGCGCACGAAGGCGCGCAACGACACCACCAGCTCATGGGTGTGAACGGGATGGCCGGCGACCAGCTCGCGCACCGCACGGTCGGCGAGACGGACATGCTCCTCGGTGCCGAGCAGGATGGTGTCGGACAGCGCCGCCTCGACCGCGTCGCGGATGCGCCGGGTGCGATCCGATCGCGACGCGCCCTCGGCGCTGAGATCGAGCGTTGCCATCGGTTCCTCGCCCGCCGGCGCGTCGGCCATCGGCGGCGTACCGCGTCGCGCGTCGCGCTTGTGCGCAGGGTCGACGGTGAGATCGCCGGTGAACGAGCCGCCCAGCGTCTTGTACGCCGCGATCAGCGTGCGCAGCCGCTCGTTGATCTGGCGGTTCATCCGCTCGCGGCGCTGCTGGAAGGTCATCATCGTCAGCAGCCGGATGCCGACGCCGAGCAGCGTCACCAGCGTCAGGCCAAACAAGGTACCGAGCAGGCTCTGCCACGAGCTGAAATCGATATTTCTCAATCACCGTCCCCCACAGCATCCCCCGCAACGCGCGCCGGCAGCGCGCCGTTCCGGCCGGTGCAGGGCAGCCGCTGCTAGAGCCCGGCCTTGTCCAGCGCCGCGGCGAGTTCGTCGCTCACCGCGGTGTCCCCCTTGGGCGTCAGCCGGTTGAGCACGGTCTGCACCCTCGTCTGGGCGACCTGCAGCGTCTTGTGGCGCACCTCGCGGATCGCATTGGTCCGCCACGACGGGCTCTCGCCGAGCAGCGCGGCCCATTTCGCCTCTTCGGCGGCGAGAATCGACAGCGCGAGACGCAGGCCGTCGCGCCGGCCATGCGCATAGTCGCCGGTCATCGGGCCCCTCCTCGCGCCGCGGCGGGCATCGCCGGCCGCCTCAGCCGCGCACCTGGTGGATATAGCCGCTGACATTGTCGGCGAGCACGCCGAGCGGGACGTTGCCGCCGTCGACCACCGCCTGGTCGAAGTCCCGCAGGTCGAAGCGCGCGCCGAGCGCCGCCTTGGCGCGGTCGCGCTGCGCGACGATCTCGGTCTGGCCAAGCTTGTAGCCGCACGCCTGCCCCGGCCATGCGCAATAGCGGTCGATCTCGCTCTCGGCGTTGCTGCGCGGCAGCCCGGTGGCGGCGACGAATTCAGCGAGCGCGCGATCGCGCGACCAGTTCATGGTGTGGATGCCGGTATCCACCACCAGCCGCACCGCGCGCCACGACAGCCCCATCAGGTAACCGAGCCGCCCGGGTGCATCGCCCTGGTACATGCCGAGTTCGTCGGCGAGCTGCTCGGCATAGAGCGCCCAGCCCTCGGAATAGGCGTTGAAGGTGAGGATCGAGCGGATCAGCGGTAGCTGCTGGGCATATTCGCCCTGCCAGACGTGGCCAGGAATGCCCTCGTGGAAGACCAGATCGGGGATCGTCACCTTGTTGTGGATCGAGGGATCGCCGAGGTTGACCCAGACCTTGCCGGGGATCGTGCCGTCGAGCGACCCCGGGCCGCCATAGGCCGCCGCCGCGCCGGGCTCCTGCGCCAGCGGCAGGCGGCGGATCTCGAGATTGCCCTTTACCAATCGCCGGAACGCCTGCGGTAGCCGCGGCCGGATCGCGTCGAGCCGCCCCTGCATATAGGCGATAATCTGCCGCCGGCCCTCGTCGTCGTTGCCGAAGGCGATTCCGGGCCGATGCTGGAGCGCGGTGGCGCGCTCGGCAACGCTGCCCTGCGTCAGCCCCTGGCTCTTGAGGATCGCATCCATCTCACCCTGCAGCGTCGTCAGCTGCGCGCGGCCGAGCGCATGGATCTCCGTCGCGCTGCGCCGGGTGGTGGTGCCGGCGCGCAGCCCCCAGGCATACCATTCGTGCCCCTGCGGGCGCAGGCCGAGTCCTGGCGCGTCGGTCGCCACCGCGCGCTCGGCGCGCAATTCGGCGAGCTGGCGCTCGAGCGCCGGCACGATCGCCGCGCGCGCGATCTGCGCCGCGCGCTCGGTCCATGCGGCGGGGATCGCCTTCGCCTTGCGCGCCAGCGGTGCGATCAGCGGGCCGTCGGCTTTGGCGGCATCGGCGATCGTGCGCGCCATACCCGCAATCGTCTTGTCGAGCAGGAAGGAGGGCGGCACCAGGCCTTGCTCGCGCGCGGCGCGGATGCGCACCGTCTCGCCATCGAGCTGTGCCGGCATTGCCGCGAGCCGGGCGAGATAGGCCTCGGCATCCGCCGCATCGCGCACCGGATGATCGCCCTCGAGCAGTTGCGGCACATCGAGCCACGAGCCGACGTTCTGGATCACCGCATAGGGCGAGTTGCGCCAGCTGCCGATCGTGGCGACGCCATAAGGCAGTGCCATGCCGTCGAGCGCGGTGCGGAACGCGCTGTCCGCGACCGCGAGGCTGGTCGCGGTCACCGCGTCCAGCCCGGTGCGCGGCGTCCGCGCGAGCTCCGCGAGTGCCGCCGTGAGGAACTGGCGGCGCGCCGCATAGCCGGCGGGCGAGCGGTCCTCGAGCCGCCGGCGCAGATCGGCATGGGCACCGGTGTCGACGCCGAGCCCGGTCGCCTGCGCCGGATCGAAGGCGAGTAGCGCCCAGGCAAAGCGGTCGAGCATCGCCGCGGCATCGGCGGCAGGTGCTGCGGCACGGGCGGGAACGGCGGCAAGCGTCGCCGCGGCAGCGGCGCCGGCGAGCGCGTCGCGGCGGGAGGGCAAGGCGGACATGGCGACGTGATGCATGGCGCCACCGGCGAGGTCAAACGGTGCCGCGTCCGCATCGGCGGAAAACGGTGCGCGGCCCGGCGTCACCCGCTATGCCGAGGCGATGGGTGGCATGCCGCCGGCAGGCAGAAGTTGAGGAAGCGAACCATGGCCAAGCGTTTTTGGGCTCAGTTGATCGAGATGGACGAAGAGATCGAGCCCGCCAGCATCCCGGGCGCAAACGATCATGCGGATGCCGCCGACGCACTCGTCACCGATTTCGTCGGCGCGATGGGCGGCGAGATCACCAGCGGCGCGGTGCGCGTCTGGATCGAGGGCGGCGGTCAGGAAAAGATCTTCGACTGGAGCGCCGAGTTCGAGATGCCCGACACCGACGGCCTCGATCCCGACGAGGACATCGAGGTCGAGGGTGAAATCGTGCTCACCGAGCGGATGCCGCAGGCCTGACGACCGCCGCGCGCGCTCGGGTGACCAACCCGTAGGTCAGGCGCGGATCGGCGGCACCGCGGTCTGGTCGCTGCCGCCCAGCGCCGCGGCGATCATGCTGCGAACGTCGACTCGTGCCTTGAGCCGGGCGGCGAGCAGCGCGGTGCCGCTGATCTTGCGCTGGACGAACAGCGTCTCGACCGGCGGCACGTGCCAGGTGTCGCGGTCGGCGGCCATCGTCATGCCCTGCTCGCGCAACCCGCCGACGAAGGCGCGATCGCCGAAGTCGAACGGGCCGGCGCGGTTGAGCTCGCCAAGGATGACATCGATCATCGCGTCGATCTGCGGCCGGTGGGCGTCAACCGCCGCTTCGCCCAGGAACCCTGCCGCGATCGCCGCCGCGCGCACGTCATCGCGGCTGCCGCTGAGCCCGGCGGCGAGCAAGCGGCGATAGCCGTCCGCGGTTGCCGGCGTGATCGCCCGCGTCGCGCCGAAATCGAGCAGCACCAGCCGGCCGGTCGCCGGCTGGTAGCGGTAGTTGGCGAAATTGGGATCGGTCTGCATCAGCCCGAAGTCGAACAATTCGCGCAGCACCAGCGCGATCAGCGCCCGCATCGCCGCGTCGCGGACGGCCTGGTCGGCGTCCGCCAGCGTCTCGATCGCAACGCCATCGACGAAGCTCATCGCCAGCACGTCGTCGCCGCTGAATTCCGCGTCGAGCGTGGGCACGACATAGGCGGGATCGTCCGCCAGCAGCGCGCCGAACCGTGCGAGCTGCGTTGCCTCGCGGCGATAATCGGCCTCCTCGTGGAGCTGGCGCTTGGCCTCGGCGAGCAGCGGCGCAATGTCGAGCGCCTTGGGCAGCACGCCCGACACCCGCAGCAGCGTCGCGACATTGTCGACATCGGCGTCGATGCTGTCGCGCACGCCGGGATATTGCACCTTGATCGCGAGAATGCGGCCATCGGGCGTCGCCGCCCGGTGGACCTGACCGATCGACGCCGCGGCGACCGGCGTCGCGTCGAACCACGCGAACCGCCGCCGCCAGTCCTTGCCCCAATCGCGCGCCAGCACCCCCTGCAGCTGCGCGGGCGGCATATGGTGTGCCCGATCGCGCAGCCGGCTGAGGATCTGCGTCAGCTCGTCGGGCAAGAAATCGCCGGCATCCATCGAGATCATCTGGCCGAGCTTCATCGCCGCGCCGCGCAGGTGCGAGAGCTGGTCGGCGACCCGACCGATGTTGCCCGGCGTCATCAGCAGGTCGCCCATTCGCGGCCGTTGTCCGTCGGCGAGCCGCCGCGCGCCCTCGGCGATCACCCCGCCGGCGACGCCGCCGGCAAGCCGCCCGAACACGCCGAGCCGCGCCAGCCGCCCGCTCGGCACCGCCTTGCCGCGCCCGTCCCGCTCGTCGGTCATGCCGCCGCGCGCCGTTGCGCGAGCCGCTGGAGCCGCGGCCGCACGCGCAGGAACTGCCGATAGCCCCGCTCGAGCCCTGTCAGCACCAGCCGGTTGCGCGCGATCAGCCCGAGCGGCCGCAGCACCGGGATCGCCCGCCACATCGCCGCGAACGCCGCCGCTCCCGACACCAAGGTCCCCTCCTCGCGTGCGTGGAAGCGGCCGAGGAGCTCGGCGCGATCCACCGGGCAGGCGATCGGCGCATCGCCCGCGGCATCGACGAAGGTGATGCGCCCGCGCCGGTCGAGCCGCCGCATCAGCGCGATCTCGCGCCGGCACAGCGGGCAGTTGCCATCGTGCCAGACGGTCAGTGTGGCGGAGGTTGCAGCGGGATCGTCAGGAGTCATGCGCAGCGTCAACGCCGCCGCGCCACGATCGGGCGCGGCAGCCATAAGCCGTCACCGCTAATTAGTCGGGCGACGGCGGACCTATCGTCTCGGATGCATCGTTGGGACACCAGTTTCGAGAGGATGACCATGGACGCCACTTCGCAAATCCTCGCCTCGAGCGGCACCGATGCCGCGGCGCTGGGCAGCCGCTTCGGCCTCAGTGCCGAGCAGACCCAGTCAGCGATGGCGTCGCTGCTGCCCGCCATCCTCGGCGGCCTCCAGCATCGCCCCGACGCCGCAGCGGCGGGACAGACGATCGACCACACCGATCCCGCCGCGGGCAACGACGTGCTCGGCCAGATCTTCGGCACCAAGGACGTCAGCCGCGAGGTCGCGGATCACGCATCGGGGCAGACCGGCGTCTCGAGCACGGTGCTCAAAGCGATGCTTCCGATCGTCGCGGCGATGGTCGCGCGTCACTTCGCCACCGCCGGCGGCGGGGGCGGCGGCCTCGGCGGCCTCCTCGGCTCGCTCCTCCAGCAGGGCGCCGGCAATCAGGGCGGCGCCCAGCCCGGCCTGCCGGGCGGGCTTGGTGGCCTCGCCGGCATGTTCGGCGGCGGCAACCCGCTCGACGCGATCCTCGGCCGCAACCGCTAACCATCGCATTCCATCGGAGACGACGACATGGCCGTATTCAACAAAGACATGATCGCGCTGGCGACCAAGAACAGCCACTTCCAGAAGGAAGTCTATTACGACGAGAATTGCCAGGTGGTGATGATGAGCATCGAGCCGGGCGACGACATCGGCGAAGAGACGCACGATGCTGATCAGACGACCTTCTTCGTCGCCGGCGAGGGCCAGGCGGTGGTCGACGGCAGCCGCAGCAAGGTGACCGTCAACCACATGGTGATCATCCCCAAGGGCGCCAAGCACAACATCATCAACAAGGGCGACGAGCCGCTCAAGCTGTTCACCGTCTACGCCCCGCCCGCCGAAGAGGAAGGCGTCAGCCACAAGACCAAGGCCGACGCCGAGGCCGCCGAGGAGGAGTGATCCTCCCTTCCCCGGTCGGCGCGCGGCGCCGATCGGGTCGGGCCGTCCGCCCGCCCGCATCGACCATCACCTTCCCCGCCTGGGCATCCAGCGCCACCAAAGAGACAGCCGCCGCATGAGCGAATTAGACAGTGTTGCCGGCTACAAGGACGTGTTCACCGGTAGTCGCGACGCGCCGCCGCCCGAGGCCGGCGCGGCCGCGATCAAGCCGGTGTCGGCGCCCGAACTGAAGACGCTGGCCGGCGTCGCGGTCGGCACGCTCGTCATCGCCGCGCTCTATTTCGGCCAGCAGGTGCTGATCCCGATCACGCTCGCAGTGATGCTCTCCTTCGTGCTGTCGCCGGTCGTCAACCTGCTGCAGCGGCTGCGGCTGTGGCGCGCGCCGGCGGTGATGCTGACGGTGCTCGCCGCGCTTGGCGTGCTCGGGCTGGTCGGCACCCTGATCGGCAGCCAGGCCGCCTCGCTCACCGCCAACGCCCCGCAATATGCCCAGACCATCGAGGCCAAGGTCCAGGGCGTGCAAGGCTATGCGGTGTCGCGCCTGGCGTCGATTTCCAAGGAGTTCGGCAGCGGCCGACAGAATGGCGCGCACCACGGCACGGCGCCCGCAGCCGGCAGCACCGCCGCCCCCGCGGGCAACGGCCAGCGCCGGCCGATCCCGGTCGAGGTGGTGCAGGACAGCACCTCGCCGTTCACTATCGCCAAGACCGTGCTCGAACCGATTCTGGGTCCGCTCGAGACCACCGTCATCGTCCTCATCGTCGCGATCTTCGTGCTGATGCAGAAGGAGGATCTGCGCGATCGCTTTATCCGCGTGTTCGGCTCGAGCGATCTCCACCGCACCACCCGCGCGCTTGACGACGCCGGCCAGCGCCTCAGCAAGTATTTCCTGTCGCAGCTCGCGGTGAACGCCTGTTTTGGTGTCGTTATCGGCCTCGGCCTCTGGGCGATCGGCATCCCCTCGCCCGCAATGTGGGGCGTCATGGCCGGCCTGCTGCGGTTCGTGCCCTATATCGGCTCGTTCCTCGCCGCGGTCGCGCCGGCCGCGCTCGGCGCCGCGGTTGATCCCGGCTGGGGCATGACGCTCGAGGTGGTGGCGCTGTTTGCCGTCATCGAGCCGCTCACCGGTTATGTCGTGGAGCCTTTGCTCTACGGCCACTCCACCGGGCTGTCGCCGGTATCGGTGATCGTCTCGGCCATCTTCTGGACCTGGCTCTGGGGGCCGATCGGACTGATCATGTCCACCCCGCTCACCTTGTGCCTGGTGGTGATGGGGCGCCACGTGAAGAGCCTCGAGTTCTTCGACGTGCTGCTCGGCGATCGCCCGGCGCTCACCCCGGTGGAGAGCTTCTACCAGCGCATCCTCGCCAACAACCCCGACGAGGCACTGGCGCAGGCCGAGACCTTGCTCACCGATCGCCCGCTGGTTGCTTATTACGACGGCGTCGTGCTCGAAGGCCTCAAGCTCGCGGTGGAAGACGAGGCGCGCGGCACGATCGATCCCGCGAGCGCGACGCGGATGACGCGCTCGATGCTGTCGGTGATCAACGATCTGCAATCCTATGCCCCGCGCGACGCCGCGGCGACCGCACCGGGCCGGGTGATCTGCGTCGCCGGCCATGGCGCGTTCGACAAGGCCGTCACCGCGATGCTCGTGCAATTGCTCGGCCAGCGCGGCATCGACGCGCGCAGCGTCGCCGACGCCGCCGTGTCGCGCGAGACGATCGCCACGCTCGACGTCGCCGATGTCGGCGTGATCGCCATCTCCTATCTGGAGGTCACCGGCTCTCCTGCCAGGCTCCGCTACCTCATCCGTCGCCTGCGCGCCCAGGCACCGGCGGCGCGGATCGTCGTTGGGCTATGGCCGCAGGGCGAGGCGGCCTTGAGCGACACCGCGATCCAGCACGCGCTCGGCGCCGACAGTTATGCCGGCTCGCTTGCCCAGGCGGTCGACCTGATCGGCGTGAACGATGCCGCCGCCAAGGCCCGCGCAGCCTAGCCGGCGTCGACGACGACCATCCGCGCCTCCTGCGCCAGCGCGCGCTCGGCCTTGATCGGCGCACAGTCGGCCGATTCATGGAAGGCGAGCGCGTCGGCGAGGGTGGGGAATTCAAACACGCCGGCGATCGGCAATGGCGTGACATCGCCCTCCAGCGTCGTGGCGACCGGGACAAAATGGAGGATGAGGCCGCCCGCCGCCTGCAGCGCTGCCTGGAAGCGTGGCGTCAGCGCCGCCTGCCGCTCGGGATCCTTGATGCGCAGGTTCACGTGGACATAGGCCGTCATTCCGTTGCTCCCAAGCAATGCCGTCGCGTCCGCGATACCTAGCGAGGGAGGCGCCGGGCCATCGACGCGACCACCCAGGAGAATGGCTGCCTCAGCGGTGCTGTGATATGACGGTCGCGAACCCACAGGATGACCATCATGAAGCTCAGCGCGCGCAATCAAATTTCCGGCACCGTCGTCGCCATCACCCCCGGCGCCGTCAACGGCACGGTCAAGATCGACATCGGCGCGGGCAACATCGTCACGGCGAGCATCACCGAGGAGGCGATCGCCGATCTCGGCCTCGCCGAGGGCGACGCCGTCACCGTGGTGATCAAGGCCAGCGACGTGATGATCGGCAAGTAACCGCGATGCGCGTCGGCCCGCTCAAGCTGAAAGCGCAGCTGTTCTGCGACGGCGAGACCGCGATGGGTCCCGGCAAGGCCGATCTGCTCGAGGCGATCGACCGCGAGGGCTCGATCTCGGCGGCCGGCCGCGCGCTCGGGATGAGCTATCGGCGTACCTGGCTGCTGGTCGACACGATGAACCGCTGCTGGGCCGAGCGGCTGGTCGACACCGTTCGCGGCGGCAACAGCGGCAACGCCCGCCTCACCCCGCTCGGCCGCGAGGTGCTCGCAACCTTCCGCGCGCTCGAGGAACGGCTCGCGGCGGTGGCCGCCGATGATCTCGCGACGCTGGCCGCGCTGCTGCGCGCGCATCCGCTGGGTACCGAGGACGAGGTCGGGGCGGAAGTCGGAGAGTGATGCTATACCAGGATCGTCACCCCAGCGAAGGCCGGGGTCGTTCACGGCTCCTGCCCTGCGCTCGCCGCAAGAGATTCCAGCGTCCGCTGGGATGACCGATATCGAACGGCGACCACCCGTCGTCGCGCAACTCTACCTCGGCACCCTCGCCACCATCACCGGCACCGACACCGTCTTGCTGCCGGTCACCTGCAGCACGTAACGGCCGGGCTTGAGATCGAAGTCCACCATCTTGCGGATTCCCGAGCAATCCGGCCCATGGCTGTGCGCAGCCGAGGCGAGGACCTTGCCGGCGCTCACCACGTCGATCCAGGCGCCCTCGCCGAGCGCGACGCGATAGCGCCCTGCCCGTGCCACCGCGAACTGGAACAGGCCGGCCTGGCCCGGCGCCTCACCGCTCTTGGTCGACGGCGCGGCGAGCTTCACGCCCGCCTCGTCACGCAGCGTCGCGCGGACGCTACGGCCGATCGTCAGCACCGGCGCCAGGCCCACCCGCTCGCCGGCCTGGATCGGCGCCATCGCCGTCCAGCCGCGCAACGCCGCGGGCGGCGCCACCGGCCGTGCCGGGCACGCCGGCTGATGCTCGGCCATGCCTTGCGCCACCGCGGGCGCCGTGCCCGTCGCCAGCAACGCTCCCGCCAGCACCGCCGCTTGCCGCATCCATGTCGTCGCCACTGCCGCCATTCCTTTAGCCATTGTTGCCGGCACCATCGGCGCAGGCGCGGGTCGAGGCAAGGCGGCATCCCGCGGGATGGGGCGCCGGCCGCGTCTCAGTCGTCGACATCGCCATCCGCATACCGTGCCCCGACATGCGCCTCGCCCCGCGCCGCGGCGAGCCGTGCCTGGCGATGCCGCTCGGCGTAACCCGCCTGCTGGGTCGCATCGCGCTCGTCGTGGCAGCGCGGACAGGCCACACCATCCACATACAGCGGCGAGGCGCGATCGGCCGGGTTCACCGGCATCCGGCAGCCATGGCACAGGCTGTGCGTGCCCGGGGCGAGGCCATGGCCCACCGCCACCCGCTGGTCGAACACGAAGCATTCGCCCTGCCAGCGGCTCTCCGCGGCGGGCGTTTCTTCCAGATAGCGCAGGATCCCGCCCTGCAGGTGATACACCTCCTCCACCCCTTCCGCCTTGAGGAAGGCGGTCGATTTCTCGCAGCGAATGCCGCCGGTACAGAACATCGCCACCCGCTTGCGCCCGGCGAGCAGCGCGTCGCGATGCTCGCGGAACCATCCGGGGAAATCGCGGAAGCTGGCGGTGTGCGGATCGATCGCGCCGGCGAAGCTGCCCACCGCCACCTCATAATTGTTGCGGGTGTCGATCACCAATGTGTCGGGATCGTCGATCAGCGCGTTCCACTCTGCCGGCGCGACATAATGGCCGGTAGCGAGCGGGTCGATCTCGGCCATTCCCATCGTCACGATCTCGGCCTTCAGCCGGACCTTGGTGCGATGGAACGGCATGGTCTCGGCCCGCGAGTTCTTCACCTCCAGATGCTCGCAGCCCGGCAGCGCGCGGATATGGTCGAGCACCCGCTCGACGCCGTCGTCGCTTCCCGCGATCGTGCCGTTGATCCCTTCGCGCGCGAGCAGCAGTGTTCCGCGCACGCCGTTCGCCTCGCAGGCGGCGAGCAGCGGTGCCCTGAGCACCGCGGGATCGGCGAACGGTGTGAATCGATACAAAGCGGCAACGCGGATCGGCATCATGCGCGGCCCCATAGCGCGGTTCGGGCGCCAGCAGGAGTGTTTCGCCATGGCGGATGGCGGCGAAATGCTTATCTCGGGCACGTGGCTAAAAAACCAAGAGCAGGGCTGCCGACGCGGCAGCAAATCCTCACCTTCATCGAGCAATCGGACGTTCCCGCCGGCAAGCGCGAGCTCGCCCGCGCCTTCGGCCTCACCGCGCAGGACAAGATCCAGCTCAAAGCGCTGCTCAAGGACATGGCTGACGAGGGGCTGATCGACAGCGCGCCGGGCCGCGCCTTCCACAAGATGGGCGGACTGCCCAAGGTCACGGTGCTGCGCGTCGCCGAGGTGGACGATGGCGGCAACGTCTGGGCGGTGCCCGATCGCTGGGAGGCCGACACGCCGGTGCCGCGGCTGCGGGTGCGCGAGCGCAAGCGCGGCGCCCTGGGCGTCGGCGAGCGCATCCTTGCCCGCACCGAGGAAGCCGGCAACGGCTGGATCGCACACCCGATGAAGGTGCTCGCCAAATCGTCCGAGCAGATGCTCGGCGTGCTCCGCGCCGAGGGCGAGCGGTTCTGGCTGGTCGGCGTCGAGAAGAAGGAACGCCGCGAGTTCATGGTCTCCGACACCGGCGGCGCCGAGGCCGGCGACCTGGTGATGGCCGAGCTCGCCGGCAAGCCGCCGCGGATCACCGCGCGCGTCGTTCAGCGGCTCGGCGATCCGTTCGCGCCGCGCAGCTTCTCGCTGATCGCGATCCACAAGCTCGGCATCCCCGACGTCTTCGCCGACGAGACGCTGCTCGAGGCCGAGCGCGTCGCGCAGACACCGCTCGGCGATGACCGCGAGGATCTCACCCACCTCCCCATCGTCGCGATCGATCCCGCCGACGCGCGCGATCACGACGATGCGGTCTGGGCCGCGCCCGACGACGATCCCGGCAACGCCGGCGGCTGGAAGGCGGTGGTCGCGATCGCCGACGTCAGCTTCTACGTCCGCCCCGGTTCGGCGCTCGACCGCGAGGCGCGCCGCCGCGGCAATTCGGTCTATTTCCCCGATCGCGTCGTGCCGATGCTGCCCGAGATCCTGTCCGCCGAGGTCTGCTCGCTCAAGATGGGCGAAGACCGCGCCGCGCTCGCCTGCCACCTCCAGATCAGCAAGAGCGGCGCGCTGACCGCATGGCGCTTCACCCGGGCGGTGGTGCGGATCGCGGCGAACATCGCCTATGAAGACGCGCAGACGATCGCCGACGCGGTCGCGGGCGACGCCCTGAGCCCGGGTGCCGAGCGCCCGCTGCTCAACCCCGCGCTTCGCCCGGGGTCAAACGAGCGCGAAGTGGTCGCCAACGCGCTCGTCCCCCTGTGGGCCTGCTGGCGCGCGCTCGCCAAGGCGCGCGACGGTCGCGAGCCGCTCGACCTCGACCTGCCCGAACGCCGCGTCGTGCTCGACGAGAAGGGCCGGATCATGTCGGTGGCGCCGCGCGAGCGGCTCGACGCGCATCGGCTGATCGAGGATTACATGATCGCCGCCAACGTCGCCGCCGCCAAGGCGCTGGAGGCCAAGAAGGCGCCGGTGATGTACCGCATCCACGAGCCGCCGAGCCGCGAGAAGCTCGCCGCGCTCAAGGAGTATCTCGACACCTTCGACGTCCCCCTGGCGCTCGGCCAGGTGATCCGCCCCGCCACCTTCAACCGCATTCTCGATCGCGTCGGCGAGGCCGAGTTCCGCCCGCAGGTGATGGAGCAGGTGCTGCGCACCCAGACCCAGGCCTATTATGCGCCGGAAAACCACGGCCATTTCGGCCTGTCGCTCGGCAGCTACGCCCACTTCACCTCGCCGATCCGCCGCTACGCCGATCTCCTCGTCCACCGCTCACTCGTCGCGGCGTACAAGCTCGGCCCCGGCGGGCTGACGGCGGGCGAGGCGGAGGCGATGGAGGCGATCGGCCAGGGCATTAGCCAGCTCGAGCGCCGTGCGATGGAGGCCGAGCGCGACACCATCGATCGCTATGTCGCCGCCTTCCTGTCCGAACGCGTCGGCCAGACGCTCGAGGTGCGCATCACCGGCGTCCAGAACTACGGCTTCTTCGCCACCGTCGAGGGCATCGGCGGCGACGGGCTAATGCCGGTGCGCGATCTCGGCGGCGAATATTTCCGCTTCGACGAGGCCGCGCGTACGCTGATCGGCGAGACGACGGGCGAGGAATATAGCCTCGGCCAGCGCCTCGAACTGCGCCTCGCCGAGGCCAATCCGGTGTCGGGCGCGCTACGCTTCGAGCTCCCCCAGGGCAAGACGGCCCCGCCTGGCAGCAACGGCCCATCGCGCCGCCGTACTGATCGCATCCTCAAGCAGCGCGGCCGCCCCGCCAACATCCGCCATCAGGGCAAGCGGCGGTGACCGAGCTGCAGCGCACCGATGGGCAGGGCGTCGAGCGGACCCGCTATCTCGTCCGCGGCACCATCGCGCCGCGCTTCGTCGATGCCCGGGCGGTGTGCGCCGCCGATGCGATTGCGTTCGCACCGGCCAGCCCGCGCGAGCGTCGCGCGCTGGCGGCAATGATCGCCGACGGCTCGATCCGCCTCGCCGCGCCCGGGCGCTTCTATTTCGACATGAACGCCTATGAGGCCGCCGCGGCAGCCCGCGCGCGGCGCCTGTTGCCGCTGTGGATCGGCGGCGCGCTCGCCATCGCGGTGATCGCGTTGCTCTTCTACCCGCGCTGACCCGACCGGCTCAGCAGGCGGTAAAGGTCAGCCCTGCGCGCGCCTGCAGCCGATCGCGCAGGCCCGTGCCGAGCAGTGCCCCCGGCGTCCACACGCCCCCGGCGCCGTCGCTGTCGAGCAGGCACAGTGCGGTTTCCGCGATCATCTTGCTGGTCGAGCCATAACCCGGGTCGCGGTCGCCGGTGACCACCGCATCGATCCGCTCGCCATCCGGCATCAGCCCCGCGAACAGCAGGTCGTAATGCCCCGCCTCGCGCTCCTCGCGGCTCGGCCCTTCGCCCGGCTGCGGCCCCTTGTCGCCGGCGAAGGGATTGAACTTGGCGATCGCCTCGGCGGCGACCTTGCCCATGTCGCCCAGCCCCGCGACCATCATCTCGTCATAGACGAAGTCGGCGCCATAAGCGTGGCCGAGCAGGAAATTGGTGCGGTGGACGTTCTTGGTGTTGATCGGCGCCATCACGAACGGCGCCACCCAGCTGCCGATCGTCGCGTCATATTCGGGGATCATCCCCACCGGCTGGTGCGGCCCGGCAAAGCCCGGGGTCAGCGCGAACGGGCTGGCGAGCAGCCCCATCAGCGAGGGATCGCGCGCCAGCGCCGCCAGCGTCGCCTTGACGCTCGCCGCGGTGCCGCCCGAGAAGCTTCCCTTCATCACCCGCACCCGCCCCTTCACCCGCGGCACCGGCCGGCCGAAGCGCGCGCGGGCATGCTCCTGCAGCGTCAGCACGCCGAGATCGAACGGTATCGAATCGAAGCCGCACGAAAACACGATCCGCGCCCCGCTCGCCTGCGCCGCAGCCTGGTGGGCATCGATCATCGCCCGCATCCAGTGCGGCTCGCCGCACAGGTCGACGTAATCGGTCCCCGCCGCCGCGCACGCCTCCACCAGCCCCGAACCGTAAAGCTGATACGGCCCCACCGTCGAGATGATCACCCGCGCCCGCGCCGCCATCGCCCGCAGCGCCTCAGGGTCGTCGGCCTCGACGACCACCAGCGGCGTCGCCGCCGCGCCCGCGAGCCGCTCGCGCACCGCCTCGAGCCGCGCCAGCCCGCGCCCCGCCATCGCCCAGCGCGCGACGCCACGCTCGGCCAGATACTCAGCCACCAGCTGCCCGGTGAAGCCGGTCGCGCCGTAGAGGATGATATCGAACTCGCGGGCCATGATCGCGTCTCCCTGGCAAACCGGTGCCGCTCACTCTACCCCCACGACCGGCTGCGACAAGCCCGCCGGCGCCGCGCCGTCGCTGGCCATCCGGGCCCGACCGGCTAGAACAGGCGAGCGGCAGGACAAGGGGCGAACGGGATCAATGACCTATACGATCGAAGCGATCGGCCATGTGCGCGGCGGCCGGACCGAGCCGACCGACGACGATTGGGGCACCAGCCACGCCGCCATCCAGCTCGATCCCGCCGTCTTCGCGCCCGACGCGCTCGCCGGGCTGGACGCGTTCAGCCACGCCGAGATCGTCTTCCTGTTCGACCAGGTCACGCCGCAGCAGATCGAACGCGGCGCCCGCCATCCTCGCGGCCGGGCGGAATGCCCGCTCACCGGCATCTTCGCCCAGCGCGGCAAGAACCGGCCCAATCGCCTCGGCGTGACGATCTGCCGGATCATGGCGGTGGACGGCCTCTCCCTCCACGTCGAGGGCCTGGACGCGATCCACGGCACCCCCGTGATCGACATCAAGCCGGTGATGCGCGAGTTCTTGCCGCGTGGCGACATACACCAGCCGGCGTGGGTTTCGCCGCTGATGGCGGCTTATTGGTGAAATCCTGCGTGCCCGTCGCCACCGGGTCAGCATGGTTGCTCAGGCATCGTTTAGGCTTCACCCTGCTGCAATGATGACGTTCGGTTTTACAACCTTGATCGATCTCCTGAGCTGGATCGTCGCTTGTTTGCTTTGAGTGAAGGTCGTGTCGACACTGATCATCCTGATCGTGGACAAGCAGATGCGGGATCGACCGGGTTGGGGATCGATGCTGTGGTGGACGACCAAGATCACGCCCTTGGTGGCAGTGCCTTGCGCCATCTGGATTGCCGTACCGGAACGCGAAGCAGGTCTCGCCCGGCTGTTCATCGCAGTAGGATTGTACGCCGTCATGGCGGTGTCGCTGAAGATCCGGCAGCGTCGCAGGCGTATGGCCAGGCACATGGCAGCGGCCAGCCCCGTTCACTTGTAGATCAGGCTGCTCACCGATGTTGATGGCGCGAAGCGACGTCGTCCGCAGAGCAGCGCCTGCCCCCTCAAGCCGCCTCGCTGAACTGCAGGCTCGCCAGCCGCGCATAGAGCCCGCCATGGCCGATCAGGCTGGCATGGGTGCCCTCCTCGACGATTCGCCCGGCATCCATGACGATGATCCGCTCGGCCGCGCGCACCGTCGCCAGCCGGTGCGCGATCACCAGCGTGGTGCGGTTCTCCATCAGCCGCTCCAGCGCCTGCTGCACCAGCCGCTCGCTTTCGGCGTCGAGCGCGCTGGTCGCCTCGTCGAGCAGCAGGATCGGCGCGTCGCGCAGCAGCGCGCGCGCGATCGTCACCCGCTGGCGTTGGCCGCCCGACAGGCGCGCGCCGCCCTCGCCGAGGAAGGTGTCGAGCCCCTCGGGCAACGCGCGCAGGAAGTCTGCCGCATTGGCCGCCTCGGCCGCGGCCCACAATTGCTCGTCGCTCGCCTCCCACAGCCCGTAGCGCAGATTGTCGCGCGCGCTGGCGCCGAAGATCACCGTGTCCTGCGGCACCATCGCCATCTGCGCGCGCACCGCCGCCGGGTCCGCCTCGCGCAGGTCGACCCCGTCGAGCAGCACCCGGCCGGCATCGGGATCGTAGAAGCGCTCGGCGAGCTGGAACAGCGTCGATTTGCCCGCGCCCGACGGGCCGACCACCGCCACCGTCTCGCCCGGCCGCACGCTCAGCGAGAAGCCGCCGAGCGCCGCGGTGTCGGGCCGGGTCGGATAATGGAAGCGCACCTGGTCAAAAACCAGCGCGCCCTTGACTGGCACCGGCAGCGGCATCGGCGGCTCGGGCCGGGCGATCTCGGGCTGCTCGCGCATCAGCTCGGCGAGGCGGCTCGCCGCGCCGGCGCCGCGCAGCAGGTCGCCATAGACTTCGGTCAGCGCGCCGAACGCGCCGGCGACGATGCCGCCGGTGAGCACGAACGCGGCGATCGCGCCGCCGCTGATCCGCCCCGCGGCGACATCGGTCGCGCCCTCCCACAGCACCAGCGTGATCGAGCCGAAGATCAGCCCGATCATGATCGCGGTCATCACCGCGCGCAACAGCACCCGCCGCTTGGCCGCCGCAAAGGTCGCATCCACCGCCGCGCCGAACCGCTGCGCCTCGCGCTGCTCCTGGCCGAACGCCTGGACGATCTTCATCGCGCCCAGCGTCTCGTTGATCAGCGACCCGACGTCGGCGACGCGATCCTGCGAGGTGCGCGACAGCGCGCGGATCCGCCGCCCCAGGATCGTCACCGGCAGGATGATCAGCGGGATGCCGAGCAGCAGCATGCCGGCGAGCTTGGGCGACAGCGCGAACAGATAGATCATCCCGCCGATGCCGGTGAAGCAGTTGCGCAACGCGATCGACACGGTGCTGCCGATCACCGTCTCGATCAGCGCGGTGTCCGAGGTCAGCCGCGAGGCGATCTCCGACGGGCGGTTCTGCTCGAAGAAGCGCGGGGTGAGGCCGAGCAGGTGGCGCTGCACGCCGGTGCGGATGTCGGCGATCACCCGCTCGGACAGCCAGGAGACGAAATAGAAGCGGATTGCGGTGGCGATCGCCAGCACGCCGACGATCATCAGCAGGTAATGGAACGACGACGACACCGCGCCATTTGCTCCCGGCCCGAAGCCGCGGTCGATCACCCGCTTGAAGCCATAGGGAATGGCGATCGTCGCCGCCGAGGTGGTGGTCAGCGCGACCAGCGCGATGGCCAGCTGCCCGGGATAATCCAGCACCCGCTGCCAGACGAGCATGAGATCGCCAAGGCGACGGCGGGATGGGGTGGGCTCGGCCATGCCGCCGCCTAGCAGCCGAGACGGATGCGCTCAACGCCGGTGCGGGGTGATGCCGTCAGCGGTGGCTTGTCCCAGTCATGCTGAACTCGTTTCAGCATCCATCACCCCAACCGTTCCGCTTGGCCCGGCGCGCGGGCCAGACCCTGAAACAAGTCCAGCATGACAGAGACCTCCACCTACCGCTGCAGCGCAGCAATCCTGGCCTGCAATTTCCTGCACGACACACCCGCCCCCGATACGCTACACGATACCGCATGCTCTACGACGCCTATGAAATGCAGCGGAAGATGCTCGCCGGCGCCAGTGCGATGGCGCGATTCGGTGCCGGCTTGTTGCAGGGGCCGGCAAACCCGTTTTCCTATATGGGCGGTGGCACGGTGGTCGCCTCGGCGCTCGAGGTGTTCGCCCATGCCGCTGCACCGCGAGGTAAACCGGCGTTCGGCCTCACCCACACCGTGATCGACGGCGACGAGATCGCGGTGCATGAGGAGATCGTCCTCCAGCGGCCGTTCGGCCAGCTCAAGCGCTTCCGTCGCGAGGGGATCGAGCAGGCGCCCAAGCTGCTGATCGTCGCGCCGATGTCGGGCCATTACGCCACGCTGCTGCGCGGCACGGTCGAGCGCATGCTCCCGGTGGCCGACGTCTACATCACAGACTGGCGCGACGCGAAGCTGGTCCCGCTTGCCGATGGCCGGTTCGATCTCGATGATTACATCGATTATCTGGTCGCCTTCCTCGCCGCGATCGGGCCCAATGCGGGCCAGGGCGGCACCCATATGCTCGCGGTGTGCCAGCCCTCGGTGCCGTGCCTCGCCGCCGCCGCGCTGATGAGCGCCGATGCCCATCCCTGCCGGCCGAAGACGCTGACCATGATGGGCGGCCCGATCGACACCCGCGAGGCGCCGACCGCGGTCAACACGCTCGCCACCGAGCGCCCGCACAGCTGGTTCGCCGACAATGTGATCGTTACCGTGCCCGCGGGTCACCCCGGCGCTGGTCGCCGGGTCTATCCCGGCTTCCTCCAGCTTGCCGGCTTTATGTCGATGAACCTCGGCAACCACATGCAGAGCCATTGGGAGATGTTCGCGCATCTCGTTCAGGGCGATGGCGAGGGTGCAGGCGCGACCAAGGCCTTCTACGAGGAATATCGCTCGGTCTGCGACATGACCGCGGAATTCTACCTGCAGACGATTGACCAGGTGTTCCAGACCCACGCCTTGCCGCGAGGGCTGATGACCCACCGCGACCGCCCGGTCGATCTCGCCGCGATCACCGATGTCGCGCTGCTCGCGGTGGAGGGCGAGAAGGACGACATCTCCGGGCTCGGCCAGACCAAAGCGGCGCTGACCCTCGCCACCAGCCTCCCCGCCGAGCTGAAGCGCTACCTCGTCGCCGAAGGCGCCGGCCATTATGGCATCTTCAACGGCAGCCGCTGGCGCAACACGGTCGCGCCGGTGGTCGAGCAGTGGATCGCCGCCCACGGGTGATTCGGGGCTGTCCTACAGTGCCCTACCCTGTCACGCTCGCCGGACGCCCGGCGCATCACCCAAGTCGTCGGGCTCTGCCATGGTCGATATGCGTGACCTTAGCGAAGTTAGCGCTCAATAGGCCCGCGCGAGCAACACCCGCTCCACCGCGGCCTCGCCGGTGAAGATGCAGGTGCCGTCCGCCGGCGCCGCGTCGACCGGCACGTTGCGCACCGTCAGCTTGAGCGCCTTCAGCCGCTCCACCACCGCGTCGAGCGCCGCGCCGGTCGGCTTGGCCCATTGCACCTCGACCCAGCCGGGGTTCTTCACCCCCTCGGCGAAATGAGCCTCGACCGCGGCGAAGTCGGCCGCCGGCACGATGGCCGCCTTCAGCCGCGCGGTCGCTTCGTCGTGCAGCCCGGCCTGGATCGCTTCGAGCAGCGCCGGCGCCGTGGCGACCAGTTCGTCGCGTGCCATCACCTGCGAATCGAGCTTGCCGTCCTCGCGGTACAGCCGGTCGCGGCGGATCACCGAGACATTGCCGCCGGCGACGTCGCGGCCGCCGATCTCGATCACCACCGGCGCGCCCTTCTTCACCCAGCCCCAGCGCTTGGTCGCCGCCTTGGCCGGCTTGAGGTCGATCAGCGCGCGCACCGGCTCGCCGAGTGCCGACAGCGCCGCAAGCTCGGCCTGCAGCGCCTTGGCGTAGGCGACGATGCTTTCGTCTTCGGGCTGGTCGCGCAGCATCGGCACGATCACGATCTGCCAGGGCGCGATCCGCGGCGGCACGCGCAGGCCGTCGTCGTCACCATGGACCATGATCACGCCGCCGATCATCCGGGTCGAGACGCCCCAGCTTGTGGTGTTGGCGAGCTCGAACTGGCCGTCGGCGTTCTGGAAGCGGATGTTCTGCGCGTGCGCGAAGTTGGTGCCGAGGAAGTGGCTGGTGCCCGCCTGGAGCGCCTTGCCGTCCTGCATCATCGCCTCGATCGACCAGGTCTCGACCGCACCCGGGAAGCGCTCGTTCTCGGGCTTCTCGCCCGCGACCACCGGCAGCGCCAGGCACTCCTCGGCGAAGGAGCGATACACCTCGAGCATCGTGAGCGTCTCGTCGCGCGCCTCGGCGGGCGTCGCATGCGCGGTATGCCCCTCCTGCCACAGGAACTCGGACGTGCGCAGAAACATGCGGGTGCGCATCTCCCAGCGCACGACATTGGCCCATTGGTTGATCAGCACCGGCAGGTCGCGCCACGACTGGACCCAGCGCGCGAAGGCGGCGCCGATCACCATCTCCGAGGTCGGCCGCACGACCAGCGGCTCCTCGAGCTTGGCGGTGGGATCGGGCACCAGCCCGCCCTTGCCGTCGCCGACCAGCCGGTGGTGGGTGACGACCGCCATCTCCTTGGCGAAGCCCTCGACATGCTCCGCCTCCTTCTCGAAATAGGAGAGCGGGATGAACAGCGGGAAGTAGCAATTCTCGTGACCGGTCGCCTTGATCCGGTCGTCGAGCAACCGCTGGATTCGCTCCCAGATGCCATAGCCCCAGGGGCGGATGACCATGCAGCCGCGCACGCCGGACTCCTCGGCGAGATCGGCCTCGCTGATCACGGACTGATACCAGGCGGCGAAATCCGCTTCGCGGGTGACGGGGAGTGCGTGCTTCATCCGCGCGCTTTATCCGCGCGCGGGATGTTCGTCACCCCGGCTCGTTCAGGCGGTCGCCGGCGCCCGTGCCGCCGCCAGCATGCGCCGCGCGCGCAGGTACATCTCCAGCCGCGTCGTCGCGAACAGCCCGACGGCAAGCGCGATCAGCACGTCCGTGATCAGCATCGTGCTGAGATGCAGGCTGTAGGTGCCGCTGCCGGCCAGCAGGTCGCGCGCGGCGAAGCGGACGCCGATCAGCACGACGATGAACAGCATCGCCGCCGGCGAGGTCTGCTGGTTGAGCTTGTGGGTCTCCGCATCCACGGTGATCCGCATCATCTTGCCGCGCTGCCAGCCGAGCGCGCCGCCGACCAGCAGGGCAAGGCCGCTGAACAGCCAGCCGAGCCGGCCGGGCGGGAACTGGACGAACATCACGCCAGCGAACGCCGCGTAGATCGCCGGGATCACCCACAGCGTCTCGAGCCGCAGCGGCCGCATCCGCTTCATCCCCCGCATCCGGATAGCCAGCACCACGACCACGATCACCGTGCTGATGACATAGCCGATCCACTGGTTCGGCTGTGCTGCGTGTGCCTGCATAATACCCTCCCCGCTACCACTCCAACGCTGTGGTAACAGGGTAAGGCACCAACGATCCAGGCCTATTCGGCGGCGGCCTTGTCCTTCCACACCAGCACCGGCTTGCGCGCCGCCTGTGTTTCGTCGAGCCGGCTGCGCGGCGCGAAATGCGGCGCGGTCTTGAGCGCCTCGTCACCGGCCTTGGCGCGTTCCGCCACCGAGCGCAGCGCGCCGATGAACTGATCGAGCGCCGCCTTCGACTCCGTCTCCGTCGGCTCCACCAGCATCGCGCCATGGACGACCAGCGGAAAATAGACCGTCATCGGGTGGAAGCCCTCGTCGATCAGCCCCTTGGCGACGTCGAGCGTCGAGAAGCCTTCGGCGAGGTTGGCATCGGAGAAGATCGCCTCGTGCATGCACGGCCCGCTGCCCGCGAACGGCGCATCGAGCGCACCTTCGAGGCTGCGCAGCACGTAATTGGCGTTGAGCACCGCATCCTCGGCGACTTGGCGAAGGCCATCGGCGCCGTGGCTGAGGATATAGGTCAGCGCGCGGGTGAACATGCCCATCTGGCCATGGAACGCGACCATGCGGCCAAAACTCTGCGCATGATGATCCTCGGCAGTCTCTTCCTCGACCAGCACGAATTGGTCGCCCTGCTTGTCGACGAAGGGCAGCGGTGCGAACGGGGTGAGCGCCGCAGAGAACACCACCGGCCCGGAGCCCGGGCCGCCGCCGCCGTGCGGCGTCGAGAAGGTCTTGTGGAGGTTGATGTGCATCGCATCGACGCCGAGGTCGCCCGGGCGCACCCGGCCGACGATCGCGTTGAAATTGGCGCCGTCGCAATAGACGTAGCCGCCCGCAGCGTGCACCGCGTCCGAGATCACCTTGAGATCACGCTCAAACAGCCCGCAGGTATTGGGATTGGTGATCATCACGCCGGCGACGTCCGGCCCGAGCCGCGCGGTCAGTGCCGCGGTGTCGACCCGGCCGTCGGCGGTGGCGGGAATGTCCTCCACCGTGAACCCTGCGAAGGCGGCGGTGGCGGGATTGGTGCCATGTGCCGATTCGGGCACCAGGATCACCTTGCGATGACCCTCGTTACGCGCCTCGAGCGCCGCCTTGATCGCGAGGATACCGCACAGCTCGCCATGCGCGCCGGCCTTGGGGCTCATCGCCACCGACTGCATGCCGGTAAGCGTCACCAGCCAGTGACTGAGCTGGTGAATTACCTCCAGCGCGCCCTGGACGGTGTCGACCGGCTGGAGCGGATGGACGTCGGCAAAGCCCGGCAGCCGTGCCATCTTCTCGTTCAAACGCGGATTATGCTTCATCGTGCATGAGCCGAGCGGGAACAGGCCGAGATCGATTGCGTAATTCTGTCGGCTGAGCCTGGTGTAATGGCGGACCGCCTCAGGCTCGGACAGGCCGGGTAGACCGATCGGTGCGGCACGGTCGAGCCCGCCGAGCCGCGAGCCGACCTTGGCAGGCGCGGCGACTTCGACGCCCGTCGTGTCGGTCGAGCCGATCTCGAAGATCAGCGCTTCCTCGAGCATCAGTGCCTTGTTGCCGGTGAAGGTAGCGGCGATCGACTCGCCCTTCTCCGGCGCGGTCGGGCGCCAGCCGCTCTGGTTGATCGTCATGCGAGCAGCTCCTCGAGCGCAGCGGCAAGGGTTTCGACATCCTCCGCGGTGGTGGTTTCGGTCACCGCGACGACCAGCCCGTTGGCGAGATCGACGGCGTGCGGATAGAGCCGGCCGAGCGACACGCCAGCGAGAATTCCGCGCTCGGCAAGCGCACGCACGATCGGCCGGGCTTCCGTGGGTAGCTTCAGCGTGAATTCGTTGAAGAAGCTCTCGGTGACAAGCTCGACTCCCGGGACCCGCACGAGCCGCTCGGCCGCTGCGACCGCGCCGGCATGGTTGGTCGCGGCCAAGGCGCGCAGACCCGCCTCGCCGAGCAGGGTCATGTGGATCGAGAAGGCGAGCGCGCACAGCCCCGAGTTGGTGCAGATGTTGCTCGTCGCCTTTTCGCGGCGGATATGCTGCTCGCGCGTCGACAGGGTGAGCACGAAGCCGCGACGGCCCTCGGCGTCGATGGTCTCGCCGCACAGCCGGCCGGGCATCTGGCGAACGTATTTGTCCTTGCAGCCGAACAGGCCGACATAGGGTCCGCCGAACTGGAGCCCGACGCCGAGCGACTGGCCTTCGCCGACAACGATGTCGGCATCCATCTCGCCCGGGCTCTTGATCGCCCCGAGCGCCACCGGCTCGGTGACCACCGCGATCAGCAGCGCCTTGTTGGCGTGGCAGGCATCGGCGAGCGGGGTGAGATCGGCGATGCGGCCGAGGATATCGGGATATTGCACGACAACGCATGAGGTGTCGGCGTCGATGCTCGCGATCAGCCGCTCGATGTCGGTGTCCGCGCCAAGCGTCGGCGTCGCCGTGTCGAGCACGTCGCCGGTGTATTTCGCCATGGTGTTGGCGACCGACACGTAATGCGGGTGCAGCCCGCCCGAGAGGATCGCCTTGCCACGCTTGGTGATCCGCCGTGCCATGCCGATCGCCTCCCAGCAGGCGGTCGAGCCGTCGTACATCGATGCGTTGGCAACATCGGTACCGAGCAGCCGCGCCACCTGCGTCTGAAACTCGAACAGCATCTGCAGCGTGCCCTGCGCGATTTCAGGCTGATAGGGCGTGTAGGCGGTCAGGAACTCGCCGCGCTGGATCAGGTGATCGACGCTGGCGGGCACGTGGTGGCGATAAGCGCCACAGCCGAGGAAGAACGGCCCCTCGCCCGCCACAATGTTCTTGCGGGCCAGCGCCGTCATGTGCCGCTCGACCGCCAGCTCGCTGGCGTGAAGCGGCAGGCCGGGCACCGGTCCGGGGAGGCGCGCCGACTCGGGCACGTCGACGAACAGATCGTCGATCGACGCGGCACCGATCACGCCGAGCATGGCCTCGCGATCGGACGGGGTAAGGGGCAGATAGCGCATCACGTTCCTTTGAAACGTCACCCCCAACAATGGTGGGGGTCTCGGGCTACTGGATCGACGATAGCGTCGCGCAGAGGGCGCAAGATCCCGGCTCGCGCCGGGATGACAGTTACGGTGGGACTTACAGCTTCGCGACGAAGCCTTCGTAGGCGGTCTCGTCCATCAGTGCCTCGACCTCGGACGGGTCGCTCAGCGTGATCTTGTAGAACCAGCCTTCCGCTTCGGGGTCGGTGTTCACCAGGCTGGGATCGTCGGCGAGCGCGGCATTGCCCTCGATCACCGTGCCCGACACCGGCGAATAGACGTCCGACGCGGCCTTGACCGATTCGACCACTGCGGCCTCGTCACCCTTGCCGAGTTGCTTGCCCTCTTCGGGCACGTCAACGAACACGATGTCGCCGAGCTGGCCTTGCGCGTAATCGGAAATGCCGACGGTGCCGATGTCGCCATCGACATCGATCCACTCGTGATCTTCGGTGAAGTAACGGCTCATCTCATCTGCCTCCCAAAAAGCTCAAAGTTGCTGCTCAAACCTGGCGAACGTAGCGGTGTGGCACGAACGGCATCGGCGCCACCGTGGCGTTGTGGATCTTGCCGCGCTGCACGAGCTGGACGGTCCGCCCCTCGACCGCGAGCGATGCCGGCAGATAGGCCATCGCGATCGGGCCGCCGAACGACGGCGCGAAGCCGCCGCTGGTAACCTTGCCGATTTCAGCGCCGCTGGCATCGACCACGCCCGCGCCCTCTCGCACCGGCTGGCGGCCACTGACCACCAACCCGACGCGCTTGGTCGCGGGGCCATGCTCACGCTCCTCGAGGATCCGCTTGGCCCCCGCAAAATCCGCCGCCTCGCGACGCTTCTTGGCGAGCGCAAAGCCGAGATCGGCCATCACCGGCGTCGTATCGGGATCGAGGTCATGGCCGTAAAGCGGCAGCCCGGCCTCGAGCCGCAGTGAGTCGCGGGCGCCGAGGCCGATCGGCTTGATCTCGGGCTCCGCGCACAGGGCATCGGCAAAGGCTTCGGCCACGTCGGCAGGTATCGAAATTTCGACCCCGTCCTCGCCGGTGTAGCCCGAGCGGCTGATCCACAGTGGCGCGCCGTTCCACTCGAACGCATCGGCGGTCATGAACACAAGGCGATCAACACCCGGCACCAGCCGCGCTACCGCGGCAACCGCCTTGGGGCCCTGCACCGCGAGCAAAGCCTGCTCGTCCATCAGGTTCAGCGTCACCGCGTCGGGCAGGAAATCGAGCAGATAGGCGATATCGTCATATTTGGTGGCGCCGTTGACCACCATGTACAACTCGTCGCCATCCTCGCCGTCGCCGGTCGCCGAACGCCGGGTGATCATCAGGTCGTCGAGGATGCCGCCCTGCTCGTCGAGCAGCAGCGAGTAGCGGTTGCGCTTCGGGGCGAGGCCGGTGACGTCGCCGGGCAGCACCGCCTCGAGCGCCTTGTCGGCGCCCTCGCCGGTGAACACCAGCTGGCCCATATGGCTGACGTCGAACAGTCCCGCGCTTTCGCGGGTCCACAGATGCTCGGCCATGATGCCCTCGTACTGGACGGGCATATCATAGCCGGCGAACGGTACCATGCGGCCGCCGCGGGCACGGTGCCACCCGTCGAGCGGGAGCTGCTGGACGACGTCGTGCGCGGCATCGTCGCCATCGGCATTCGCCACATCGGCAATATCGGACTTGGGGGGCATGCTCATCGAACCGTCTCCACAGGGCGGCCGACTGCAGCCTGGCGCCGCAACCGAACCAAACCCCCTCTGTCACGGTACCTGAGAGCTTTCGCCGGCCCGCAGATGGCCCGGCTTACCCCTTCGGTGGCCCCTCGAAGGAGCGCTTTCCAGAGTGTCGATCGGCGCGCGCGGTCCGGGTTGCCTGAGAGATTCCGGGGTGGTTGCTCCTTCGGCGGCCTCCTTCTTCCGACCGGCAGCCATGATGCCAAGGTCGAAACGGAGGCTCTCTCCCGCGCGTGCCCATGCTGGTTGCCCGGCATCGACCCGTCAGGCTGTGGCGGGGCTGAAAACCCAAGTCAATCGGCAATCAGCCCAGCCGCGATCAACGCTGCGCGTTATACTTCAGCTGATCGTCGGTTAGCTGGAAACCGACCAGCGCCTCGAAGCTCGCGCTCAGCACTGCCTGGCGGATTTCGGGGCGGGTCAGCGGATCGGTGGCCGCATCCTGGTCGCCGGCCTTACGCTTCTTGGTCAGCTCGTCACGGACGTTCTGCGGGAGGGTCGCCGCAGCGCGGCCCACCCAGGTGGTTGCCTGACCGGTGGCGGTGGCACGCGCCTGGCCGGCATCGAAATGCACCGCAACCTGGCCGACCCGCTTGGCGGTGACGTTGGTGCCGCCGCGAACCATGGCAATGAAATAGGGCAGCGTCAGGTCACGCGGCGCATCGGCGCGGGTGCGACGGGCGTTGACCTGGAAGGTGACGGTGGTGGCAATCTGCTCGCCGCTGTCGTTGCAGGTGGAGCGAACATTGGTGACATCGGCAACGACGTCGATCGCACTGGCGTCGCGGCTGCCCGCCGGATCAAACAAGGTTACGTCGCCGGTGCCGGCCGGCACCCCGACCACCGGGCAGGCGGAGCGAACCGCGGAGATGCCGCCTTCGACGATCTCGCCTTTGCCGGCGCAACCGCCAAGAGCAAGCGCGCCAATGGCAAGTGCCGGGGCGGAAAGGCCAAGCAGGGTGGTTTTCACGGGAACGCGTACCTTTTCGAACGGCTGGGGCCAGACCGAATGGCGGCCCCGGATCGGCGCGCACCATAGGAACCGGCTTTCACCCGCGCAAGCAATGGCGTAGAGCCGCGGCATCATGACGCCCAGCGACAAACCGGCCCTCACGCTGCTGATCGCAGCCCCGCGCGGCTTCTGCGCTGGCGTCGATCGCGCCATCCGCATCGTCGAGCTGGCGATCGAGAAGAATGGCGCGCCGGTCTATGTCCGCCATGAGATCGTCCACAACAAGTTCGTGGTCGACAGTCTCAAGGCCAAGGGCGCGATTTTCGTCGATGAGCTGGATCAGGTGCCCGATGGCGCACCGGTGGTGTTCTCCGCGCACGGGGTGCCGAAGTCGGTGCCCGCGGCCGCCGAGGACCGGGGCATCGGCTATTTCGACGCGACCTGCCCATTGGTTTCCAAGGTCCACCGCCAGGCAGAGCGGCTGGTTGCCGCAGGGCGCCACATCGTCTTCATCGGCCACGTCGGTCATCCCGAGGTGATCGGCACCTTCGGCCAGGTGCCCGAAGGGGTAATGACATTGATCGAGACGGAGGCGGACGCCGAGCTGTTCGCCCCGGCCGATCCCGCAAACCTCGCCTTCCTGACGCAGACGACGCTGTCGGTTGACGATACCGCCGCCGTGGTGCGGACGCTGCAGCGCCGCTTTCCGCTGATGCAGCCGCCGCGCGGCGAGGACATCTGCTATGCGACGTCGAACCGTCAGGCCGCGGTCAAGGCGATCGCCGCTTCCTGCGACCGCATGTTGGTGATCGGCGCGCCCAATTCGTCGAACTCGGTACGACTGGTCGAGGTCGCCGAACGCGAGGGCGTTCAGGCACGCCTGATTCAGCGCGCCAGCGAACTCGACTGGGACTTTCTCGCCGGTGTCACTACGCTCGGCATCACCGCCGGCGCATCCGCCCCCGAACTGTTGGTCCGTGAACTGGTCGACCGGCTCGCCGAGCGCTACGCGATCACCGAGCAGGAGGAGGAGACCACCCGCGAGACGATCGCCTTCAAGCTGCCACGCGGGCTCGACGCGGCGGCCTGATGGCGGTTTATACGCAGGTACCCTCGGAGACGCTGGCGGCATTCCTCACCCGGTTCGATGTCGGCGTGCTGGTCGCGCAGAAGGGCATCGCGGAGGGAGTCGAAAACTCCAACTATCTGGTCGATACCAGCAAGGGGCGGTTCCTTCTCACCCTCTACGAAAAGCGCGTCGACGCCGGCGATCTGCCGTTCTTCCTCGATCTGCTCGAGCATCTCGCGCGCCGCGGCAATCCGGTGCCACGCGCCCTGCCCGACCGTGGCGGGCAGACGATCCATCAACTCGCCGGCCGCCCCGCCTGCCTGATCGAATTCCTGCCGGGCATCTCGGCCAGCACACCGACGCCCGTGCAGGCGCGCCACGTCGGCACGGCTCTCGGCAAGCTGCACGGCAGCCTGCAGGATTTTGCGCCGACACGCGCCAATACGCTCGGCCCCGGCGCCTGGCAGGCGCTGCTCGATCAATGCGGCGCCGGTCTCGACGCCATTGCGCCAGGGCTATTCACCCAGCTGTCGGCAGCGGTCGCCGAGGTGGTCGCGCACTGGCCCGGGCAGCTGGCCCAATCGGTGATCCACGGCGACCTGTTCCCGGACAATGTGCTGATGCTGGATGACCAAGTCAGCGGCCTGATCGACTTCTATTTCGCATGCACCGACGTTCGCGCCTACGATCTCGCCGTGACCCACACCGCCTGGAGCTTTGACGCCACCGGCGAGCGGTTCGACGAGACGGTCGGCGATGCGTTGATCGACGGCTATACCGAGCGCTTTGCGCTGACCGCCGACGAACGCGCGGCGCTGCCTGTGCTCGCGCGCGGCGCGTGCCTCCGCTTCACCCTCACCCGGGCATGGGACTGGCTCAACACGCCTGCGGGCGCGCTGGTGACGCGCAAGGATCCGCTAGCCTATTGGCGTCGCTATCTGGCTTACACGCAAGGAAATCTGTTCGCATGACGGTGGTGGAAATTGCGACCGACGGCGCCTGCAAGGGCAATCCCGGACCAGGCGGCTGGGGCGCGCTCGTGCGCTTCGGCGAGCATGAGAAGGAGTTGTCCGGCGGCGAGGCGCTGACCACCAACAACCGCATGGAACTCACCGCCGCGATCAAGGCGCTCGCCATCTTGACGCGGCCGTGCACGATCAAGCTCTCCACCGACAGCAAATATGTCATGGATGGCCTCACCCGCTGGATCCACGGCTGGCGCAAGAACGGCTGGCGCACCGCCGACAAAAAGCCGGTCAAGAACGCCGATCTGTGGCAGGCGTTGTTCGATGCGGCGCAGAAGCACGAGATCGAGTGGGTCTGGGTCAAAGGCCATGCCGGCCACCCCGACAATGAACGCGTCGACAAGCTCGCCAGCGACGCCGCGGTGGAAGCGGGCCGCAAGCCTGCGGCCTGATCGCGATGCGCTAGAGCGCGAACCGGCCGGGCGCGTAACGCGACGGATCGATGCCGGCATAGCCCTCGCCAAGCGACTCGCCGAGCAACAGGCCGGCCGCAACTGCAGCACCCGCAGGCGCGGTTTGGATGCCGAAGCCGCCCTGACCTGCACACCAGAAGAAGCCAGGTACCAGCGGATCGAAGCCATATATCGGCAACCGATCCGGCGCAAAGCTGCGCAGGCCTGCCCAGCTACGCTCCACTGCCGTGACCTTCCACTCGACCACCTGCTCGAACCGATCGATTGCGATCGCGACATCGAGTTCCTCGGGCGCGGCGTCCCCTGGTGGCGCCGGGGTCTCGTCGTGGGGCGACAGCCACACGCGCCCACCCGCCTCCGGCTTGAAGTAAAAATTTCCCGAAATGTCCGCAACGTGCGGCATGGTCGCGGGCGCCGGCGGATCGGTACGCAGTTGCACGAGCGTTCGCCGGTATGCGCGGATCCCGAGCGGTCGGGCGCCAGCCGCGCTGGCCACCGCGTCGGCCCAGGCGCCAGCGGCATCGACCAGCACGGTAGCGGTAAATTCGCCGGCGTCAGTCTCCAGCGACCACCGTCCATCGGTGCGACTCGCCTGCTTCAGCCCGGCTCGCGCGACGATCTCGGTGCCGGCGCGGCGGGCGTTCGCAAGGTAGAGGGCATGAAGCGCAGCGACATCGATATAGGCGCAGGTCGGCTCGCTGATGCCGAGCGTCCAATCGGGCTTCAACCCCGGAATGTACGCAGCTGGATCGACCCGCGCCAACGGCACCGAGCTATCCGCAAAGCTTGCGAGGAATGCGTCGATCCGCTGCGCGTCGCTTGGCCGCCCGATCTGCACGGAGCCGAGCGGAGCAAGAAAGCCGCCCTCGCGCAGTGCGGTCTCCGAGGCACTGGTCAGCGGCTGGACGCCCGGCCCGCCATAGGTTTCCGACCAGAAGGCGGCCGAGCGCCCGGTGGCGTGGTAGCCAGGCTGGTCCTCCGCCTCGAGCATCAGCACGCGGGCACGCGAGCCGAGCGTCGCGGCCAGGCTGGCGCCGGCCATGCCGGCTCCGACGATGGCGATGTCGTAGGTCTTCGTCACGCGGCGCGCTCATCGAGGAATTGGTCGATTGCCGCATAGGCGCGCTGCCGGACCCCGTCGTCCTCGCGCAAAATTTCATGCGCCGACTCGGTCCCGAATCGTACCAGCTCGACGTCGGGCAGGCGTGCCGCGAGGCGTCGCGCCGCCGCCGAGTCGACCAGGCCGTCGTGGTCGGCGATCAGCATCAGCACCGGCACGGCGAGCGTGGCGAGACGCGGATCGGCCTGCAGCGCGGCGCCCGAGCGGAACGCTTCGCGCACCCAGGCCCAGCTCGGTGGGCCGAGCAGCAGCGCGGGTTGGCGGCCGTACCACCAGGCTTCGTCGCCATGGCGCTCGACCGAATGGGTGAGCAGCCGCTGGCGGTGGCCGGCGGAGCGCTGGTCCGGCCGCACCCGCCACGCCGCGCGCGCAGGATCACCGGTACGCGCGAGCGCGCTCGCCACCCACGCACCGATCCGCGACCCGAGCGGCGAGCGTATACCGATCATCGGTGCGACCAGCACCGCCGCGTCCGGCGCCACCAGCCCGTCGAGCATTGCGCGCAGCGCCAGATGCCCGCCCATCGAATGCGCGAGCAGCACCGCCGGCCCTGCCTGTCCAGCCGCCTCCGCTATCCACGCCTGCCAGAAGGCACCAAGGTCGCTGACCAACGCCCCGAAGTCGTCGGCATGACCGACATGCGGATTGGTCGACAATCGCCCGGAGCCCCCCTGACCGCGCCAGTCGAATGCGGTGACTGACCAGCCACGGCCATGCAGATGGGCGATCACCTCTAGATACTTCTCGATGATATCGGCGCGGCCACCCTGGATGAGGATCCGTCCCCGCCCCGCGCCGGGCCAGTCGAATCGACGGTGGAGCCAGCCATCGGGCGCCTTCCAGGAGGAGAAGGTAGCGCCGGCGGGAATGGTGCGGCGAAAGGCCATGGGATCGAGCATCATCGCCATGGTTACGTTTTCGCAAGCCATCGCGTCTACCGGTGTGCGCCGATGGGGTGGGACAATGTCTTTGCGGTGGCGCTGCTCGTAGCGCTCGGGGCCTTGCTGGTATCGGCGGGCATCGAGGATGCGCGTATCCGCGAAATCGCCAACTGGAAGAACGCGGCGATCGCGCTGGCGGCGCCCGCTTGGTGGTGGGCGATCGGACTCGGCTGGGCTGACATCGGCGTCCAGCTGATTGTCGCCACCTTGGTTTTCGCAATCTTCTGCGGCTGTTTTGCGATGGGCTGGATGGGCGGCGGCGACGTCAAGCTGATCGCCGCGCTCGCGCTGTGGCTGCCGCTCGGCGGGTTGATCCAGATGCTGATGGTGATGTCGATCGCGGGCGGCGCGATCACGCTGCTGATGCTGATCGAGCGCACGATTCGCCAGAAACAGGGGCAGCTGGAGATCCCCTACGGGGTCGCTATCGCCGCCGCGGCGCTGCTCGCATTACCACAAACCGGTTTTTAACCACTTTCCTGCAAATGCTTATCGCCGGTTCAATCACCGGCGCTCCGAAAGGCCCGAGTTAAATGGATAGTCGCAAGATCGTGTTGCTGGTGGGCGCGTTGTTCGTCGCCGCTATCACGGCATTCTTCGCCCGCACGCTCATCGCGGGCTCGGCGGCACCGCAGGCGTCTGCCATGGGCCAGCCGGTCGCGCCGATCGATGGCCCCGAGGTGCTGGTCGCGACTCGCGCGCTGCCGGTCGGCACCATCCTCGAGCCTACCGCCTTCAAGTTCCAGCCTTGGCCCAAGGAACTGGTGGACGGCGCCTATTACATCAAGACCACCACCGATGTCGCCAAGCTGCAGGGCACGGTGGTGCGCAACGCGATCACCGCAGGGCAGCCGATCACCCAGGGTACGCTGGTCCAGCCCGGCGACCGCGGGTTCTTGGCCGCCGCGCTCGGACCGGGCATGCGCGCCGTCACCGTCGGTGTTTCGGGCCAGGCCGCAGTTGCAGGCTTCGTCTTCCCGGGCGACCGGGTCGATCTGGTGCTGACCCAGAGCGTCGCGGGCGGTGGTAACGGCGCCCCGCTCAAGGTATCCGAAACGATCATGCGCAATGTCCGCGTGCTCGCCACCGATCAGCGCACCGACAACACCGTGGGCGAGAACGGCAAGAGCCAGGTAAGCACCTTCTCCACCGTCACCGTCGAGGCGACGCCCAAGATGGCCGAGCAGCTCGCGGTGGCCAAGACGCTGGGCGATCTGTCGCTGTCGCTGCGCAGCCTTGCCGACAATTCTGCCGAACTCGAGCAGGCGATCGCCAGCGGCGCGGTCAAGGTGCCCGATGGCGATCCAAAGGCGGAGAAGGCGATGCTGCTCCAGCTCGCCAGCCAGCCGCAGGTCGGCAACACCACTTTTGCCACCGGGGCCGACGTGTCGCGCTTCCAGCGCAGCAGCGTCCCCGGCAAGTCGATGGATGGCACCGCACCGATGAACGGTGTGCCGGTCGCCGCCAATGCCGGGGGTGTGGCGCCTGCCATCGCCCAGGGTCCCGTCGTGCGCATCGCGCGCGGCACCAGCGTGACCGTGGTTCCGGTCGGGGGGAAGAATTAAGATGGCTAAGTTGTTGAAGCCGATCGGCCTGCCGCTGGCGATCGCGCTGGTTGCCGCCGCCGGCGGCGCGGCCCCGGCACCGGCGCAGAGCATCTCGCAGGCGCGCCCGCCGGTCGTCGAGGTCAATACCGGCCGCGGCCGGCTGGTGACGCTGCCGCGGCCGATGACCGACCTGTTCGTTGCCGACGACTCGGTGGCCGACGTCCAGGTTCGCTCGCCGACCCAGCTCTACATCTTCGGCAAGAAGACCGGCGAGACCACCATCTCCGCTACCACCAAGAGTGGCGCGGTGGTCTATGCCAGCACGGTTCGCGTCGGCAACAATTACGACTCGATTGGCGCGATGCTCCGTCTCGCTATGCCGGATGCGCAGATCACCGCAGTGCCGATGAACGGGCTGGTGCTGCTCACCGGCACCGTCGCTGGCCCAGGCGATGCCGCGGAAGCCGAGCGGCTGGTCCAGGCCTATGTCGGCGAGACCACCAAGGTGCTCTCGCGCCTCAAGTCGGCGACGCCGCTGCAGGTCAACCTCCAGGTCCGTTTCGCCGAAGTGAACCGCTCGTTCGCCAAGAACGTCGGCGTCAACCTGCTTACCGCCGATCGCGGCTCGGGCATGCTGTTCGGCAGCACCTCGGGCACTCCCGGCACGATCACCTACGACGCCACCACTGGCGCCAAGACATCCACCTATGCCGTCGGCGCGCAGCGGACCACCTTGGGTCTGGCTGGCCGCCTGCTTGGTGTCGACTTCCTCGGTACGCTCGACCTCGGCGAGACTACCGGCCAGGTGACCACGCTCGCCAACCCGAACCTCACCGCGCTGTCGGGCGAGACCGGCACCTTCCTTGCCGGTGGCGAAGTGCCGATCCCGATCGCGCAGGGCCTCGGCACCGTCTCGGTCGAGTACAAGCAATATGGCGTCAGCCTGTCGTACACGCCGACGGTGCTGTCGGACGGCCGCATCTCCCTGCGCGTCCGCCCCGAGGTATCGCAGCTCGATTATTCGAACGCGGTGACGATGAACGGCACCCGCGTGCCGGGCGTCACCACCCGTCGCGCCGAGACCACCCTCGAGCTCGGTTCGGGCCAGAGCATGATGATCGGTGGCCTGCTGCAGAACAGCCACAACAACTCGCTCGACAAGACGCCCTTCCTCGGTGACCTGCCCATCCTCGGCGCGCTGTTCCGCTCCAACAGCTGGCAGCGCAACGAGACCGAGCTAGTGATCGTGATCACGCCGTATCTGGTGAAGCCGGTCAACAACCCCAGCCAGATCGCACTACCGAGCGACGGCTATCGGTCGCCGAGCGATGCCGCGCGGCTGCTGATGGGCCAGCTCGACGGTGGCCCCTCGGGTACCCCGCGCCCGGTGCCGCTGATGGTACCGATGACGCCTCCGCCGCCGACGATCGGTGCCGCCGCGGCGGTCCCTGCCGTGCCGCAGCGCGATCCGCAGGCCGTCGCCGCAGACACTAAATCGACCACGACTAAGCAGAAGAAGGGCGCCACTCCGACGCCCGGCTTCTCCAACTAAGCCCGCGAAGGATATGGCTTCGATGATCAAGCATCCCCTTCTCCTCGCCGCGCTGGCCGCCCCGGCCCTGCTGGGTGGCTGCATGGGCACGCAGAACCGCGGCGTCGAATCGGTTCACCAGCCAATCGTCGCCCGCGCCGATTACGCGCTGGACCTCGCCACCCGCGGCACCGCGCTCGCACCGGGCGAAAGCCGCCGACTTGCCGGATGGATGACCGTCATGCACCTTGGCTTCGGCGACAAGGTCGCGATCGACGATCCCGGCTATGACAGTGTACGCGCGCGTGACGAGGTGGCCGGGGTCGTCGCCAGCTACGGTCTGCTGTTGTCGGATGACGCGCCGATCACCAATGCGCCGGTAACGGCGGGAACGATCCGAGTCGTCGTCAGCCGCATGCGCGCAGGCACGCCGGGCTGCCCGGACTGGTCGCGCAACGCCAGCAACGAATTCGACAGCAACACCTCCTCCAACTTCGGTTGTGCGGTCAACGCCAACCTCGCCGCGATGGTCGCCCGTCCCGAGGACCTGGTCCACGGCCGTGGCGGCGACACGTTCATCGATACGGCGACGTCGGGCAAGGCCATCGACGCCTATCGCAAGGCGGCGCCGACCGGCAACGGCAACACGGTCAAGGCCGAAAGCGCGAAGGGCAGCTAAGATGAATGCACCTTGGAAACCGGCCGGTAGCGGCCTTCGCGATCCCTTCGCGGCCTATGTCTGCGACGAGACCACGCTCGAAACCCTGCGCCCGATCGCGACCGAACTCGGCTGGTCGGTCGACAAGATCTACAAGGGTGGCCTGCGCAACGCGGTCCAGTCGCTGTCGGTCTCGGCCTCGCCGCAGATCCTGTTCGTTGATCTCGCCGAATCGGGCGATCCGCTGAACGACATCAACGCGCTCGCCGAGGTCTGCGAGCCGGGTACGGTGGTGATCGCGGCCGGACAGGTCAACGACGTCCGCCTGTATCGCGATCTGGTCGCGAGCGGCATCCAGGATTACCTGCTGAAGCCGCTGCATCCCGACATGCTGCGCGAGGCGTTCGGCCACGCCCAGGCGATGCTCAACGCGCCCAAGCTCGCCGAGGCGGTGATCGACCGGCCGCATGCCTCCACTGCCGTGATCGGGACGCGTGGCGGTGTCGGTGCCTCGACAATTGCGACCTCGCTTGCGTGGCTGATGAGCGAGCGTGAGAAGCGCACCACCGCGCTGCTCGATCTTGACGTCCATTTCGGTACCGCCGCCCTGGCGCTCGATCTCGAGCCCGGCCGTGGCCTGACCGATGCGATCGAGAATCCCAGCCGGATCGACGGGCTGTTCATTGAGCGCGCGATGGTCAAGGCATCGGAGAAGCTCGCGGTGCTCAGCGCCGAGGCACCGATCAACGCGCCGCTGATGACCGACGGCTCTGCCTTCTTCCAGCTGCAGGAAGAGATGCGCGCCGCCTTCGAATGCACCGTGGTGGATCTGCCGCGTGGCATGCTCGTCCAGCATCCGCATCTGATCAGCGACATCCAGTGCGCCGTGGTCGTCACCGAGCTGACCCTTGCCGCGGCGCGCGACACGATCCGCATCCTATCGTGGCTCAAGACCAATGCGCCGCAGACCCAGGTGATCGTCGCCGCCAACCGCATGCACGCCACCGGCCAGCTCGAGATCAGCCGCAAGGACTTCGAGGGCTCGATCGAGCGCCGCATCGATTTCGTCGTGCCGTTCGACCAGAAGCTCGCTGCCCAAGCTGCCAAGCTCGGCAAGCCGATGGCGGAGGCCGGCAAGAACTCGAAGACGATCGCGCCGCTGATCGAGATGCTCGGCCGCGTGCTCTACGTCGCGGAGGAGAGCAGCAGCGACACCAAGGGGGCCGCCAAGGGCAGCACCAAGGGCAAGTCGCTGATCTCGTCGCTGATGGCAAAGCGCGCCAAGAAATGATCCCCGCCGCCCGCTTCGGCGGGCGGTTCTGACGATTGGAGGCTGTTTGCCGCAATGGACTTGATGCCGCTCCTGATGGTGTTCCTGGGCTCCTTCGCGGTGCTGGCGATGCTGCTGTTCGCGTTTAGCGGCCCTTCGCCGCAACGCGCCCAGACGCGACGGCTGGCAACGGTGCGCGAGCGCCATGGCGATGGTGCGATCGTCGAGGCGCAGATGCGCAAGATCACCGCCGGGCGCGGCAAGACCAAGACCGATGTCGCTTTCGGTCGCATCCTCCCCAACCCTGCCCAGCTTGCCAAACGGCTGGCGATGACGGGCAAGGACTGGACCGTTGGTCGCTATGGCCAGGCGAGCGCCGCGATCTTGGTGGTGGTTGCCGCGCTGCTCTGGCTAAAGGGCGCGCCGCTGCTGCTCGCGTTGTTCCTCGGCATGTTCATGGGTGCCGGCATTCCGCATTTCGTGGTCGGCTTCTTCATCAAGCGCCGCATTGCCAACTTTACCGCAAAATTTCCTGACGCAATCGAATTGCTCGTCCGCGGCCTTCGCTCGGGTCTTCCCGTCACCGAGACGATCGGCGTCGTCGGCCAGGAAATGAAGGGTCCGGTCGGCGAGGAATTCCGCATGGTGTCCGACAAGATGAAGATAGGCCGGTCGATGGACGCGGCGTTGCAGGACACCGCGGATCGCCTCGGCACGCCCGAATTTCAGTTCTTCGTCATCACCATTGCCATCCAGCGCGAGACCGGCGGCAATCTGGCGGAGACGCTCGCCAATCTGGCCACCGTGCTGCGCCAGCGCGGGCAGATGAAGCTCAAGATCAAAGCGATGTCATCGGAGTCCAAAGCTTCTGCCTACATCGTCGGCTCGCTGCCCTTCATCGTCTTCGGCATGATCTGGATGATCAACGCCGGCTATATGCAGAACTTCTTCGTCGATCAGCGACTGATGATCGCCGGGATCGGCGGACTGATCTGGATGGGCATCGGCGCCTTCATCATGGCCAAGATGGTCAGCTTCGAAATTTAAGGGACGGACAAGCAGGACATGGAGCAGCCAGCCGGACCGACCCTGATGGGTATAGACGTATTGTGGGTCGCGACGATCCTGTCGGGCGTCGCCGCCTTCGCGGTGATGTTCGCTATCTACACCGTGACCACGGTGCGCGATCCGATGACCAAGCGCGTCAAAGCGCTGAACGATCGCCGCGAGCAGCTCAAGGCAGGCATCACCGCCTCCACCAAGCGCCGTGCCAAGCTCGTCCAGCGCAACGACACCACCGATCGCATGCGCAACCTGCTGAGCTCGCTCAAGGTGTTGCAGGACAGCCAGCTCAAGGTCGCGCAGGTCAAGCTGATGCAAGCCGGCATCCGCTCCAAGGACTGGGCGGTGGCGGTGATCTTCGGGCGACTGGTGCTGCCGATCGTGCTCGGCGGCTTCATGGTGTTCGTTGTTTACGGCACCGACTTCGTCGCGACCTACTCGCCGCTCAAGAAGTACGGCATCGTCGCGATCACCTTTATCCTGGCGTACAAGGCGCCGGATATTTTCCTCAAGAACAAGATCACCAAGCGCTCCAACGCAATCCGCAAGGGTCTGCCGGACGCACTCGACCTGCTGGTGATCTGCGCCGAGGCGGGTCTCACCGTCGATGCCGCCTTCCATCGCGTCGCCAAGGAACTCGGCCGCGCCTATCCCGAACTCGGCGACGAGTTCACCCTCACCGCGATCGAGCTGGGTTTCCTTTCTGAACGGCGGCAGGCGTTCGAAAATCTGGCGACCCGGGTCGATCTCGACGCCGTGCGCGGGGTCGTCACCACCATGATCCAGACCGAGAAATACGGCACCCCGCTCGCCTCGGCGTTGCGCGTGCTCTCGGCCGAATTCCGCAACGAGCGGATGATGCGGGCGGAGGAGAAGGCGGCGCGGCTGCCGGCGATCATGACCGTGCCGTTGATCCTTTTCATCCTCCCAACGCTGTTCGTCGTCATCCTCGGCCCGGCCGCCTGCTCGATCAGCGACGCTTTCTGATCGGCGCGCGCGCCAAGCAACCGATCAGGGCATCGCTTCGTTAAGCCTGCGTAACAGGGAGATTTACCATGCTGTTCTCCACGCCCACGCAGTTCGCGGTGCTCGCGCTGCTGTTCGTTGCCGGCTGGCTGTTCGGCCTCGCCAGCCATCCGGGTGGCCGCAAGTGGAAGGAGCGCTACGTCGCCGAGCGCGAGGCGCATGCCGCCAATCGCCGCACCGCGGAAACCAGCATCGCCGCCGCCAATGCGCGCACGGCCGAGGTGTCGCGGGAGAATACCCGCCTCGCCGAGGCGACCCCGGTCACCACGACCACCATCCGCGACGATCGCGTGGTGGCGCATCCAAGTGCAGTAGCCGCGCCCGCCCCGCTGTCGCCAGCACCGCTGGCGAGCGCCCGCCCCGCCTACCCGGCGACCGACTACGCCGCGCGCGAACGCCGCGGCTGGTTCGATTGGACGCCGCGCCCGCGGTGACCGGGCGCGGCGAGGCCATAGCGCAGGCTTAGCGGTTGAGTGCCGCCTGTGCCGCCGCCAGCCGCGCGATCGGCACGCGATATGGCGAGGCACTGACGTAATCGAGCCCGACCTTCTCGCAGAAGGCGATGCTGGCCGGATCGCCGCCATGCTCGCCGCAGATGCCAAGCTTGATGTCGGGCCGGGTCTTGCGGCCGCGCTCGACGGCGATCTCGACCAGCTCGCCCACGCCTTCGACATCCAGGCTGACGAACGGGTCCTTGGCGTAGATCCCCTGCTCGACATAGGCGCCGAGGAAGCGCCCGGCATCGTCACGGCTGACGCCGAGCGTGGTCTGGGTGAGATCGTTGGTGCCGAACGAGAAGAACTCGCCGGTCTCGGCGATCTCGCCGGCCTTGAGCGCGGCGCGCGGCAGTTCGATCATCGTGCCGACAAGATATTCGATAGTCTTGCCGCGTTCAGCGAACACCGCCTTGGCGACCCGGTCGACCACCGCCTTCATCAGGTCGAGCTCGCGCTTGGTGGCGACCAGCGGGATCATCACCTCGGGGATCGGCGCCTCGCCGGATTTGTCGGCGACGTCGAGCGCCGCCTCGAAGATCGCGCGCGCCTGCATCTCGTAGATCTCGGGATAGGTGACGCCGAGCCGGCAGCCGCGGTGGCCAAGCATCGGGTTGAACTCGTGGAGCTCGGCGGCGCGGCGCTTGAGCGTATCGACGTCGATCCCCGCGGCCTCGGCAACCTCGGCGAATTCATTCTCCTCGTGCGGCAGGAATTCGTGCAGCGGCGGATCGAGCAGCCGCACGGTGACCGGCAGGCCGACCATGACCTCGAAGATCTCGGTGAAGTCGCTGCGCTGCGCCGGGAGCAGCTTCTCCAGCGCGGCGCGGCGGCCGGCCTCGTCGGCAGCGAGGATCATCTGGCGCACCGCGGTGATCCGCGCCGCATCAAAGAACATGTGCTCGGTGCGGCACAGGCCGACGCCCTCGGCACCGAACTCGCGCGCGGTGCGGCAATCGAGCGGGGTCTCGGCATTGGCGCGCACCTTGAGCCGGCGGACCTCGTCGGCCCAGCTCATCAGCGTGCCGAAGTCGCCCGACAGTTCGGGCTGCACGGTCGGCACCGCGCCGGCCATCACCTCGCCGGTGGTGCCGTCGATGGTGAGGGTGTCGCCCTCCTTCACCTCACGGCCGCCGACGCGCATCACCCGTGTCTTGTTGTCGATCGACAGCGATCCGGCGCCTGAGACGCACGGGCGGCCCATGCCGCGTGCGACTACCGCGGCGTGGCTGGTCATGCCACCGCGCGCGGTGAGGATGCCCTTGGCGGCGTGCATGCCGTGGATGTCTTCGGGGCTGGTCTCGACGCGAACCAGGATCACCGCCTCGCCCGCGGCAGCCCGCTTCTCGGCGGTGTCACTGTCGAACACCGCCACGCCCGAGGCGGCGCCGGGCGACGCGGGCAGGCCCTTGGCGATGACGTCGCGATGCGCGGCGGGATCGAGCGTCGGGTGAAGCAATTGGTCGAGCGCCTGGGGATCGACGCGCAGGATCGCCTCCTCGCGGGTGATCAGCCCCTCATTGGCCATGTCGACCGCGATCTTGAGCGCCGCCTTGGCGGTGCGCTTGCCCGAGCGGGTCTGGAGCATCCACAATTTGGCCTGTTCGACCGTGAATTCGATGTCCTGCATGTCGCGATAATGGTTTTCGAGCGTGTCGAACACCTCGGCCAACTCGCCATAGACCGCCGGCATCGCCTCTTCCATCGAAGCGGGCTTGGCGCCGGCCTCCTCGCGCGCGGTGCGGGTGAGATATTGCGGGGTGCGGATGCCGGCGACGACGTCCTCGCCCTGGGCGTTGATCAGGAACTCGCCGTAATAGGCACGATCGCCCTTTGACGGGTCGCGGGTGAAGGCGACGCCGGTCGCTGACGTGTCGCCCATGTTGCCGAACACCATCGCCTGGATGTTGACCGCGGTACCCCAGCCGCCGGGAATGTCGTTGAGCCGACGATACACCTTGGCGCGCTCTGACTGCCACGAGCCGAACACCGCGCCGACCGCGCCCCACAGCTGATCGTGGACGTCCTGCGGGAACGGCTTGTGCCATTCCTGCTCGACCAGCTTCTTATACTCGGCGACCAGCGCTTTCAGATCATCGGCGCTGAGTTCGGTATCGAGCGTATAGCCATTGTCTTCCTTGGCGACCTCCAGCGCTTCCTCGAACGCGCCATGGTCGAGCTCGAGGACGACGTCGGCATACATCTGAATGAAGCGGCGATAGCTGTCCCAGGCGAAGCGCGCGTCGCCCGACCTGGCGACCAGCCCCTCGACCGTTTCGTCGTTGAGGCCGAGGTTGAGCACCGTGTCCATCATGCCGGGCATCGACACCCGCGCGCCCGAGCGCACCGAAACGAGCAGCGGGTTGGCCGGGTCGCCGAACGCCTTGCCGGTGATGCCCTCGATATGGCTCAACCCGGCCGCGACCTCGTCGCGCAGCGACTCGGGGAAACGCTCGCCCTCCTCGTAATAGCGCGTGCACATCTCGGTCGAGATAGTGAACCCGGGGGGTACCGGCAGGCCGATCGAGGCCATCTCGGCCAGGTTTGCGCCCTTGCCGCCGAGCAGATTCTTGTCGCCCTTGCCGCCATCGGAAACGCCGCCGCCGAACCGGTACACATATTGGGTCATCGCTGATCCTTGCCTTGGTGAGTGCTTCGCCCCCGGGGAGGAAAGGAAAACACGCTCGTCATTCCAAGTTCACGTCGAACCCGTTGGAGGATGTTAGTTCATCCCTCGATCCGCGAGAAGTCCGCAACCGTATGCACCGCCGCGCGTACCCGGGCGAGCAGCGCGAGCCGGGCCGAGCGCTTGGCGGGATCGGCATCGTTCACCGTGACGCTCTCGAAAAATGCGTCGATCGGTGCGCGCAGGGTGGCGAGCGCGGTCATCGCCGCCTCGAAATCCTCGTTGGCGACCGCATCGGCCGCCGCCGGCTCGGCCGCGTCTAGCGCCGCGATCAGCGCGGCTTCGGCCGGTTCGGGTGTGTAGCCCAGCGATCCGTCGCCGTTCGCCCCTGCCTCGGTGACCGAGACGCCCTCCTTCTTGAGGATGTTCGCCGCCCGTTTGTACCCCGCAAGCAGGTTCGCCCCATCCGCCGTGCCGACGAACGCCTGCAACGCATGGACCCGGCCGAGAAGCCGGACCAAATCGTCCTCGCCGCCGAGCGCGAACACCGCATCGATCAGATCGTGGCGGACGCCGGCGTCGCGCTGCTGGACCTTGAGGCGGTCGGCGAAGAAGTCGAGCACCGACCTCCCAAGACGCTCAGCTGGCGTGTCGGAGCCCGTCCAGCCGTAAGCCTGTACTATCACGCCACTTCCGGGTTGCCGCCGCTTCGCAGCGAGGTCCAAAGCCTTCACCATGTCCATCACTACGGGTTCGAGCCTTTCGACTGCGTTGCGCAGTGGAAGACGCAGGCCATTGGTTTCAATCAGTGAGATGATGCCGAGAGCGGCGCGGCGAAGAGCAAAGGGATCTCGGGATCCAGTAGGTTCCATTGCGACGTACGGATGGAAGAAACTCGCGATGGTATCCAGCTTGTCTGCTAAGCTCACGGCCACCGTTACAGGCGCAGTCGGCACGTCATCACCCTGCCCGACCGGCTTGTAGTGATCGCGGATCGCGGCGGCGACCTGGGGGTCCTCGCCTTGCGCGGCAGCGTAATAGCCGCCCATCAGGCCCTGGAGCTCGGGGAACTCGCCGACCATGCCGGTGACGAGATCCGCCTTGGCGAGCCGCGCGGCGCGCTCGGCGAGGTCGGCCAGCGAGGTCGTGCCCCCGTTCGTCACCCCAGCGGAAGCTGGGGTCTCTTGCGGCTCTTGCCCGGCGCCATCGCTGGAGACCCCAGCTTTCGCTGGGGTGACGGATGAGGGAATAATCCCCTCTTCCACCAGCCAGCGCGCGAGCGTGGCGACGCGATCGACCTTGTCGGCGACGGTGCCAAGCTTTTCGTGGAACACGATCTTCTCGAGCTTGGCCGCCTGCTCGCCTAGCGGCGTCTTGAGATCGGTCTCGTAGAAGAAGCGTGCGTCGCTGAGCCGTGCCGCGAGCACCTTGCGGTTACCCTCTACGATCTTCGCGCCGCCGTCGCTCGCCTCGATGTTGGCGGTGCAGACGAAGGCGTTGGCGAGCGCACCGGCGCCGTCGCGGCAGACGAAATACTTCTGGTTCACCCGTGCGGTGAGCTGGATCACCTCGGGCGGGACGTCGAGGAACGTCGCGTCGAAGCGGCCGAGCAGCGGCACCGGCCATTCGGTGAGCCCGGCGTTCTCGGCAACTAGGCCCTCGTCCTCGACCAGCACCAGCCCGGCCTCGGCGGCGAGCGCGCTTGCCCGCTCGCGGATCAGCGCGCGGCGCTCGTCCTGGTCGACGATGACGTGGCAGGCACGCAGCTTCTCGGCATAATCGGCCGCCGAGCCGATCGTGATGATGCCGGGATGATGGAAGCGATGGCCGAGCGTCGCCGCGGCCGAGCGGACGCCGGCGATCTCGATATCGACGATTGCCTCGCCGAGCAGCGCGACGATGCCGTGCAGCGGCCGCACCCAGCGCAAGCTCTCGGTGGACGTGGAATCGCCACCCCAGCGCATCGACTTGGGCCAGGGGAAGCCGCGGATGATCGCGGGCACCGCCTCGGCGAGCACGGCGGCGGTGGCGCGGCCGGGCTTGTTGGTGACCGCGTAGAAGATGCCGTCGCGCTCGGTGAGATCCTCACGAGCGAGCCCCGTCTTGCGCAGGAAACCGTCGAGCGCCTGCGGCGGCGCGCTGCTGCGCGGCCCCTTGATCTCCTCGCTCACCGCCTCGGTTTCGGGCGGCAGCGCGCGGGCGATCAGCGTCAGCCGGCGCGGGGTGGCATAGGTCTCAAGCGCGCCGGCCTTGAGCCCGGCCTTGTCGAGCTCGGCGGCGAACAGGCGGGCGAGGTCGTCGCGCGCCTTGTCCTGCATCCGCGCAGGGATTTCTTCGGAGCGGAGTTCGAGGAGGAAATCGGTCACGCCGCCCATCCGTTCTTGTCCATCCACGCCCCGCAGGCGCCCTTGGCGAGGTCGCGCACCCGGCCGATATAGGCCTGGCGCTCGGCGACCGAGATCACACCGCGCGCCTGGAGCAGGTTGAAGGTGTGGCTCGCCTTGATCGCCTGCTCGTACGCCGGGATCGGCAGGTTGCGGGCAAGGCAGTTCTCGCACTCGGCCGCCGCCTTGCGGAAGGCGTCGAACAGCGTGTCGGTGTCGGCGACCTCGAAGTTCCAGGTCGACATCTCCACCTCATTGTTGTGGAACACGTCGCCATAGGTGACGCCGCTGTCGTTGAAGGCGAGATCGTACACCGAATCCTTGTTCTGGATGTACATCGCCAGTCGCTCGAGCCCGTAGGTGAGCTCGCCCGCGACCGGCTTCATGTCGAACCCGCCCATCTGCTGGAAATAGGTGAACTGGGTCACCTCCATGCCGTCGCACCACACTTCCCAGCCGAGCCCCCAGGCGCCGAGCGTCGGGCTTTCCCAATCGTCCTCGACGAAACGGATGTCGTGGGTGGTCATGTCCACGCCGATTGCGGCGAGGCTGCCGAGATACAGGTCCTGCAGGTTCGCCGGCGAGGGCTTCAGGATCACCTGATATTGGTAATAATGCTGCAGCCGGTTGGGGTTTTCGCCATAGCGGCCGTCGGTCGGCCGGCGGCAGGGCTGAACGAAGGCGGCGTTCCACGGCTTGGGGCCGAGCGCGCGCAGCGTCGTCGCCGGGTGGAAGGTGCCGGCACCCATCTCCATGTCATAGGGCTGCAGGATCACGCAGCCCTGCTCGCTCCAATAGTCATGGAGCGTCAGGATCATGCGCTGGAAGCTTAAGGGCTGTGGCATATGCCTCGAGCGCTTAGAGGGAAGCCCCCCGCTCTAGCAAGTTGGAAGGTGCGCCCCTAGCTTGTCGCCAGCCTCTCCCGTGTCCCTCCTGTGGAACCCTTGCCGCTTATGATCCGATCGATCGGCGCCGCGCTCTCGGCGCTCACGCTTGCCCTCGCGCTGCCCGCCTGCGCCCAGCGGCAACCCGCTGCCGCCGCACGCGACGCCAGTGATGCCGATCCGGCGCTGTGGGTGGTCAAGGACCAGGACACGACGGTCTATCTGTTCGGCACCATCCATGTGCTCAAACCCGGGATGAGCTGGTTCGACGAGGCGGTGAAGGCGGCATTCGATCGCGCCGACGAGGTCAAGCTGGAGCTGGTGATGCCCGACCCTGCGGCAATGGCATCGCTGGTCGCCGCCACCGGGGTAGCGCCTGCCGGGACGCCGCCGCTGACCGAGCAGGTCCCCGCCGACAAGCGCGCGGCCTTCACCAAGGCGGTGCTCGATCTCGGCCTGCCCGCCAATGCGCTTGATCGCTACAAGCCCTGGCTCGCCGCGACCCAGCTCTCGATCGCGCCGCTGTCCAGGCTCGGTTACGACAGCGCCAACGGCCCCGAGGAAGTGATCACTGCCGCCGCCAAGCAGGCGGGCAAGCCGCTCACCGGCCTCGAAACGGCGGAGCAGCAGCTCGGCTATTTCGGCGCGCTGTCGGCGCCCGCGCAGCTCCAGTTCCTGACCAGCACGATCGACGAGCTGCCCAAGCTCGACAGCAGCATGAAGGAAATGGTCGATGATTGGGCGCACGGCAAACCCGAGGCGCTGGCCAAGGAAATGAACGACAGCCTCAAGGACTCGCCCGAGGTCGCCAAGGTGCTGCTGGTCGATCGCAACAAGCGCTGGGCCGCCTGGGTAAAGCAGCGGATGGCGCAGCCGGGCACGGTGTTCATCGCGGTCGGCGCCGGGCATCTCGCGGGGCAGGACAGCGTCCAGGCGCAGCTCGCCAAGCTCGGTGTGAAGGCCGAGCGGGTGACATACTGACGCTGGCGCGCTCCACCCTCTTCCTTGCTTTTCCCGGCCCCTTCCGCTACGCGCGCCCGCTTCCGGTCCATGGTCATCCCTGGAGGCGTGGGCGGGAAGAACAACAAACGAGTTTCGGAGAATATCGATGAGCGACACCATTACGCTCGCAGCCGAGACGCGTGACCGGGTTGGCAAGGGAGCCTCCCGGGCATTGCGTCGCGACGGCCGCGTGCCCGCCGTGATCTATGGCCAGAACCAGGAGCCGAGCTCGGTTCATCTGGAAGAGAAGGCGCTGATGAAGGCGCTGATGACCGGCCACTTCATGAACTCCGTGATCATGGTCAACGGCGAGCGCACGCTGCCCAAGGACGTCGCGTTCCACCCGGTCAGCGATCGCCCGATCCACGTCGATTTCCTGCGCATCGGCGAGCATTCGACCGTCACCGTCTCGGTGCCCGTCGTGTTCACCGACGAGGAAGAATCGGCCGGCCTCAAGAAGGGCGGCGTGCTCAACATCGTCCGCCACGAGCTGGAGCTGGTGGTCGACGCGGCTGACATCCCCAGCGAGATCACCATCTCGCTTGCCGGCACCGACCTTGGCGATTCGATCCACATCAGCGCCGTGACCCTGCCGCAAGGCGCGACCAGCGCGATCGAGGATCGCGACTTCACCATCGCTACGATCGCGACGCCGTCGGCGCTGCGCTCGGAAGCGGATGCCGATGCTGCCGAGGGCGAGACCCCGGCCGCCTGAGGCTTGCCGTCAGGGCAATACGGATCGGGCAGGGCGGCATTCGCTTCCCTGCCCTTTTTCTTAAGTGGAGACGCGCGACGTGCAGATCTGGGCAGGGCTCGGTAACCCGGGCGCGCAATATACCATGCACCGCCACAATGTCGGCTTCATGGCGGTCGACGCGATCGCCGAGGTGCACGGCTTCGGCCCCACCAAGAAGCAGTTCCAGGGCTGGACGCAGGAGGGCCGGATCGGCACCGACAAGGTGCTGCTGCTCAAGCCAGCCACCTTCATGAACGACAGCGGCCGCGCGATCGGCGAGGCGCTGCGCTTCTACAAGCTCGGGCCGGACGCGCTGACCGTGTTCCACGACGAGCTCGATCTCGCGCCGTTCAAGGTCAAGGTGAAGCGCGGCGGCGGCACTGCAGGGCATAACGGCCTGCGCTCAACCGACCAGCACCTCGGCCCCGAGTTCCGCCGCGTTCGCCTCGGCATCGGCCATCCGGGCCACAAGGATCGCGTTACCGGCTATGTGCTCGGCAATTACGCCAAGACCGAGATCGATCCGCTCGCCGACATGCTCGGCGCGGTAGCGGCGGAAGCGGGCTGGCTCGTCGCGGGCGACGACGTGCGCTTCATGAACGATGTCGCGCTGCGCCAGCAGCCCTAGACCGCCGCTTGGACCGACACGGGCGCGATAGCGGTTGATGCGCTCGCGCGCCCGTGCTTCGAGGAAGACATGATCCGCTCGCTGTTCGCCACCCGTTTTTACGAAGACCTGCTCGGCGACGAGGCGCTGCTCGAAGAGCTGGAGGAAGCTTGCCACGATCTGGCGCAGCAGGATCGCGCCGGGGTCGCCTGGTCAAAGGCGCATGGCTACCGCGGCTATACCTCCTACGCCTCGCTCAACGATCTGCCCGCGCGCGACCCGCGGTTCGCCGATCTGGTCAAGCTGCTCAACCGTCACGTCGCGCGCTTCGCCGAGGCCTGCGCCTTCGATCTCGCCGGGCGCAAGCTCAAGCTCGACAGCCTGTGGGTCAACGTCCTCAAGCCCGGCGGCACCCATTCGGGTCACATCCATCCCCATTCGGCGGTGTCGGGCACGATCTACATCGCGGTGCCGCCGGGCGCCGGCGCACTCAAGCTCGAGGATCCGCGGCTGCCGATGATGATGGCCGCCCCTACCCGCCGGGCCGACGCCGGCGAGGATCATGCCACCTTCGTCTATGCCGAGCCGCAACCGGGCACGGTGTTCCTTTGGGAAAGCTGGTTGCGCCATGAGGTGGTCGCCAACGCCGCCAAGGGCGAGCGGATCAGCATCAGCTTCAACTATCGCTGACGCGGGCGATCGTTTCCCGCCAGCGCCATCGGACCGCCGCAATCGCCCCTCACGCTCCACGCAGCACGGGAGAGGCAGATGCTGGTGGCAGTCCTGATCGCGATGCAGGCCGGCGGCACCTCGCCGGACCCACGCCTCGCCACCTTCGATCTCGCCGCGATCAAGCCGCCCGCCGGCTGCGACGCGAGCAGCACCGACATCGTCGTCTGTGGCCGCAGCGAGGCAGCGCGCGACCGGCTGAAGGGCGCTCCCCAAGGCATCGAAGCCCCGCCGGCGCTTCCCAAGGCCGAGATTGGCGTAATCGGCACCGTCCGCGCGACCGCTGAAACCGAAGCTGTCGGCGTCGGCGGCTTTCCCAGCAATCGCGTCATGCTGCGGCTCAAGGCGCCGTTCTGAGCCGTTGCGCGGCCAACAAGCCTTGACGCCCCGCCCCGGCTCGGCTTCTCGTGCCCGGGTGTGCGGACGTGGCGAAACCGGTAGACGCAGCCGACTTAAAATCGGCTTCCCCTGGAGTGCGGGTTCGAGTCCCGCCGTCCGCACCATCCTGCTCGCGCTGGCGCTGGCCGGGTGCAACCCGCGGCCCGATTCGGGCGCGGTGATCGTCAGCGCGATCGGCGCCGCCCCTCGCCTCGCCGATGCCGCCCGCCACGATCTCAGCGCGTCGGACCGGATGCTGCTCGACTCGACCGCCGAGGGCCTGGTCCGGTTCGATGCGGCGGGCCAGATCGAGCCGGGGCTGGCCGAACGCTGGATCGTGATCGACGACGGCCGCAGCTACATCTTCCGTCTGCGCGAGGCGCAATGGCCCGACGGCAGCGACGTCACCGCCGACGACGTGGTGAGCAATCTGCGCCGCGAGATCGCGCCCGGGTCACGCAATCCGCTGGCGCCGTTCCTCACCGCGATCGACGAAATCGTGGTGATGACACCGCAGGTGATTGAAGTGCGGCTGGCGCGGCCGCGGCCGGATCTGCTCAAGCTGTTCGCCCAGCCGGAGCTGGCGGTGTGGCATCGCGCCAATGGTGGTGGCGCCGGACCGATGCGGGTAGCGCGTGCCGGCCGCAGCCCGCTGCTGCGCCCCGCATTCGATCCGTCGCGTGCGGATCCCGAGGACCGGCGCACCACCGCGCCCGAGCAGGAGGTTCGCCTGATCGGCGAGCGCGCCGCACGGGCGATTGTCCGCTTCACCGCGCATGATTCTGATCTGGTGAGCGGTGGCACCTTTGCCGACTGGCCGTTGCTTGGGCTCAGCGGCGTCGCGCGGATCAACATCGCCGTCGATCCTGCTGCCGGGTTGTTCGGGTTGGCGATCGTCAACCGCGACGGCTTCCTCGCCGATGCCGGCAACCGTGCCGCGCTCAACGGTGCCATCGACCGCGCGGCGGTGACCGGCGCGATCGCCCCCGATTGGGAGGTCGCCGAGCGCACCCTGCCCGAGCAGCTCGATTCCGCCGCCCCGCCGGCGGTGCCAAGCTGGTCGCTGCTCACCCCCGACCAGCGGCGCAGCGCCGCCCGCGAACGCGTTGCCGCCTGGCCGGGCGGCGCGGTGCGGCTAAGGATCGCGATGCCCGACGGCCCCGGCGCGACATTGGTCTATGGCCAGCTCGCCGCCTCGCTACTCGCGATCGGCATCACGCCTGCGCGGGTAAGGCTGACCGACCCAGCCGATCTTGCTCTGGTTGATCTGGTCGCGCCCTATGACAGTGCCCGCTGGTATCTCGCCAACGCCTGCGGCTTGTGCGGCGATCAGGCGCGCGCGGCGCTGCTGGCCGCCCGCGACGCGCCGACGATGAGCGAACGCGCGCGGCTGATCGCGGCGGCGGATATCGCGCTCAACGACGATGTCTCGTTCATCCCGATCGCTCGGCCATGGCGCTGGTCGCTGGTGGCGCTGAGGCTGCGGCAATGGCACGCCAACCCGCGCGCGTGGCACCCGTTGAACCGACTGCGGAATGACCCCACATCATCGTGATGGATCAACGCGCCCGCCCGCTCAACATCGACCCTTTGCTCGCTTCGCTGCCTATCGGCCGTGATCCCGCATCGGTCCGCAAACGGCTGGAAGCGATGGAGCATCTGCTCGAGGGCCTGTTCACCATTCCCGGTATTAATCGCCGGGTAGGTCTGGATGTGCTGCTCGATCTGGTGCCGGTGGTCGGCACCACCGTGGCCGCGCTGCTCGGCTCCTGGCTGGTGTGGGAAGCGCGCAACGTCGGCATGTCCAAGCTGCAGATGGCGCGGATGTTCGGCAATGTTGGCGTCGACTGGGCGCTTGGGCTGATCCCCTGGGTGGGCGCGGTGCCGGACTTTTTCTTTCGATCCAACACCCGCAACATGCGGCTGATCCGCCGCCACCTTGACAAGCATCACCCCGCCTCGGTGACGCTGGAGGGCTGATCGCCGCTCCGGCGTCGACCGTGGCTGCCCGCTAGCGGCTGCCCCGCCAGATGGTCAGCGGTGCGCCGGCGGGTAGCCCGCCCTGGTGCGCCGGGCAGCGCTGGTAGCGGAAGCGACGATCGAGGCAGATCCACACTTCGTCGAGCCAACCTTGCTTGGTGGCGGTAACCCGCATCATGTCGGCGCCGAGCCCCGGATTGGCGCGCGCCATTGCCGTGGCGAAGCGCCCGGCGGTCAGCGGCGCGCGCGACAGCGAGTCCATCTCCGGATAGCGCAGCCGCGCGTACAGGCCATTGGACTGGGCAAAATAGCGCGCCGGGCGGTAGCCGGGCATGCAGGTGCCATGCTTGGCCCATTCGTGCTGCAACAGCTGCGCCGACGGGGTCGCGCACAGATGCAGGCGGATCACCGGCTGCGGCAGCAGCGCGGTCGGATGGCAATATTGCGGCCAGTCCTTGCCGAACCCGTCCGGCCACAGGCCATGCAGGGTGAAGCCGAAGCGATTACCGCTGCCGCATTGGACGCGTGCCGAAGCCTCGTCCGCATGGTCACGGCAATATTGCGGCGCCCAGGTGATCGCGAGCGTATAGCCGCCGATCGGCAGCTGCCGCGCGGGCTGACTGTCGCTCGGCAGCTCCGGATGGATCCGCTGCGCACCCGTCGGCACCGAGCATTGGTAGGCCTGGCCGGTCGCCACGGCGGGGGCGAGCAGCGCGATAGTGGCGGCGATGACCGGCGCGGCGGTGCGGAACATGGTCATGCGAACGGCTCCGTCGGCGCGGTCGGGCGGTCTAGGTCATCGAGATCGTCGTCGCGATCTTCGCCGAACCATTCCTTCGCATCTGGCCTGAACAGCATCACCGCGGCAGCGATGTAAAGCAGATTGGCGACGATCCCGAGCACCACCGGCAGCAGCGCCGGTGCCCTGCCGCCGATCACGGAAATTACGGCCAGCAGCGTGCTGATCGCGCCGATGCCGGCAAATACCACCTGCACCCATTTGGCGACGACGCTCGGGGTGCGGGCGATGAAATACCACAAGGTCACGGACACGGCGATGCTCACCACCGTCACCGCCGGCAGGAACCAGGTGGCGTTGGCAAGCACGGGGTTGGCCGCCAGCACCTGGGCGCGGCTCGTCCAGCTGGTTGCGGTGTTGATCAGGCCGATCACGAACGATGCCCAATAGAGCTGTTCGAACCGAATGATCGATGATGGTCTGATCACAGCATGTCCCCCTTGCACGCGCCGCACGCTATCGCCGCCCGCGGATCGTGCAAGCGCGGATCGCCGATGATATCAGATCAGCGCGAAGTCGAGCCCGATGTCGGCCGCCGGCGCGCTCTGGGTGAGTCGCCCCACCGACACATAGGTCACGCCTGCTTCGGCGATGGCGCTGATGCTGTCCAGGCGCACGCCGCCCGACGCCTCGGTCGGCACCCGGCCGGCCACCAGCGCCACCGACTCGCGGAGCATCGGCGGCGCCATGTTGTCGAGCAGCAGATGGGTAGCGCCGGCGGCCAGCGCCGGCACGATCTGGTCCACCGAATCGACCTCGACGATGATCCGCTCGATCCCCGCGGCGACCGCGCGGCGCACCGCCTCGCCGATGTTGCCTGCCACCGCGACGTGATTGTCCTTGATCATCGCCGCATCCCACAACCCCATCCGGTGGTTCTGCGCGCCGCCCATGCGCGTCGCATATTTCTCGATCACGCGCAGGCCGGGGATGGTCTTGCGGGTATCGAGCAACGTCGCGCCGGTGCCGGCGATGGCGCGGACATAGCTGTTCGTCAGTGTGGCGATGCCGGAGAGATGCTGCACCGAGTTGAGCGCCGAGCGTTCGGCGGTGAGCATCGGTCGCGCCAGCCCCTCCAGGCGCAGCAGCGCCGTGCCCGCCGCAACCGCATCGCCGTCGTCATGCAGCCGTTCGATCCGCACAGCCGGATCGAGCGTGCGGAAGAAGGCTTCGGCGATGGGCAGTCCAGCGACCGTGATCGCGTCGCGGCTTGCCATCACGCCGGCAAAGCGCGCCTCCGCCGGGATCACCGCCTCGGAGGTAACGTCGCGGCCGCCCGCCACTCCATCGCCGCCGAGATCCTCCGCCAGCGTCGCCGCGACGAAGCGTTCGAGATCAAAACCGGGCAGCGAAAATGTCATGAAGTGGTCTCTTAAAAGCGGCGTAGTAGGGGCGGTATACTAACCTAGGCGAGTGACAATTGAGCGAGCTTGCCGTAAAGGGCAAGCCGCAACGGTTTACCAAATCCTGCGTTTCGGGGGGGGGATGTATGTCTGACATGCGATCGCGCGACATTGCCACCTTGTACCAACAGCTGACTGCGTCGTTGGCACTGGCCGACGAACTGCAACTGACGATCGTCGCCATCCATATCGACGAAGCACGATCGCAGATGCTCGGCCTCGACATGGAAGGCCCCGCAGTCTCCTCCGACACCACCGCCTGATCCTGCCGCCAGGACGAGGCCGCGCTTCCCAAGCAGCCCCACCGGCGGATCAGTCGCCGGTTACCCTGGCGGGCCCAAGATCGCCCTGACCCACGGTAGCCGAGGCCATCGCCAGCATCGCGTCCAGGCTCTTCTTGGCCTGGATCCGCAGCCCCTCTTCCATTTCGATCCGCGGCGCGAGGTCGCGCAGCGCGACGTAGAGCTTCTCCATGGTGTTGAGCGCCATGTACGGGCAGATGTTGCAATTGCAGTTACCATCTGCGCCCGGCGCGCCGATGAAGCGCTTGTGTGGCAGCGCCTTTTCCATTTGATGGATGATGTGTGGCTCGGTGGCGACGATCAGCGTGTCGCCCGGCATCGCCATCGCATATTCGAGAATGCCGCGGGTGGAGCCGACGTAATCGGCGTGATCGAGGATGATCGCCGGGCATTCGGGATGGGCGACGATCGGCGCACCGGGATGCTGCGCCTTGAGCTTGAGGAGTTCGGTTTCGCTGAACGCCTCGTGGACAATGCACACGCCCGGCCACAGCAGCATGTCGCGCCCGGTTTTGCGCGCCAGATAGCCGCCAAGGTTGCGGTCCGGCCCGAAGATGATCTTCTGGTCGCGCGGCAGCTGCGCGAGGATTTTTTCGGCGGACGACGAGGTGACGATGATGTCGCTGAGCGCCTTCACCTCGGTGGAGCAGTTGATGTAGGTAAGCGCGATATGATCGGGATGGGCGGCGCGGAACGCGGAGAACTGCTCGGGCGGGCAGCTGTCTTCCAGGCTGCAGCCGGCATCCATGTCGGGCAGCACGACGATCTTGTCGGGGCTGAGGATCTTGGCGGTCTCCGCCATGAACCGCACGCCGCAGAAGGCGATCACGTCGGCGTCGGTCGCCTGCGCCTTGCGGCTCAAGTCGAGGCTGTCGCCGACGTAATCGGCGAGATCCTGCAGTTCGGGCTTCTGGTAATAATGCGCGAGGATCACGGCATTGCGGTCCTTGCGCAGCCGCTCGATCTCGGCACGCAGGTCGAGCCCGGCGAAATTGGTCTTCAGTTCCATGGGACGGCTTCTACCTCAATTTGCGTTGCCGAGCACCTGCCCCGGCGTGCGGCTGGTGTCCCAGCGCTCACGGCTCGGGCTGGGGTCGTCGGCGAAGGTGACGTTGACGGTGGCGTCAATGCCCGCCGCGCGCAGCGGCATCGCAAAGCTGCGCTCGACGGCGTGGCGGGTGGCGTCGCGGGCGAGCTTCATCGGCGTCGCATCACGCGCCTGGCGGATCAGCTCGAGCTGGCCGGCACGGCGATTGGCGGCATCGAGGCCCTGATCGGCACTGGTCAAGCGCGAGAGCAAGCCGCCCGAGCCATATTCGCGGATTTGGGTGAGATCGACCTGCGGCCCGTCGATCAGCACCGGCGGCAGCCTGACCGACAGCGCGCGGGTGCCGGCGTCCCAGCGGACATCATCCTGGTCGAGCGCGCCGAGATCGACCTCGTAGCGCACCATGCCGGGCATGATCAGCGTCTTTTCAGTACTGAGCCCGAGCTGAGACTGGCGCGAGGTGACGACGGCGACGAACCGCGCGGCAAAGGCGGACAGCCGGTTCTGCTCGCGCAGCCCTTCCAGGCTGGCGCTGGCGATGGTGGTGGGGTCCGGTGCCAGCCGGTGCTCGACATAGCGCTGCACGCCCCACAGCGCGAGCAGCCCGGCAAGCACCAGCAGCAGCAGCACGCCCGCTGTCTTGGCGAGGAACGGGGCGACGCGCGACGGGCGTACCAGCTCCACCGGCGGGGTCACGCCGCGATCCGCCATGCCGTCCCCTCCTCGATCACCAGACCACGCCCCTGCAGATCATACAGATGCGCCAACACCGAGCGCTGTGCCGCGGGCAGCAGCCGCGGATCAAGCCCGACATACATCCGCTCGGTCATCGCCGGCACCGGGCGCGGCGCCTCGCGCAGCAGCCGCAGGATCTGGCCTTCACGCTGCTTGCGATGGCCGAGCATGCCGCGCACCAGCCGCTGCGGGTTCTCCACCGCCTCGCCGTGACCCGGATAATAGATGCGGTCGCTGCGCCCGAGCAGCTTGTCGAGGCTGGCCATATACTGGCCCATGTCGCCATCGGGCGGCGACACCACGCTGGTCGCCCAGCCCATCACGTGATCGCCCGAAAATAGCGCGGCCGTCTCCGGCAGGGCGAAGGCGAGATGGTTGGAGGTGTGGCCCGGGGTGGCGATCGCCGCGAGCGTCCAGCTGTCACCAGCCAGCCGGTCGCCATCGGCCAGCACCCGGTCCGGCGCGTAAGCGTGATCGAACGAGGCGTCGGCGCGCGGGCCGGCGCCGTCGGGAGCAAACGGCGCGGCGCCGACGATCGGCGCGCCGGTGAGCGCCTGGAGCGGCCGCGCGGCGGGGCTGTGATCGCGATGATGATGGGTAATCACGATCGCGCGCACCGGCCGGCCGGCGATCGCCCTCACGAGCGCGTCGAGATGCGCGGCATCGTCCGGGCCCGGGTCGATCACTGCTAGATCGTCGATGCCGACCAGATGGGTCTGGGTACCGGTAAAGGTATAGGGCGATGGATTGGGCGCGAGCACCCGGGTGACGAGGGGCTCGAGCTGGATCGGGATGCCGGTCGGGTGCTCAGCCATGGCCGGGAGATGGCGGCGACAGCGGGCGAAGGCAAGCCCTGCCCTCGTCAACACTGCCGGCCGAACTGCGCGTGCCCCGCCCTTAATCGACCTCGGACAATTGCTGGCGCATGTCGGCGATGCCCCGGTCGATGCCCTGCAGCGCCGCCCTGCGCTGGTCGGCCGACATGGTCGGCTCGTTGACGATGCCGAGCCGCGCCGCCCGCATGCCGGCGATCGCATGGTTCATCGCGTCGAGCCGGATCTGCTTGCTGTCGAGCGCCATCGCGACCGCATGGCTGGCGGCGACCGAAGCCTGAACCGCGACGGCGGCGGCCTGAGCCGTAGCCGCGGCTGCCATCTTCGCGATCCGGTCTGAGCAGATGATCATCGCCTTGCGGCCATGCTCGCGGGTCTGGATCACCACCGGGTGATCATCGCCGTTGCGCCGCCCGTCGCACACCCGCTCGCTGACCAGCGGGACGCCGGCGGCCGAGATCGGCAACCCGTCACGAGCCCGCACCGCGCCATCGGTCATCGTCACCCGGTCGTCCGCAATAGTGACGGTGCCGGCATGGCGATGCCCGCCCGGCGGGGCGGGCGGCGCTTCGGGGGCCTCGGGGGCCTCGTCTGCGGGCGCGGCATCGGCGGCCTTCTCTGCGTCGGGCGCCGCGGGTGCGGCAGGCGCGACGCGTGCGGCGGGTGCGCGCGGCGCCGGCGGCATCTGCAAGTTAATGCCGATCGTCTCACCGACCTTGCCGGTCAGCGCCGCGGCGGCGCTCGTGCCCGAGGCGGTGAGGCCGAGGCCGGTGAGTACCAGCAAGGTGACCATGGCGCCGCCGGTGGCGATCCGGCCGCGTGAGCGTGGCAGGGTGGAAAGCATGCGTATTCTCCCTTTCAGATCGTCGATGGTGTGGAGGTGACAGGCAGCGGAAACGGCGCCGCCGTGCGCCGCCTTGATGATCGCGCAGGCATAAGCGTGACGATCGATCGTCGAGCGGCCGGCGAGCACGCGCGCGTCATTGGCCAGTTCCTGGTCCGCGCGGAACGCCCTGAAGGCGCGCCAGGCAATGGGATTGAACCAGTGGATCGCGAGCACTGCGAGCGCCGCCCAATTGGCGACAAGGTCGCCGCGCTGGTGGTGGCCGATCTCATGCGCCAGCGCGAGTTCGCGCTCGTCGGCATCGTAGCGATCATCGAAGTCGAGCGGAAAGGCGACATAGCGGCGCAGTACGCCGAAGGCGAGCGGCCCGGTCGCGGCCTCGCTGGCGATGACGCTGACCCCGTCTAGCCGCTCGACCCGCGCCGCGGACCGCAGCAGCCGCCGGCAGAAGCGGCTATGCGCTGCGAGGTGCCAGCACAGAAAGACCGCGCTCCCCGCCAGCCACAACAGCCCGAGCAGGAGCCCCGGCGACGGCAACGTCCATGCCAATGCCGGCGCCTGCGGCGCGACCACATGGCTCAGCGCCGCGCCGGGGGTGATGATAATTACCGAGAGCGTCTCGCCCGCGCGCGCGATCGGCGTCGCGGTCACCTGCTGCCAGCGCTCGGGGAGCGGCGGCAGCAGCAGGCGGAGCAACGGCAGCGCCCACAGGGCATAGCCGAGCTGCGGGCCGAACAACCGGCGCACCGGCGCACGGATCGCCATCACGAGCGCCATCAGCAGCGTCGAGGCGATCAGCGCCTGGATCGCCCAGCTCGCGAGCGCGACGCCACTCACTGCTTCAACTCCCGGAGCAGCGCCTCGATCTCGGCGATGTCCTGGCTGGTCAGTTCGTCGCGCTCGGCGAGGTGAGCGACCAGCGGCGTCAGCTTGCCGCCGAACAACCGGTCCATCAGCCGTCGCGACTCGCCGGCGACATAATCATCGCGCGCCACCAGCGGCCGGTAGATATAGCGGCGGCCATCCTGCACATGCGCGATCACCGCCTTGGCGAGCAGCCGACCTAGCAGCGTCTTGACGGTATTGGCGCTCCAGCCGCGCTGCGGATCGACCCGTTCGGCGACATCCTGTGCAGTGAGCGGCGCCGCGTCCCACAGCACCTCCATCACCGCATGCTCCGCATCGCTGATACGCTCCGCCATCCGTCGACTCCGCTACTGACTACGCCTGTAGTCATACCGATTACGGGCGTAGTCAATGTGGTAATTCTACGGGGTGGCGACAGATCGCGAACTGCGCTGCCCGCGCCCGCTGTCAGATTTCTTTACATTAGCGCTTAAGCGCGGCGCGGCGTTAACCACCAACCGCCGCGGAATGGCGTGCTTCATCAATTCTGGCACGCAGCCTGCTAAGCTACAGGCAGCCGAGCGTTCACACGTTTCAGCAGGGTGGGCAACCGCTGCTACCAGTCTCGCGGTTGCCCACCCTCACCCGGCCTCTCCCAAATTCCGAACAGCCGCGGATTGGTCCACCTCACTGAGGCAGACACGTACCCGCCCTTGTGCGGCATCCGAGAAGAGTGCTCAGCCGGCGGTAGCCTGTCCCTGGTTCTCGCCCTGCAGCAGTTCGGCCAGTTCGCCGCTCTCGTACATCTCCATCATGATGTCCGAGCCGCCGACAAATTCGCCACCGACGTAGAGCTGCGGGATCGTGGGCCAATCCGAATAGCCCTTGATACCCTGGCGGATACCCTGGTCCTGAAGCACGTCGACGCTCTCATATTGCGCGCCGAGGTGATCAAGGATCGCCACCGCCCGGCTGGAGAAGCCGCACTGCGGGAACAGCGGGCTGCCCTTCATGAACAGTACCACCTTGTTGGTCTTCACGATCCCGTCGATCCGGGCATGGGTGTCATCGGTCATGGTCGCCATCCTTCAGGCCGCAGCCGTCTTCAATTGGAGCGCGTGGAGTTCGCCGCCCATCCGTCCGCCGAGCGCGGCATAGACCGCCTGGTGCTGCTTGCGCAGCGGCAGCCCGGCAAAGCTCGCGCTGACCACGCGGGCAGCATAGTGATCGCCGTCCCCGGCAAGGTCGGTGATCTCCACCACCGCATCGGGAATGGCGGCGCGGATCAGCGTGGCGATGTCGTCGGCAACCATGGGCATATCGTTCGTACCTACTCGGATTGGATCAGCTGGCGGCGGGCCTCGACGAGCTTCTCGTCCAGCGCGCGGCGAACGATGCCGTCATCGATCTCGACGCCCGCCGCGGTGAGGTCGCCCACCAGCTTGCGGACCACGTCTTCGTCGCCCGATTCTTCGAAATCGGCCTGAACGACCGACTTGGCATAGGAATCGGTTTCCTCGGGTGTCAGCTGCATCTGCGCCGCGGCCCACTGGCCAAGCAGCCGATTGCGCCGAGCGGTGATGCGGAACGCCATCTCCTCGTCGCGCGCAAACTTGTTCTCGAAGGCGCGCTGTCGATCCTCGAAACTGGTCATCGCCGACTTACCCCGCTCTTGCCGTCCCGCCCACATAGGTCCGCCCCCGGCGCGGCGCAACGGAGGGGACCGATGGATGGAGCGGCCTGCGGCGCCCTTAGCCCATCTGCACGACCAATTTGCCGATCGCCGTGCGGGCCGCGACCCTGGCGATCGCTTCGCCGGCACGCGCGAGCGGAAACGTCTCGGTAACGCGCGGCGCGATGCTGCCATCGCGCCACAAGGCGAACAATCGGTCGACGTGCGCCTGGTTCGCCTGCGGATCGCGCGCGGCAAACGCGCCCCAGAACACGCCGCAGACATCGCAGCTCTTGAGCAGAGTGAGGTTGAGCGGCAAGCGCGGGATACCGGCAGGAAAACCTACCACCAGATAACGTCCTTCCCAGCCGATAGCGCGCAACGCCGGCTCGGCATAATCCCCGCCGACCGGGTCGTAGATCACGTCGAAGCCCTGCCGACCGCCCGCCGCCTTGAACTGCTCGGCAAGCGCCTTGGATTGATCCTTGTCGAACGGCGCGCGGCCGTAGATCACCACCTCGTGGGCCCCGGCTGCCCTTGCCGCCGCCGCCTTGGCCTCGGACGACACCGCCGCCACTACCCGAGCGCCAAACGCCCTGCCGAGCTCGGTCGCAGCCAGCCCCACGCCGCCGGCGGCGCCGAGCACCAGCAGGGTCTGCCCCGCGGCCAGTCGGCCACGATCGAGCAGCGCATGGATGGTCGTCGCATAGGTCAGCAGCAGCGCCGCGCCCTCCGCGAAGCCGCGCTCGTCGGGCAGGCGAAACAGCCGCGCCGGATCCAGCGCGACCCGCTCGACCAGCCCGCCATGGCCGATCACGCCCATCACCCGCTCGCCGACCTGCCAGCCGGTCACGCCCTCTCCTACCGTCTCGATCACCCCGGCGATCTCGCCGCCCGGCGCGAACGGTCTTGGTGGCTTGAACTGGTATTTGTCCTCGATGATCAGCACATCGGGATAGTTGATCGCGCACGCCTTGACCGCGACCACAACCTCGCCCCTGCCCGCCGCAGGATCGGGCAGCTCGGCCAGCTCCAGAGTGTCAGGTCCGCCCGGCGCCCTCGACAGCAACGCTCGCATAGCCGCTCCTCCCCTCGATCCATGGCCGATGCTGGTTCATCGCGCCCTCGAAGTTTGAAATTGCGGTATCGCGGGCCAAGGTCAAGCCGATCTCGTCCAGCCCCTCCATCAGGCAGCGGCGGCGAAACGGGTCGAGGTCGAAGGTGAAGCGGTCCTGAAACGGCGTGGTCACCGTCATCGTCTCCAGGTCGACGGTGACCGGATGGGTCCGCGCGACCTCGACCAACCGGTCCACCGCCTCCTGCGGCAGCACCACGGGGACGATCCCGTTCTTGAACGCGTTGCCCGAGAAGATGTCGGAGAAGCTCGGCGCGATCACCGCCGTCACTCCCATGTCGGCCAGCGCCCAGGCGGCATGCTCGCGGCTCGAGCCGCAGCCGAAATTGTCGCCGGCGATCAGGATCGGCGCGCCGGTGTAGCGCGGATCATCGAACACGTTGCCCGGTTGCGCCCGCACCGTCTCGAACGCGCCGCGCGCCAGCCCCGATCGCGAGATGGTCTTCAGCCAATGCGCGGGGATGATGATATCGGTGTCGATATTCTTGGCACCCCAGGGATAGGCGGTGCCGGTAACGGTGGTGACGGGATTCACGGGAAAAGCTCCACTTGCGCCGACCCCGCAGAATGCGGGTGGCGCGGAAGGGTCAGCGCTCGGTCTTTACCGGGGTCGGCGATGTCCGCGCCGCGGCCACATAGGCGGCCACGCCGCTGAGCATGGCGCCTGCCACCAGCATCACCAGAACCTTCTTCACGCCGCTTCTCCCATCAAATCACGCACGTCGGCGAGCCGCCCGGTTACCGCCGCCGCCGCTGCCATCGCCGGCGAGAGCAGATGCGTCCGCGCTCCCGGCCCCTGGCGTCCCACGAAGTTGCGGTTCGACGTCGATGCACAACGCTCGCCGGGCGGGACTTTATCCGGGTTCATCGCCAGGCACATCGAGCAGCCCGGCTCGCGCCATTCGAAGCCCGCCGCGGCGAAGATCCGGTCGAGCCCCTCGGCCTCGGCCTGCCGCTTCACCAGACCGGAGCCCGGCACCACCATCGCCCGCACCCCGTCGGCGACATGGCGACCGTTGGCGACCGAGGCGGCGGCGCGCAAATCCTCGATCCGGCTGTTGGTGCAGCTGCCGATGAAGACGTGCTGGACGGCGACATCCTGCATCGCGGTGCCGGGGGCGAGGCCCATGTAATCGAGGCTGCGCTGGGCCGCGGCGCGCTTGGCGGGATCGGCGAAGCTCTCGGGCGAAGGCACCACGCCGGTGATCGACACCACGTCCTCGGGGCTGGTGCCCCAGGTCAGTGCCGGGGCGATATCAGTCGCGTCGATCCGCACGACCTTGTCATAGGTCGCGCCCGGATCGGTCGCGAGCGTGCGCCACCAGCCGACCGCCTTGTCCCATTCGTCGCCGTCCGGCGCCATCGGCCGACCCTTGAGATAAGCAAAGGTGACGTCGTCGGGCGCGACCAGCCCGGCGCGCGCGCCGCCTTCGATCGACATGTTGGCGACCGTCATCCGCCCCTCGACCGACAGGCCGCGGATTACCTCACCGGTGAATTCAATGACATGGCCGGTGCCGCCCGCCGCGCCGATCCGGCCCATGATCGCCAGGATCACGTCCTTCGCGCTGACCCCGAAGCCGAGGCTGCCCTCGACCCGCACTTCCATGTTCTTCGACTGGCTGAGCAGCAGCGTCTGGGTGGCGAGCACATGCTCCACCTCGCTGGTGCCGATGCCAAACGCCAGCGCGCCCAGCGCGCCATGCGTCGAGGTATGGCTGTCACCGCACACCAGGGTGGTGCCCGGCAGGGTGAACCCCAGTTCCGGACCAACGACATGGACGATGCCCTGCTCGGCGGCGATCGCGTCGATATAGTCGATGCCGAATTCTGCGGTGTTGCGGCGCAACGCATCGAGCTGTTGCGCGCTCTCGGCGTCGGCAATCGGCAGCAGCCGCCCGGCAGCGTCGACCCGCGGCGTCGTCGGCAGGTTGTGATCGGGCACCGCAAGCGTCAGCTCGGGGCGGCGGACGCGGCGGCCGCTGACGCGGAGCCCCTCGAACGCCTGGGGGCTGGTCACCTCATGGACGAGGTGACGATCGATGTAGATCAGACAGGTGCCGTCATCGCGCCGTTCGACGACGTGCGCGGCCCAGATCTTGTCGTAGAGCGTCTGTGGTCGGGAAGCCATGATCGGCGCGCGTTAACCGAAAGTTGCGCGCGAGCCAAGCCCGGCATCCCTGAAATGACCGGTCATTTGCTGTTGGGGTAGTGATCGGCGACGAGGATCCGGTCGAGAAAGCTCACGCCGTCCGCCAGGACCGGCGCCTTGCCGCGGAAGGGGCGCGACAGCGCCATCGCGACATTCTCATGGGTGAGCCCGGCATAGTCACGGAACACCACCGGTGCGCCGAGGCCGCGCAACCTGCGGTATAGATTGACCGCATTATAGGGGCGCACCTCGGTGTCGTGGCTGGCGGTGACGAGCAGCAGCGGCGGCGCGTCGGCGCGGGCGAAGTGGATCGGCTGGGTCAGCGCCGGGCTGGCGACCCCCTGCATCGCATCGATCGAGCGCTTCTTGTCGAACGGGTAGAAATCATAGGGCCCGCATAGCCCGATCGCCGCGCGGACGATGCGCGGGTCGACGCCCTCGGCGCGTAGCCAGCGCGGGTCGAGCGCGAGCATGACCGCATTATAGGCGCCCGCCGAATGGCCCGCGAGCGCGATCCGCCGCGGATCGCCACCGAAGCGGGCGACATGATCGCGGGTCCATCGCACCGCCTGCGCGCCATCCTGCAGGAAGGCGGGAAAGCGCACTCCCGGCACCTTGCGATAATCGGGCACCACCACGACGAAACCGGCCTTGGCGAAGGCGCGCGCCGCGAACGCGTAAGCAGCGCGGTCGCCGTTCACCCAGCCGCCGCCGTAGAAGAAGATCAGGACGGGCAAGCTGCCGGCCGTGGCCGCGGCTGTCGGTCGCCAGATATCGAGCGTCTGCCCCTCGGTGCCGAACGGCACCGCGCTCGCTGCCTCCTCGGCGCCCCAGCCGCCACCGGCCGCGGCATCCGCCCAGCTCAGCAGCCGCGGCGGCGACACCGCCTCGGCCGCGACCACCGCCAGCCCCGCGACGAGCGCCAGTGCCGCCATCGCGAGCCGTACGCCCCGCCGGCGTGGGATCATGCGCACATGCGTTGCACTGACAGGGTGGTCCGAGCGCTCACTGGCCGCTTGCCGCGCCGGGATCGATCCAGCGCTTGTCGAGCGGGAAGACATCGTCGAACCCGCCCTTCAGCGCGCTGCCGTACACCGGGTTGGGCAACACGAACCAGCCATTCCCCCAACGCTCGCCGATCGCCCCGGCATCGGCGGCGGCGCGGCGCTTCGCGGGCGAGGCGATCGCCGCAAACAGGTCGCTGAAATCGCCGAGCTGGTCGCCCGCCATCGCCACCACGCAATAACGCTGCGCGATGGTGGCGCGCCGGCCATCCTTGCCGCTGGATCCGTCGCGCAGGAATAGCGTCTCGCCAGGCGTGAAGCTGCCGAGCCCCGCCGCCTTCAATGCCGCCACCGTGCCGGCTGCGTTCGTCACATCGCGGTTGGAATTGATGATCACCGTGACGCCGGCGTTTCGCAGTGCTGCAAATGCCTCCACCGCGCCGGGAGCCGGCGCGACCGCGGCTGCGCCGGTCCGCTCCCAGCGGGTCCATTGCTCCGCGTCGAATGGGCCGGGGTGGCGCGCCGCCTTTTCCTCGGCGCCGAGGTTGAGCAGCACCGTCTCGTCCGCGTCGAACACTGCAGCGTGCGGCTTGATGCCGCAATCCACCCATGACGGCGCCGCCAGCGTCGCGTCCGGCGCCAGCACCACGCTGTGGCCGGCGTGCCGATCACGATCGGCAACCGCCAGTGCGGCAAGCCCGCGGAATGCCTGGCGGCTGAGCGCGGCGGCTTCGCCCGAGCCATAAAGGAATTGATAGCCCGACGGCACGGTGTCGCCAGCGCCGGAATGAGAGGCTGCCGCCGCGGACCCGCCCGACGGGGCGGGCAGCGCGGTCAGTCCGGTAAGCTGCACCTTCTGCCCATTGGCTTCATAAACCGTGCCCGCGCGCGGCAACGGCTGCGGCCGCGCTGCCTGCTGGCCGGCACATCCCGCCAGCGCCAGGGCCGCGCCGGCCATCAGCCCGGCTGTTGCGCGCCGCGCGCTCGTGTGTGCCGTGCCCGCGGTAATCGTCATCGCCATGTTCCTCATCAACCGGGCGATAACGCGGCGGATCATCCGGTCAAGCGAGCGCCACCTCGACTTGCGCGCGCGCCGGCGGCATGACGGGGCATGACCAGAACCGGTGGCCGCATCCTCGTCGATCAGCTCGTGGCGCAAGGCTGCGAGCGCCTGTTTACCGTGCCGGGCGAAAGCTTCCTCGCAGTGCTCGACGCGCTCCACGACACACCTGGGATCGAGACCGTGGTGTGCCGGCAGGAAGGCGGCGCGGCGTTCATGGCCTGCGCCGATGGCACCCTCACTCATCGCCCTGGCATCGCCTTCGTCACCCGTGGCCCCGGCGCGACCAACGCCTCGATCGGCGTCCATGTCGCGATGCAGGATTCGCAGCCGATGATCCTGTTCATCGGCGATGTCGATCGCGGCACCCGCGACCGCGAGGCGTTCCAGGAGGTCGATTTTCAGGCGATGTTCGCGCCGCTCGCCAAATGGACGGCGCGGATCGACGATGCCCGCCGCATTCCCGAATATGTCGCCCGCGCCTATGCAGTGGCCATGAACGGCCGTCCCGGACCGGTGGTGCTGGCGCTGCCCGAAGACATGCTGCTCGACCAAGTCGACGCTGTCGATCGGCCACGGGTGGAGCGGGTCGCGCAGGCCGCCGATATCGATGCAATCGCTGCGCTCGGGTTCATGCTGGAGAAGGCCGAGCGTCCAGTGGCGATCATCGGCGGCGCCGGCTGGGACGAGAAGGCGGCCCATGCTTTCACCGCCTGGGCCGAGCGGACCGGCATGCCGGTCGCCGCCGCCTTCCGCCGCCAGGACGCGGTTCCCAACGGCTCGAGCGTCTATGCGGGCAATCTCGGCTATGGCCCCAATCCCGAACTGCTCGCGCGGATCAGAGCGGCGGACGTGTTGCTGGTGCTCGGCGCGCGGCTCGGCGAGGCGACCACGGATGGCTATACGCTGATCACCCCCGATCACGCCGGCCAGCAGCTGATCCACGTCCACCCCGACCCGACCGAGCTCGATCGCACCTATCGGGCCGATCTGGCGGTCTGCGCGGGCATGGCCGAAATCGCCACTGCGCTGCCTGCGCTCGATCGGGCGCCGAGGCCCGACGGCGAGATTGCCCATGCGGCATGGCAGCGCTGGTCGACGCCGCAGCCGCGCGCGGGCGCCGCACTCGACCTTGGTGCCTGCGTCACCGCGATGCGCGAGGCGCTCCCGGCGGACACGATCATCTGCAACGGCGCGGGCAATTTCTCGAGCTGGTGGCATCGTTTCTGGGCCTATGCCGGCCCCGGCACGCAATTGGCGCCCACCGCCGGCGCAATGGGCTATGGCCTGCCCGCCGCCGTCGCCGCGGCGCTGCGTCATCGCGGGCGCAGCGTGGTCGCGCTCGCGGGTGACGGCGATTTCCTGATGAACGGTCAGGAACTCGCCACCGCGATCCAGCATGGCGCCGACCTGATCGTCATCGTCGTCGACAATGGCGCCTATGGCACCATCCGCATGCATCAGGAACGCGAATTCCCCGGCCGCGTCTCCGCGACCGCGCTCCGCAACCCCGATTTTGCCGCCCTTGGCCGTGCCTACGGCGCCTGGGCTGCGACCGTGGAGCAGACCGCCGACTTTGCTCCCGCCCTCGCCGCCGCGGTCGCCGCCGGCCCCGGCGTGAAGCTGCTGCACCTCAAGACCGACGTCGAGATTATAACCCCCGCGACGACGCTGAGCGCAGTAGGTCGCAAGCGATAGAAGGCGCCACGAACGAGGCTGCGACAGGCCGTTTCGCGGCCTCGCCTTGCAGAAAGCGGATAATCGGCCCATATGGTAGGTGCTACAGTCGCACATCGACGGTCTTCGGCGCTTTGCGGCTCCTACTTCCTTCCTTCCCTGCTGCCTTAGCGGCGTCGTTCGCCTTTCGAACGTGCGCAGTTGAAGGAATACCTACATGATTACCGGCACCGTCAAGTTTTTCGACGCCACCAAGGGCTTTGGCTTCATCACCCCCGACGAGGGTGGCAAGGACGCATTCGTGCACATCTCCGCCGTCGAGCGTGCGGGCATGTCCACCTTGGCGGACAACCAGCGCGTCAGCTACGATCTCGAAGAGGATCGCCGCGGCAAGATGGCGGCGGTCAACCTGCAGCCTGCAGACTGATCTACCGGCGGCGGCCCCATCCGGGGCCGCCGTTCTTCTTTCCAGACGACGAGGTTCCACTATGTCCGGTGATGCTGAATTCTTCCGCAAGCAGGCGAACCTCGAGCGGGCCAATGCGGCGAGCGCAACGCTGGACAATGTCCGCGACCGCTGCGATCGCGCCGCAAGTTCCTGGGAGGCCATGGCCGTTCGCGCCGAACGCACCCAGACAATGCGCCAGGAGCGCGAGGCCGCCCCGCGCATCATGCCGGTGGTCGCCGCCGCATCCTGAGGCAAGACCGAGCCTCACCAGCGGCTCGTTTCTTCTTCCTTCCTTCGCGGACGTCTAGCCCGCCTCCTCGCGCCGCCACTCACCCGGCTCGATGCCGGCTACCGTCCACTCCCCGATGCTCCATCGCACCAGCCGCAAGGTCGGATGACCGACGGCGGCGGTCATGCGCCGCACCTGGCGGTTGCGACCCTCGCGGATCGTCAGCCTCAGCCAGCTGTCGGCGACGCTCTTGCGCACCCGGATCGGCGGATCGCGCGGCCACAATGCCGGATCCTCGATCAGCGCGGCCTCGGCGGGTCGCGTCACACCGTCCTTGAGCGCGACGCCGCGTCGCAGTTGCGCCAGACTGTCCGCGGACGGCACGCCTTCCACCTGGACGAGATAGGTCTTGGCGAGCTTGAACCTGGGATCGGCGATCCGCGCCTGCAGCCGACCATCGTCGGTCAGCAGCAGCAGCCCCTCACTGTCGAGGTCGAGCCGTCCCGCCGAATATACCCCCGGCACCTCGATATAGTCGGCGAGCGTTGCCCGCCTGGTGTGGTTCGGTGCGCCGGTGCCGTCGGTGAACTGGGTCAGCACGTTGAACGGCTTGTTGAACAGGATCAGCTGCGCCACGCCGCGTCCCTCACGCGCCGAGGCTCAGCGCCAGCGCCTCGGCGACCTTGATCCCGTCCACCGCCGCGGACAGGATGCCGCCGGCATAGCCTGCCCCCTCGCCCGCCGGAAACAGCCCTGTGGTGTTGAGGCTCTGGAGGTTGTCGCCGCGGGTGAAGCGCACCGGCGAGGAGGTGCGGGTCTCGACGCCGGTCATCACCACGTCCGGATGGTCGTAGCCCGGGATCTGGCGGCCGAACACCGGCAGCGCCTCGCGCATCGCCGCGACCGCAAAATCGGGCAGGCATTGCGCGAGATCGGTCGGCGTCACCCCTGGCCGGTATGACGGCACCACCGTGCCGAGGCTCGTCGAGGGTCGCCCCGCAAGGAAGTCGCCGAGCCGCTGCGCCGGCGCCTTGTAGCTCGAGCCGCCGGCCACGAACGCCAGCGATTCCCAATGCCGCTGCAGCGCGATGCCGCCGAGCGGGTCACCCGGATAGTCGCGCTCGGGATCGATCGCGACCACCAGCCCTGAGTTGGCGTTGCGCTCATTGCGCGAATATTGGCTCATGCCGTTAGTGGCGACGCGGCCCTCCTCCGAGGTCGCTGCCACCACCGTGCCGCCCGGGCACATGCAGAAGCTGTAGACGGTGCGGCCGTTCGAACAGTGATGCGAGATATGATATTCCGCGGCGCCGAGGATGTCGTTGCCCGCATCGGCGCCGAACCGCGCGCGATCGATCCAGGATTGCGGATGCTCGATCCGTACGCCGAGCGAGAACGGCTTGGCCTCGGCATGAACGCCGGCCGCATGGAGCATCTCGAAGGTGTCGCGGGCGCTATGGCCGATCGCGAGCACGACGCGGTCGGCTTCGAGATAGTCGCCGGTGTGAAGGTGAAGACCGCGGATCCGTCGCCCGCCATCGGCGGCGGTATCGATGTCGAGCCCGTCCACCCGCTGCTCGAAGCGATACTCGCCGCCGAGCGCCTCGATCGTCGCGCGCATGCTCTCGACCATCGTCACCAGCCGGAAGGTGCCGATATGTGGGTGCGCCTCGGTGAGGATTTCCGGCGGCGCGCCGGCCTTGACGAATTCGGTCAGCACCTTGCGGTCGAGAAAACGATTGTCCTTGATCCGGCTGTAGAGCTTGCCGTCGGAGAAGGTCCCTGCCCCGCCCTCGCCGAACTGGACGTTCGATTCGGGGTTGAGCACGCTGCGCCGCCACAACCCCCAGGTGTCCTTGGTCCGCTCGCGCACCACCTTGCCGCGATCGAGGATGATCGGCCGATAGCCCATTTGCGCGAGGATCAACCCGGCGAACAGGCCGCACGGCCCCGCGCCGATCACCACCGGGCGCAGCGCCGCGCCGCTCGCCTGGGCTACAGGGCGATAGCGGGTATCGGGTGTACGCCCGACGTTGCGGTCCTTGCGGAAGCGGGTGAGCACCGCCTCCTCGTTCTTGACGTTGACGTCGACCGAATAGACTAATTGGATGTTGGTCTTGTCGCGGGCATCGTGCGCCCGGCGCGCGATCACATGCTTGACCAGCTCGCGCGGCGTGATCCGCAGCCGCTTGCAAATGGCAGCGGGCAGAGCCTCGTCCGGGTGATGGAGCGGCAGCGTCAGTTCGGTGAGGCGTAGCATGGCGATGCGGAAAAATGGTGCACCCGACTGGATTCGAACCAGTGGCCTCTGCCTTCGGAGGGAAGAGGATTGTAGGAATTCAGCCGTTTTGTGCACGAGGTTGAGTGCATCCCTGCCGGAACAAGCCCAGAACACGGAGTGAACATTGGGCTAAGACACCGGAGCGACACCGGAGTGCCTTTAGTCGGCATGGGCGGGGTTCGCAAACGCTCCGGGGGCAAGCTTCTCAATCGCATCGATGATTTCCTCGGTGACCTCGAGCGCGCGGCCGAGATAGCCGGTGTCGAAGGGGGCATAGGTGTCGGATGTGGACGGCCGGCGGTGACCCAGCATGATCTGCCCCTCGATCCAGTCGCGCTCGCCGAGCTTCTGTCGGGCAAGGTGCGCCATAGATCGTCGGATGAGCTTGAGACCGCCCTCGCCATCGCCGGGCAGGCTCAGGCTGGCCTGCATGGCTTCGAAGGCCTTTCGCACCGAATCGACGGACACCCAGAAGCGGCTGCCGTTGGCGTCGAGCAGCGGCGCGACCTGGCGCGCGATCGGAACGATGGGCCGGTACTTCTTCGTCTGCGGCCGCCCGCGGGGGTTCAGGTTCAGCGCGCGCGCGTTGCTGTGCCACTGATCGCGTTTCCGATCGGTCGAAACGTCGTGCGCAGCATCCGGCCGGCTCCACGTCGCCACGCTGATCTGCAGGAAGCGGTGCAGCTGCGCGCGCTCCCGGCGGCGGCGGGCGGCGGCCTTCTCGGTGTCTCCCGGCTTGGCCTCCGGTTCCACGCAATAGCGGAACATGGCCGCAATCGTCTTCACGTCCGCGCGATAGCCCGGCGTCCGGCTCACCTCCGACGGCGGCTTGGCGGCGAACGCGGCCGGATAGAGCGTGTCCTTCCGCCCATGGGCGAAGTTCACCACCGCGGCGAGCTGCCGCACGCTGGCCTCGACTGTCCCCGGGGTGCGCTCGCGCTCGGCGCCGCTGGCCGAGCGGATCGGCACCTCCATCGCCCACTCGCGGAAGGCATCGATCCAATCCTCGTCGACATCCTCGCACGCGGTCGCTAGGCGATCGGTGTCGGCAAGATAGTCGGTGACGTGGGCGAGCCGCGGCTTGATCGAGCTGTAGCTGGACCGCGCCTCGCGGGCGACGAGATAGTCGGCAACGGCGGTGGTGAGCAGGTGGCGGGCACCGGCGCGGAGAAGCTGACCGCAGGCGTGGCAGACGGCCTGGCCGCGCTCACGCTGCAGATAGAGGCGGTCTAGTTCGTCCTCCGCCTGTTGGACGTCCTCTGTGCCCGTGCTGCGGCTGCGGTTACGTCCTGCGTCGGCGTCATACCAGAGGATCTGGATGAACGGGCTTCGAAGTGATCCGTCTCGTCGTCGGTCATAGGCGAGACGGTATTTCCCCCGCGCGTAGAGCCCTTGATCCTGCTGCTGCATGCTTCCCTCTGGGCCTCGGCGGCCTTCATCAAGATCAGTTCGCCCACGCCAATCGCGTTGAGCACGTCGAGGGCATCCGCCTCGATCCGGATCCCCTTCCCCTTGTCAGTCTGCCGCGCCCAGTGGCGCGCGAGATCCGCGATGCTGGTCATCGACATTCTCCCATATGATATTGGCGCCAGTACCGATCCCAGCGCACGGCGGCGCCGGCGGCGATCGCGGCACAGGACAGGCTGCGGCCGTCCGCCAAGGTGCAGCGCGCAACCACGCGCTGATAGCTCTTGCCCATCGGCTGACATGTGAGCCGCTTTCCGAGGACCAGGGCAGAGACAATTCGTTGGGCCTGCGCGGCGGCGCGGTCGTCGCAGGTATAACTCGCCCGGCGCGCGGCCGGGCGACGGCATGGCTCGGCGCTGGTAAAATCCGGCGCCTGAATGCCAGCCACGCGGATCCTCTCGCCTGAAGCGCACCAGAGTGGCCCGTCGCCATCATGTACTTTAACAACCTGGCAGATGAAGGGTGGCGCGGTAACGATCATGCGTGCGAGCTTTCTTTCACCGAATCAGCTTCCCGCTGATCGGAGGAGGATGTGATGACAAAGCTTGCTTTCACGGCCCTAACCGTTGCCGCGCTGTTTACGGCCCCCGCCATGGCAGCTCCCTGCCGCGACGCGCACGGCAAATTCATCAAGTGCGCCGCGGCGAAGCCCGCAGCTGCGACAAGGTGCAAGGACGCCAAAGGCAAGTTTGCGAAGTGCAGCGCTGCCGGCGCTAAGCCGATCCACTGAGCACGGCAGGGGACGGGCCGGGAGCCGTCCCTCTGCCATCGCCGCCGGAGCCGGCGCAGGGTCCCCGCTTTGAGCTGACCATTCGTGGTGTGTGTCTTTGTCATGCGGCTGGATCGGCCAAGGCGCGGGCGATGTGGTTCGCATAGACGCCGACCGCCTTCCAATAGACTGCCATGGGTGCCTTGTGGGTGCGCCAGCTCTTGTCGGCTCGGGCGCGAGCATCGTTTCGCAGGTCGAGCATAACCGCTCGGAGAGCGCCGCGCGCGTCCTTCGGCAACGCCTGTACTGCCGACGCCGCGGGCAGCAAAAGGATCGGATTGCGAACCTCCGCTTTTATCGACCGCCCCGTCACGCTCCAAGCTCCCGATCAACGGTGTTGAAGGGAGGAGCAGGCCGGCGGCGGAAGAACTGGACAAGCCGGTCCCAGCGGGCATCGAGAGCGGACAGGTCTACCGGTTCGTCGAAGTAGCGGCCGGCGGCGCGCTGGGCCCGGTCGCGGCGGATCATCACCGTTCCGTAGCCGCAGCCGATCAGGGCCACCCCGAACAGCACGGCGGGCAGCCAGGCGATCACTCGCGCACCATCTTGCCGCAGTGGTCGCACGGGCCGGTGCGATCACCGGGGCCTGGCCCCTCGAGCGCGCTGGCGTGGTGCTGGTGGCGATCGCCGCGCACCCAGGCAAACAGACGAGCAATCATGCCGCCACCTCGGCAATATGACCGGCTGAGTTATCGATCACTGATATCGAATTTGTCCGGGTAATAGGACAGCGCCGCAGGCTTGTTCGTCCGCCCGCTTCGGCCCCATTGCTGACCTCGCCAGGCGACCGAATGAGCGCCGGTGTAGAGGAGCTGAAATGGTCACTGAAGTCGTGATGGGATGGGTTGGTATCTCGTTCGCAGCGGGTGCTGCTCTCGCGATGCGCGGATACCTGATGCGCGGTTTCACTAGCGCCTACTGAGGAAGGAATGGGGTGGCCGCACATCGCGGCCACCATCGCGTCCCAGTAATTCGCTACCGTATCAATTATCGTGTAACCTGCCACGGCTGCGACGCCGCCCAGGCACAGTACGCCGATGGCATACTCGAGGTGAGCCACCATTATCGTTGCTCCTTGAGAGAGAACGCCTGCGGCTTCCGGTATGGGTAGGAGACCCAGCCGTCGGACAGGACGTATTTGTGGGCGCCGTTGGGCGCGATGACCTTCACCCGGCCGTCGGCGCGGGTGACGCCGAGCAGCGGGCACTCGAAAGCGAACACCTCGGGCATGTCCATGTCGCCGCGGTAGATCTCGATCTTGAGCGCCTGGCGCTTCACCAGCATCGACGGCGCGGTCGCAATGTCGCGGCCAAGCCGGATCAGCTCGCGCTGCTGCTCGTCGGTGAAGCGCTCGCCTCCGACCCAGCCCAGCGGCCCCTGCTCCGCACCGATAAGGCTACCCCACCAGTAGTAGGTGCCCGCCTTCGACGGCGAGTAGAGCATCGTCAGCGGCTGCCGGCCTACCGGTTCCTTGTTGGGATCCTGGTTGTTCATGACCGACTCGCCTCGAGATAATCGACGGCGCGCGCCGCGGCCGTGGCGCGCTTGGCGGCCACGCTGGCGAGGTGCTGGACGGCGACGAGATCGGCGTTGAGCTCGGCGCGCTCGCGGCCAGCATATTCACCGACGATGCGAACGACGTTGAGCAGCTTGTCGAGCGACACCGGCCGGCGACCGCGAGCTTTGCTGCGCGCCTTCTCGGCCTCGACGACGAGCAGCATGAGCGCCCACGGGTCGAGGTTGAGCTGGTCTGCCTTCAGCTTGAGCCGATCGCGCAGCTCGCCACGCTCGTGAAGCATGCTGGTGAGCTGCGGGTACCGGGCGACGCTATCGGGATCGAGCAGCTGGTCTTCGATCTGCCGGATGCGGCGCACGGGCCACTGCAGATCCTCAAGCGCCTGCTCGAGGTCGGGGTCGATGATCGGAGCCGCGGTCACGCCACCGTCTCCGACCAGCCGCCATTCGGCCCCTGGTGCCGCGCGAGAACGGTCACGACGCTGCGCCCATCGATGACGAGGCGGTCACCGGTTGCCAGCTTGACGACCTTGCAGCCGAAGTCCGCAGCGATGCAGACCGCGCGAGCATGCGAGCGGATCTCCGCCTCGGCGCGCTCATAGTCGGCGCGAGGGTCCACCCGCTGCATCCAGCGATTCACGGCATACTTGGTGACGCTGATGAAGTGAGCCATCATGCCACCTCACCCGAGGCGGCGAGATCACGTTCCCAGGCGAGGCGGCCGCGCCACTCCTGCCAGTAGCGCGCGGCGAGCGCCGGCGCGTCCTTGCCCGGCAGCGACTGCTCGAACCGCGGCCAACCGTGGTTATGCTGGCGCCGATGGCACTCGTTGCAGAGCGGGATGCAATGGCGGTCGGCCGCCTTGGTGCCGGTGCCCTTGGCGTCCCGCGTCCCCTGCCCCGCATGGTCGACATGCGCGGCGATGATGGGGTTGGCATCTGACCAGACGTGCATGCAGCCCGCGCACGGCAGCTTCCGCAGCCAGCGCTTGAACTCCTCGGCGCACTTCCACGCTGGGCGACCGGCACGCTCGGGACGCCGGGTCCGAAAAGCCGAGCGAGGGATGAACTGGCCGCGCATGGCTCAGGCCGCGAACAGCAGCTGAGCGCAGCGCGCCAGGCGCACGGTGCGCAGGTCGGCCAGCGCCGCGGCAAGGTCCGCCCCCTGCCCTTGGATCGACGCCCCGTTGACGTGCGCATGCACGGTCCACAGCTCGCGCCCATTCACATGCTGCATGCTCATCGAGCAGCTGCCGGTTGCACCGGCAAGGCGACGGATCGCCTCTTGCGTCACAGCGACTACATCGTTGTTGGACAAGGTCGGAACTCCTCATCACCGTCTGCGGCCGCACGGCGCGGCGCTAAGGCTGATGAGGAGGAATGTGCATTGCGTGCACAGCTACGTCAAGCAACAATGTGCATTTTCTGCACATTATTCTTCGTAGATCGGATCCGGCCAGAACCCGTCGCCGTCCGGTGCCTCCTGCACAACAGGATGCCGCGGCGCGGTGAAGCGAGAGGTGTTGGTAAGATCGACGATTGGCTCGCTGCCATCCAAGGTGACGCGGATCCACGGCCCGGCGGGAGAGAAGCCCTGAAACACGGCGCGCACCGTCGCGCCGGCTTTGAACTGCCCGATCAGCAGCACCGCGCGCACGGATGCGACATAGCCCAGCTGGACGCCACGGCAGGAGTAGACCGCGATCGCGTTCTCGTCGGCGGGGTTCTTGGGCTCGGGACGCAACTCGATCGGCTCGCCTGGCTTGAGCAGCTCAAGCTCGAAGCGGCGGGTCGGTCCCTTCTTGTTCGGGAACTGCGTTCCCACAATCGCTAGGCTCAAGGTTTTCATCAATCATCGCCTTTGAACGTCTCGCGTTATCTGCCATTGGCCATCCGTGTGCCGCTAATGCCGATTTTAGGTCGCCTCTTTACGCTATTGCGTGACCCTGGCGTCGCGTTGCCTGCGGCCGCGATCGCGACTGGTGTGGCGGCTTGGACGACGAGGCACGTGCTGGCGGGAACGCTGATCGGCGGCGCTGTGACCATTATTGGCGCCGCTGTTTTGCTAGTCCAGCGTAAGCGGGCGACGCACAGAGGTTCGCTGCGGTCTCGGCGATAGCACTCGAGTGATCTTGCGAGTTCGAGCTTGAGGCTCCCAGATCTGCCCCTCGAGCTGCTCTGCCCACTCGATCTCAACGCGCATCTCGACACCCTCTTGGATGGTAATCGGGATGGTGCCCTCGCGTATAGCCTCAAGGAATGAGTCATCCGCCATTCTCGCCGAGAACGTCAGTCCGTCGCGCTCAAATTTCCAACTCATCGGCGCTGACTTCATGGCCGGATGGGTGACCACCACATCCCAAACCTCTTTCCTAAGTCGCTCGTGGTTGGCTTGCTCCTGCACAGCCCACATACCGCTGCGTTCTGCGAACTGACTGTGCGGGACGGTCACTAGGGCATCGCTGTCGTCGCCCTCCTTGATACTGATGCCGATGACGCTCGGATCACGAGAGACGGTCTTATAGAATTTCTGAACGCTAGTTCTGACCGCTGGTACTTCCTGCACGCGAACTTGCTCGTGGTGCAGACGCTCTCGACCAGCAGGGCTCAGCTTGACCGTGGCGTCGGGAAGGGTGAGCGCCCCCACCCATGCAGCAGCGATTCCCGCGGGCGTACCCAACACGGTGGCAACTACCAGCTTTTTGATGCGGGGGAATTCCGCCAAAGCATCGGCAGGCGGGCCTATTATTTTATCTTCGATGAAGCGAAGCCCAGCGCGAATCCTCAGGCTGCCGACTTCCATCCCGATCAGATCGACCGAGACGTCACTCCCGGGGTCCATGGCTAAGTTGGCTGCTCGGACAGCACCAACCCAAGCGATCAAAGCTTCCGCCGCTATGAGCGCGTCTGCATGTTCACCAGGTTTGAGATCTAGGGTGAGGATCAATTCATCCTCGTCCAACAAACCTGGCTCCAGCATTACAGCTCCCTAGCGAACCAGATCACCCTACCTTCGATCCGGACGTCGGCAGCATCTACCTCAAAGTCTGGTACTAAAGGGTTATCAGACCCGATGTGCAGCTTCTCCTGCCCGGCGGCTCGAAGCCGCTTGATCCCGTGCATCCCCAGATAATCGATCCAGTAGATGCCGTTGATCCGGGAGAGTTGGCGCTCGTTGATGTCGACAAGAACCTGGTCGCCGGTGCGCAGGGTAGGCTCCATGCTATCGCCGATGCCCTTCACCAGCCGCAGCCGATCGGTGGGCGTGCGGGTGATGGCCTGAATAAACCCGAGGCTGATCCTCACCGGCTCGCCGTCGACGAAATCCTCTATGAAGGTGCCCGGCCCCATCGACAGTGAAAGGTCGAGCGCGATGATCTCGGCGGTGTCGTCGTCATCCCGCGCCGACGGCGTCGCAGGCGCGCGCGCCGCGGCCGGCTGCTCGTCCGACAGGCCGGCGCGGAACAACACCTCGTCACGAGTGACGCCCAGCAGCTGGCCGACGGCGTCAGCTCGGCGGGCGTTCATGGTGACCTTGCCGTTGGCCACCTTGTTGGCCACGGAGCGCTCAACGCCCAGCGCTTCGGCGAGCGCCGCGTCTGTTACGCCTCGGTCCTTCTTGCGGGCCTTGAGCCAGTCCACGTCCATGTGCCTATCATGCACAATCTGGCTAAATTCGTCGTGCGCATATCCTGCACACATAGCGCTTGACGGCTGTGCACCAGATGCACATACTGCAGTCATGATCACGCCGCTCGACACTTACATGAAGAAGGCGGGCATCGGCGATGCCGATTTCGCCGTGCGCATCAAACGCGATCGCAGCATGGTCAGCAAGCTGCGCCGCGGCGTGCTGCGTCCGACACTGGATATCGCGGCGGCAATCGAAGCCGAAACGGCTGGTGCAGTGCCGATGCAGGCTTGGGTCGGCGCTGCCGAGCAGGTCGCGGCATGACCAACCAGATCCCCGGTCTCCTGGTCGGATTCGTGCTTGGCGTGCTCGCCATGGCTCCTGCCCTGGTGGTGTGCCTCTGCAACGATCGCCCGAGCGACGGTCAATCTGATGCCTCTATCGGCGGTAGCGAGTGTGCTGCTGTCCATGACCATGGAGATGCAGCATGAACGGCCCTTCGTCGTCGGCTGATGGCGCAATCATCGGACCTGATCGGGTCCGTAACGACTTTCAGGACATTCTTCGCACCGCCCAGCGCCGCGGCTGGACCGACGAGAAGCTGGAAAGCCTCTCGGGCGTCAACGCGCGGACGATCAAGGGCTACCGCATCGACAGCCGCGAGCCGAGCGCCTCGGCAGCGCTGAGCATCTGCGTGACCCTCGGGAAGTGGGCGATGAACGTCTACCTTGCCGCGGCAGGTTACCAAGGTGCGCCGCTCGACGAGGCGGAAGGCATGCAGCCCTGCGCCGTTGTGGGCGATGTGGCGCGCGGCCTGGCCGTGATCGCCGCGGCCGCCAGCGACAATCGTTTCGACCACACCGAGCTTCCCGGCGTCACCGACGCGGCCGACCTGATCATCGAGACGGTCTTCCCGCTATCGCGCGCCGGCCGAGCAGCCTGAGGACTAAACCAGCGGGCGCGCCCCGCCAGGAGTAAGCATCATGGACGTCAACAATAGCGCGGGGCCAGCTAAAGCTGGTTCTGCGACAGGATCGATGTGCGCGCTAACAATTGGCTCGCATGCCGCTGAAGGTTCTGCCAATGGCGCGGCGCCCCTTATTCCTTTTGGGGCACCCAAACTCCCTTCTTGCATGGAGGGGGCACCTTCCGGCCGCGCCCCGCTCTTGGGGAGCTACCGCGGCGCGGCCGTCTTTTTTGTGCAGCACAGCCGCCAAATCCGGCTGACGCCTGCGAAGCACGTCGCCTTTACCAATAATCAAGAACCTCGCGGTACAGCTACCGCACTGGCTGAGGATTACTCCGGTCCCATTCAGCCTGGTGTGTGCAACACTGCCGGTCGCGCGCCCCTCCCCTCCCAGGCCGCGACTGGCTGTTTTGCGCGCGCTAATCGCGGCTCGCATCGCCGGTTACATTCTGTAACAACGCCGCCGCCCGAGTCAGCAATTGGGCGCTCCCTCTCTTCCGCTGCAGGCGGAATTGAGACTTCCGGCCGCGATCCGCTTCTGGGGAGAACGCGTGAGCGCGGCCGGATTTTTACGCTCGCTGCGCGGACCGCCGCGTGATGGACCACATCGACGAAGCCCAGGCATTCACCGAGGCGCACAACGAGCGCGCGATCGCCGCGGCGCGCGCGGCGGCCCAAGTCCCCGACCTTGTTCTCGGCAGCTGCGACGCCTGTGTCGACGATGACGTGATGGTCCGCATGTGCGGCGGCATGCTCCGCTGCACCCCGTGCCGAGCGAAGTGGGAGCGCCGGCGGTGAAACGCGGCGTCATCGCCCCTGCCACCCTGCGACAGATGGATTGGCTCGCCGACCACATGGCCGAGGGCTGCCCCACGATCATCGAAGCCGCCTACCGCATGCGCCTGCCCCAATCGACGGCAGATCGCCTGTGGCAGCTCATCAAACGCCAGCTTGGAGCCCAAGCGCGATGACCCGCACGTGTTCCGATTGTCCTGCGCCGATCACCACGCATTCGAAAACCGGCCGATGCCGCTCGTGTGCGCTGGTCCGTCAGAACGCCAACCCGGCATTTCAGGCGCGGCGCGTTGCGAAGCTCAAGGTTGCCATGAACACGGACGCCTACCGCGCCAGCCACCAGGCGGGCGCCAAGCGCGGGGCGGTTGCTCGCATGGCCGACCCGGTCATGGCGGCGAAGTTCCGCGAAATGGGCCGCACGGTCGGCGCGGCGAACATCCACCACACGACGACGCCTGAGGCTCGAGCGAAGGCGGCTATCAACTGCCGGCGCGCTCACCTCGCCTGGTGCCCCGAGGAACACTGGCCGCTGAACAAGGTGCTCAAGGATGCCGGGTACCGGCTGCCGGAGCGCAAGCAGATGATCGCCGAGGAGATCGCCCGGGCGGCGCGCGCGGCCGTGGCGGCTGAAAAGCAGCGGCTGGCCGGTCTCTCGCCGTTCGAGCGGCAACTGGAGTGGGTCCGCAACGGGGGCAAGCTGGTGGCCAAGCTGGACCTCCGCAAGGCGGATCACAGCTTCACGCTCGGCGGCGTCGCCTCGGGGATGCTCTGATGTGCGCCGATGTCGAACGCCGGCGCCTGATTGCCGATTTTCGGAAGGCGTCGCGCGCCTGGAACAAGGACGGCGGCCCAATCGAGAAGACGGTGAAGGCAGGCGAGGAAATGTACTTCGCCGCTCACTTCCTGATCGAGCACCTCACTGGCGAGCGCATCTCGTGAGCGCCCGGCCAACCCGAGCCGGAAAAGCGGCTCAAGAGGCGCTTGCGCGTGAGGGCGTGTTGGCAGCGCACATCCGCGGCAGCGCTGGACCCTTCGATGCGACCAGCCTCTCCCGCTCCTACGCCGTGCCCGTCGAGCGGGTGCGCGCGATTCTCATCCGCAATGGAGGTTCCCATGCACAATGAAGGACGCCTGTACGCGCAGGTGGCTGCCGAAGCTGGCGTGCCCGCCGAAAAGGCGATGATCGCCTGCTACCTGCTCAACCTCTCCAAGGAGGGCAAGACGCTCGACGAGGCCGCGGCGCTGACGCGCCGCGATCGCTGCGAGGTGCGCGACTATGCCCGCGACTGGGGCATCAGCTTCTCGGATTACATGACCTCGCCGCAGCCGCTGGTGGTCACCTGGGAGAAGGCGCAGCGCGGCCTCTGGGAGCTGAAGCTCGACGGCCTGGTGATCGCTACGGCAATCTCAGACGGTACCGGCACCGGCGGCTATATCGCGCAGCGCAAGAGCCACAGCATGCGCGCCGACGGTTCAACGGCTGAAATCGCCATGCGTCGCCTCTCCTCTGAGCTTGAGCGGCGCTCGGTCGAGATCTTCGACCTTGAGGATGTTCAGATCTGGATGGAAGGCGATATGCTCGCGCCGCTGCCGTCGGCGGATCCTGCCACGCTGCGCAAGGCGCTGGCAGTCAGCGACACCACCGGTGCGCACCAGTGATGGATGCAGCGCTCCTCAAGCGGACCTGCGACCCGGCTGAGCTCGACGCGGCGATCCGTGGGCGCGCCGCTGACCGCCGCCAACGCGACGCGACCGAGGCGGCACGACGCCGGTCGATTATGCGAGCCGCTAAAGAGGCTCACTCAACGCACCTGATCGCGATGCCCCGCATGGCCGCCCTGATGAAGGCCGGTGCCCTACTCGGTAGCGCCAAGGCACTGGCAGAGGCGCTGGGCATCGGAGAGCGGAGCCTGCGGGCGAAGACGGGCGCCGAACGCGGCGTTTCTGACGATGACCTGCGCTCGGCGGCGGACGCGCTCGATGCGCGAGCAACTCAGCTGGCCGAGCACGCCCTCAGGCTCCGCAAGGAGGCGAACGGCAGCGCTAATTCAATGGTGCAGAATGCCCAGCCCACTCAATAGCGGCGGCGTAGCGCTCGAGATCCAGCGGCATAATCCGCTCGCCCGAGGCGAGGTCGATATAGCACCGACTCCGTTCATCCGTGCGCATGTCGACGACGGCATCCAAGCAGTCGCGGAGTGTCGCAGCGGCATCTGTCAACGGTTCGTCGCTGACGGGCAAGATGCGGAAGACCCGAGCCTTGACGTTGAGGGGGTTACTCACGCCTCAACCTCGCGGCTTGCTCCAGCGCGCCTCGACCGCACGGCGGCCGCTTCGGATCTCAACACCAATCAACGTCAGGTTGGCGGCGATAAAGCCGGACATAGCGACGTAGAATGCCATGGCACCTCTCCCGATAAAGCCGGCATCGCAGCCGGTGAGGAGCAGAGACTAAGCGGCCCTAAGGTTTACAGGAAATGAGCATCGCAGCGCTCATTCGTGATCTTGCGGCAGCCGGTGCATCAGCTGAGGCGATCGCCATCGCAGTCGAAGCGATCGAGCGTGCGCAAGCGGCGGCTGATGCCCCGCGCGCTGCCGCACGCGCTCGCAAGCAGCGGCAGCGTGACCGTGAGCGTGAGCGTGACATGTCACGTGACAGTCACGCCGAGGTCACGGGACAGGAGCGTGACGATCCCGCCCCCTCGCCCTCTCCCCTTCCTTTCCCCCAAACCCCCAAACTAACCCCACACCCACTCCCCCACCCGGAAGGGTCCGACGCACGTACGCGTAAAGCTCGGGCTACCGGTTGGCCCTGCCCCGAGGGTGTCGATCCCGAGCACTGGTCCGACCTGATGGCGAACCGGAAGTCCAAGCGGCTGACGAACACCGCCACTGCCCAAGCCGGTCTGCTCCGGGACTTGGCCAAGTTCTCCGACGGCGAGTGGCCACCTGGCCGGATCGTTCAGCACGCCGCCGAGCGCGGCTGGGGCGCAATTTTCGATCCACGACCAAAGCACGAGACCCGAAATGGCAACCGATCTGATCACAAACGACGCAGAGGCAATGGCATGCTCGATGCCATCATTGACGCCGAGCGTCATGACCGTGCTGGCGCGGGCCTTTGAGCCAGGCGCCGTGTTCAGCGCGCGCGACATCGCGTTGATCGAGCCCGTCGCTTCCGCGATCGCAGTGGCCCAGCCTGCCGATGAGCGGTGCGTCCGTCAGTCTCTGGGCGGCCTATCCGCGGCGCTGCCGAGCCAGGCGACGGACTCGGTATCCGGTAAGCTGAAGCTGGCTACCTACCTGACAATGCTCGCCGGCTGCGACGAGCGGGCCCTCGCTTATGCATGCCGCCGCTGCCTCGACGAGCTCGACTGGATGCCGACCGTCCACCAGCTGAAGGAGCGCATGGCCAAGTGGGTGAGCCCCGAGGAGACCGCCATTCGCCGCGCGCGAGCAATCCTGCGCACAGGCCGGCGCGAGGTGGCTGACGATGCCCGGCCTCTGTCGGCCTATCAGATCCGCGCGCTGAAGCCCGAGTTCCGCAGCATGGGTTTGGCCGCCGGGTTCATCACCCAGGAGCAGATCGACGCAGCCCTCGGCTACGACGACGAACCGCAGGCTGCGGCAGCATGAGGTGCCCTGGCATGAAGGCCGCACCTTTTATCATTGCAATTGCGGAGCCCGCGACGAGCACCGCGACCCAAAGCCGCCGGCAACCCTGCCCTGCTGGAACTGCAAGGGCGACATCATGGCGCAGTGGGTGCCACCCGCAGTTGCCGCGGTTAACCCTCCGATGGTGCCTCAAACAGCCACTGCTCTGCGGCCGGGTAATCCTCAGTGAAGAATCCTGCGTCGCGCCCGGTGGCAGCTCGCTTGATCTGCAGCCGGGCCAGCGACTGCGTGACGACGAAAGCTATTTTTCTCGCCGCGACGCTGGGGTTCGACAACAGTCGGGCGAAAACGTCCACGCTATCTTGCGATTGAATGTGCATCGCCTGAATGTCGACCAGCGTCACGTGCTGATTGGGTCCGCAATTCAGCAGTCGCTGAGCCTTTCGAACCTCAACCGCAAATTGCGAAATATCATCGGGCTGAAAGAAGCCGCCCATCGTGATGTGCACGAAGTCCTTTGTGGGATCCACCTTGATCGAAAAGGTCGGCTTCATAGACAGTTGATCGCACGGCTCCGCTTGCCGGACCATTAACAAACACGCGCATCGACAAATTCGCATATTGGCGATGTTCTTGTATTGTTCTATACAGATAAGCGGTCAGGGATCAGGGTGATGGTGGGCAGCAACAGGGCAGATGAGGCAAGGGATGCGACCCGCTGGTGCATTCTGTGTACCTCGGCGAGCAAGACGCTGGCTCTCGCCGCCTCACTGGCCGGCGCACGGCTTGAGGTGTGGACGCCCAAGCGCACGGTAAAGCGCGAGGCGCCCGGCAACCGGCGCCGTCTGGCGCTCGGCCAGCGCAAGGTGATGATCGAGGTGGACGCGCCGATCATCCCCGGCTTCGTGTTCGCCCGCGCTCCTCAGCGTGGCGAGCTGCTGCGCATCAGCGCCATGCCATTCAGCCCGCACCCGGGCTTCACCGTGCTGCAGTTGGGTGGCCGTGTGCCCCTCGTGGGCGATGGGCAGGTCGAAGGGCTGCGCGCCGCAGAGGCCGAAGCACTGGCAGCCATTGCGGCCGAACGCGACGAGGATCGCCGCAAGGCTGAGCGCCGCGCGCGAGCTGAGCGGTTGGGCACCGAGCGGGCCAAGCGAAAGGCGCTCAGGCAGGAGAGCAAGGCCCTTGCGCGTGGTGAGCAGGTCATGGTCGATGACGTGCCTGCGCTGGCTGGCATGGTGGGACACATTCTTGAGGGGCGTGGCACCTCGGCAGTCGTCCACTTCGGAGGTTCGCTGACCATGACAGTAGAGGCTTGGCGAGTGCGTCCTGTTGATGTACAGACCGGGAACACTCTGCAAAGGGACGCTGCCTGAGCAGCTGAGGGGAAAGACGATGTGGCGCTTGGTGCGCTTCCGCATCCCCGGTATAGGCGCAGGAGCACCGCTTCTGACGCTGTCCCTTGGCATGCTCAAAGTTAATTTACATTATCGTGTTTGAGCTTGCGGATTATCAGTCTGCAATGCCAGCTCTCGATCCAAGCGTTGCGGATGCAAAGAGGATATAGAGTTGGCTGAGCACCCTACCTTGTACCGTGAACGTGCGGCTGACATGCGTCGCGCGGCTGCCGCAGAACCTCTTATCTCGGTAAAAGAGCGCTGCGAGGCTGCTGCCAAGAAATGGGAGCAGCTGGCAGAGCAAGGCGAGTCTCTTGAGCGGGCAAGGGCGACGGGAAAAGCTCGATCGTAGTACGGCACAGGCGTCGGCGAAAATAGCTCGTTGAGCCGTAAAACCGGCTCGTCGTCATCTTTCCACGCTAATACGGCCCCGAGCGCAAGATGGTTGGGCACCTTCGTGATCGACTGTGCTATGCGCTGAAGGGCGCTAGCAACAGTGCGACCGCACGGGAGCGCTTTACATGGCCGACATCAAAGACATCTCTGCATCGATCGCCTCTGCTCTCGACGAGGCTGGCGTAAATGGCACTCTCGACGTGAAGATGGACGGTAAGCACATCGTGGCGCCGCTTGGCCAACCTACTGAGGATGACGTGAACCTAGCGGTGACGGTTGCCGCTGACCCGAAGCCAGCGAACAGGCATAAGGCCACGTAACGCCGTCCGAGCGAGAGACGCCTAGATGTACTTCCATTCGGTGTCCGTGGCCGCAGGTTCGTTCTCGATGACACCGGGTGTGATGGACGTCTTGCAGCCAAGGAGTCTGCGAACGCCGGCCCGCTCATCAACGAGGTGCTGGCGGATCGCTGCGGCCATGGCTGAAGCCGCTGATCGGTAGGTATCCCAATTGGTAAGAGGATGAGCTTTGTCACGGCCTCGTGTGTAATCGCGATACGCCTTGCCGGCCTCGATGCACGCCAACTTCAAGCGCATTGCCTCTGCGCCACGCTTCCCGCCACCAGCTATGACAGGCTCGAAGATCTCGCGGTGCTTGAACAGCGCGTACTCCATGAGCAGGCGGGATAGTTCCATCCGGCGCGCCATCAGCTCTTCAGCTACCTCGGGCGGTACAGATAATCTGCTGAATACCGGCAAAGCCCATCGGAGAATGTCACCGACTCGTCTCTGATGGTCGTCCAACTGCTTGACCAGTGAGGCTTTTCCCATTCTCATGGGAGTAGGCTCGCCTAGTTACCGATAGGCTTGCGATCAGTACCGTAGTTTCCGCATAGCTAGCTACTGAGCCTACCTAGACGCGCCTCGAAAGCCATGTCTTGAGCACCGACGCTTCGAGATCAAGCTGCCTCAGCATGGACGATCGAACATTAGCCGAGTCACGGCAATATCCCTGCCAATCGCTCTCGATCGCGCGAACCGTCCACTTGCCGATGTGTGTACCGGATGCGAGCCGAGCCTCTCGCAAGCTCATCACGACCCTCTCTAAAGCTGCGTGGTCCTCTCGCGTTTCACTGCGCCTGGCCTCCAGCATAGCCTCCTCAATCAGCGTAGCCCGCCGCCGACTGGCTTGTGTGAGCTTCATGCGAATGGCTGTGACCGTGCTCATGTCCGCTGCCGGCTTTGCTGTCTCGGCAGCAAGCTGGCCGATTAGCTGTCTAAGTTCCTGATGTAGAGCAGTCAGGGGGTGCATGGGTACCTCGGTCGTCGTCTTACTATTCTGCCAGCGATTGGTTAACACAGGCTAAGTAGACGCTCGACGATGCTTGGCCCGAACCACCCTTTACGGCTCAGCAGCATTGGCTCGCCACCCCGCCCCCGCCCCCCGTTGGGTCCTCCCGGAAAATCGGGCGCTATACGGGGGGCAATGGCTCGACGCGCGCGAGTTTACTGTGTCGCGAACTCACTACGCCTTATTATTACGCCTTTGGATCTGCCGGCGGGCCGCTGATCTGGCGCTGGAGGTGCCATGGCGAGAACAGCGACGCCGCGCGCCGCGCCCCGAAAGCGTAAAGCCAACGAGCTGATCGTCAGCCTGGACGAATTCGCCGCGCTCTGCGGCGTGACGCCCGAGACGATGCGTAACCATCTGAAGCAGGCACCGGCCGAGGCCGACTGGCTGCTCGCGCGCGGGCGCCGCGGCGTCGGCTACAAGATTGCAGCCGAGGCCGCGCTCGCTTGGTACCGCCAGCGTGGAGCTGGCGACGGCATCGACAATGCCCGGCAGCAGCAGCTCGCCGAACTTCGGCTGCAGATGCTCGGCGACGCCGGCGACGACGACGGCCTGCTGCTGACCGGCAAGCAACGTTATGAGGAATATCGCGCCGGCGAGGCGGAGCTCGCCTACCGCCAGTCCATCGGCGAGCTCTGCCGCGTTGCCGAGATCGAGAGCGAAACCGTCAACGCGGTGATCGAGCTTCGCCGACAGCTGCAGGCGATCGGCGCCACCATCCGCCGCAAGTTCGGGCTCGAGCGCGACGTCGAGATCGCGATCGACGAGCTGCTCGCCGAGAAGCTGGTCGCGTTCGTGAAAGCACTGGACGCCGATGTTGAATCCCTCGACGGCTAGCGCCCCGTCACCGCACCCCAGGCTTGGCGCCCTGTCGCTGCTGATGCAGCAGACGCGCGAGCCGCCCAAGTTCGCCGACGCGCGCGAGACGATCCGCCGCGGCTTTCGTGAGATCCGGTTCCCGGAGAAGATCACGCCGATCGAGGCGGCAAACCGTCACCGTCACCTGCGCAACCCTGGAGCATATAGCGGGCCGTGGAAGGACAGCCCCGAGCCGATGCAGCACCTGGTCGAGCCGACCAACAACCTGTCGATGGCCAGCCCCTATTCCATCATTGCGGTGATGGGCCCAAGTCAGATGGGCAAGTCAGAGGTCGGCAACAACTGGCAGGTTCACTCGGTCATCTACGATCCTGCGGACATGGCGTTCTACGCGCCGACCCGCGAGCTGACCGCTTCTTACGTCACGACGCAGATCAACAAGCTGCTCGAGGAGTGTGAGGACGTCGCCGAGCGGCAGCTCGATACGGCCAGCGCCGACAACATCTACCTCAAGCAGTTCCGCGGCTGCGACTGGCATTTCCTTTGGCCGACCGGCCCGAACTTTCGCGCGCGGCCGTTCTCACGCGGCCGGCTCGACGATTACGACGACTTCGATGACGATATCGGCGACCAGGGCGACGCTGTTTCGCTGTTCGAAGGCCGCACCACGTCATTCCAGGGATACGGCTGGAAAGTCTATGCCAACCAACAAATAGACGGCTCAAACCCGCAGAAAACCGCCATTTTCGGCCCGCTTCGGCGGGCCTTTTCTATGTCGTCGCGAGATCAATGGCGATCAACAGAAAACGGCGGAAATCCGCCGTTCTCAACTGGCGCACGGCGCGCCCATGACACAACAGCTAGCGCAAGGAGTTACACATGGGCGACACGTCCCAGCTGCTCGATACCGACCTCCTGTACGGGCTCGAAGCCATCGGCAAAGCCATTGGCTTGGGCGCGCGGCAGGTCCAGCACCTTCATGACAAGGGCGATCTCCCGACCTTCAAGATGGGGCGGACGGTTTGCGCCCGGCGCTCCACCCTCGCGGCGCATTTCGCCGCGCAGGAGGCGGCGGCACGTGGTCAAGTGGCAGCACAGTAATGGAGCCGGATACTGGATCCTCCCCCGGCGATCGCCGGCGGCCTCGTGCGCGCAGCTACGGCACTATTGGTGACGATCGCCCCCAGCGGCCGGATCGCGTCCACACGGCCGAAGGGCTGCTTCCGTGGATCAAGACGGATCGGACAGCGGCTGAGCGAAGCGAGCTGCGCCGCCGGCTGGTCGACGTGATCGCAAATGCGACCGGTCCTGATCGCCAGTGCCACCTGACGGTGACGCTGCTCGCACTGCGCGCGCGCGCCGAGTACCGGCCCGCGAGACGGGCGCTAGCTGGCCTTGAGGAGCGAGGCATCATCAGCCGCTTCCGGCTTCCGAACGGAAGAATGGCCACAATGCTTATGCAGGCTGCCCGTGGCTGAGCGCGTCGGAGCAGATCGCCGGCTGTGGCCGCATGATCGCCCGCGGCCTCATGGCCGGTCACAAGGCGCAGCGTCGCGTGACCTCGTCAGCGCGGCTCTCGTCAGCGAGGCGGGGCCGCGAGTTAACCGCCACGCGCTTCTCGCACTGGCCGCCGCCGCAAACCCGGCCGGCCGAGCTGCGCTCCCGCTCGCCTTGCTGGCGCAGATGTTGGGCGTTCCGCTCGACACTGCCCGGAGAGCCGTGGATGAGCTGATCGCCGAGGGCCATGTCAGCCGCCGCGCCTTGGGCGAACCTGCGCTCTTCTACGTTCACCCGCGAGGTCCTGATGCATGAGCAATGCTCTTACGCGGGCGGCCCGGCCGCTGATCATGGACGCCAGCGCCAAGGCGGTGCTGATGGCACTCTGCGATATGGCAAGGGAACCGGACGACGCTGACCGCCCCGCCCAGGCATGGCCACCTCTCCGGGGCCGGGAAGGCGCCATCGGGCTATGCGACTGGACGTGCCTGTCAGAGCGTTCGGTTCAACGCGGAATGCGGGTCCTCATTACCGAGGGACACGTAAGCCGGCGGCAGCTGCGGCACGGCGCCCTGTACACGGTGCACCCCGGCGGCAAGCTGAGGCCCGTCACTCTGGCGCCCGACACTGGCGCACCTCCCGCAGGCTCACCCGCCAATATGACGTGCGCCAATATGACGCGCGACAATATGGCGCCCACACCCGTCATATTGGCACCCAAAGCACAAGGAAGCACCATTAGAGAGAAGAAGGCTACGCCTTCTCTCTCTAGCCGCTCAGGGGGTGACGCCCGAGGTTCGCGGCTCGCGCCCGACTTCGTGGTGCCGCTGGATTGGATCGAGTGGGCGGCGGCCGATCGTGGCTGGAGTACCGCCGACGCTGTTCGCGAGGCGGACAACTTCCGGGATTATTGGGTCGCTCAGCCAGGCGCGAGCGGTCGCAAGGTCGATTGGCCCGCCACCTGGCGAGTGTGGGTGCGCAGGAGCCGCCGCCGATCCGCCGCGGACACAAATGAATTCCCCACCGTCCGCGCTGCTCGAGACGCGGCGGCGATGATGGCCCGCCAACAACCATAGGAGACTACCATGGGTGACCTCGTGCACCTCGCGCCGGCTGGCGCGGGAGCGATGACGCATGCCGATCCGCGCAGCGCCTGTGCCGCCGCGATCGGCTCTCGTGCCTGCTACTTCCTCGATAAGGGTGATGCCGACGCTGCCGCCCATGCTCTCACACCTGAGTTGAGGTCGATCCTGCCAGTGGCGCTGGCGGCGGCCAATGCGCGGCTCGAGCCCACAGACCCCGGAACGATCATGATCAAGCTGACACCCGCGCTAGCGCTCACGGCCGGCGCCGGGATGACCGGCGGCGCACGGACTGAATGGCTTGCCGCCGCGGCCGACGCACTCAAGGGCATTCCCGCGGATCTGCTCGATAGAGGCGTTCGTGCGGCGCGATCGTCGGCGGACCATCCAAGCAAGATCGTGCCGCTCATCCTCACCGAGGTGAAAGACCTCTGGCGCGGGAGGCTGAGAGAGCGCGGATCGGTTCGGGCGCTCGCCGACCTCGCCAGCAATCCACCAACCTATGATGCCGGCGCAGAGCGATGCACCCCAGCTGATGCTCGTGAGATCCTGAAGGCGCACGGCCTCGGCGGCGGCGATGATCCTACCCGCCCGAACCCCGTCGCTGGCGGCAGCGATCGGCCGGGCCGCAAGCCTACGCGAGCAGACTACATTCGGATGGGCGTCAATCCGGCCGTGCTGGACGCGATGAACATGAGCAGCGCTCAACAGCAGCCCGCGCCGTGATCGCAGACCGGCCGGCGGCTCCGATCGTCCTCAACCACTTCGGCAGCGGGATTCCCCCCCGCTGAACACCCCTAGCAACAAGGAAGAAAAACGATGAACGCGATCACCAACTTGGCAACTCGGCGACAGCTGGCGGCACTTGCAAAGGCGCATCAGGGGACGGCCGAGCCAATCGCTGCGGCCCAGGCGAAATTGGAAAGCCTCCGCGATCGGCTCTCATCTTTGCAGGACCGTATCGACCAAGAGAAGGTGACGATCGCCGCTCGTGACGACGATGCCGGCGCAGCTCTTGCGGACGCTCTCGCCAACGATCCCCAGGCTGACCTCGACGGCTCCGATCTCGATGCTCTTGTCGCCAGCCACGCCGCCGTCGATCGCGAGGACATCGCACGAAAGGCCCGCGTCCGCCTGTTGGAGGATGCTGCCGGCAAGCTGGCTTCCCCGATTGCCGCTGGTGAGCGCCTCGTTGAGCAGCTCACCCGCGAGCAACAAGCCGCAGAGCGGGCGCTGCTATGGGCTGGCCATGCGGCGCTGGCGGCCGAGTTTAAGCTGCGGTTCCTCGCTCTGCGCGATGAAGTGCTCGAACCTATGCTGGCAATCAGCAGAACCTTGGGAGAGCCGTTCGGCATGGCCGTTCTCGAGGTAGGCGAAAACATCAACCTGACTTCCTACCACTCGCAAGGCGCCGACAGTGTGCTTAGCCCCCACACCGAGTGTCTGCTTCGGATGGATAGCCATGGTCGGTCCGAGCAACTCGGCCACATGAGCGAACGCATCGAAGCGTTCCTGCAGGGCGTGACCGCGAAGGGGTGACCAGGGGCGAGAGACATGGGCGCCGGCTCGGCGGCGCCCACAGAAGGTAGGGATATGAGATGGAAGCAATTGGCACGAGCTGCCTGTGGGCCATGGAGGCGTCAGCTTTGGCAGGGTTACAGGAGCGGGCAGCAATCGGAGCTATCCTCCCGCCTGGACTAGCCAAGGTGGCGGGCTTGCCGAGCCCCATGGCATATGCGGCGGGCGAGAAGGTGAGGTATGGCAGCGCCTTGGTGGTGGCACTCATGGGGCCGCTCTCACCCAAGGGCAGCTACGGCGGCACATCAACCGAGCGGTTTGCTGACCAGGTGCTCGCCGCCGCCAAAGATCCAACCGTCTCGGCGATCATCGTACCGATCATGAGTGAGGGCGGTATGGTGTTCGGGACGATGGAGGCCGCGGACGCCGTCTACCTCGCCCGCCAAGCTAAGCCGGTCATTGCCGTGGCCAGCCCTTGCAGCTTCTCGGCAGCTCATTGGATCGGCTGTCAGGCCTCCGCCTATTACGCGAGCACGAGTGCCCAGGTCGGATGCGTGGGCGTCCGGGCTGCTCACGTCGACGTGTCCGGGTTCGAAGCGAAGATCGGCATGAGGACGACGCTCGTCGCGTCGAGCCAAGACAAGATTGCTGCCCACCCGCACGCCCCGCTCTCCGACGCGGACCGCTCAGAGATCGAGGCGGAAGTGGCCGCCGTGAACGACGCATTCCGCCGGGCCATCGCGCGTGGTCGCGGTCTGCCCCTCGCTCAAGTGGCCGAGGTGCACGGCAAGGGGCACCGCTTCAGCTCTGCGAGGGCCGCTGAGCGAGGCATGATTGACGGCGTGAGGACGCTCGATGCGGTGCTCGCTGAAGCCGCTGCCGGTGCGGGCGCCTTTTCTCTCGTGCAGCGGCGGGCGGCGATCCGTGGAGCGATGTCAGGGATGTAGCAAAGGCCGGCTCGACTGAGCCAGGTGAGAGTACTCAAAAGGTGGCGGCTAACCCTCTCACCTGAGGCGTATTTCGAGGGTCGGGAACCCTGCGGTCAGGCCGAGGCGGACCGATCAGGCCCGGATCGTGTCGACCTCCCCCCGCCCCGTTGGGTCCTCCCCGGAAATACGGCGCTATACGGGGGCCAATGGCTCGGCTCGCGCAAGTGTATCATGTCGCCAATTCATTACGCCTTATTATTACGCCTTTGGATCTGCCCACCGAGCGCTTGTCAGGCGCAGGAGGGAGTGGCTGAGCGCGTCCACACCGCGCCTCACGACAGCGAAAGTTGATAGATCGAAATGCGAACGTCACTGAGCGCTGCGGCTGGTAGACGACGCGCGGCGATATCACCTGAAGCAAGTGCGGCGATGCGCGCACTTCGAAATTGACCAGTCCCATCAGGCCGTCGAGCGCACGCGGCGTCTGGTTGGTTAGCGGCTCGCAGCCGCCAGGCCATCGGCGGAAAGCAGCGATTAGTTCCGGTCAGCTTGCCACGGACAGGCCCTCAACAAAGGTATCTAAGCCGTTCAGTTCGATGCGAACTCGCCTATCGAAGCCTTGCCGTTGACCGTTCCTTGCAGCTGCTCGGTCATGACTTTTTCGAAAGCCTCCACCACTTTTCCGGGCGTTTCTGCCAGCCTGTGCTCGAACAGGAGTGCATCATGCATAGGCAGCAGAATAGTCACATCGTCGAGCTTGCCAGTTTCAAGCAGGGCTCGTTTAAAGATCAGGGACGCGGTGCCCTGCACGACTTGACTGACCACCGAGCGCCGCTCCTTTCCGGAGAGCTGGCCCGCTCCAGTCCGCCGGAAGTGATTTCCAAGCATCGTGGAAATACGTCCCTGACTCTGGAACGTGAGGCAGATGCTCTTCTTCCATTCCTCATAGCGAGTGAAGATGTTAAAAGCGGCTTTCGCTTTCTGGCGATTAGCTCCGAGCGTTTCAGCGGCGTCGATCAGCGCCTGCCGGCTCATCCCGTAAGCGTAGGACAGGAAGAGCTGCTTGGCAGCCCTCCGATTGTCCTTAAGCCCGAGATGGCTCGTCGCGAACAGGTCGTACATATCGCCTGCGGCGTAAAGCGCCGCCAACTCTGAATCGCCTGAAAGGGCTGCCATGATCCCAACCTCGTACTGATCATAGTCCACGTAACCCAGTGCCGCGCCATCACGGGCTGTCACGATTGACCTGTACTTCTTTGAGATATTCTGAAGCGAGGGGCTGCGTAGATGAATGCGAGAGGTCCGTGAACCAAAGACGTCGATGATTGGCCTTGTTCGGCCGCTTGATAAGGCGAGCGATGACAATACTCGCTTGGCTTCATCGAAGTCTCGGAGTGCAATCGTGTCGAGACCGAAGTTGTTTCCTTCCGGCACGAACTCCAAAACGTACTCGGTGGATACTCCACTAAGGTCAAGGTTAAGACCGAGGAGCTTCTGCTCGAGATCGTCCTTGGAAGGCGTCTCAAGCGGCATATCATGTTTGTCCGAGTAGGTCTTTAAGCAGAAGAAGTAGTCGTGTTCTGCTTGCTTCCGTTTTTCAGACAGCGTGGTGGCGTCGATAGGTATGCCGGCCGACATCGCCTTCTGAAGCAGTCGGCCGACAGGGACCTCGACCGCAAAGAAGCGCTCAATCTCATCGTTGGCGAATGCATCTGCGCACAATGCGAGATACATCCTTGCCATTGCAGATGCGACCTCTCCGGCGATAGCCACGTCGAACGGCATCCCCTTGTTAAACATCCGCCGATAGTTGGCACATGCCAAGGATCTTGCGCCATACGGCTCAAGGAAAGCAGAGACATCAACTGCCTCGCGCCGAGTCCGATCCTCTGGATTGCCACTGATCGAGACGCGGAACTCGTCAAGGTCTACGACGCGTTCGGGTAAGTCGTTGGTATGGTCGTGTATGACATCGCGGATCATCCAGAAGTCGTGGCAAACGACAATGCCTTGAAAAGCGACGACATGGGCAGCACTCGTCTCGGCAAGTTGGCCACCGTCTAACCAGTAGAAGCGATCCCCACCTCGTCCGGTGAAGTCCTTGGTAAAGACGAGTAGCTTCGATACGACGTCAATCATACCCGCTGACCTCATCGACCAAATTAAGTAGGTCGGGCCGCTCGCGCGCAGCGAACGGCAGGCCATCCTCGTTTCCGTGCTCAGCTGCGCGCGAGCCGGTGCCCCTCAAGCTTGTCGGGACGCGGCCGTACAGCGGCTGTTGCTTGGCTTGAGGAAGTGCCGAAGCGGCGATGAGTAGATAGCGTGCGTTTTGATAGGGAAGTGAAGCAGTGAACTTTTGTAGCGACCACTCGATAAGAGAAGCCTCGCCTACGCAGCGGAGCCAAATGAGAATGGCGGCAGCTTCGCCCGACCCCATGTCCTCCTCGAGCTTGCGGCCGGCTAGCGCCACGAGAGCATCGGACCGGTGCTTGCGCGCAGCCAGCAGCAGCCAGATGTGATAGTTCTGCCAGTCATGAATAGCACCCTCCTCCTCCAGGAGGAAGGATTCCAGAGCCCGGAGGCACCGCCCGTCCTTATCGAGTATCGAGATCAGCCGGCAGTACTGATCGGTTGATACCGCCTCCCCGGAGAGGGATCGGGTGAGCGTATCCAACATGGCCGTCGATAGGGCGTCGCTTATGTCAAATAGTCCGGATTCGACTATTTGGGCAACGCGGCTTACGGCGAAGCGAAACTGCCGTGACTGAGTCTCTCCGGATGCAATGCACTCGTTCAGCATTTCGAAAATGTAAGTAACCGAGCGCGTAACAATGCGGCGGCTTCGTGACTGCCACATGTAATTGATAGCTGTAGTTCTGCTGTCCTGCGACGGGAAGGCCTTAGAGATCTGCTCTTTAGAAGCGTCGGGTGGCAATATTTCCGTCTTGCTGGCGTTGATGTTCATGCCGACCGAGCGCAGCTGCCGAATTAAGTCCTGGAGGCCGCGCCGGGCGTGGACGTCGGATTCGGCAATTACTCGAATATCGTCCACGTACCTGTAGTAATCATACCCCTTAGCGGCCATCCCGCGATCAACCGACGACAACAAGACGTTAGACAGGAAAGACGAGGCATCCCGGTTTTGCGGAAGCCCGTGGCTGCCACTGAAGGTCCACTGCTCAAGCAGCCGGTCAAGTGTAGTGATAGCGTTTCGTATTTGCAGCTTTTCTGGGCCCGTCCCCTCGATCGATGGCAAGGCGCCTTCGAGTTCGGACACGAGGTGGGTACGTGAAATGTTTTCGAAAAAATTGCTCAGATCAGTAACAAGCAGGTGCTTCCCCGATCTAGCAAAGGTGAACGTTACGCCCTCAAAGACGAACCACCGAGCGATCTTTGGTTTGAACAGGTATTTTGGGTTCTGTGGCTTTTGATCGTATCGGTAGCTTAGGACGCGATGACCTAGAAGTTTATCATAATAAGGGATAAGGAAGCTGCAGATCGCCTGATATACGAAGCGATCGAAGAAATCGGTCTCCAAGCCATAACGCTCGCCGTACCCCTTCTTCGGAATATTTCGAACGGTGCTGCGCGTCCCTCGGTAAGCGCCGTTCCACTCTTGAAGCAAGGAGATGATGATCCTCTTGGCTTCCCGTGGCTCGTTGAAGAGGTCATTGTATTGAAGGCAGTCAAAATACCAGTCGTCGCGCATATCCTGTCGCAGGTGTCTTAGGACCAGGTCGAAGCGCACGGGAAATCCGAGCGCTTGCCCGCTTTCCCAAAATGCGGGGCTGACAAGAAGGTCCTCGGCGCCCGCCGATCCATTTTCTGCCAAGCCTGCTCCCCTCCAATTTCGCTTGATTAGTCATTTTGAGGTGCAGCGTGTCAAGGCTGAGTCGCGTCGCTTCGTCACAGTGCGCCGAGGCCGCGTTAGCCTCACAGCCCACTGTGAACCAGCATGCCGACGATGCGGATCTACCGGTACTTCTTCGGGTGGTTCGCCAGCGCCCTTAAGGGGTATTCGAAAGCTCAGACTGCCAATCGGCCATCGCGCCCGTGCCTAAGGTTCTCGCTGTTACTCTAAATTCAGGGACATAGGTGGGGGTACAGGTCGGGGTACTGCGTGCCGTCCTGAGTATGTAAGCTCGGAAATCCGCCATTAATTCGAGACGGGCGGCGGAGGTAGTCTCCGCCGCCCGGACTGTTTTCGCCTCCGGCATCTGTCGTTGAGGCCTGTTCCCCCAACTCCATAGGAGACGCTGGATGCTCACTCTTGCCCAGGTGAAGGCCGCCGGCCCGCGCGATCGTGCCTACAAGATGGCCGATGCGGGGGGACTGTACCTGTTCGTGGCGCCTACCGGCCTGCGCTCATGGAGGATGAAGTACCGCTTCGGCGGCAAGGAACGGCTGCTGACCTTCGGCACCTTCCCCGACGTGTCGCTCAACGATGCTCGCGCGCTTCGCGACGATGCGAGACAGGTCCTTCGCCAGGGCGTCGACCCCGGCGCCGCCAAGCGCGAGGCGTCGGCGCAGGCGGCTATGCACGTCCTGACCTTCGAGACGATGGCGCGGGCGTGGCACGTTCACCAGCGGCCCCGCTGGACAGACGTTCATGCGGCCGAGATCCTTACCAGCTTCGAACGTGACGTGTTCCCGGCGATCGGCGCCGCGGCGCTGGTCTCGATCGATGCACCGGCAGTGTTGGAGGTCCTGCGCGCGGTCGAGCGCCGCGGTCGCCATGAGACCGCCAGGCGCCTGCGGCAGCGCATCTCCGCCGTGTTCACCCTAGCGATGTCTGAGGGCAAGGCGACGACCGATCCGGCTGCTATCGTCAGGAAGGCGCTCGCCCCATCGATGGGATCGCGTCGGCAATCTGCGCTGCTCGACCTCGACGACGCGCAGCAGCTTATCACTGCCTGCGATGTCTTGGAGGCGGCGCCGGCGGTCAAGCTGGCCTCCCGGTTCCTCGCACTTACGGCGACGCGTCTTGCATGTGTTCGCCTTGCCGAGTGGCACGAGCTGGAGGGCGTCGATCTGGTCGGCGGGTTCATGGGGCCCCTCCTGCCTGTGTGGCGCATCCCAGCGGCGAAGATGAAACTGACCGCGGCGAAGAAGGCGGACGCGGCGAATTCACACGCCATCCCGCTTTCCGTGGAAGCAATCGAAGTGCTGCGCGCCGCACGATCGATCGCGCGATCGGACCGCTTCGTCTTTGCGACGGCGGCTGCGGCTCCGATCAGCGAGTCATCGATCAACCGCCTGTACGCGCAGTCTCGGTTCGCGGGGCGACACGTACCTCACGGCTGGCGAGCTACCTTCTCGACGATCATGAACGAACGGCGGCCAGCCGATCGGGCGTTCATCGATCAGGCCCTTGGGCATATTGCCAAGGACCGGATCGAGGCGGCCTATAATCGCGCTACGCAGATGCTACGCCGGCGCGTAGTATTTCAGGCGTGGGGGGCGATGCTCATGGACGGGGCATCACCGCCGATGAGCATCGCCCGATAGTCTAGCCGGCACGCGCAGCCGCGCCGTCAAGCCATAGCCGCAAGCTTTGCCTTTGCGGCATCCGCCAAGAAGCCCGATCGGTTTTTTGCAACCCGATCGATCCGGGCCAGCAAGCCCTCGTCCATTGAAACCTGCACTCGAACAGCACGCCCGGGTCGCTCGCCGCGCACGAGGATACGCGCGACCTCGGCGACCTCCGGATCGTGCTCCAACGCATCGAGATCCGATGGATCGGGCAGCGCATCGCCGTGCTCGATCGACACGGCGAGGTGACCGGACAGCGCTTCCTCGGCGCCGAGCGCCGCCTCCTGCACAGTGTCGCCGGCCGAGGTGCAGCCGGGTAGGTCGGGGAAGAATACGCTGTAGCTGCCGCCGGCTCGTTCAATGACAGCCGGATAATAGACGGTGGCCATGACGCAGGATCCTTTCGGGGCGTAAAGGAGTGTCACGACGGAGGCGGCTCACCGAAGCCGCACCCCGCTTTGCTTTTCGATGCTCTTCAGGGTGCCGATCGCCATCTCCGACTTGGGATGGGGAACGGTTACCGTGCCGGGCAACGTCGGGTGGCGAAACTGCTTGTGCGAGCCGGTCTGACGAACCTCGACCCAACCGGCCTTGATGATTCGCTTGATGACTTCCGCGCTTCGCATTTCGGCCTCCCGATGTGTATTCTCTACACACAGCCATTAGCGACTACAAGTGTTATGTAGCGATTACACAACAACCACAGAGGTGCTCACCCGCTCTGCGCGATCTAGGAGCGCGGCCACACCAATGCCGCCGCGCATTGCCGCTCCTTAAGCAGAACCGGAACTGCTTGGCCCTCGAGGCAGGCGTCCGGGCGGCCAGCATAGCCGCACACCGTACGCCCTTCGACGAGCCGTTTATGGGGCCATTGTTGATGTCGCGGTGAATGCTTATGCTCGATGTCATGGCGTTCAAGAAAACCAAAGGCACCTCCAAGGGCAGCGCCTTCCATTCTGCCACCACGGGCGGCTTCGTTCATACCAAATCAGCGACGCGCTCTCCTCATAGCTCGTTCGGCTTGCCGAATGGCGAGCGGGTAGCGACGGTGCGCGCCGACATCATGAACCGGGCCCTGAGTCGGTCGCCGGACAAAAGGTGAGCGATGCCACTGCCCATCCCGTTGACCGACCGGGCAAACCGTACAGCCGCGCCTTCGAGAATTTCGTAGACGCGAGCGAAGATGAGCCTGATGTCGTGGGTTTGATTGCCTATGCGTTGTTCAAGCAGGCGATCCGCGAAGAGGCTGCTGTCGGAACGATCGCCGGCGGCGAAGCTCGCAATCCTTCGGCAACCACCGTCAACTCCTACCGCGCTGCGGCCAAGCAGCTTCTAACGGGCGTCGTAGATCGGGCTTTCACCGAAGCAACTCCGGAGCTTCAGCAGTCCGCTGTGCTAACGGCTATCGATAGTGCTGTCGGCCAGCTGAAGTCGCATGTGACGGACCGGACTGGCTTCGGGTCGGCGCTCCTGACGAACGTGGTGGCTTGGGTAGTCACACTCGCCATCGCCACCTTGGTGCTGATCCTGGCGGCGCGGCCGAGTGTCGAGGCAACGGTGGCCGGCGCTGCTAATCGTCTCGGTGTTGAGCAACATCAAAATGGCGGAAAGGATGGCCAATGATCCGGGGGCTAGTTGGTGTTGTACCCGCAAACCGGATGGAGGTCGGCCGCTTCTACTTGGTGCCCGCCTACCGCGACGGAAATTGGCTGTTTCAATGTATCCAAACTAACGAACCGCTGGATGACGGATTTCGGCAGAAAGCCTTATTCATGACGACCAGCGGCAAGCCGGATATCGGCTTGCATGAGCTGCCGTACCAAACTCCTGCTGTCGTCCTTGATGACGTGCACGTCCGTGTAGACCCGACGTCGCTCACCGAGAGCGCCCTGTCCTACCCAACGCGAGGACAGTTCCTGGTTCGCGGGGACGAGGCGATAGTATGCGCACCCACTGATCAGTACCGGGGATGGATCGCGGTAAACATCAATACAGGGCGCACCTTGACAGGCGACCTAGGGAACAGCTGGCTAAGCTTTTCGCGCTGGTCGCTGGTCATGGATGACGAGCACGGCGATGAACTCACGTTGGCCGAATTTGTAAGTAAAGAAACGGACGACTAGCCTGCCGGCAAATGGAGACGGCAAGCAGGGATCATGTAGCCGATACACGATGCCGTATAGCTGCTTGGAAGTGCTCCGGCAGCGCCGCTCGTGGTCAGCCTTCAGCAGAGCCGCTACAGCCGTGCACCGCCGCTCTTGGGCGGCGGCGCTTCTAAGCGAGTAGACATCGGGGACTCGGCGCCAGCTGATTGTCGGACACGTGTCAGGGGATGTTGCGCCCTGCCGCGCGCAAACGTTGCCCCACCACGGGAACGTGCTCGATGCTAGCGCCGGTTCAACGTCCGGGATGTTGCGGCCGAGCGGGGGGTGTTGGTGTCGGACGAGGCGAAGGTGCCGGAGTTGGCGGCGGACTAGGAGTCGGACGTTGTACGCCGGGATTATTGCGCGTGCCGCCGCCGTGGCCGGGCATAAGCGTGAAAGGGGAACTCATGAGCGACAACCTCTACGAATCAGCTTCGGCAGAGATGCTGGCCGAAATCCTCCGTGAAGCCGAGTCCCTGCTCGACGGCCAGATGACGGCGGCGATCGCGGCCGACCAGCGCGCACTGACGTACTCGGGCCTGCTCGTCGCCGCGATCGGAGCGATGTTGGGCGCGGTGGCAAGCCTGGGTGGCAAGGTTTCGATCGCGATCGTCGCGGTCGCAACGACGCTTGCAGTCGCCGCATGCCTGTCCCTGTGGAGCGCACGTCCTACTGCTTGGAAGTTTCGGGGCAATGCGCCGAGTCAATGGGCGGCGGACATCATAGGGCAGCGGCCGATGCACCACAGCATGGCAGAGATGGCCCAAAATTATGAAACGGCATGGCTGGCGAACGATCGGGCGATGACCCTCGCCGCGTGGGCCATGAGGATAAGCATGATGCTAACTGCGGCGGCGCTTGTCGGCTCGCTTGCTTGGTCCTGGATGTTCGTGCTCCGCCCGTAGATGCTACTGAGGCGCTGGACTATCCCGAACTGCCGCCATAGCCTTTGACGATGCCAACATTTCACCCCGCCTCGAAAATCGCTCCTGTTGCGCTCGGCCCTGAGGCGCCTCTCGGCTACTTCCGTTCGCTTGACCCTCACAGCCATGCGACTGACTTTTGGGTCGTTGAGCAGGGGGGCAACCGGTTCGCCATCATCCTCAAGGCAAATGACCCCAAGTGGGTATTCGAAGCCGTAGCATTGAGCGACGACGAAGGGGCATGGTCGGGTATCAGCCTTGGACCAGTCGAAGTGTTGGTTGATCTGTCCAGTGGCGAATTTACACCAGCCGCAAGGTTTGGTCGCGGTGCCATCACCATCGCCGGCGGCAAAGTGTACGTGGCTGCCGTACCGGCCGGACGGCTCGGCAGCCGTGTAGCATTCGAGGTGGGGGCGAGCGCTGCCGTTGCTGGACAGGGTGCTGCGCTATTTGGCCGCTGGCAGTTGATCCAGCGCGACAATCAAGGGCGGCCTATCGTTCTATACGAACTGACCTGACCCGCTCTGTTAGACCGTGCTGCCCTGCATGGCCGACCCAGTGCGCGATTGATGGCAGGCACTGGTTTGAAGCGCCCCCCTGATCGTCACCGATTCATGCGATGCGGTGGGCCAAATGCACGTGCACGCGCCGCCCCGGTCGCGGTGACCCCTCACTGAGCGGCGCAGGACGCGGATGTAGGCGACGAAGCGGGCGGGCGGGCGATCGTCACTCCTAACGCTATAACTGAAATGATCAGGGCCAAAGTTGCCAGTACCGCCGAGGCGGCGGCGGGAGCGTCCCATGCTTTGCGGCGCTCGACCTCGGCCAAAACGGCCGCCTGGTTAAAGGGGGTGAGCCGGGCGAGTGTGCCTTGCGCGAAGATGAGGTAGGGTGCCGGCCACTCCCGCAATTGTTTCGATGTGAATGGCCGCGGGTCGTAACCCGAAACTGCGGCTGCGGTGGCGCTGGGCGTGACGGAACGTTGTTTGCGCTGGCGCGCGTAGCGAAGCGAATCGATCATTAGAAGAAATTACCGCCTAATTGTTACTGACTGGAGCGGTTTGGCGTGAAGACTGTCAGCCGCTCGACTTGAGGACGCTAACGATGAGCGAACCGGCGGCTATCAGGAGCGCGGCGGCGCTGATCCAGTAAGCGCGCCCCGCCGGCGCTGCCCATGCCTCTCGCCGCCGCAATTCGCGATCCAAGCTGATGCGCTCAGCGGGCGTGATGTTCTTCCCCGTCAGCAGCGCGTGCAGCTGACTGTCTGTGGCGCGCTTCAGGCGGCGCGGATCCTCAAGGACGAATTCACCAGCGTCCATGCCGAGCTGCTCGAAATGGTATGCGTTCCGCCGCCGATCCCAAGCTTGGAGCGGGCGGCCCACGATCGGCCAGCCCCAAAGCGTTAGATAAATGCGGCGGCGGAGTGGAGGTTTGCTCGACATTGCCTCAGGCTACCCGCTGCGCCTGCCGGATCAAGCCGCTGGCGCAGATGGGTGTTCATGTTGCAACACGGCTCCGAGTACGGGGGCATAGACGCTGCCAACCTACCCCGGGGGCCGCGGCTCGAAACCAAGCGCGAACGGGCGCGCTAATTGATCTGACTATTCATTCAATGCGGCGACCAAGATCACCTGCTTAACAGCGAAGGCAAGACGCCTCGATATTGCAGAGGATATTGGCCGCACCGTTGCCAGCTCAGGGCCGCGCAGGGCGCTTCAGACTTCGCCTGTTATCATCACTTCCGCCCAATCGTCGTAGCTGATGACCTTGATACCAAGCTTTTTCGCCGCTGCGATACGGGCTGCAGACGCGCCTTCACCGACAACTAGGCAGTCTACGTTATCTGCGGGACGGCCATAGACGGTCCAGCTGTGGCGGGCAGCTTGATCCATATACTCGCTGCGCGGCAACGGCCCTTGGCCGGAGAAGGTGACGACTGCCATTCGAGCAGATTGATTACCGATGGCGAGAGAGTCCAGCGCGACGCGCGATCTACTTCCGAACATTCGGAGGTGCAGACGCGCGGAAGCCTCCCCTTGGCGGAGGAGGACTTGCGCTCAGACAGTTAACGGTGCATCTGACCCGTGGGCGTAGAAACCCGGACCAGTGATAGGCAGCCTTCCCGTTGGCGCGGGATTGGGTGCCGAACAGAGCCCTTGGCGGGGCTCAGAGCGAGCACGCTTGGCGGCGTGGCCTCGACCTTGGCCTTATATGGCCGGGGGCGGTGCGCCATGTCCAGAGCGAAAGCTTAAAAGCCGCCGGCCTGTCTCACTGGCAGGTTTCTACCCCCCGGCTCCAGGTCCGCCACCTGGAACGGCCGTAGAAAGCCGAAACCAGTGAGAACGCCATGTATCGGTTCACTTCGAATCCGCCCTCTCGGCAGGTTCCCCCGCGTCCAGCGCTGACGCCAGCCGCCCGCCTGCTGCGCGCGGTGGAAGATCACCTCGACGAGCACGACATCTCCCCCAGCACTTTCGCTCGTAGCGTCACCGGCAGCACCCGGCTCGTTCCCCAGTTGCGCGCAGGCAGCTTGCCCGCCGCCGCCACACTCGATCGTATCCACGCGGCTCTGGCAGGTGAGGTGCGGCATGGTTGATGCTGAAAGCCTCGCGTGGAGCACGGATACTGACCTTGCCCCGCAGATCGAGTTTGGTGCCGCCGCCGTCCGCTACTGGAACGCTCGGGAAGCTGCGCTGGACGATCTCATGTCGACCGAAGCCGCGTTCATGCATTGGGGCGGTGCGGTAGATAGTGTAATCGCCTCGCCGGCGAACAACCTCGACGATCTCACCACCAAGATCCGGATCATGGTCGTAGAACGCCGCGGCGGCGAAGGGTGCCTGCTCGCGATCATCAACGATCTGGACCGCATGGCGAGCCACGCGGGAAAGGCGGTGCCTCATGCTTGAGGCTCAGAGCGTTGTGCCAAACCGCCGGGTCGAGCAGTTCCTGAGGCTCGTCGACGCATTCGAACGTGACGAGGTCGAGGAGGCGGTCGATCGCCTGATCGATATGCTCGACGGCGACGATGGCGATCCAGACTTTGAAGACGGTGACGAGGACACCGGCGGCGCGGAAGATGAGGTTCAACCGACCTGCGAAAGCGACAGCGCGACTCCCGGCTGCCCCCTCTCTGATCCCGGCGAACATGCCTATCCAGAGCACCACGAGGCGCAGGGGTTCTATCTAGATCCAACTGGCCGGTCTGAGGATGATGAGGCCGGCGACCCTGATCTGCTGCGGCGCCATCGTTTCCGCATTCAGACGACCCGATGCGACCAGCACCACTATCGGGGCACCACCTGTTACATTCTGCGGCCTACCGAGCCCCTTTCCTGGGGCAAGCGGCCATGACCGCCGTGCAACCCATGGCACTCGCCCAGCTCGGCGATGACGCCGGTCACATAGCTGCGTTGGCAGCGATGATGGCGGCAGCCTTGCTCCGCGAATCGGAAACGGCCGAGGCGGGAGAAGCCGCCGAAGGTCTGGCACGGCTGGCGAGGCTGCTTTCAAATGACCTGCTGACGCTGGCGGCGCCGTCCGCCTAAAACCTGCCCCGCCGCACGATAGCCGCGCGGCGGGGCCTTCTCATGGAGATCCCCATGAACGCGATCACACCATTCCAGTTCGACACTAAACCCGTGCGCGCAGTGGAGCGCGACGGGCAGGCTTGGTTCATCGCTAAAGACGTTTGCGACGCCTTGGGGCTTGCGAACGCCCGCGACGCGGTTGCCAAGCTCGACCAGGACGAGAAGGGTGTCGTAATCTCCGACACCCCCGGCGGCGCCCAGGAAGTGACGGCTCTTTCAGAGGCCGGGGTCTATACGCTCGCCCTGCGCTGTCGCGATGCCATGACCCCCGGCACCGCTCCCTACCGCTTCCGCAAATGGATCACCGGCGACGTGATCCCAACGCTTCGGCGCACCGGCGGCTATGGCGGCGCGCCGGCGATCCTCAACGACCCGGCTGCGCTTCGAGGGCTGCTCCTCGACTATTCGGAAAAGGTCATGGCCCTCGAACATCGGGCCGCCGAGTTGGTCGACGAGAATGCAACACTGGCGCCGAAAGCCGGAGCGCTCGATCGCATCGCGCGATCGGAAGGTAGCATGAACATCACGGCGGCGGCGAAGGCTCTGGCGGTCGGACCAAAGGCGCTGCACGAGTGGCTGCGCAGCCACAGCTGGACATATCGGCGCCCACCGGATGGCCGCGTCCTAGCCTATCAGACGAAAGTCGATGCCGGATTGCTGGAGCAAAAGTTGGTCACCGTTGAAGGCGAGCGGGGTAGCGCCTCGCGGAGCTACTGGCAGGTGCTGGTGACGCCCAAGGGTATAACGCGTCTGGCCGAACTCTTGAACGATGATCGGAGGGCGGCATGATCATCGGAAATACGATGGCCGATGCGGCTCTAGCCACTATCGCACAATGCGAGCTGGCAGGTCGGCCGCTCAATCCGCAAACGATCGATTGGGCAACGCTTCGCGCCGACTTTGCATCCGACCTGGGTCAATATCGGCATTTGAGAGACGCGTATATGGTCCGCCGCCAGGGTGCATTGGTAACTGTTCCGCTGAACAATCTGTCGAGGGCCGACCTCACGGAGGTGGCACAGCGATATGATGATCTTGGGGCGAGGTGCAGCGCTCACGCGGATGAACTGCGCGCCTTGAAAAATACAAGGCGGGCGGCGCTGCGAGGCCTTAGGAAGGAAGGCTCGTCGCGCTGCCAAGCGGCGCGCGCGGCGCACGGGAGCCGCGGCGTGAAGGGCGCGGATCTGCTGTGCGGGACGAGCGCTATTGCGGGACACGTCGGCCTGACTGTCCCCCAGGTTAAGTGGCAGATTGCCAAGAGCGGTTGGCCCACGTTCAAGCAGGGGGCGATAGTCTGCGCTCGCCGATCGGCGCTCGCCGCTCACTTCGCCAAGATGGAGGGGGCGGCACAGGTAATGCCGGCGGCTTCCAGCCCGCGGCGCACCGGTCGCGCACCCGGTCGGCCCGCATCTGTCATCGTCGGTGCTTCGGCGATCGCCGAACGCCTCGGCGTAGATCTCGAGACCCTCGCGCGGCTCGACGCCTCGCGAGAAACCCCAACCTACCGAGCCGATGGTGAGCTATGCGCGCTCGCCAGCGAGCTCGGAATCTATCGCGCGAAAGGAGGCCAATGATGGTCAGCGTGACCAAGCGGAAGTGGACGCACAACGGCGTTGCGAAAGAGGCGTGGCAGGTCCGGTTCGTCGACCGGGGCGGCAAGAGCCGGTGCAAGCAGTTCGACGGCAAGCGGGAGGCGGCGGCATTTGCGCGCCAGATCGAGAGCGAGCGAACCGCCGCCGCTGCGCCGAAAACATTCGTGGACCTCTGCAGCGACTACCTCTGTCTGGCGCATCAGCGCCGGGTAGAGGGGCGGATAGGCGCTCGGCGAATCCGGGCTCTCACGTCCGCCTTCACAACGAAGGTCCCGCGACATTTCGGGGCCAAGCTCGCGGAGGCGATCACCGCGGCCGACGTCGAGGATTATCACGATGCGCTGCTCGGCGGCGGATCCTTGAACCAGCGCAGCGCGCGGGTGCAGCTGGAATACCTGCGGCTGGTCGAGGACGAGGCGAACAAGCGCGGGCACCTCCTCACCCGCCCGGTCGCGGCGGCGATGCGCGAGTTGCGAGAGGAGCGGCGCGAGCCGATCAGGACCTTCACGGTCGACGAGATCCGGACGCTGCTTGACCATGCTCCACGCCTTCGGCCGGGAGCCCACGCGGCGGTCACGGCTCGGCTCGCGTGCTTCGTCAACATTGCCGCCTTTTGTGGCCTGCGGCGCGGTGAGATCGCGGCGCTGACGATCGACGCGGTGAGGTTCGACGAGAGGGTCATCGAGGTTCGTCACAACCTGACGGACCGCGGCGAGTTGAAGAAGCCTAAGACCCGGGCCGGCAGCCGCGACGTGCCGCTGCCGCCTCACGTGGCAGCGATACTCAGATCATGGATTGACCAGCACCACGTTCCTAATGCCCAGCGATTGCTGTTCACGGGGCGCGGCGGCGGCGCCATGAACCCGAATTCGATCAACGAAGTTTGGCCCGGTTTGCTCAAGCGGGCCGGGCTCGCCCACGAGATGCGCCCGTTCCACTTTCACGCGCTGCGCCACTTCTACGCCAGCATGATGATCGAAGCAGGAACGCCGCTCGCCGACGCTGCTATCCTGCTCGGCCACTCGAGCTTCGACGAGACACTGCAGACGTACGCCCATTCGGTGGTGCGTGCGCCGGCGCGTCATGCGTTCGTCGACCGAATGTTTGATCGGTTCACCTCGCCGCAGCCGGCGGCTTATTCCAACGCTGCGCGCCCCGCCCTCCCGGCGCCAGCGGCAGCTGCAACGACAGGAGCAATCTGATGGCGAGCGTCACCAAACGGCGCTGGACCCACAAGGGACAGCAGAAGGAAGCTTGGCAGGTCCGCTACGTCGACGGTACCGGATCCTACCGAGGCAAGCAGTTCGACACGAAGAAGGCGGCTGATGCCTACCGCCGCCGGGTCGAGCGCGAGATCGAAGACGGGGAGCACGTCGCGGCCACCCAGACGATTACAGTCGCCAAAGCGTGCGAGGAGTTCCTCATGCAGGCGTGGCAGAGGGTGATCGACGGCCGGATCGGCCGCTCGCGCTATGAGGCGTTGCGCACTTCGCTCGAAACTAAGGTGGTGCCGTTCATGGGGGCCAAGCTCATGCGCGACCTTCGCCAAGTGGACGTTGAGGATCTGTACGGCAGCCTCGTGTCCGGCGGCCTGCTTAACCCGCACAGCGCCCGCACCAAGGTCCAGCATTTCAAGATGGTCGAGGACGCGGCCAACAAGCGCGGCTACATGAAAACGCGGCCCATTGCGGCGGCACTGAGGGACCTCCGGGGGCTCCAGCGCGACCCGATCCGCACATTCACCCTCGACGAGGTCAAGCATCTAGTCGCGACGGCCGCCGTGCGGCCGGCAGGCGGACACCAGCGCGCCGCGGCGATGCTCAACCTGTTCATCAACCTTGCGGCGTTCTGCGGGCTACGACGCGGGGAGATCGGCGCGCTGGCGATCGAAAATGTGGATCTCGACGGCCGCGTGATCGAGATCCGCCGCAACCTCACCGAGTATCGCGAACTGAAGGGGCCTAAGACCCGCGCCGGCATCCGCGACGTACCGCTGCCCGGGCATGTCGCGGAGCTGCTCAGGTCCTGGCTGGCTGAGCACTACGTCGCCAACCCGGACAACCTGATATTCGCCGCCCGCGGGGGCCGTCGCTTGCAGCTCAACACGATCCAGTATCTGTGGACCGGGCTGCTCGATCGGGCTGCGCTTGCCCACGAGAAGCGGCCGTTTCACTTTCACGCGCTGCGCCATTTCTATGCTAGCATGATGATCGAGGCGGGCACGCCGCTACCCGATACAGCGATCCTGCTGGGGCACAGTACCTTCGATATGACCCTCCAGGTCTACACGCATTCGGTACTCAAGCCGGCGGCGCGGCATGGCTTCGTCGAACGTATGGTCGGGCGAATGGCGGCAATCCCTGACACAAGCGCTACACAACACCTCCTAACGCATTGATTTCATTGCCTCTGTAGAGTTGGCTGGAAGCTCTACGTCAATTCCAGTCCGAAGAAGGGACCCAAGCGCGGTATTGAGCCGCTCGTCGCCGGCGGCACCGGCAAGCGGTGGTGGGTCGACTGCCTGGTCTGCGGCTCTCCATTCGAGATGGCGTGGGAGCGCCTGACATTCGACGGCACCTCCACCGAGCTGGAGGCCGGCCGCACCGTGGAAATGGCCTGCCCGGAGCCGAGCTGCGGCGGCTCGCATAAGCAGTCGGACAAGCCAGCGCTCATGGCCAGCGGCCGATGGATCGGCAAAGGCGAGCGCGCGGTGCCGGGCGGCAAGGAAGGCGAGCTCGAACCCAACTCCGTCGACAGCTACTATTGGGATGGCGTCTTCGGCCTTGCTCCCTGGGCGTCGATGGCGCGTCAGTTTCGCACCGCGGAATTGCGGTTCGTCGAGCATCAGGACGAGGGCCCGCTCAAGTCCTTCTTCCAGACCAAGGTTGGCCGCAACTACGTCAGCCGCTCCTCGGGAGACGCGCCGGTGACGGTGGATGCGCTCACCAAGCGGGCGGAGGCTTCGGGCTACAAGCTCGGCGAAGTGCCCGATGGCGTGGTGGCGATCACCATGACGGTCGACCTCGGCATCGATCGCTTCTCAGTAATGGCGGTCGGCCATGGCGTCGGCAACCGCGCCTGGATCATCGACCGGTTCGACATCCTGACGCTGAACGACGGCATCACCAAGCTCGAGCCGTTCCGCCGGCGCGAGCATTGGGCCGTGCTCTACGAGAAGGTCCTAAAGCGTACCTATCCGCTACAGCGCGACCCGTCGCTGCGCGTGAAGGTGCTCTGCACCGGCATTGACACGGGCGGCAGCGATGATGCCACCGACAATGCTTATGCCTGGTGGCACGACATGGTGACCGGCAGCCGCAAGGAACGCCGCCCGGCGCTGCCTGCCACCGCGATCATGCTGCTGAAAGGCGGCAACCGACCGAACGGCCGGCTACTGCCGGCGCCGACGGTAGACGCGAAGCGGCAGGTGAAGGGCGCGCCCGAGTGCGAGCTCTACGTTCCGAACGTCAACCGCATGAAGGACATCGGCGACTATCGCCTGCGCCGTCCGACGCCAGGACCCGCGTACATCGACCTTCCGTGCGATATTTCACCCAAGCATATCGATGAGTTGCGCGCGGAAGAGAAGGTCGAGGGGCTGTGGGAGAAGCCGGAGGGCGTCCGCAACGAGAGTTGGGACCTCTTCATATACGCCCTGGTCGTGATGCTCCGGCTCGTTGGGCTCGACCAGAACCTGAGCCGAGTCCCGCAATGGGCGCGGCCGCCGCGGCCCAAGGGCCCAGCCCCCGTGGCGCCGCCGCCAGACGATGATGGCTCACCCGAGCCGCCGCCGCCCTCGCCTGCCCGCGCTGGCGTGAGCGTCACCCGCGCAGCGCCTGCCGCCGCCCGTCAGAAGCCGCGCCGCGCTGTCCGGGTCGTCCGATCCAGTTGAGGAGATTGCCATGTCGGACGTCGGCATCACCTTCGCGATCGCGAAGGAACGGGTGGGCATGTACCTCACCGCAGAGACCGCCGTGCTCGCTGGGCAGCAGCATCGTTTCGCTGACGGCCGCGAACTGACCCGTGCGGATCTCCGCGAGATCCGGGAGGGCCTCGCCTACTGGCAGGGCCACGTCGACCGGTTGAATCCCACTCCTGCCGCTCGGCCGAAGCAGCTCGCCGTCGGCCGCGTGCGCCGCGGCAGCTATCGGATCCGCTGACGTGAAGGTGCACGCTCGCCCTACCCTGATCGATCGTGCGGTAGCGGCCATCAACCCGGCCGCGGGCTTGGCGCGCATGGAGGATCGGACCCGCCTCGCCGCCAGCGCAACCATGTTCGGTGGCGGCACCGGCGGTTACCGCGGCGCCCAAGCGGACCGCGGCAAGCGGCGCGGGTGGTTCGCCCGCTCTCGCTCTGCCAACGCCGACATCCTGCCCGGTTCGGAGCGGATGCGCGCCGAGCAGCGCGACGCGGCCATGAACCAGCCGATCGCCACCGCGGCGATCAATCGCAAGGTGACCTTCACCATCGGTACCGGGTTGATGGCCATCCCGGCGATCAATGGCACCGCGCTGGGGCTGACGCCCGACGAGCAGGAGGCCTGGGAGCAGCGGATCGCGACCGATTACGACGCCTATATGGCGTCGAAAGACGTCGACGCCTCCCGCCAGGCGACCGGCTATGGCGTGCAGGCGATCGTCGAGCGCGGTACTATCACGTCGGGCGACATGCTGGCGCTGCGCGTGATGCCAGAAAACCAGCCGGGACGCGTCACGGAGACCGCTTGGCAGCTGGTCGAGGCTGATCGGCTCCGCAATCCGCCGATGGTCGCCGACGGCGGGGTGCATGCGCCAACGGGCAACATCATCGCCGGCGGCGTTGAGGTCGATCGATACTGGAACCCGGTCGCCTATTGGATCCTCAAGCAGCATCCAGGCGACCTGCAGCTACGCAACTCAGCCGGCCTTACGCCCGAGCGTATCGAAGCATGGGACACTGCGCTCGATCTGCCGCGGGTCGTGCACGTCTACAAGAAGGAGCGCGCGGAGCAGGTGCGCGGCGTCGGCCTGCTCGCAACCGTGCTCGAGCCGCTCAAGATGGTCTCGGACCTGAGCGACGCGGAGCTGTTCGCTTCGGTGATGTCGGCGATGATCGCCGTCGTCTACAAATCGCCGGGCGCGACGCCGATCCCCGAGCCCGATTACGGCGAGGAGGATGGGGCAGTCGGGGAAGCTGCCGAGGCCGGCTCCGGCGCTTATGACATCCCGCAAGCGGCGCCGCAGTACAAGTTCGAGTCCGGCTCCGTCATGGAGATCGACAGTGAGGCCGAGGTCGAGATCAAGTCGCCTGGGCGGCCCAACTCGGCGTTCAACCCGTTCTTCGAAGCTATCGTGCGCCAGATCGGCGCAGCGATTGGCATCCCGGCCGGCGTGCTGCTGCTGCTCTTCAACTCGAGCTACACGGCCAGCAAGGCCGAGCTCGAGGCCCTGTACATGGACATCCGCGCGGAGCGGGCGTGGTTCGGCGGCGATTGGTGCGTCCCGACCTACCTCTGCTTCATCGCCGAGAAGGTCGCCCGCGGCGACTATGCCATGACTGGGTTCTTTTCCGATCCCGCCATCCGCGCCCACTGGACCGGTGTCGACTGGCGCGGCGACGGCAAGATCGCGCTCAACCCCGCCCAGGAAGCGAACGGCTACAAGATCCGCCAGGATAACGGCTGGCAGACCGGCGAGGAGATCACCGCCGAGCTGACCGGCGGCAGCTTCCGCGAGAATGTCCGTCGCCGCGGCCGCGAGCACCGCGCCTGGCTTGCCGAAGGTCTGCCGGTCGCCGTTTCGCCCGGCACCCCCGCGGGCAATGCCGGCAAGGCTGATGCCGCTGACGACAGCCCCAAGAAAAAGGACGACGACGAATGAGCTTCCGCTCCTTTAGCCGCGCCGGCATCACCCGCCGGCTGTTCAACACCCCGCTCGCGGTGCTTCCCTCCACGGCGGCAATCGTGCTCGGCGTGGTCGGCCCGCGGTTCGACGTCAGCCAGCTGCTGATGCACGCCGGCGGCGAGCAGCTCGACATCGAGGAGCTACAGGCGCGCGCCACCGCGGCGCGCGCCGGTATCGATGCAAAGCTCACCGCCGACGAGCGCCGACCCGACCTTACCGCCTCCGACGTGCTGACGGTGCAGGACGGTGTCGCGCATATCGACATCCGCGGTGAGCTGGTCGCGGAGAATGGCGGCGGGGTCACGCCGTCGTCCGGCTTCACCGGCTACGATGCGGTGCGTGCCGCCTGGAGCTTCGCCCAGCGCGACACACAGGTCCGCGGCGTGCTGCTCGACATCGACTCTCCCGGCGGTGAAGTCACCGACCTCAACGAGCTGTGCGCGGCGATGATGGCGGACCGCGGCAACAAGCCGAGCCGGGCGATCATCCGCGGCGTCGGCGCCTCGGCAGCCTATGCGATCGCCTGCTGCTGCGACGAGATCACGGTCCAGGATCTCGGCTATGCGGGGTCGATCGGCGTCATCACCATGCACGCCGACTTCTCCGGCCAGCTCGAGCAGGCTGGGATCAAGGTCACGCTGATCCATGGCGGCGCCCACAAGGCGGACGGCAACCCGTTCCAGGCGCTGCCCGACGACGTTCGCGACGCGATCCAGGCTGATATCAATCATGCCTATGGCCGCTTCGTCGCCCACGTCGCCACCGCGCGCGGGCTGAGCGAGGAGGCCGTCCGCGGCACCGAAGCGCGCATTTACCGCGGCGAGAAGGCGGTCAGCGCCGGCCTCGCCGACAAGGTCATGGGTTGGGCGGACTCGCAAGCCGAGTTCGTGGCGACCGTGAACGGCCGCCAGCCGGCCAATTCCCATCGGCCCGCCCGAAAGTCGGGCGCCCGCGCATCTATGGAGACTGCAATGCCGGGTGAAACCGACACCACGTCGGCGGCGGCCAATCAGGCCCTCGCCGGCATCACGAGCATGACGATCATCGGCTCCGCCGCCAACGCCACCGCCCTGGCCGCCGCGCTCGCCGCAGGTGGGCATGGCGACATCGCCGTAACTGCCGTGGAAGCACCCGAGGCAGCCCCAGAGGCTGGTACCGAGGCCGCCGCAGAGCGCACCCGCGTGCTGGCGCTGGCCGACCTGTGCCCGGAAACAACCATGTCGGCATCGCTGCGCACCGCGATCGAGAGCGGCCAGGACACCGGCGCCTTCGCGATCGTTTTGGCCACCGAAGCAAAGGCGCGTGGAGCGAGCCTTTCGGACTTGCGCGCGGGCGCCGTTCAGCCCGGCCAGTTGCCCGCGCCGGGCAAGAATGCCGGTGCCGACGCGACCAGGCCGAAGACTGGGGCGCAGCAGGCGAGCGGCATTCTCGCCCTGGCCGCGTCGATGGGTCACGCGGCCGCGAAGCACCTCAAGCCCGCCGGCTGAGCCGGCCCCACACGCCCCGGCCTGATGGCCGCTCACCACAGAAGGACCTCGCGCCATGTATTCTCGCGCTACCGCCGCTTCGAGCCAGTCGACCGCACCGGTCACGCTGATCCGCTCGGGCGCTCCCAACACCAAGAAGGTCACGCTGCTCGCCGGCGCGGTCTACCTGATCGGCTCAGTGCTCGGCATCGTCACCGCCTCCAAGAAGGCGGTGCTCTCCGCCGCCGCGGCAGGCGATGGCAGCCAGGACCCGACCTATGTGCTGTCGTACACCGTCGATGCCACCGCCGGCGACGTCGACGCGATGGCGGTCGAAACCGGCGATCTGATCGGACCGGCGCTCGTGCTCGGCGCCGGCCATACGCTCGCCAGCATCCGCCCGGCGCTCCGCGCCAAGGGCATCACCTTCGACGGCTGAGGCCGCCGCCCCGCAACCCCGTGATGGCGGTCCGATGATGGTCGGGCCGCCGCTACCCTTGTCCGCAAAGGCCCGACCATGGATCCGCTTCTCTATTCGACGACCGCGCTGATCGGCATCATCACGCCGCTCACCACGCAGGGCAACTTCCTCCGCACCCTGTTCTTCGGCTCGACGCCGCTCGAATTCGACACCCCCGAGGTCATGTTCGACCGCGTGTCGGACGACAAGCGCATCGCGCCCTGGGTAAGCCCCTATGCCAAGGGCACGCCGAGCCAGGACCGCCCCTTCCAGACCGATCGCTTCGCCCCCGGCTACATCAAGCCGATCGACCGCATCGATGCGCACAAGATCGCACGGCGGCGCCCCGGCGAACCGCTCGGTGGCGAGTTTACGCTCCAACAGCGCCGCGACCTCGCGTTCGTCGACTATCTCGCCGCCCACAAGACGAAGATCGAGCGCCGTGAAGAGCAGATGGCCTCCGAGATCCTTCGCACCGGCGGCGTGATCATCGAGGGCGTCGAATATCCGCGCGCCGTGGTCAGCTTCAACCGCAAGGCATCGCTGAGCAAGACGCTCACCCTGGCCGCGCGTTGGGGTGAGACCGGCGTGTCGCCGGTCGACAACCTCGAAGGCTGGATCCAGGAGGTCGCCGAGGAGTGCGGCGCCGCGCCGAGCCACTCCGTGTTCGAGAAGGACGCTTGGGCGCTGTTCAAGGCCGACCCGAAGCTCAAGGACAAGCTCGATACCAGCTATCAGGGCAACACCAGCGCGGTGGATCTCGGCTTCAAGCCCGGCGTCCCCGGCTCGCCGGTGTTCGTCGGCCGGATCGGCACCGTCGAGCTCTACGTCTACAACGACACCTATGAGGACGTCGACGGCGTCATCAAGAAGCTGCTGCCGCAGTACACCGTCATCATCGGCGCGCCGGGCACCTATGAGGGCACGCCCTGCTACGGCGCGATCCTCGACCCGCGCAACGACTACGGCGCCACCCGGCTCTTCTCCAAGAACTGGATCGAGGAGAACCCGGCCGGCGAATACGTGATGACCCAGTCGGCGCCGATCTTCGTGCCGAAGCGGGTCAACGCGTCCGCCTGTATCACCGTCCGCTGAGACACCCTCCCGCGCTCCGGCGCGGGAGCCTTCCCTGCGGCTGAGCCGCCCTTCTGACCTGGAGAACTGCCGTGGCAGACCAAAGTCCCACCTCGCCGGCCGCGAAGGCCGCAGCCCCCAAGACGGTCCAGATGCACCGTGCCGTGCACGAGCTGATCACCGCGCCCAAGACCGACAAGGCCGAGCAGACCTCGATCGAGCCGGGCACGATCATCACCGACGAGGTCGCAAAGGAGCACAAGCTCGACAAGAAGGCGCTCGACGCGCTGACGGATTCGGGCGCGCTCGACCTGGTCGACGTCCTCAAGGGCTGATCGCCTGCACCACCGCGGTCTTCTGCATGGCCGCCGCGGTGGTGCCCTCCCGACCTCCCGTATGCCGGAGCGCCCCATGAAGAAAATCACCCTCTACAGCGCCGCCGCGCGCAACGACGGCACCTATGCGGATGCCGGTACCACGCTCACCATTGGCGATAAGCCGGACGAGATCGGCGCCGACCGCGCCAAGCTGCTGACGGAAGGCCTCACCGCCGTTTCGGAGACCGCAGCCAAGGCCGACGCACAGGCCAATTGACCGTGCAGGGAGAGGCGGCCGCGCTCGCGGCAATCCGCGCCGAGTTCGCCGATCCCGAGCCGGCAACCTACATCCAGAGCTGGGGCGCGTTGCCGCCGCTCGCGGTGGTGCGGCTGGAGACCTCGGCACCGAGCTATGAAGGTCCGGGGCGCACGCTGCGCACCATCACCTACCAGATCCTCCAAGCCGACCTGCCCGAGGAGCCCACTAAGCGCGACAAGCTGATCCACCGCGGTCGCCAGTGGGCCATCGATGACGTCACCCGGCGCGATGACATCGGCGAGTGGGATATCATCGTCAGCGATGCAGGTCGGATCGAATGACCGACGAGCTCACCGTTCGCGACCTGATCATTTCCGCGATCGAGACGGCGATCACGCCGCTCGCGCGCGAAGTCGAGGTCGAGCCCGCCGGCGACCCCAGCGTCTTCCCCGGTCTCGGCATCACAGACGGCGGCCACCGGGTGCTCGAGCGCGAGGTGATGATCACCCGCCGCGCGATGACGGTGACGGTCGACGGCTTCGTCGAGGGTGGCGGCGGCAAAGCGCCGACCGCCGAGCGCAACGCGCTGCTCGCCCGTGTCGTAGCCGCGATCATGGCCGACGAGACGCTCGGTGGCACCGTCGAGCTGGTCGAAGACGGCGACCTGCGCCTGTTCACCGCCACCCTCGCCAGCGTGCGGCGCCTCGGCTTCGCCCAGGACTTTATCATCCAGTTTTCCACTTCGCGGGCCGACCCCGCTCTACCCGCCTGAAGGAGGCTCCCCATGGACCAGACCATTCGCCCGACGAACGTCGCGGTGCTGCTCAAGCTCGAGGGTGTCGAAGCCGTCGACGCGAGCCCGGATCCCACCGTCGATGCGCTGCCGGTCGAAGCCGACAGCGTTACCTACGGCATCCCCTGGACCCAGGAAGATGCCAATGAGGCGACGGGCTCGTTGGTTGCCGGCGCCCCGCTCATCATCGGGCAGGTGACGCCGATCAGCTTCAAGTCGCGCATCAAGGGCGCCGGCGCGGGCGCAGTCTACTCGGCCACGGTCAAGCCGCCGCTCCACCAGGCGCTTCAGTCGTGCGGCTGGCGGGGCCTGTTCACCGCGGCGGTGGCCGCCGCCACGGCAACCGCTGGAACTGCCACCACCCTCACCCTGCCCGCTGGCTTCCCCGCTGTCTCGCGCGCCGTGCTCGGCATGATCCTGCTGCTGACTGCCGGCACCGGCACCGGCGCGCAGCCTGCCGTGACGGAATATACCGCCGGCCGCGTCGCCACCCTCGCCGACACCTTCAATCCGCCGCTGGACGCGACCACCACCGTGTCGCTGCCGGCAAACTGGAGCTATGCTCAGACCTCGCCCAGCGATGCGGCCTCGCGTCTGACCGACCAGCCATCGGCGACGATCTACATCTACGAAGACGGCCGCCTGATGAAGTTCGTCGGCTGCCGCGGCACCTTCACCCCAGACGGCAAGAGCGCCCGTCCCGGCTACGGCACCTTCAACATGACCGGCATCTACGCCGGCCGCGTCGACGCCGCCATTCCCGCCAACCTCGCCGTGGCGGGCCACTCCGCGCCGGTTCTGGTTCAGGGCGCCGGGATCTCGCCGGCGGCCAGCCTCAATCGCAAGGCATCGACGATCTCGACCTGGTCGTTGGACCCGGGCAGCCAGATCGAGAACGTCGACGATCCGAACACCACCTATGGGTTCGGCGCCGGCCAGATCGTCGACCGCAAGAAGATGCTCAAGATCGACCCGCTGGCGACGCTGGTCGCCAACCGGGACACGATCAGCGACATCGGCAACGGCGTCACCATGCCGTCGGTGCTGCGTCACGGCAGCCAGGCGGGCAACCGGTGGGCTCTGGTGATGCCGATGGCCCAGCCGGTCACCCTCGATAACGGCACCCGCGGCAAGCTTCGTTCCGACGAGGTCACCCTGCAGATCCGCAGCCTCGGCAAGGACGCGGTCACCCGCGACTCCGACGGCTTCCTCGTCTTCTACTGAGGCGCGCTCATGATCCTGACCAGCAAGGGTGCCACCGTGCCCTACACCCCGCCGTGGATGTGCAACGATGCCGGGGAGCCGAAGCCCGGCGCCCCGGTCATCCACCTGCGCGCCGGTGATGTTATCGAGCGAGGCCAGATGGAGGCGGAGCTGTCTGGCCCGCACCGTGCTGGTCAGGTCTGGGGATTCGAGCTGCGCCAGGCGATCCGCTCCGGCGTGCTCGCGCTGCTCGCCGATGATCCCGAGCTTGATCACCTGCTGGGCTTGATCGAGGCAGAAGGTGAAGGCGAGGCCGCCACGTTGACCGACGCCGACAAGGCCCTGCTTGCCAGCGTTCGGCACATCCTGTCGGAGCACTGGCCGGAATATCGCGAGCTGGTTGCCCAGCTTGAGCGTCGCCGCGCGATCGCGCCGATCGTTGCCCTGAAGCGCTACTGCGTTGGGATGGAGGTGGAGGGTGTAACCTTCAGCCTCGGCAGCAACGGCCAGGTGAGCGAGGCGACCCTTGGCCAGATGGAGCCGTTCCTGATCGAAGTCGCGGGGAACCGTGCTTACTACCTTCAGAAGCCGGGCGGGCTGGAGGGAAACTCGCCGCGGCCGTCGCCGTCAGACGACAGCCCGAAGCCTTCCGGTTCGGACGGCACGTCGACGGCGGGTGGGACATCGCCGGCATTCGATGGGAAGAAAACCCCCGGCTCGCGCTCCCGGCGTGGATCTGGCCGGTCGTCGACCTCTGGTTCCACTGCCGACGCTTCGCCTCGCCCCTGATGCCGCAGGTGCTGCCCTGCCCGGGCAGCCCCGGCGAACAGCCGGCCGCGCTGATGGACGCCTTCCTGATCATCGACGATCTGGAGAAACCCGGTGGCCAGTGACGGCGCAGAGCTGACGATCGATCTGGATGCCCTCGCCGCCGAAGGCGACAAGCTGGTGCGGCGCTACCTGACCGCCGGCACCGACGCGGTCGGCAGCGCGACCAAGCGGCTCGAGCGGCGGCTGGAGGCCGCGACCCGCGCGGCGGTGCCCGGCAACCTGTGGAAAGCGTGGGCGTCCGACAGCTACCCGACCAAAGGTCCAGCCCGGAACCCATCCGGTGTCGTCTATGTCAACGGACGCGACCGCACCCAGGGCGCGATTGCTTTCTGGACCAAGCCGGGCGCGATCCGCGGCCGCAGCGAGCAGTATCTCGCCGTGCCCCTGCCCGCTGCCGGTCCCCGCGGCCGGGATAGATGGCTCACCCCCGGCGAATGGGAGCGGGCGCACGGCATCCGGCTTCGCTTCGTCTACCGCAAGGGCCGCCCCTCGCTCCTCGTCGCCGATGATGCCGTGCTGAAGGGCCGCGGCCGGCTCGGCGATCGCGCCAGCCCAGGCCAACGTACAGCGGGCCGCACCGCAACCGTGCCGATCTTCGTGCTGCTGCCGCAGGTCCAGTTCCGCAACGAGGTCGCGATCGAGCCGATCATCCGCGACGCGGAGGCCGATCTGGTCAACGACTTCCTCAACCGCACCACCTCATAATCGAAAGGAGGGGGCATGCCCGGTCCCGACATCGTCGCGCGCCTCTCCCTGCGCGCGGAGCAATTCAGCAGTGAAGGCGGCCGCGCGTTCGCCGACATGGCGACACGCGCGCGGTCCGCCTCGGCGGATATCAAGCAGACCTTCAGCTCCGACCTCGCTGCCGTCGGCAAGATCGCGCAGCAAGCGCTGTCGATGCCGCGGACTGCCACCGGGTCACTGGATCTGTCGGCGGAGATCGCACAGTTGCGCGCTTCCGCGACCGCCGCGGACACCCGCGCAGCAGCGGCCATCGAACTGCGCAACGCTATGCAGAGCGCGGCGATTGGTACCCAGGCCGCAGCGGAAGCCGCCATGCGGGACGCGGATGCAGCGATGGTCGACGCGCGCGCGGCCGAGCAGCAGGCCGGCGCCATCCGCCAGCGCATCGTTCAGCTCGAAGCGTATCAGATCGAGCTCAACAAGACATCGAGCGCAACGATCGCGCACACCCGCGCGGCCAACGACAACAAGGTGTCGGCCGAGCAGCAGCGCCAGTCGACCATCATGCTCGGCCAGCAGCTGCAAGACTTTTCGGTTCAGGTGGTCTCCGGGCAGAGCGTCGCCACTGCGTTCGCGCAGCAGATCGGCCAGGCATCGTTCGCGCTGCAGGGCATGGGCGGCGCCATGGCTGGCGTGGCCAACTTCCTGACCAGCGGCTGGGGCATCGCAGCGACGATCGGCGTCACGGTGCTGGCGCCGCTCGTCGCCAAGATCCTCGACGGCAACGATGCGCTCGATGATGCCGTCGAAAAGCTGAAGAAGAACGCGGCTGAAGCCACCACCACCGCGCGGGCGCAGGACATCTTCGCCAACTCGGCCGAAGGGGTGTCCGAAGCGATCCGCGCGCAGACCAAGGCGTTCAACGACAACGAGAAGGCGCAACGCAGCGCTGCCGAGCAGGCGAATGTCGCGGCGCGGCAGGAACTCAACAGGCAGATAGCCATCCGGGCAACCACCGTGGCCCTGCTCGAGCGCGCCGAGGCCGAGTACAAGGCCAGCCAGTCGATGCTCAACCAGGGCGGCGGCGCCGCGCAGCTGGTCTATGCGCAGCAGCTCGACGTGGCGCAGAAAGCAGCCGAGAAGGCGCGAACTGATCTCACTGCTGCGCAGCAGCTTGTCGAGCGATCAAAGATCGACCTTGCCGTGGAGGCCGCCAAGCGAGCTGCGGATCCCATCGCCCGGCTGAACAAGCTCTATGACGATCAGATCGCGTTGGTTCGCCGCACCACCGAGGAGGCGATCAAGAACGGCCGGGTCGTGGGTGCTGCCACTCAAACGAAGATCGATGGCATCGAGCGCGAACGAAAGGCGGCTATTAAGGCCGAGCAGGACAGGCAGACTGCGGCCAATCGCAAGCCGCCGTCGCTCGGCAGCCAGATCACTGCTGAGCAGGGCACTTCGATCCTTTCGTCGGCACAGCGCTATCTCGGCGCGCGTGAGGACAGCTCAAGTGGCAAGGCCACGCTGAAAGACCTGTTCAGCACCGCCGGGATCAACATCGATCCGGAAAAGACCGCCTGGTGTGCGGCATTCGTCAATGCGGTGCTGGCAGGCCAGGGGATCAAGGGCAACGGCAGCCTCGCTGCCAAGTCCTTCCTCAATTACGGCACCTCCACCAGCAAGCCCGAGCAGGGCGACATCGTCGTGCTCAAGGTCGGCAAGGGAGAGCATGTCGGCTTCTACGCCGGTGAGAAGGACGGGCGGGTCCAAGTGACTGGCGGCAATCAGGCCGGCGGTACCGCGGTCAGCACCAGCTCTTTTCCCCGCGCGGATGTCGAGGCGTTCCGCCGTCCGCCCACCGCTTCGGCCGCCTATACGGCTGAGCTGAAAGCCAACGCCGATGCGACGCGCACGGCAAAGCAACAGCAGGAGCAACTCAACACTGCTCTTGGCCAGATTCTCGGCAAGTTCGATCCGGCGGCAGATGCCGCCCGCAAGTATCGCGAGGAACTTGCCCAGATCGAGAAGCTGTCGGCAGGCGACATGATCACGCCCCAGCTAGACGCCACGGGCAAGGCCTCTGCCACGCAAGAAGTCCCGAAGATCTCAGCGCAGCAGCGTGCCGAATATGTTCGTCAGGCGCGCAAGGACTATGAGGAGGCAATGACGGCCGCCTCGGGCGCGCAGCTGCGCGACGTGTTCGGTGATGCCGAGATCGACAAGGCGCTGGCGAGCTGGAACGACGGCATCGATACCGCGATCGGCAACCTGCAGGAAGGCGTCGAGAAGGCGGGTGTGAGCTTCGGGGATCACCTACGCGACGCGGTCGGCAGCGCCATGGATCTGCTCGGCGTGCGGATCTCCGGCCCCCTCCGCGGCCTGCTCCAGCCGGGCGGGATCGAGGGCCAAGCTAACGACATCGCCAAGTCGATCACGGACGGCATCAAGAACAGCAACATCAAGATCAGCCAGGAATCACTGGACAAGCTCGGGTCGCAGATCTCCTCGATCGTCTCCAGCGCGAGCTACGGGCAGATCGGCGGCTCGGCGTTCGCGTCGATCACCGGCGGCAAAAGCAACCAGCTCGCCTCCTCGCTGGGCGGCGTGCTCGGCGGCGTCGCCGGCAAGGAGCTGGGCAAGACCGTCACCACCGCGATCGGCGGCACGCTAGGCAAAACTTTGGGCGGCGCGGCCGGCCCACTCGGCTCGATCCTCGGCGGCATCGCCGGCAATGTCATCGGCGGCCTGTTCGCCAAGACGGCCAAGTCATCTGCGACCCTGACCCTGAACAGCTTCGGCGAACTGACTGCCGGCGCCGCCAGCGGCACCAGCTCTAGCCGCAAGGCGACGGCCACGGCCGAGGCGAACAGCGTCGCCGAGGCGCTGTCGCAGATCGCCGACCAGCTCGGCGGATCGGTGACCAGCGCCGGCAGCGTGTCGATCGGCACCCGCAACGGCAAATATGTCGTCGACACCACCGGCCAGGGCCGCACGAAATATGGCAAGGCCAACGACGGCATCACTGCCTATGACACTGAGGAAGAGGCGGTCGCCGCCGCACTGAAGGATGCGCTGCTTGATGGCGTCATCGGCGGCATTAGTGCGGCCAGCCAGAAGATCCTGCAGTCGGGTCAGTCGATTTCCACCGCCATCAACAAGGCGCTGATGATCGAAGCCATTCCCAAGGATCTGAAAGCGATGCTCGACCCGGTCGGCGCCGCGATCGACACGCTCAACACCAAGTGGAAAGAGACGGTCGCCGCATTGAAGGAAGGCGGCGCGACCGCCGAACAAATGGCGCAGGCGCAGCAGCTATACGATCTGCAGCTCGCCCAGGTGAAGAACAGCACCGCATCTGCCACCCAGGGACTGAAAGACTTCCTCACCAGCCTCAAGCTTGGCAGTGACTCGCCCTATTCGCTGCGCGATCAGGAGCAGACTGCCAAGGCGCAGCTGGCGCCCTATCTAACGCAGATCGCCGCCGGGCAGTCGATCGACCAGGACAAGTATCAGGCGGCGGCTCAGGCCTTTCTGGACGTCGAGCGCCAGCTCTACGGTTCCACCCAAGCGTATTTCGACGCGCTCGATGCCGTCCAGGCGGCAACGAGCAAGGCAATCAGCACCGTCGACAATGCCACGCCGGTCTCGGCTGCGGTCGAAAGTCCGTTCGCCAAGGCCGCGGCGGCCAGCGCCGCGACCACCGCCACCAACACGCAGACGGCCAACGAGCTGCTCGACCAAGTCAGCCAGCAGGCTCAGCTCACCAACGATCTGCTCGCACGGCTCCTGAGCGCGGCAGGCGGCAGCGGTACCGGCAGCTTCATCGGCTCCGCTCGCAACTTTGCGGCGGCCGCCTGATGCCAGCGCTTCCCGCAGATATCGGCGCCGCCTCCCGCGACGTCGCGACCGCAACCTGGGCGGACGCGACGATCGCCGCGCGCTACCCGGGTGCGAAGGACGGATCGGTGACGCCATCGGAGGGCTTCTTCGACAGCATCGCCGACGCGCAGACGGTGATCAATGCCCGTGCGGCGCTGATCGGCACCGAACGGCGCCGGTTCACCGCCATCGCCGAGGAGGTCGTCTGGCCTGACATGGCCGCGGGCCTGCCGCAGGTGCTGCTGATCGACAGCGAGCAGGCGGTGAACGCCGGCTTTCTTGGCGCCCGGCTCGAGCTCGACCTCGATGCCGATACCACCACCTACGAACTGTTCGGGTGATCGATGGCCAATGCGTGGATCCTCCTGCCGCTGCCGGGCATGGTGACGGCCAGCAGCACTGCGCCTGGCTATCAGCCGGGCTATGTGTTGAACGACTATGCCGGCGTGATCTGGAAAAGCGTTGCCGGCGCCACCGCCGACCTGATCATCGATCTCGGCGCCGACACCGCTGTCGATAGCCTGCTGCTGTTCGGCTGCGACGGTGCCACGGCCGCGACGACGCTGCAGGTGACGACCGCTACCGCGGCGCAGGGCGCGAGCTTCGGCTCGACCTCCTATGCCGGCGCCGCGGCGCCGCTGCTCGCGGGCTCGGTGATGCCGGTGAACGGACGCGGTATTGCGCTATGGCAGGCGCCGGTCGGTGGCATCCCCGCCAGCCGCTATGTCCGCCTGCGCTTCGCCGGCCTGGGCGGTGGCCAGGCGGCGGTTGGCCGGCTCGTGATCGGCAAGCGGATCCAGCTCGAGCGCAACTATAGCAATGGTGGCAGTTTCGGCGTCCGTGACCTCGGCAGCCTCGACTTCTCGCCCCGCGGCGTGCTGCTGCGCCGGCGCGCCGCCAAGCTTCGGACGCTGACGCTGACCTTCTCCAACATCCGCAAGGATGAGGTCGAGGCGATCACTAAGCCGCTACTCGAGCGGATCGGCAACACCGAGATGATCGGCATGGTGGTCGATCCGGCCGAGGATCCGCAGCGCCAGAACCGCTGCTATTTCGGTCCGCTGGTCGGCGACCTCGCCAATACCCGACGCAACGCAGCGGCGTGGGAAGCCAAGGTCAATCTGGTGAGCCTGTTCTGATGGCAGCTGTAATCCAGATCGACGGCTATGATCCCGTCGGCGGCGCGCCCGTGACGCTGCGCGCCGCCAGCCATGACGACCCACGTGTCTGCCACATCGGCGACATGGTTTGGTGGCCAGCGGTCGCCAAGCTGCCGAACCTCCGTCTCGATCTGTTCGACGGCTCCTTCTCGGCGCAGATCACCTCGCCGACCTCGTCATTGTCGCTCCAGATCGAGCAATGGCCGGACTTCGGCCGCTATGCCCTCGCCAACGCGCGTATCCAGCTGTGGACCGGCGAGCTCGGCGCCGCCTGGGCGAACTGGACCCAGCGGGTCGACGGGCGGATCTCCAATCAGCCGAAGGTTGCCGGCGGCGTCGCCTCGATCGACTTCGGCGTGGACGATAGCTGGCTCGACGCAGCGCTGCTCGCCACCTACGCCGGCACCACCGGGATCGAGGGGCCTGCCGACCTCAAGGGGCAGGCCAAGCCGCTGGCACTCGGCGCGCCCCGCTACGTGTCGGGCAAGCTGATCGACAGCATCAACAGCGTGTTCCAGATTTCGGCCTATGGCGCGATCCGCGGTGTCGAGGCGGCGCTCGAGAAGCTGGCGCGCTTCGATCCGTCGATCGGCGATTGCGCCAGCTATGCAGAGCTGGTCGCCGCCGACATTCCGGAGGGCAAGTGGGCGACGGCCCTCGCCGCAGGGCTCGCGCGCTTCGGCGCGCCGCCCACCGGCACGGTCAGTTTCCTGGTGCAGGGCGACGTCGCCGGCACCAACGGCTGGGCTCGCCTGCCCGGGCAGCTGATCCGCCGGCTGGCGATCATCTCTGGCGGCGCCGGCAAGATCGACGACGCCACGCTCAACGCGCTGGATGTGGCCCGGCCGTATAACCTCTCGCTCTACATCGACGAGCAGGCCACCGCGCGCGACCTGATCCAGCGCCTCGCCGCGAGCGTCAACGCGGTCGCGGGCGTGTCCTGGATGGGCAAGCTGTTCGTGCTGCCGATCGGCATCACGGCACCCAAGGTGACGCTGAGCGCCGACGGCTCGACCCTTCCGCCGGTGCGCTCGGTGGAGCAGATCGAGAATGCGGCGCCGTGGCAGAAGCTGGCGATCGGCGCTGCACGGGCCTGGACCGTGCACCAGCTCGCGGACATTGCCTTCACGGCAACGCTGGTCGACGTCGGCGCATACAACGCGGTAACGATCTACCGCGAGGGCAATATCGTTTCGCTGTCGAACGGCTCCCGGTGGCTCTATGTCAACACCGTTGCCGCAGCCGGCCACACGCCTGGCACCGACGACACCTATTGGTCGCAACTCAACCCGCCGATCACCGCCGGCGACATCAACTATGACGATGGTACGCCGCTCGAGGATCTAAAGCCGGCGCAGCCGGGCGCCGACGTCACCGGTGGCAACACCTCGAAAGACTCTAACGCGGTCGGCGGCCGGCCGGCCGCCACCGTCCTGTCGCAGATCGACCAGCTGATCGCGTCGAACGGCTCGGGCGACCTGACGCCGCCGTCCACCCCGACCGGCTTCGCCATGTCCAGCAGCGTCGTCACGGGATCGGACGGCACGACGTCGGTCGACCTGACCGCCAGCTGGAACCCGAACCCCGAAGCCGACCTGTCGACCTACACCCTCTCGGTGAAGCAGCAGGGCGGCAACCCGGTCGAGTTCGTGCTGGGCGGCGCGGCAACCTCGTGGCGCTACCCGACGCGGCCGGGCCAAATCTTCACCGGCAAGCTCAAGGCGGTCGACAAGGCCGGCAACTCGTCGGGCTACACCGCCGAATCGACGACCACCACCACGAAGGACGCGGTGCCGCCCGCCATCCCGACCGGCCTCGCGGTTACTGCGACGTACCAGAGCGCGTTCCTGACTTGGACGAACCCGGGCGACGTGGACCTGGCCGGCGCGAGCGTCCAGCTCTACTCCTCGACGGGCACGCTGGTCAGCACCTTCAGCGCAAATGCGCGGCCGGGCGCGACGGGCACGATGGAACTGCCCAATCTCGCCAAGGCCACGTCATATCGGGTGGCGGTGGCGGCAATCGACACGTCGGGCAACGCCTCGGCCTTCTCGGCACAGGTGACCTTCACCACCGCCGGCGGCATCGTCACCGCCGACCTCACCCCAGGGATCACCGCTCCTGCCTACGGCTCCACGCTGCCGTCGCCGGTCGGCTACACCGGGCCGGCGCTCTTCTTCAACACCACCGACGGTCGGCTCTACCGCTTCGGGAGCGGCGCCTGGTCGTCCTCGGTCGACGGCGACGACGTCGCGTCGGCCGACAACGCGATCATCAACGCCGACTTCTCGGTGGACGCGTCGCATTGGACGTTCTCGCCCAATAGCGCCACGACTGTACGCCGGGCGGCGGTGGCCGGCGATCCCGCCAGCTACGTGCGGGTGACCAGTACCTCCTCGACGGATGCCGGCAACGGCTACATCACGACCGATCGCACCCCGATCCCGGCCGGCGCCACCAAGCTGTACGGGTCCTACTGGAAGCGGTCGTCGGTTGCCGGCCAGCAGGTGGCGTTTGACGCGTATTTCTACGACGCGGCAGGCACGCAGGTCGGCTACGCGCGGTTCAGCAGCTTTGCCGGCGGCGCCAACACTTGGACGCAGGTCACCCAGGACCTCAATGGCAATCCGATCGTGTTCGCGGTCCCGGCGGGCGCCGCGACGTTTGCCCTCGGACCGGCAGTCGTCGTCAGCCCCGGCGCCACCCAAGACATTACGCTGATGCGCATGAGCGCGACGCAGCTCGGCGCGACCGTCGGAGCCCCGGCCGGCACGCTCGTCGGCGGGACCGACGCCGCTACCCTGGAGGCGCGGGCCAACGATCCTGCGGCCCGCGTCAACGCGATGACCACCACGATCAGTGGCGGCAAGATCACCACCGGCAGCATCACGGCCCTGCAGATCCAGGCCGCTACGATCACCGGTGACAAGATCGTGGCGGGCGCGATCACCACCGCGCTGCTCGCGGCCGGAGCCATCACGGCGTCAAAGCTGGCGGTCGGCAACACGACCAACCTTGTGCGCGACCCCAACTTCCAGGACCCGTCCTACTGGACCAACAGCGGCGTGGTTGCCGGGCCGATGCCCTTCAAGGTGAACGCGCCGGGCTGGTACTACGGCATCGACGCCAACGGGCAGGCCGCGACCAACCTCACGGATTTTGTGACCCTGTGGTCGGGCAACCAGAGCTACGGCACCGCCGCGCAAGTCCTGACCTCCGGCGTCACGCCGATTCAGGCCGGCACGGTCTACGAGCTGAGCGCCACCGTGGCGAACGCGTCTAACCAGACCATCTGGGTGACCGCCACCACGACCGCCAGCAACGGCAATAGCCAAGACTATTCCCTGTCGTGGCCGGCTGGGACGACCTCGAGGCAGAGTCTGCAGCTCACCACAACCGGCGTCATCTCGGCGGTGGTCAAGGTCTACAACAACGGCGCCCCGCAGGCCGCATTCAGCGGCGTGGTGCGCGCGGGCGGGTTCAGCCTCCTGCCCGCGGCCGGCGCCACGCTGATCCAGGACGGCGCGATCACGACGGCCAAGATCGTTGCCGGCGCGATCAGCGCGGACAAGCTGCAGGCCGGGTCGATTACCACCGACAAGTTCAGTACCACCGCGGCGCTGCCGGGGACGATGACGATCGGCACGACCGGCGTCCAGATCGGCACGATGTCGAGGCAGGTGATCGACGGGCTCACCTACACCGACACCCGCAACGACAATCAACCGCCGAGCTACTATTATGCCAAGGGCATGGTCACGGTGGCGGAATTCAAGGCCGCCAGCACTATCGGGATCACCACTGGCGGGTACTGCCAGATGGTGTCGACGGTGCAGTGGGGCGACCCCTCCGGTGGGCCGGTCCAGCAGGAGGTCCGCGATGCCAACGGGACCTACTGGAATCGGGTCAGCACGAGCACGACCGCATGGGGACCGTGGAAGGACACCAGCTCGCAGGTCAACGCGAGCACGACGCAGATCGACCCCGGCAAGATCACTATCGCAGGCGCGACGACGCTGCGCGACTGGCGCGGCGGGGGCGACCTAACGCAGATCAACGGCGGCGCCGTCGCGGCGAACACGCTCACGGCGAACAAGCTGACGATCGGCAACCGCGGCATCGTGGTGCAGGACTTCAACTTTCAAGCGAACCCGGCCACCGGCCAGGTGAGCTGGACGTCGGGTGTCATCGGCTACATCAACGACGCCGGTCAGCCGGTCTACGTCGTCGTGTCGGCGGGCTCGACGGGCACGAACAACAGCTACGCCTACATCTACTGGAACAAGGACGCGACGACGCTGTCGGTCGGCTACGGCATCGGCGACGCGATCGGCGACAACAAGATCCACATGGCCACCTACCAGGGCGGCTCGACGCTGGTCGTGACCTACGGCGGCACCATCATCGACGGCGACCGGATCACCACCGGGTCGATCACGGCGGTCAAGCTCAACGTCGGCTCGCTCTCGGCCATCTCGGCTAACATCGGCACGCTGGTCAGCACGAACAGCGCAGGGGGCACCTGCGTCCGGGATGGCAACGGCTCCAGGCTGTACAACTCGGCAGGTCAGCTCTTGATGCGGTGGGGGTCTTGGTGAAATGGGCCAGGGCGTAGAGGGCTACAATCCCGTCCTGGGCGCGGGGCCCATATTCAGCGAAACCTCCTACGCTGGCAACTTCCTGGGGTCCTTCAGCACCGGTGGGCAGGCCTCCGGGTCGATCACGGACGCGCGCATGATCGGCCTGCGGCTTGTGTACTTCAGCCCGCAGAACCTGAGCTTCTACGGCGGTCCTCAGGTGACTCTTAACAGCAGCACTGGGCAGATCAGCTGGAACTACGCGATCACGGTGAACGGCAACATAGCCGCGCCGTCGATCCCGTCGGAAACGATATACTACGGAGGCTACTGATGCCCGAGGGCTTTCAGACCCTGACTCCGGATGGCTACCGCCAACTGGACAACACCATGGTCTTCCCCAGGCTGGAGCAAAAGTGGGTGCTCGACGAGACGGGGTGGGCCGCCGACTCCGCCTTCGGCTACCCGTCCATGGTCCTATCCAGAACGCTACAGTACGCCGGGCTGTCGATGGCCAACTCCCCGGTTGTGGCCCTGACGTGCGCGACGGGCACCTTCGCGTACGTCAGCGACAACGGCAGCGGGGGCGTGCAGGTGAAGGTCTACCGCACGACGGGGGCCGGAACCCCGGCCGTGACAGTCTTCCTGTTCTCGACCAGGCCGCCCCCGGACCCGGGTTACGGCTGGGCGCTGTACAACAACGGGGCCATAGTGTTCTCGCTCCTCACGCCGATCCTGCGCCCCCTCGGAACCTACGACCAGACCGGCTACTCGGGAGTCAGCCTGGCCGGCCGCTCCTGCGCGCACGTCCCGCAGCGGCTAGCTCGCAACTACTCCCGAGACGTGTCGTGGGGCGGTCTCGGGTCCTGCACGGCCTCGGGGCCGTCGGGCTCCACCCAGCCGGGATACCAGCAGCGCTACGTCGAGAACTATTCCGTCCAGATGGTGTCCTGCACGGGGAGCACTTTGGGGCAGGCGGTCCCCCAGGCCACCACCCCGCAGCAGCCGCTCGGCGGCTGCTCCCTCAGCCAGGGGGCGGCAAGCAGCACAGGGTACTACACGACCAGCTTCCGGTCCCTCATCGTGGACGTCACGAACTACTGAGCTCTTGGCCCTTCGGCCGTGACCGTAGCCTAGGCCACGAAGCTATGCCCTGATCCTATCCAAGCAAGGAGAGATAGACCGTGAACGACGCGCCCCCGGCACCGAACACCGACCAGCTGGCCCAGCTCTCGTCCCAGCTGCACGAGGCCACCGAGCGCACCCAGCTCTTCGAGCGCCGATACAACCAGGAGCTGCAGCGGGGCCTGGGTGTGGAGCTGGCCGGGCAGAAGGCCGAGAACCTCTGCGCTCGCCTGCAGCAGGAGGCCGATCAGATGCGCCAGCGCATCGCAGAGCTGGAGGCTCAGCTCGAAGCCGCAACCGTCACCATCGCGGACGATCAACCTCTCAGCATCCACCACCAAGCCCAGGAGAACGACCAGTGACCGACGCAACCGCCACTTCCGACAACTCCCTCCTCGCCATGGCGCAGGCTGTCATGGATGCCGAGCTTGAGGCTATCGAGCAGATCCAGGCAGCCATGGATGCGCACGACGAGCAGCTCGGCGCCATCGATGCCGAGCTGACGCTTCCCGCGGGCTTCCCGTCCAACGCCAAGCGCATCCTCGGCGAGCTACGGTCGCAGGCGAACTACCGGCGCACTCAGGAGCTGCCCCAGCTTATTGCGGCGATGCGGCCTGCCGCAGCCGCCGACGGTCCGCGCCCCGCCTAAACAGCGGGCCGCGCTTGGGCGGCTGCTTTACCTCCGACATCAGGAGCACGCATGAACAACAGCAGCTTCGCGGTCCAGGCGGCCTGTTCGGGGCATCGCGCCTACTTGAGTCGTTTCTGCCGACGCGTGCGCACGTGGATGTGCTCGCGCCTAGGGGGGAAGCGCAGGCGAAACCAGAATGACGATGCCGCCTCTCCGATCGCCGGCCAGCATTTAGCTAGCATGACGACGATCGTTGGCGGGATCAGCGTCAGCGCGACTTCAATCGCGGTCGCGGTAGGTGTCCAAGGCCAGTCCGACACATAGTAGCGGGTAAAGTCCGAGACCTCGTTCAGCGCCTCGAGCCCGGCCACAGGCGCCAGCGGTAGGAACGACCTCAATGGCCTGCGCATCAGCCGGCCGAATACCACGAGCAGCAGCAGTCCGACGACCACGTGAAGGCTCCAGTGGGTCAGGTGCACCGTAGCGCTAAGCCAGTCTTTGAATGCTTCCCAGGCGAGCACGATTCCGAACATCCCCGCCCTTTCTCCTCAATGCCCCGACGAGTCCATCGGAGACACGCATGAACAACAGCAGCTTTGCGGTCCAAGCGGTCGCGAAAGGGCCGATGACGGTCGCGCCGCCCAGCTTCGACGGCCATGGCTGGCTGGTCGTTATCAACCTTGCCGGGTTCACCTCCGGCTTTGTCGTCTCGCTCATGCTGGCCTGTAAGATGGCCCGAGACATTTGGCTCAATCGAGCCTGCGACAAGCTTCACCACCCGGTTACCGTGTGGCGGGCGTTCGGAGGCACGGTAAGCTTGGCCATGGCCATTCGCTTCGGTCCTGCCGCCATGGTCCTGTGGGGCTGGGACCCGACGGCTGCCGCCTCGACCGCCTGGCTGCTGACACTGCAGCGGCTCACTGACCCGATCGCGTTCACCCTTGGCCTGCTCGCCCTCGCCCTGTTCGAGATCTCCGGCAAGGGCATGGCCAGCCACCTCAAGCGGCGTCCATTGCCGATGCGGCTTTGGGCTTCCCGCGAACAGCTCAAGCGCCCTGCCGGCATCGTCCTCCTCAGCCTGATCGCGGCGATCGGCGTGGTGTCGACCCGCTGATGTGGCGCTTCATCGTGTCCGCAGGAGCGGCACTCCCGGTAGCGGCTGCGGCCATTGCGAGAGACAAGGCGGCGACCGTGCAGGTATCAACCCCCACCATCTGGAACCTGCTCGGCTATCCTTTCGAGGCGGGCAGCATGATCGCGGGCCTCTGCGCCTGCCTCGCCGTCCGCTTCTATGTCAGCCAGGAGGCCCGAAAGGATCACCGCTGGAACGTCGACCTACCGGTCTCGGTGCTCACGCTGCTGTTCACCGCGGGCATGATCATCCGCCTGCGGCCCGAGCCATTCTGGGCGCTGGTCTACGGCACCGGGCTAGGTTCGGCCGGCGTGCTGATCATCAGCGCGTGTCTCGCCTGGGTGAAGCGCGGGAGCGACCTGTTCCAGCCTCCCGGGCAGCCCGACAACGGGCGCCGCACCGATCCGGCTGACGAGGCCGCGATCAACAAGGCCATGGGCGACCTGCACAAGATCGACTGAGGATATGGCGCCCCCACCCGTATGCCCATCGGGTGGGGCGCCAGACCTAAGGTCTCGCAGACTTCGGCCGTACCGGTCACATTAAAAGCAGCGCATGCGCTGTCAACGTAGTTAACATGCGTGAAGCGCCCCGCAGGAGTAGCGGCTCTGGCGGGGCGCTGGGCTCATCACCGGGGAGATATCAGCCCATGCCTATAATGCCCGCGGCGCTATGGCGTTCCGGACGGTTAGGCGCCCAGCCGCTGATGAACCGGCCGGGCGCCAGAGGCGCGCTATGTGACGGCAGCGCCTCTGCCGACCTGTCTAATGTACAATGATGAACCTGGGCCAAACGGCGCGGCCGATGGCGCACATCGATGCAGGATTGCACCACCTAAGCTGTTGCTGCTGGGGGAACGCTCCGCCTGTCCGTAGTGACACAGGAGCAGACGAAGCGCCGAGATTTCGCAATCTCCTGTCCCGGATAGGGTTGTTTGATTTAATGAAGGGTTAGCGCCGGAGCATATGGCGCCCCGCTTACCCTCCCGGTCCTAGCGGGGCGCCGAGGCGCGCCATGTGGTGGCAGCGGCCTCCGGAGGTTTCTAGCGCATCGCATCGGGATGTCGAGGAGACGCCCCGCCAACTCGTAGTGACACAGAACGGGCGGGGCGTCGGACCGGCCGGGGGGATGGCTTGGCCCTCCTGACGCAAATCCTGACCGACCATACTGTTCCGCAGCCCACCTGCTGAACGTCCCGCAGCGCGTGGTCAAAGGCATGCTGCGGGACGCTGGCCGCACATTACGGCCAGGGCGGGCCTACTTGGGCGCCCCGCCCTGCTCAACGTCTTCAACCGGAAGGAATTTCGATGACAACAATCGATCAGATGATCGATGGCTTGGTCGTGCGCGAGGGCGGCTACGTCAATCACCCCGCTGACCATGGCGGCCCTACCTGTTGGGGCATCACCCAGGCTAAGGCCCGCGAACACGGCTACACCGGCGACATGCGCAACTTGGCGAAGAGCAAGGCGCGCGAAATCTACTGGCAGGATTTCGTCACGGTGCCGGGCATCGACCTGCTCGCGAAGCGCTCGCTGAGGCTGGCGGCCGAGGCGCTCGATACCGGGGTGAACATGGGCGCGCCTTGGGGCGTCATGTTCCTGCAGACAGCACTCAATGCGCTAAACACCGGCGGGATCGATTGGCCAGATATCGCCAAGATCGACGGCAACTATGGCGGCAAGACCGATGCGGCGCTTGCTGCCTGCCAGAAGCGGCGTGCTACCGAGCAGTGGGAGGACGTGCTGCTGATGGCGGTAAATGTTCAGCAGGGCGCTCGCTACCTGGGCATCATCGCACGAAGTCCAACGCAGGAGGCATTCGGCTGGGGCTGGCTGAGAAATCGCGTCCTGCTCGCTGCTTGATCAGCTCAAGCGCTGCGCCCGCTCTTCTTCGACCAGACGCGCCGCTTCCACCAGCTGCCCTTGTGCCTGACAGGCGCTCTCTAGCAGTCGATCGCTCGTATCAGCGGCTGCCTGCGGGCTCATCGAATAAACCACGCCGCCGGGCCCGGTAACGGTGACGACACCCTCCGTCGCGCTCACGTCGGACGGGGTCTCGTGAACTTCGGCCATCTGGTCACTCCTTCAGAGCAGCAACGCAGTGGCCGCCTGAACGGTCCGCTTCGAGCACGCCTGCGTGCCCATGCCCACCCTTCATCACCAACGGAGAACACCCATGAAGATCCTCGGCTTCACCATCACTCGTAAGGCGGTCATCCCCGTCGCTGCCACGGCACTCACCCGCGCGGTCGCCGCGGTCGCGGAGGCGGGCAATCCGATCGGCGACGCCGCGATCGCCGCGGTCACCGCAATCGAGAGCCCCACCCTCACGGGCGCCGAGAAGAAGGCGCAGGTGATCGCCGCCATCAAGCCAGTGATCATCGCCGAGGCGGCCAAGGGTGGCCTGAAGGCCATCGTCGATGACGTCGAGCACTTCGCCGGCATGGTCGTCGAGGAGGTGTCGCCCAGATCAAGCAGACCTCGCTGCTGACGATCGCGACCGCCCTCCTGAAGCTGCTCAAGCTGGCATGAGCGGCACCGGCCGTGTCGTCGTGGTCTACGGCGGCACGGTCCCCAACACCGGCAAGGCCGCGCGCGTCGTCCAGGTAGATCCCGACGGCGGCGGCAAGCGGCTGCTCTTCTTCATCCCCATCGGGATCGATCCTCTCGTCGGCGCCGCCATCAGCTGGGGTCCGCATCACGCGGAGTTCGCCGGCCGGCGCGTCGCGAAGCTGAGCAACGAGATCGACCCCAACGCTCCCCTCACCTGATCACCGGAGACCATCATGACGCTTCAGCTTTCCACTGCCGCGCGCAACGGCCTGCTCAGCGGCCTCATTGCCGCGGTCGGCGCCGGCCCGACTTTGCAGATTCGCAGCGGCACGCCACCCGCGAACACCGCTGCCGCGGCGACGGGCACGCTGCTCGCCTCGCCTGTGCTCCCATCGACTTGGATGGCGGCGCCAGCCAGCGGCATCGCAGCCAAGGCCGGAACCTGGGAGGACACTGCGGCGGACGCGGCTGGCGATGCGGGTCATTATCGCATCGTAGCCACGGACGGCACGGTTCACCTCCAAGGGCTGGTCTCGGAGCCGTGGGCCGCGTCCAAGTCGTACCGGGTGGGACAACAGGTCCATCTCAACAACGCGGTCTACCGGGCAACGGCAGCAGGCACGTCGGCAGCAAGCGGCGGCCCTACCGGCACCGGTGCCAGCATCACGGATGGAGGCGTCAATTGGGCATATCTTGGCAGCCAGGACATGGCACTCGACAATACCAACTTCGCGGCCGGGCAGGACTTCGTCGTCACCGCCTACAGCATCACGGCACCCAACCCGTGATCCGCGCCATTCTGATCACGCTGATCGCGGCAGCGTGGAATGGCCTCTCCCGACGCGATCCCTCCCGCTACTTCGATAGGTAGATAGATGGCGCTACGGCGGTGGACGGCGAACGATCAGCCGAGCAAGCCGTCGGCTTGGGTCGACACCCAGGTCGACGGCTCGATCACGCGCGACGCGAACGGCGTGGTCTCGGCCGTCGCTATGCAGGGCGCGGCGGGCGGGACGCTGTCCCAGCCAACCGCTGCTCAGCGGCCATCGTATGATCCAAAGGCCTTTGGCGGCGCGCTGCCGGGACTGGTCTACTCATCGTCGACTGTTCAGAAGCTCTATGGCGGAACCAGCGTCGCCGATGCGCAGCCTTTCACGCTGGTGCTGGTGTTCCAGACAGCGGCTACCAGGCGCAACTATCAGATCATCTTCGACACCGCGGCAGACGGCAACGGCAACCGCGCGATCTTCTTCGGGCGTCGCAGCGACTCCAGCGCCGGCAACTTCGTCGCTTATGCCGGGTCTAACTCGGCTATCCCGAACACGACCGGCGCCAGCACCAAGTTCGTCGTCGTCATGGAGTACAACGGCAGCTCCTCGCGCGCTTGGATCAACGGCGTCCTCACGACGGGGATGAACCCGGGGACGTTTGGCGCCCTGATCGGGCTGGCGATCGGCGGCGGTGACAGCGAGACCGCCTTCAGCGGCGCGTTCGCCGAGGCGGTGCTCTACACCAACATCTTCACAGGCGACGACTTCGACCGCCTGGCGCAGGGCACTGCCTGGAAATGGGGCATGCAGGACGTCATCCCGAACGGGGCGACGTACAAGACCGACCCGCCTATGGTCGATGACGGCATCAGTTCGGCCATCAGCGGTAGCGCGGCGACCACGCTCGGCTCGCTCTCGATCGCCGCCTCGGCTGCGCTGCTGATCGCGGGCGCCGGTGCCACGACGCTCAGCGGGGTCGGTGTCGCCGCTACCGGCGTGGCGCCGATCCGTGCGGCGGCGGCGGGCAGCCTCGGCGCAATCTCGGCTAGCGGCGCCGGGTCGGCCATCATCCAAGCTTCCGCGGCGGCGGCCCTGCAGGCGGTCACGTCCCAAGCATCCGGGCAGCTGCCCGTCACCAGTGCTGCGTCGAGCCCACTGGGCAGCATCAGCGTGGCTGCGGCCGGCATCTTGCCGATCCGCGGCGCGGCGTCCGCGCCCCTTGATCATATCGCCACCTCCGCGGCCGGCGAGCTCGACATCCACGGCACTGCTGCGTCGACGCTTGCCGCCGTCACCGTCGATGCTCGAGCCGGCGGGGTACAATCCGCCAGCGGCACTGCCGCGGCCACCCTCGGGTCGGTCACCGCGGCAGCTATCGGCTCGGCGCGCATCGCCGCTGCGACCGTCGCGACGCTCGGGCCGGTGCAAGCAACTGGCGCCGGTACCTCGAAAATTGCAGCGACGATGGCGGGCCAGCTGGGCATCGTCACCGCCTCTGCCGTCGGCATGGTGCCCCTGCGCGCTGCCGCAGCAGTAGCTCTCGGCTCGATCACCGTCGCCAGCAACGCGCGGCTGCCCATCAGGGCGACAGCTTCTGTCACCCTTCAGCCGATCGTCAGCACCAGCGCGGGCGGCGTGGAAGATGCCGGCCGTCCGGTGGTCACCACCCCGCTCGAGCGAATCGTCCGCGTGCCGGCGCAGCTGCGCCTGGTTCGCGCGATCGCGCATCCCCGTATCGTTTTCGCCAGAGGATAAACGCATGCTGATATGGCCGACCAAGCGGGTCGACGAGGTGCTCGACTATCAGATCGACTGGACCGATCGGCTCGACGGCGAGGAGATCGTGGCTCTGTCGGCAACGGCTGTGCCCCGCGGCGACATCGCGGAGCTTGACCGCGATACAGCTGTCGCCGGTGCCGTGCAGACCGTATGGCTTAAAGGAGGGCGACTTGGCGTCGGCTTCATTGACGTCACCGTGCAGACCGCTTCGGGGCGGGTTCACGGAGAGGCGATTCAGATCGGTATTGCTCAGTAGAGGGCGGCTGCTCTGGAGGCGGCGGGTCGTCGCCCTGGTCCATGTCCTCTTCGATCAGCACCCGCAGACCAAAAGCCTCGAGCGCGCCGTCGCCGACATTCTCACCCCGCATGAGCCGTGTCACGAGGTATGGCAGCTGATTGGGTTCAAGGATCGCGCGGGTGTTGATCCGGGTGAGGTCGCCATCGATGTGAAGGGAGAAGAGGCGCGGCAGGCGGGGCATGCGGCCTTAGAACGCAACGGGAACAGATTCGGCAAGCGCTATCTGCCAGGCGCTGTTGAGCCATATATCATGTTAAAGCCGGGTTCACTCCAGCCGACTATGACAGCAGTCTCGGGAGACAGGAATGACCCATCAAGAACAGTCGCTTGAGCTCCTACGGGCCGCCATGCGCCTACAAGATGAACATGGCAGCGCCATCATCGCCGCGCATATCTGCTACGCCATCGATTTGCTCGAAGAGGGCACGGTAGAGGCCTACCCCCAGGCGCCCGACCCTCTACTGCACTGAAGTAATAAGCCAGTTAACGTGCTCCAGCGCGTGAGCGATTTCAGATGCGGCGTAAGAGTGGTGGCCAGCCTGCAACAGGTGCAAAGCTTCAGTCAAAATGTCTCGTAATGTCAGCAAGCGGTCCAGGTTCATGCTCATGCCTGCAACTACGCCCGAGCGCCGCTCAGGATGCTCGAATTAACCGAAATCTATACGATTTCGCTGCGCGCCTGCTTCGCACCATCTCAACTGCGCACATAAGCAGCTAGCTCGAGGTCAGCGATCAAACCGCGACATGCGACTGTAGCCCAGCGGGGTCAGCTCCCAGCGCCCGCGCAGCCTGATCAGGCTCTTGGTCGCCAGCCCGTCGAGCAAGCCGCCCTCCGTTTCCTCTGGGATAGCCCACCCCTGCCCGTCGTGCTCTGCCGCGTCGATTGTCGCCTGTTCAGCGTCGCTGATGTCGTTCATCCGCTCAGGCTACGACTTTCGCAGGCTCAAGCCCAGTTTGGTTCTGCGGCCCATGATGGCGGACTTGCTACGTCCCAAGGCTACGGCGATCGCCGGCACCTTGTGCCCCTCTTCGATCATCGTTTGGAAGCGGTAGTCATCGTCTTTCGACCACCTTGGGTGCAGTCTAGGCTTCGGTTCGTCGGGCATCAGCACCGCTCGACGCACCAGCCTGGATTAGTATCCAAGATCAATGAGCGCTTCGCCCAGCCGGTGAGTCGCTTTATCTTCGGTCATGACGCGAGCATAGACACCGCGCGTCGACCGGCACAAGCGAAGCTCAGCGGGCGGGCGAACGCAGCCCAATCACCGCGGCGACGATCAACGCCGCGCCAAATGCCAGCAGGGTCATCACCAAGCTAGTCATATGCACCCCTACCCTGCCCCGTTGCGAATGCCAGACTTGAATGGAGCGAAGCCAGCGCCAGCCGGTGAGTCGCTTCATCTTCGGTCATACTATCAGCCTCTCATGACGCGATTAGTAAAGCTACGCTTTGTTCACGCTCGACCGGTACGCCTCACTCCCTCGACAGTCCTTGCTTGGTGATGTGCCACGATGACGCGTTTCGCTCGCCTAACCGCTTCTCTGTCAGCCCTCACCTTCATGAGCGCGTGGGGACTCACGGGAGGGACCCCAAAGCACGCCGCGGGCGGGACCGATGCCGCAGCTATCGAGGACTCGGCTTACTATCCGAACTGCAAGGCCGCGTGGGCAGCTGGTGTTGCCCCAATATACCGGGGCCAGCCTGGCTACCGAAACGGCATGGATGGTGACGGTGACGGGATCGCCTGCGAGCCTTACCGGCGGTAAGGTAGCGACCAGCCCATCACAGCTTTCTCGCGGCTCTGCCCGCCAGCCTACGGCTTCTGTACTATTTTCGGACCTGGTCGGCACTTCCCGCAGGGCTCCGCGTTGACGCCGGTACCCGGACGATATAGGCTTAAAAACGTAACGACGGTGCTGCTGATTGTAATCATATGTGATACAGGTGGTTAAACCTTCGTTAATCGTTCCTATGTAAGATAGGGCAACTGATTGAGGGGTGACAGACCTCGATAGCCGGAGAGAATGAGGAGACCGATATGATCATCGCTAATGCTCGGGAGAGCTGGGGCGGTCTGAAGATCGCCCGTTAATAGCACCCCAACTTTTCCCATGATAAGAGGCCTCTCGGTAAACTCCGGGGGGCCTTTTTTCATGGATTCTAGTCTGCTGGGCGCTTGGTGGCAGGTACTTACGGCCATTGCAGTCGCAATCGTCGCAGGAATCATCGCTATATGGGGAGTGCAGTCGCAACGTGCAATTTCTCGGCGTACGCTCACATTTTCCCATCTAGGCGACATCGACACAGATAAGGACATGATCGAAGCGCGGAAGACCTTCATTACTGAGGCCCAAAAGCCCGAAGGGCTGACCCCTTGGGCTGAGAAGGGCAAGGAACACACCCCGGAATGCCAAGCCATTCGCCTAGTACTTAACGAATTTGAGCTGGTGTCAGTCGGCATTCAAATGGGGACGGTGGACTACGAGTTCTACAAGCGTTACCATCGGGGCACAGTTATTAAATACTGGTACGCCGCCGCGCCTTTTGTATATTCGGTCAGACAGCAGGTCGGTTCTAAAACTATTTACCATGAATTCGAGGAGCTTTACCGATCCTTCGAATCCGATCGACCTCCTCACCGCAAGTTCTGGTTTCTTAAAATCCGGTAGCTTCAAACGCTAGAAGGCGAGTCATCCATTGAACGGCAGCAATCAAATAAGCTGGGAAAAACGGGTCAGCGCTACTCTAAAGGCAGAACTGAAAAGAAAAGGTGTTACGTACGCGCAACTGGCTGAAAAGCTTAAAGCTATTGGCGTCACGGACTCAGAGCCCAACATCAGAAATAAACTGTCCCGTGGCAAATTCACTGCCGTGTTCATGTTTCAGTGCCTCCAAGCTATCGGAACAGAATCCCTGAGGCCTTAGCTTTAGCCGTAGTCGTCCAGTCGACACCCGACGAACGCGTGGAGGTGGTTGAGCGCTTCGCCCAGCCGGTGAGTCGCTTCATCTTCGGTCGCACCCCTCTTTGCTGATCGAGCTTTTATCGAGCAAGATTTGTTGCGACTTAGGCACATCAAGGGTGCGGAGGAGGTTCGGGGTCGCAGAACACCGATCTTGGCCCCGGGTCGTTACGGGGCCTCGGCTTACAAGGCGTTCTTGACGGTAGCTGCCAATGAGGTGGCACGTCGGGGATTATGTGGACTACCGTGTCGCCATCATTCGTAAAGAGATAAAGTCCAGTCGCGGTTTTATAAAGCGACTTGTCTGCGCCCGCAAATATGGGTCGACCGATGATCTTTCTTCCCGAAACGACAAAATACTCGTCTTGCAGAATAGGCGTGCGATAAGCTGAGAGAAACAGCCAGTCCCCCAACGCAAAGGGTGAAAGCAACGCGGCTATGCTTGCCGGAATTACCCAGATCATTGCTTTGCGCCCTGCCACGAACTCAGCGAAGCCGACACATGCCGCAACGACAAACGACAACGCAAATGCTGACCATGGACGCGCATCGGTGTTGGTCAATAAGAGAGCCACGATCAGAAACAGGCTACCTATGCCCAGGAGGAGAGATGATATCCGGCGCAATTTGCCAATTGGTAACGCTGGTTTCTCTTTCGCATCTTCAACCGGCGGCCATCCTGCGATCACGCCGACGAGTACGGACGGCACGGCCAGCGCACCTGCAAGCATGATCAGCGCTGCGACAGAAAATAGCACAGTCCCCAGCGAGCCAATAACCCATGCCGCAGCGTGGCTTACATGATCTGAGATGCTGAACGCCGGCATAAACTGCAGGCCGACCGTCCAGAAAAAGCCGACCTCAACGGCAAACGTCAGTAAATAATAGACTGTCGTCATAACGGCTATGACCGTTAACAATCTCTCGATGCCAGTCGGCTTCGTTCCCGGATTCATGTTGCCACTATATACCGCTACACGCGCAATGCACTCGGGTTGGATCATCGCGCCTACTCCGGTTCGACTAGGTGCCTTCCGAGGCTCATGCCGGCACCCCGTCGTGCTGCGGGCAAGGGTCCGCCTTCGATGCGTGAAGGTGCCTCCAAGTGCGTCCCGTGCGGAGCATGGCTATCGCCGAGCCGGAAACGCCGAACTGCTCAGCGAAGTGACGGGCGGGCAGCGGTGAGCGCAACGCTTCGATCGCCTGTTGTTCGGTCATCTTGGTCGCCGGATTGCGCTCGCCGACATGATCAGGGGGCCAGTGCGGCATCCTGTTTCGGGCGACAGCGTCGCATGCGTTATCGCTCGACGAGCCCCAACGCAGATGTCTCGGATTGCAGCAGCGCCGATTGTCACATGAGTGAAGCGCAAGATCGCGCGCTGGTGGAAAAGCACCCATGGCAGACGCGAGGGCGTATCTGTGGGCACGAACCTTTCGCCCGCCTACGCTTAGTTGGCCATATCCTCCTTGATTGATCGAGCCGCTCCATGGCCAACAATCATCGTGGCCACCGACACTGACGCTCGCCCAGAACCGCGCCAAGGCATCTGGGTGAAAGTCGCCCGCCGTCATGCCGTGGCTCCCGACATAGGAGCCGCAATGCGGATGTTCCGCCGAGCCTCACCGGACTGGCACCGGAATAAGGATTTTACCGGAAGGGCGTAAACGACTGATTTGTGGTGGTGCACCCGACTGGATTCGAACCAGTGGCCTCTGCCTTCGGAGGGCAGCGCTCTATCCAGCTGAGCTACGGGTGCCTGGAGGAGCGCGCGTAGCAAAGTGGATGCGCGCGCGCTAGCCGTTTATCGCAGCTGGCGTGCCGGACTTGGTGGCGGGCGGCGGCGTCTTGGGCTTGTAGGCGCACAGATCGGCGACGATGCAGCGCCAGCATTCGGGGGTGCGCGCCTTGCAGACGTAGCGACCGTGGAGGATCAGCCAGTGATGAGCGTGAAGGCGGAACGGCTGCGGCGTCGCCTTGTCGAGCTTCAGTTCCACCGCGAGCGGGGTCTTGCCGCGTGCCAGCCCGGTGCGGTTGCCGACGCGGAAGATATGGGTGTCGACCGCGAAGGTCTCGGCACCGAAGGCGACGTTGAGCACGACGTTGGCGGTCTTGCGCCCCACGCCCGGCAATGCCTCGAGCGCCGCGCGATCGTTCGGCACCTCGCCGCCATGATCGGCGATCAGCGCCCGCGACAGTGCGATCACGTTCTTGGCCTTGGTGTTAAACAGCCCGATCGTCTTGATGCGCTGTTTCAGCCCCTCCTCACCGAGCGCGACCATCTGCGCCGGCGTCGTCACCTCGGCGAATAGGCGCCGAGTCGCCTTGTTGACGCCGGCATCGGTCGACTGCGCCGACAGCGCCACCGCGACCACGAGCTGGAACGGGTTGCCATAATCCAGCTCGGTCTCGGGATGCGGGTTCGCTTCCGCCAGCCGGTGGTAGAAGTCGACGACGTCGGCCTTTTTCACAGTTCCAGCACGTCGCCCATGACATAGCGCCCCGCCGGCTGCCCGGCGAGCCACAACGCCGCCTTGACCGCCCCCTTGGCGAAGATCGACCGGTCCTGGGCGTGATGGCTGAGCGTCAGCCGCTCGCCGTCGCTGGCGAAGATCACGTCGTGATCGCCGACCACCGAGCCGCCGCGCAGCGACGCCATGCCGATCGTGCCCTCGCTGCGCTCGCCGACCAGCCCGGCGCGGCCGTCAACGCGCACTTCGGACAACGTTGTCCCGCGTCCCTCGGCGGCGGCCTCGCCGAGCAGCAGCGCGGTGCCCGAGGGCGCATCGACTTTGTAGCGATGGTGGCTTTCGAGGATCTCGATGTCCCAGTCGGGGCCGAGCCGCGACGCCGCCTCGCGCACCAGCAGCCCGAGCAGGGTGACGCCGAGCGAGGTGTTGCCGGTCTGGAGCACCGCGATGTCGGCGGCGGCGGCATCGATCGCGGCATGCTGGGCCGGGCTGAGGCCGGTGGTGCCGATCACCAGCGGCGTCCCCGCGGCGCGCGCCGCGGCAAGATGATGGTCGAGCGCCGAGGCCACCGAGAAATCGACCAGCACGTCGCTGGCGCGGGCGAGCATCGCCGCATCGCCATCCGCATCGGCGCCGCCGGCGAAGGTCGCGCCCTCGGCATCGATCATGTCGGTGATCGCCCGCCCCATCCGCCCGCGGCTGCCATAGATGCCGATCGCGGTCATGCCGCGCCGCCCGGTCGAGCGGACGCGTGGTTGAAGCACGCGGGACGATGGGACGGAGAAGCAAGATGGCGGGTCATCACCGCTGCTCCTTGGCACGAAAGCGCGCGCCGGCGACAGGGGGCGGAACGCTTTTTGTTTGTCGATGACGCGCCACGGCGCGTTTCACCCTGCGGTGACAAGTTGAGGAAGTTGAGATCAGCCAGCGGACTCATCAACGGCCATCGTTTCCAATTGCGCGACAATGAGAAGGAGCGCGGAGTAGATGGGCTTGTACCAGTTGGTAGCCGTGTAGGATAGCGGCCGCGGGCCGAGTGGCACGCAGTTGGGCGAGGCGCGGCTGATCAGGCCGCATCCACTCACGCCGCCACTTACGCCGCCACTTCCGCCGATTGCAGGCGGGGGCGGGTGGCATATAGTCGCTCCATGAGACCAGTCGTGACCCTTGTGCTCCTGTCCGCTTGCGTCGGCGCCGCTCTCCCCTCCACCGCCACCCGCGCGGCGCCCGGCCCGGCGCAACGCGAGGGCACGGCTGAAGGCCCGCCCGTGCGCGAGATATATGATCCGCAAGACGGACCGTTCATCGTCCGGCTGGACTCGCGCGATCAAGTCGATCGAGCGGCATATGCCGTCATCGCGAACGCCGTCAGGATGTGGTCGGCTCCGGGGTTGCGAGCCTTTGAAATATGTTTCCGAGCCCAGCAGAGGACAGTCGCCTGGGATAAGTCAAACACGGCGCTGAAGACGGTTGCACATGAACTGAAAGCCCTCGGTGCCGAGGTCGTGGTCATGCCGAACGCTGGGCTTTGTCAGTCGTCCTATCGTCCCAATTGGCCTGGCCCCTATGTCGAGATCACGGGCATGGTTCGGATTTAATCATGGCAGTGGTCGACCGATGGCATAGACCGCTGTCAGGGAGCTCACGCCGTTTGCCCTATTATCTACCGGTACCTGAAGCATGACACCGCACTTCAACATCGTCATCCTCACCGGCGCCGGCATCTCCGCCGAAAGCGGGATCGCGACCTTTCGGGGTCCCGGTGGCCTTTGGGAGGGGCACAGGGTCGAGGATGTCTGCACGCCCGAGGCGCTGGCCGCCGATCCGGTGCTGGTGCATCGCTTCTACGACCTGCGGCGGGCGGCGCTCGGCCATGTCACGCCCAATGCGGCGCACCAGGCGCTCGCGCGGCTCGATGCCGCCTGGCCGGGCGAGCTGCTGATCGTCACGCAGAATGTCGACGACCTCCACGAGCGCGCCGGTACGCGGCGGGTGCTGCACATGCATGGCGAGCTCAACGCGGCGTTGTGCGCGGCGTGCGGCGAACGCGGGAGCTGGACCGGGTCGCTGCCGCCGAACACCGTGTGCGCCGCGTGCGGCCGCGCGGCGCTGCGGCCGGACATCGTGTTCTTCGGCGAAATGCCTTACCAGATGGAGCGGATCGAGGCGGCGGTGGCGAGCGCCGATCTGTTCGTCTCGATCGGCACCTCGGGGGCTGTGTATCCCGCCGCGGGGTTCGTGCAGATGGCTGCGGCTTATGGCGCGGACACGCTGGAGCTCAACCTCGAGCGGTCGGCGGGGAGCGGTTATTTCGCCGAGACGCGGCTGGGGGCGGCCGGCGTGCTGGTGCCGGCGTGGGTGGATGAGCTGCTCGCCGCGGTGTGAGCCCTGGCGGGACGTGGCATCACGTCGCGGTCCTCCAGTCGCGGGAGACCCCAGCTTGCGCTGGGGTGACCATGGGCGACCTTGCCCGTTCGGTTCGTGCTGAGCCCGTTCGTGCTGAGCGTGTCGAAGCACATGAGGCTCATGCCCTTCGACAGGCTCAGGGCGAACGGAGAAGGTGGAGCCGGACGGCCCCCGCCTCGCCGCCCCGCTTACTCGACCCAGTCGAGCCCCAGATCGCGATACACCTCGCGGTCCTCGTCCCAGCCCGGCTTGACCTTGACGTGCAGGTAGAGGTGCACCGGCCGGCCCATGATCGCGGCTAGCTCGGTGCGCGCGCGCTCGCCGATAGTCTTGATCCGGCTGCCGCCCTTGCCGAGCACGATCGCGCGCTGGGTGGGGCGCTCGACCAGGATCTGCTGGTGAATCTCCACCGACCCATCCTCGCGCTCGCTGTACTTCTCGGTCTCGACCGCGCTCGCATAGGGCAGCTCGGCATGGAGCTGGAGGTAGATCTGCTCGCGCGTCACCTCGCTGGCGAGCGCGCGCTCGGTGGCGTCGGACACCTGGTCCTCGGGATAATGCCAGGGCCCGGCGGGCATCGCCTTGGCGAGCGCGTTCTTCAGTTCGGGGAGGCCGTCGCCGGTCGCCGCGCTGACGAACCAGGTGTCGGCGAAATCGACCAGCGCGTTGAGCTTCTCGGCGTGGAGCAGCAGCTTGGGCTTGTCGGCGACATCCACCTTGTTGAGGATCAGGATCTTGGGCTCGGGCCGGTCCTTCAGCGCCTCGGCGATCGCGGTCACCTTGCTGCCGATGCCGCCCTTGCCGTCCACCACCAGCGCGAGCAGATCGGCGCCTTCGGTGCCGCTCCACGCCGCCGAGACCATCGCGCGATCGAACCGCCGCTGCGGCTCGAAGATGCCGGGGGTGTCGACCAGCAGGATCTGGGCGTCATCCTGGATGGCGACGCCGAGCAGCTTGGTGCGGGTGGTCTGCGCCTTGGGGCTGACGATCGCGACCTTCTGGCCGACGAGCGCGTTGACCAGGGTGGACTTGCCCGCGTTCGGCGCGCCGACGACGGCGACCAGGCCGCAATGTTGGGTATCGTTCATCGTCGCTGCATAGGGCCAAGCGCCTGCAAACGAAAGCTGACGCGGTTGGGCGGCGACTCGGCTGGGGGCGGCGTACAAAGCGCGGGGCCCCGCTTCCGCCCCCCACAGCCTTCGTCATCCTGAACTTGTTTCAGGATCCATGGCCCGCAGGTTGCACCAGGCGGCGCCTGTAGGTGATGGATGCTGAAACAAGTTCAGCATGACGAAGAGAGAAGGAAGGCGCGCCCTACCCCTGCACCTTCTCGAGCAGCGCCTTGGCGGCGGCGGTTTCGGCTTCCTGCTTGTTGGCGCCGGTGGCGGTCGCCTCGGCGAGGGTGCCGATCTTGACCTGGACGGTGAAGCGCGGCGCGTGATGCGGGCCGGAGCGATCGATCACCGCATAATGCGGGACGGCGCGGCCGGCGGAGGCCGCCCATTCCTGGAGCTGTGACTTGGGATGCTGCGGCGCCTTGCCACCGCGCTGGACGCGGGCGCCCCAGGCGCCGCGGATGAAGCTGCGCGCCGCGTCCAGCCCGCGCTCACGATACCAGGCGCCGATCAGCGCCTCCATCACGTCGCCGAGGATATTGTCGCTGTCATAGGCGCCATCGTCGCGCGCCTGCTTGCCGAGCCGCAGATGCGCGCGGACGCCGAGCTCGCGCGCGACGTTGGCGCACACCGCGCCGGTCACCAGCGAGTTGAGCCGCTTGGAAAGCTGCCCCTCGGGCTCGGACGGAAACAGTTCCCACAGCCATTCCGCCATCACCAGCCCGAGCACGCGATCGCCGAGGAACTCGAGCCGCTCGTAATTGTCGGCGGCCTGGCTGCCATGGGTCAGCGCGCGCTCGAACGGGGCGGGATCGTCGGGCTGGCTGCCGAAGGTCTGGGCGAGCCAGGGGGCAAGCTGGTCGCTCAGAACCCTTCTCCGATCCGGTTCCAGCGCGCCGCCGAGAACCAGGTCCAGGGCTTGATCAGCGATGCCGAGCCATCGGTGGAGAAGAAGCCGACCACCGCTTTCCCCTCGATCCGGTCCATCGGGATGTAGCCCATGCCCTCGGGCGGGGCGAAGCGGCTGTCGGCGCTGTCGTCGCGATTGTCGCCCATCAGGAACACGTCGCCGGCGGGGACGGTGTAGAGCCCGGTATCATCGGCCTGGGGGATCTCTGCCTGGTCGAGCACCATGTAGCTGCGCCCGCCCGGCAGCGTCTCGCGGAAGCGGGGATAGCGGCAGATCGGCTTGCCGGCGGCATCGACGTCCTGGAACGCGGTGTCGCACTTCGACGCATCGAAATTGGGGGTGAGCGGCAGCACGAAATCGGCGACGCGCTGCTTGGGGATCGGCGTGCCGTTGAGGATCACCTGGCCGTGGGTCACCTGTACGGTGTCGCCCGGCAGGCCGATCACCCGCTTGATCACGTCGTGATCGTCGGGCCCCGGCGAGCGGAACACGACGACGTCGCCGCGCGTGGGGGTGTGGCCAAGGATCCGCCCGGGAATCAGCGGCACGCCGCCCGGCAGCGACCAGCGCGAGAAGCCGTAGTTCCACTTGGAGACGAACAGATAGTCGCCGATCAGCAGCCGCGGCAGCATCGATTCGGAGGGGATCGAGAAGGGCGCGAAGATGAAGCTGCGCACGATCAGCACGATCAGCGCGAGCTTGAGCAGAAAGCGCAGCGTCTCGCCGGTTTCGGAGCGGACGGCCGGCTTGCCGGCGGCGGGCGTGGAGGTAGCCATGGTCGAGAGGCGTGGCGCGACCGCCTGCCGAGGTCAAGGGCCAGGTCGAGTGGAGCCTGTTGCCCGCTCGACCGTTCGGGCAACCGTTCGGTGCCTGCTTGTCGAACCCCCGCCCCTGCTTCTACCGAGGGCAAGAACACCCGCGTCGCACACGGCTCGGGCAATTGGATGGAGTTAGCCTAACCATGAGCGACTGGTCTGCGATCGAGGCCCTGCCCTCCCCCAAGCTCGTCGAACTGTTCGACGCGGATAGCGAACGACTGTCGAAGCTGAGCCTCGACGTCGCCGGCATCCACTTCGACTGGTCGAAGACCCATCTCACCACCGAGGCGATCGACGCCTTTGCCGCGCTCGCCAAGGCCAAGGACCTGGCCGGCAAGCGCGACGCGATGTTCGGAGGCGAGCATGTCAACGTCACCGAGGACCGGCCGGTGGAGCACACCGCCGAGCGCGGCGAGGGCAAGGCCGAGAGCGTCGCCACCGCGCGCCAGTTCCATGACCGGATGCGCGCGCTGATCGACGCCATCGAGGCCGGCGCGCTGGGCGACGTGCGCCACGTGCTCCACATCGGCATTGGCGGCTCGGCGCTGGGCCCGCACCTGCTGGTCGACGCGCTCGGTCGCGAGGACAAGCGCTACGACGTCGCGATCGTCTCCAACGTCGACGGCGTCGCGCTCGAGGATGCGATCAAGGATTTCGATCCTGCGGCGACGCTGCTGGTGCTCGCCTCCAAGACCTTCACCACCAAGGAAACCATGCTCAACGCCGAATCGGCGCTGCAGTGGATGACCGAGCATGGCGTCGAGGACCCTTATGGCAAGGTGATCGCGCTCACCGCCTCGCCCGACAAGGCGATCGAATGGGGCGTCGACGAGACGCGCATCCTGCCGTTCGCCGAGGGTGTCGGCGGGCGTTATTCCTTGTGGTCGTCGATCGGCTTTCCGGCGGCGATCGCGCTCGGCTGGGGGGCATTCGAGGAACTGCTCGAGGGCGCGGCCGAGATGGACCGCCATTTCCGCCTCACTGCGCTGCACGAGAACGCACCGGCGATCGCGGCGTTCGCGGATCTCTATTACACCCAGGTCCGCCATGCCGAGACCCGCGCGCCGTTCGCCTATGACGAGCGACTCCGGCTGCTGCCGAGCTATCTCCAGCAGCTCGAGATGGAATCGAACGGCAAGGGCGTTACCGTCGACGGCCAGCCGGTCGGCCGGCCGACCGCGGCGATCACCTGGGGCGGCGTCGGGACCGATGCCCAGCACGCCGTGTTCCAGCTGCTCCACCAGGGCACCCACCTCGTACCCGTCGAGTTCATCGCGGTGATCGAGCCGGGCGATACGCTCGCCGAGGATCACCATCGCCAGCTGCTGCTCAATGCCTTCGCGCAGGGCGCGGCGCTGATGAAGGGCAAGCAGGTCGACGATCCCGCGCGCAGCTATTCGGGCGACCGTCCGTCGTCGACGCTGCTGCTCGACGTGCTCGATCCGCGCACGCTCGGCGCGCTGATCGCCTTCTACGAGCATCGCGTGTTCGTGAACGGCGTGCTGCTCGGGATCAACTCGTTCGACCAGTTCGGCGTCGAGCTCGGCAAGGAGATGGCCAAGGCCGCCGACCAGGGCGGGCAGGAGTTCGATCCCTCTACCGAGGATCTGATCCGTCGTGCGGGGTTCGCCTCGGCCTGAACCGTTCCCATATAGAGCCTTAACGGGGGCCGGGCTTGGCCAAGCCCGGCCCTTTTTCGCATACGGAGACCTTCCATGGCGGACAGCCAGTACGACTACGACCTCTTCGTCATCGGCGCCGGCTCCGGCGGCACGCGGGCGAGCCGGGTGGCCGCCGCGCATGGCGCGCGGGTCGCGGTGGCGGAGGAGTATCGCGTCGGCGGCACCTGCGTGATCCGCGGCTGCGTGCCCAAGAAGCTGCTGATCTACGGCGCCCATTTCGCCGAGGACCTCAAGGACGCCAAGCGTTTCGGCTGGCAGGTGCCCGACGATTGCGCGTTCCACTGGCCGACGCTGCGCGACAACGTGCTGGAGGAGGTCGACCGGATCAACGGCGCCTACACCCAGACGCTCGACAGCCATGGCGTCGAGATCATCAAGCAGCGCGCGGTGGTCACCGGCCCGCACAGCGTGCAGCTGGCCGACGGCACCACCAAAACCGCCGAGCGCATCCTGGTCGCGGTCGGCGCGCATCCGGCGATCCCCAACTGCCCCGGCCACGAATTCGGCATTACCTCCAACGAGGTGTTCCACCTCGACGCGCTGCCCAAGCGCGTGCTGATCGCGGGCGCCGGCTATATCGCCAACGAATTCGCCGGCATCTTCCACCAGCTCGGCAGCCACGTGATCATCATGAACCGCACCCAGGATATCCTGCGCGGCTATGACCTCTCGATCCGCGACCGGCTGCTACAGATCTCGATCATGAAGGGCCTCGAATTCCGCTTCGACGCGCAGTTCGAGCGAATCGAGAAGGACGACGACGGCTGCCTCACCGTGTCGATGTCCGGCCACGAACCAGTGACGGTGGACATGGTGATGTTCGCCACCGGGCGCGTGCCCAACACCCGCGGACTGGGGCTCGAGAGCGCCGGCGTCGAGCTCGATCACCTGGGCGCGATCAAGGTCAACGAGCGGGCGCAATCGAGCTGCGAGAGCATCTATGCGATCGGCGACGTCACCAACCGGGTGCAGCTCACCCCGGTGGCGATCCGCGAGGGCCAGGCGTTCGCGGATACCGTTTATGGCAACAAGCCGACGCTGGTCGATTACGACAACATACCCTCGGCGGTGTTCAGCCATCCGCCGCTCGCCGGGGTGGGACTCACCGAATCGCAGGCCAAGCAGAAGCTCGGCTCGGTCGCGGTCTATTCGTCGGACTTCCGGCCAATGAAGAACGTGATCGCCGGCCGCAACGAGCGCGCGCTCTACAAGATGGTATGCGACGGCGAGACCGGGCGAATCGTCGGGCTGCACATGATCGGCCCTGACGTACCCGAAATACTGCAGGCCGCGGCGATCGCGGTGAAAGCCGGCCTCACCAAGGAGCAGTTCGACGCCACTGTCGCGCTGCATCCGACCATGGCCGAAGAGCTGGTGCTCATGAAATAGGCAGATTGCACCTATTATGTTGCAGATTCGCCACGCTTTGCCGCCAAAAGCAGCAATTCCGCTGGCTCAATTCGACCATACCGGTTTTAGGACTGGCGCTTGGCGCAACGCCTGCCTAGGGGATGCGCACCGGCAGCACAGAGGCGATCAACCGCCCGACCACGCTGCGGCATGAAGCAAAGCTTCAGCCAGGGGAGGATGCCAGAAGGGCCAGGCGATGCGTCGCCGGGCCCTTTTTGTTTGATCTGTCGATGGCGGCAGAATGCGGCGATCCGCCCATACTCCGCCATCGAAATCCGCAGCCCCTCAAGAGCGCAGATCGCGGTCGTTGCTAGGCGAAGCATTCGTCCCGAGCATGTCGGACGGCATGAGACACAAGTGCTTCGACAGGCTGAGCACGAACGGGCTGAGTTGCAGACCTTCCACGCGAGCCATTGCCCCATACACCGGCAGCCGACCCGGCGCGATATCCAGCCGTCGCCCCCAACGCGTCCGTTCGCCCTGAGCCTGTCGAAGGGCCTGAGTCTCACCGCGCGTCGATAGGCCCGGCACGAACGGAACGCGCCGCCGTCATTCTGCTCCAGCAACGGCAGCCAGCCGCAAGCCCGTCACGCTTGAAGCAACATAGCGAGCCTTCCACCCGTCAGGTCGCGAACAGCAGCACCGGCGTTTCCAGTACGCGCCGCAGCGCCTGAACATAGCTCGCCGCGTCATGGCCATCGACGACGCGATGGTCGCAGCTGATCGACAGGTTCATCAGCTTGGCGCGGCGGATCTCGTCACCGCGCCCCGTGAATACCGGCCGCTCGACGATCTTGTTGGGGCCGATGATCGCGACCTCGGGGCGGTTTATCACCGGGGTGGTGGCGATCCCGCCGAGCGGGCCGAGCGAGGTCACGGTGATGGTGCCGCCGCCGAGTTCGCCCGGGGACAGCTTGTTGGCCCGGGCCGCCTCGGAGAGGCGCACGATCTCAGTGGCGAGCTGCCAGACGTTGCGATCCTGCGCGTCGCGGATCACCGGCACGGTGAGGCCGGCATCGGTCTGCGTCGCCATGCCGACATGGATGCGGCCGGCGCGGGTCACCACCCCCGCCTCGTCGTCGTAGCGCGCGTTGAGCATCGGGAATGCCGGCAGCGTGCGGCACATCCCCGCGATCAGCAGCGGCAGCAAGGTGAGCTTGGGCCGCTCGCCCCGCGCCAAGTTGAGATCGGCGCGGACCCGCTCGAGCTCGGTGACGTCGATCTCGTCGACATAGGTGAAATGCGGGATGTGGCGCTTGGCGGCCGCCATGTTCTCGGCGATCCGGCGGCGCAGGCCGACCACTTTGATCGCCTCATCGGCGCGGGCATGGGCGGCATGCGGCGCGTGATAGCCTTGCCCGCCGGCATAGCGCAGATAGGCATCGAGATCGGCATGGCGGATGCGATCGGCCTCGGTCTTCACCTGGGCGAGATCGATGCCGAGATCGCGCGCGCGGGCGCGGACCGCCGGAGAGGCGAGGACAGCACGTTCGCTTCCCCGTGCCGCAGCCGCACTGTCTTCCTTGTCCTCGGTTGGCTCTGAACTTGTCGACGGGCGTGGATCGGCTGTTGGACGTGCCTCAGGTGCTTCGACAGGCTCAGCACGAACGGTGGTTGACGTGGTGGCGGACGTCGTCGTGGCTTGGGACACCTCCTCCACTCCGGGGTTTTCCGCGCAATATTGCTCGGCGGTCTCCGCCTGCGCGGCCGTGGCCGGCGCGGCGATCACCGCATCGCCGGTTGCCGCCGCATCGGTCTCGATCACCACCAGCGCCGCGCCGATCGCGACCTGATCGCCGACCTCGCCGGCGAGCTCGACCACCACGCCCGAGACGGGCGATTCCATCTCCACCGTCGCCTTGTCGGTCATCATGTCGGCGACCTGCTGGTCCTCCTCCACGCGATCGCCGACCGCGACGTGCCAGGCGACGATCTCGGCCTCGGCAATGCCCTCGCCGATGTCCGGCAGCTTGAACGTAAAGCGCGCCATTATGCGTCCTTCATGATCTTCTTGAGCGCCTGGCCGATGCGTACCGGGCCGGGAAAATAGGCCCATTCCAGGCTGTGCGGATACGGCGTGTCGAAACCGGTGACCCGCTCGATCGGAGCTTCGAGATGGTAGAAGCAGCGCTCCTGGACCAGCGCGGACAGTTCCGCGCCGAACCCCGAGGTGCGGGTCGCCTCATGGACGATCATGCACCGGCCGGTCTTCTTCACCGATTCCTCGATGGTCTCGATGTCGAGCGGCACCAGCGTGCGCAGGTCGATGATCTCGGCATCGATGCCGGCCTCGGCGACCACCGCGGTGCAGACATGCACCATCGTCCCGTAGGCGAGGATGGTCAGCGCCTCCCCGGCCCGCGCGATCGCCGCCTTGCCGAGCGGCACCTTGTAATAGCCGGTCGGCACCTCGCCGCCGGGATGCTTGGACCAATTCTCGGCGGGCTTATCCCAATAGCCGTTGAACGGGCCGTTGTAGATCCGCTTGGGCTCGAAGAAGAGCACCGGATCATTGTCCTCGATCGCCGAGATCAGCAGCCCCTTGGCGTCATAGGGCGTCGCCGGGATCACCGTCTTGATGCCGGAGACATGGGTGAAGATCCCCTCCGGGCTCTGGCTGTGGGTCTGGCCGCCGAAGATGCCGCCGCCAAACGGCGAGCGCACCGTCATCGGCGAGGTGAACTCGCCGGCCGAGCGGTAGCGCAGCCGCGCCGCCTCCGAGACCAACTGGTCGAGCGCGGGATAGATATAGTCGGCGAACTGGATTTCGGGGACGGGGCGCAGGCCATAGGCGCCCATGCCGATCGCGACGCCGATGATCCCAGTCTCGGTGATCGGCGTGTCGAACACCCGCCTCTTGCCGTATTTCGCCTGCAGCCCGGCGGTGGCGCGGAACACGCCGCCGAAATAGCCGACGTCCTCGCCCATCACCAGCACGTAGGGATCACGCGCCATGCAGATGTCGAGCGCGGAATTGATTGCCTGGATCATGTTCATGCGGGTGGTCGCAGGGGCGTCGTCGGACGTATCGATTGCGGTGTCGGTCATGCTGCAACCTTCGTCTGTAATTTCGCCGTCAGCCCGGCGCCGCCAGTCGTCACTCGAGCGAAAGCCAGGTTCTCAAGCCGCAGGAGCAGGTGCCACCACCGCAAGACCCCAGCGTATGCTGGGGTGACGGATGTGATCGCGTCGGCGGGCGTCCGAGCCATCACTTCCGCGCCCATGGCCGCCCGCTCGCTTCTTCCTCGGCCATCATCTGCGCCTGCTGCTCGCGCAGGTGCCAGGGCATCTCCTCGAACACGCCGTCGAACAATGTGTCGAGCGGCTGATGGAGGCCGTGGCCGAGGATGCCATTGGCCTCGGCTTCCTTCTGTGCGGCGCGGACCTGCTCGGCGACCTCGCGGTCCTGCGCGGCATGGCGTTCCTCGTCCCACTCGCCGATTGCGATCAGATGGGTCTTGAGCCGCACCACCGGATCGCCGAGCGGCCAGGCATTGGGCTCGCCGGCGCTGCGATATTGGGTCGGATCGTCGGAGGTGGAATGCCCCTCGGCGCGATAGGTGAAATGCTCGATCAGCGTCGGGCCCTGGTTGGTCCGCGCCCGCTCGGCCGCCCATTGCGTCGCCGCGTAGACGGCGAGCGCGTCATTGCCGTCGATCCTGAGGCCGGCGATGCCATAGCCCACCGCGCGCGCGGCGAAGGTGGTCGCCTCGGCGCCGGCGAAGCCGGAAAAGCTCGAGATCGCCCACTGGTTGTTGACGACGTTGAAGATCACCGGCGCGCGATACACCGCGGCAAAGGTGCAGGCGGAGTGGAAGTCGCCCTCGGCGGTGGAGCCTTCGCCGCACCAGGTCGCCGCAATCCTAGTATCGCCCTTGGCCGCCGACGCCATCGCCCAGCCCACCGCCTGCGGATATTGGGTGGTGAGATTGCCCGAGATCGAGAAGAAGCCCGCTTCCTTGGCCGAATACATGATCGGCAGTTGCTTGCCCTGCAGCCGGTCCGCGCGGTTCGAATAGATCTGGTTCATCATGTCGACCATCGACCAGCCGCGCGCGATCAGCAGGCCCTGCTGGCGATAGCTCGGGAAGCACATGTCCTCGTAATCGAGCGCATAGGCTGCCGCGACCGCGACCGCCTCCTCGCCAGTGGCCTTCATGTAGAAGCTGGTCTTGCCCTGGCGCTGGGCGCGGAACATGCGCTCGTCGAACGCGCGCAGCTCGACCATGCTGCGCAGCATGCGGCGCAGCAGGTCGGGCGCGAGCTTCGGGTCCCACGGCCCAACCGCGCGGCCATCCTCGTCGAGCACGCGGACCATCGTATAGGCGAGATCGATGAAGTCGTTCGCCTTGGCGGCGCTGTCGGGGCGGCGGACGGCGCCCGCGGCGGGGATGTCCACCGCCGCGAAATCCACCGCGTCGCCGGGGCGGAAGCGGGGTTCGGGCACGTGCAGCGACAGCGGCTGCAAATTGGCGCGAGGGTGCTCGCTGGCCATCATCTCTCCAATCCTGATCCGGTCACGCTATCAACGCGCCAGGCCCGTTATTCGCCGCTTGTTATAAAGTTTCGCGACGCTTGGCGAGTGTTTCAATCGGTTGAAACACTCCGCTCGTCGCGTCGGGCGGGATTCAGCTCACCGTCTGCTCGATCACCCCGAAGATCGGGTGGTGGCGATCGTCTTCCGCCCAGATCCGCACGCTGTCACCACGCTTGAGGAACGGCGTGCGCGGCTCGCCCCCTTCGAGGGTTTCCACCGTGCGCAGCTCGGCAAGGCAGGAATAGCCCGCGCCGCCGGCGGCGATCGTCGCCCCCGGGCCGCCGTCGGCGCCGCGGTTGGACACCGTGCCCGAACCGATGATCGTGCCCGCGCCCAGCGCACGGGTCTTGGCGGCATGCGCCACCAAAGTGCCGAAATCGAAGGTCATGTCCTCGCCCGCCTCGGCGCGGCCGAACGGCTGGCCGTTGAACTCGATCATCAGCCGGCGGTGGAGCTTGCCCTCCCGCCACCAGGGTCCGAGCGCGTCCGGCGTCACCAGCACCGGCGACAGCGTGGTGGCGGGCTTGGACTGGAAGAAGCCGAAGCCCTTGGCGAGCTCGCCCGGGATAAGGGCGCGCAACGACACGTCGTTGGCGAGGCCGACCAGCCGGATCGCGCCCAGCGCCTGCTCGCGGCTCGCGCCGAGCTGGACGTCGCCCGTCACCACCACCACCTCGCCCTCGAAGTCGCCGCCCCAGGCCTCGTCCGCGAGCGGGATCGGATCGCGCGGCGCGAGGAAGCCGTCCGAGCCGCCCTGGTAGATCAACGGGTCGTGCCAGAAGCTGTCCGGCAGATCGGCGCCGCGCGCTTGGCGCACCAGCGCGACATGGTTCACATAGGCCGAGCCATCGGCCCATTGATAGGCGCGTGGCAGCGGCGCGGCGGCCTGGTGCTCGTGGAAGCGCTGGCGCGGGATCGCCTCATGCTCGAGATCGATGGCCAGGTTGCGAAGGTCCGGGAGCATCGCGTCCCAGTCGTCGAGCGCCGCCTGCAGCGTCGGCGCGATGTGGCTGGCATCGGCGTACCAGGCGAGATCGGCCGATACCACGACGAGCGTGCCGTCGCGCCCGTGCTTGAGACTCGCGAGTTTCATGCGCTCTCCTTGTGTTTCTTATCGTTGGCGCGAGCCTATCGCAGCGGAGAACCCGCGACAAAGCTTATCGACGGCGCCGTCGCGCAACGGATTACGCGCCGCCGATCACGCGGCCCTGGTATCGCCTGCGCGCAATTGCTCGACGAACTGATCGGTGGTGCGGCGCAGCCGGCGGGCGTGGTCGGACAGCGCGGTCGCGGCATCGCGCACCTCTTCGGACAGCACGCCGGCAGCATTGGCGGCCTCGGCGACCAAGCCGATGCGCTGCTCGATGGTGTCGGCGCCGATCGCGGCCTGGTGCGCGCTATATTCGATCTGTGCCGCCGTGCCGCGCTGCGCATCGACCGCGACGCGGATGTCCGCCGCCGCCCCGGCGACCTTGCCGACCGCGAGTGCCGCCGCGTCGAGGTCGCCGGCCGCGGTGCCGACCCCCTGCTGGACGTGCGCGATCAGCGTCGCGATCTTGTCGGTCGCGCGGCTGGTGGCGCCGGCGAGCACCTTCACCTCGGCGGCGACCACCGAGAAGCCGCGACCGGCGTCACCCGCGCGCGCCGCCTCGATGGTGGCGTTGAGCGCGAGCAGATTGGTCTGCGCGGCGATGCCGTTGATCTCGCCGACGAAGCCGCCGATGTCCTGCGCACGCACCGCGAGCGAATGGACAGCGCGGTCGCCGTCCTGGGCGTTGGCGAGCGCCGCCTGGGTGAGGTGGCTCTGCTCCTCGGCGCTACGCGCCACCCCCGCGATCGATCCGGTCAGCTGGCGCACCGCCTGGGCGACGCCGCGGACGGCGGTGGACGCCTGCGACGCGCCGGTCACCGCCTCGCTCGCCTGCCGCCCGGTATCCGCCGCGATCGCGTTGAGCGAGGTCGCCGATCCTTCGAGCGTCGCCGACGCGCCTTCCAGCGCCACCGCCACCTCGACCACCGTCGCCTCGAAGTCGGCGGCAAGCGCCATCAGCTCGTCGCGGCGCTGCGCACCGGTGAAGTGCTCGGCAATCGCGCGTTGTTCGCGCTCATGCGCGGAGTCCGCCTCCGCGATCCGGGCCGCCTCCAGCGCCGCCACCGCCCGCTGCCGCTCGATTCGTGCGGTTTCGCGCTGTTCGTCGGCCATTTGCGCATGCAGCTCGCTCTCGCGCTGCGCCGCCTGCTGCCGCTGCACCAACTCCCGCAACTGCAGCGTGATATACGACAGGGCGCCGAGCTGGAGGATCACCGCCACGGCGTGAAACAGCACGCGCGGGAAGTTGCCATCGCCATCGAACACCCAGTCCGGCATCAGCCAGTCGACGACCAGATGGTGGACCGCGACCATCACCGAGGCGAGCGCGATCGGCCGCCAGTCGCACAAGATCGTCAGCGCCGCGAGCGCGACGAAGAAGTACATGTGCGCGTCCATCTGCCAGGGATGGCCTGAGAGCAGGAACACGAACAACGCCGGCTGGATCGCCGCCAGGCTGCCGATCGCGAGCCGCGCACCGCCATCGTGGCGGTGTCGCAGCGCCATCACCGTCGGCACGATATTGGCCGCGCCGCCGAGCAGCGCGGTAACGAGCGTGTAGGAACTGTGGAGCAGCAGGCCGACCACGATCATCGCCGGGATCGCCAGCCAGCTCGCCGCCACCAGCCGCCGGATCCCGCGGATCCGCAGCGCGTCGAGCACATCCGGGATCATGCCGGCACCGTCTCGCCGCAGAGCAGCGCCGGTGCCCCGATCACCAGCACGCCGTTGCCGATCATCGGCCCGGCCAAGGCGGTGAAACGGCCGCGCACCACCAGCGATCCCGGCAGCCGCCCGCGCGCGACGATCGTCGCGCCGTGACTGACCGCGGCGGCAGCGACCATCCGGTGCGGCAGCAACGGCATCAGCAGCAGATTGCCCTCTGCCGGCGGTGCGATCGCCAACCCGGCGAGCATCGTCGCGACGCCGCCGATCTGCAGGATGATCATGGCACGACCATGATGCGGAGGAGGGACAGCATTCATGCCCCTGATCTAGCCTACTATGCTTTACGTAAAGGTAAATAGGGCGTAAACACTGCCCTTGTCGCATCCCGGGGCGAATACCGGGCGGAATCCATCCGATACGAGGCTGATCGTGCCGGCCGACACAAAGCGGGCCGCCCTTCGCGAAGAAGGACGGCCCCATGCCGGCAAGGTCGTGATCAAAAGTGGAAGGTGACGGCGCCGCGATAAGCCTGGTTCTTGACGTCCTTGCGCTCGATCGTGGTGTCGGCGCTGACCGACAGGTCGACCTTGCCCATCGTGTAGGTAACGCCGCCCGCAATCTCCGCCCAATCCTGATCCTGGCTGGCGAGCGCGAACGCCGCACTCGGCCCGGCACCACCGACGAAATTGGCGGTGAACACGCCGGGCCGGTCCTTGAAATCATGGACATAATAGGCCGAGGCAAACGGCTTGAAGCCGACGCCGCCGCCGATCTGCAGCCCCACGCGGGCCTGCTGGCTTTCGAGGTCGTCGCGATCGGTGCGCAGCGCCGGGCCGCCGCCGGTCTCGATGGTCGGGGTGAAGCCGATGTGGTTGACGCGGAACGCCGCGCGCGGACCGGCCTGGATGCTGCCGAGATCGAACATCTCGCTGATCCCGACTTCGGCGGAGACCGCCAGCGCATTGTCGCGGCTGCGCAGCCCGAAGCTGGATCCGGCGAGCGAGACGTTGCGGAAGGTACGGGCCTGGAACAGACCGGCACTGAACTGGGTGTCGAGCGTCAGCCCGGCATCGCTCTGCAGCTTGCCGTACAGCGTACCCTGGTAGAGGTTGCCGTGCGCCTGCTGCGCGACGCCGCCAGTGGTTCCGTCGAGCTTGGTGTAGCCGAAGCCGAAGCCGATCACGCCATGCTCGCTCACCTGGCTCTCGATGCCGCCGGCGATATAGAAACCGTCGAACTGGTCGCGCCCACCGAACGGCACCGCCGTCGGCATCGAGCGGCTCGAGCCATCGACATAGCCACCGGCGATGAACACGCCGACATTCTCGGGCAACACCCCTTCGGACACGCTGGTGCCGGTCGAATCGCTCGCCACCTGCTGGCTCGCCGGCAGGTCGCTCGCGAGCAGCGAGGCGAATTGTTGCGGCTTGCCGATCACGGTCAGCGTGCCGCCCATCGGGGTGCGGGGATCCATCCCGGCGAGCCGCTGGCGATAGAAGCGCGCCATATTGTCGGTCGCCGTCGTGCCAAGTGCATATTTGAGCGTCTGGGTCCGCGGCGCCAGGCCCTCGAGCGTCGACTGGATGGTGCCGGCGCTCTGCATGTCGAGGATGCCGTAGAGCGTCGACAGATTGGCGTAGCTGGTGGCGCGATTGCGATCGAGCAGCCCGGCGTACGCAGTCTGGATCGGGGTGTTGGCGACGACATTGGCGTAGAGGCCCGCATTGATCTGCGCCTGCACCGCAGTGGCGGAGTAGATATATTGCGGCGTCAGGATCGCCGACAACGGCGACGCGGTCTGGAACGTGCCCGTCACCCCGCCGGCCGCGGTGACGATGGTGTACACGTCGCCCGAGCGGATAGTGTAGCCGGCGACGGGCGCGAAGCCGACCCGACCGCCGATGCTGGCGAGACCGTCGGTGGCGGTGGTCTTGACCACGGCGATCCGATCCGAAGCGCCATTGGGCCCGACGTCGACCAGCAACGTGCTGCCCGACGACAGCACGACATTGCCGCCGAAGGTGAGCGTCCCGACCGTGCCGATCGTGCCCGGGGCGATCATGCCGGTGGCGTTGGTGAAATAGGGCGCGTTGATCCGCCCCGAGCCAGTCAGGCCGCCGCTGAGCAGCAGGTAATCGCCCCGCGAGGTCAACGTGCCGTCCACCTGCACCACGCCGTTGAACTGGTTAACCGCCATCAGGCTGGTCAGCGAGCCGGTGCTCGTGACGTTGAGCCGCGACTGCGCGCCGCTCACCGTGAAACGGTCGATCGTCACCGCCGAATTCAGCGTCGTCGTGCCCGCGGCGGACAGGGTAATGTCGAAATAGCGCGCGTTGGTCTTGGTGGCGGCATTGGGATCGACGTTGTTGGGCACGAAATCGGTCGCGCCGGGCAGGCCGTTGGCGAGCGTCGCCGCCGGCAGCGCCGCGGCCACCGCATCGCCGCTGGCGGCGGCGGTGACATCGGTCGCTGCGAGGCTGGCGGTGGCACTGCCGTCCTGCGCCTCGCGGGTCACCGTCATGCCGTCGGCACGGCCGCCGGTCGCCGCCGTGGTCGTGCTGGTGGCATCGGCGACCTTCACCGCGGCGGTCTCGCCTGCGGGAACCGTGGCGTCGACGGGCACGCCGTTCACCGTTTCGACGCCCGTGGCGTTGTCATAGCAGTCGCTTACGCCGCCCTGCTCGAAGCAGATCTGGCCGAACTTGCCGCTGGTGCCGTTGATGCCGTCGCCGGGGCTGGTCGGCACGCCGTTGACCAGCGCCCCGTTGACGAGGACCTGGTAGGCGGGGTCGACCAACGTCTGCCAGTGGGCGGGATCGGTCCAATTGCCATCACCCGCCTTCGCCGCTGCATAGCGATAGGGGTTGTTGGCCGCGATATAGTCCCAGAACAGGTACAGCGGCTGGTAGAAGGAGGTGGTGCCGTAGCTGCCCGACGGCTGCGCGTTATAGTAGCGACTGCCGCCCGACAGCACGCCGATCACCACCTGCTTGGCGAAGGCGCGGTCGATCACCAGCGGCCCGCCCGAATCGCCGCCGCCGGTGATCCCTTCCGAGGGCAGCGCATTGTCCTTGAACGCGTTGAAGTCGAACGGGCTTGCCGCCGCGGTGCCGCGACGGGGATCGTCGAAGTCGAGCTGGTAGAGGTTCTGCGGGAGCCCGTCGGGTTGGCCGAACAGGAACAGATCGACATCGTCGAGCGAGCCGAGCAGCCCGACGTAATTCTCGGCAGCGCGGCGGCGATAATCGATCCCGCCGGTGGCGCCGGTGGTACCCACCCCATTGGTGCCATAGCCGATCTCGGCGACATGATAGCCGGTGCCCGCGGTGGCGCTGATCGTGCTGGGAGCCGGCAGCGCCGAGAGCAGGATCGCCCAGGTCGGCACGTTGGCGGCGGGCGTGTCGAGCGACGCCAGCGCGACGTCGCCCTGCAGGAAGTTGTTCTGGATGCCGAGCGCGACCGACGCCGGATTGTAGATGACCTGGTTGACGTTGTACAAATAGTTGCTGGTCGAGGTCTGGTACTTGAGCGCACCGTTTAGCCAGCGGCCGAACGCCGAATTGCCGGCGACATTGTTGTTGGCCTGGAAGCCGAACGCGATCGGGATGCCGCCTTGCGCGGCGCCATAGCCCCAGGGATCCTGCACGCCGGTGCCGGCGGGGTTCTCGTTGACGCAATGCGCCGCGAACAACACGGTGCGCGGGTTGATCAGCGTGCCGGTGCACAGGCCGATGAAGCCGTTCTGCTGGTCGACCACCATCTGGCCGACGCCGGTGACGCCACCGGTGTCGAGCGCCGTGGTCGGGGTGCCGGGCTGCGAGATGATGATCGAAGGGTCGTTGACCATGCCGGCGGGCGCGGTCGAGGCATTCTGTGCCTCATTGTACATGCCGGTGGGACCGTCCTGGGCAGCGGCGATGCCCGGCAGCGCGACAAGCGCGGTCGTTGCCAGAAGCGCGCGGCGCGCAACGGCACGGATCGACGAATCAACCATCTGTGTATTTCCCTGTTCACCCATGCCGCTCTCCCCGCGGCTTGTGAGTGTTACGCAACGTATCTGTAGGTTACATCTAGTCAACCCGGCATGGCACAGGTTCTACAACAGGTTAGATCGAATCTGGTGGAAAGCTCGGGCCCGGCTCCTCGCCGGTTCCACGCCGGGGTTGATTGACTTTTGTTGCAGGTGCGTGCATATCGCCCACCATCGAGGCGTAATGCAGCGTGATTGGATCCGTGGGTCCAGGCTCCGCCTCGGTCGCTAACGCAAGGCTTCCCTTTTCACGCGGGGTGTCATTCTCCCCCCGCCACCCGTGCGTGCCATCACGCGTGGGCATGGCCTCTTCAAGGTTTCTCCATGTCCTTTTCCGATCTCGGCCTCGCCGAGCCGCTTGTCCGCGCGCTCGAAGCCAAGGGCTACACGACCCCTACCCCCATCCAGGCCCAGTCGATCCCGACTCTGCTCGAGGGCCGCGACCTGCTCGGCATCGCGCAGACCGGCACCGGCAAGACCGCCGCGTTCGTGCTGCCGTCGATCCAGCATCTGAGCAATGCGCAAAAGCGCGTGCTGCCGACCCATTGCCGCATGCTGGTGCTGGCGCCGACCCGCGAGCTCGCCGGCCAGATCGCCGACAGCGCCCGCGCCTATGGCCAGTTTTCCAAGATGTCGGTCGCCACCGTGTTCGGCGGCACCAGCATCAACAAGAACCGCCAGGACGTGTCGCGCGGCGTCGACATCCTCGTCGCCACCCCGGGCCGCCTGATCGACGTCGTCGAGCAGGGCTTTCTCAACCTCTCGATGATTGAGATTCTGGTGCTCGACGAGGCTGACCAGATGCTCGACCTCGGCTTCATCCACGCGCTCAAGAAGATTGTGCGGATGCTGCCCAAGAAGCGTCAGACGCTGTTCTTCTCGGCGACGATGCCGGTCGCGATCCGCGAGCTCGCCTCGCAGTTCCTGCATGACCCGGCGACGGTGACGATCAAGCCGGCGGCGACCACCGCCGAGCGCGTCGATCAGTATGTCACCTTCGTCAACCAGGCGGAGAAGCAGGCGCTCCTCACCATCACGCTGCAGGATCCGGCGATCGACCGCGCGCTTGTCTTCACCCGCACCAAGCATGGCGCCGACCGCGTCGTGAAGCTGCTCGCCGGCAACGGCATCGCCAGCAACGCGATCCACGGCAACAAGAGCCAGCCGCAGCGCGAGCGCGCGCTCGGGGAGTTCAAGGCCGGCAAGGTCAAGATCCTGGTCGCGACCGACATCGCCGCGCGCGGCATCGACGTCTCGGGCGTCAGCCATGTCGTCAACTTCGAGCTGCCGAACGTCGCCGAGCAGTACGTCCATCGCATCGGGCGGACGGCACGCGCCGGCGCCAGCGGCATCGCGGTGTCGTTCTGCGCCGACGACGAGAAGCCCTATCTGCGCGATATCGAGCGGACCACGCGCCAGAAGATCACCGTCACCGCGCTGCCCGAGGACTTCAACGCCCAGGCCGCCAAGATCAAGGCCACCCGCACCCAGGCAATCGGCGCCGATCCCGCACCGCGCGAGGATCGTCCGCGCGCAGAGCGTGGCCCGGCACGGCCGCGCGCGACGCACGCGCCGACCGCGACGGGGCGCAACTACGGCCCGTCGGGTCGTAGCGGCGGCAGCCGCCAGGGTGCCCAGGGTGGTACCGGCGGCGGCCAGGGCGGCGCTCGCAGCGGCGGCGGCAACGGCGGCGGTCGTGGTCGCAGCGGTGGCCGTGGCGGCGCCGGCCGCAGCGGTGGCGGCGCCTCCGCCCCGCGGTGAGCCATCGCGGCTGACGGATACAGAAGGTCGTCTGGCGGGTTTGCTACGGTGAACCCGCCAGGAGACCTGCCATGGACGTATCAACCACCCCCGTCGCCGAGCGTATCGCCCGCGTGCTGGCCGGCCAGCGGATCAGCGCCAATGCGCAAGGCCAGGAGGAATCCGCCTCGCGCGAGGTGGACAGCGTGTGGCGCGACTACCTTCCCGATGCCCGCGCCGTGCTCAACACGCTGCGCGAGCCAGATCACGCGATGGCCGCGGCCGGCGATCCGGCGGTGTGGGAACGCATGGTGCTGGCCGCCATCAAGGAATCGAGGCCCGAGACCGTGGTGCTCTGAGGCTGCCTCCCCTCACCTTCAATTCGCCCTGAGCTTGTCGAAGGGCATGGGACCCACCTGTGCTTCGACAGGCTCAGCACGAACGGGCTAATTGCCTCCCCCTCAATCCTCGAACACCGCGGCGCGCTTCTGCATGTGCGCCATCACCTGCTCGATCTGGTTGGGGGTGCGGATCACGCGTAGCTGCTCGTCGCTTTCGGCGCGCAGCACCGCCGCCGCATCAGCATCGGCCGCCAGGTTGAACAAGCGCTTGCTGCCGCGGATCGCGTGCGGGTTGCGCGCGGCGATGATCCGCGCCAGCGCCAGCGCCTCGTCGCGCGGATCCTCGGCGATCCGCGTGATCAAGCCATGCCCCAGCGCCTCTGCGGCGCCGAACTCGCGGGCCGTATAGGTCAGCTCGCGCAGCACGTCGTTGCGCGCTTGGCTGCGCCACAGCGCGACACCCGCCATGTCGGGGACCAGCCCCCAATGCGTCTCGCGGATTGAAAAGCGCGTCTCGGGGTGGGCGAGGCGGATGTCCGCACCCGCGACGATCTGGAAGCCACCGCCGAAGGCGACGCCATGGATCGCCGCGATCACCGGCATCGGCAGCTCGTGCCAGCCCCAGGCGGCATATTGCGCGCGGTTGGCGATGCCATGGTCGCGCGTGTCGAGCGCCAGCCCCGATCCGCCATTGGCCATCGCCGCCATGTCGAGCCCGGCGCAAAACCCCCTGCCCTCGCCGGACAGCACCACGCAGCGCACCTCGATCATCCGCTTGAGCTGGTCGATTGCCGCCGCCAGATCCTCGAACATCGCGGGATCGAGCGCGTTCATCTTGTCGGGCCGGGCAAGGCGGACGTCGGCGATGCCGTCTTCGACGGTGATGGTGACGCGACCGTTCGGCTGGGCGTTCATGCGACCTCTCCTTCACGTATCCCATAGCGCCGTGCGGCCGGCGTAGACAGCCGATCATGGCGCTGTAGGGTCGGCAAAAAACGGGAGGGGATATGGCGTTCGACATCGTGCGCTTCACCGCAGCGGGGTTCGGCGGCCACGGCAACGCGCTCGGCCTGCGGTACCACGATCACGGCGACGACTGGGCCGAACTCGCGCTGCCCTATCAGGACCGGCTGGTCGGCGACGTCGACCGCGGCGTGCTCGCCTCCGGCCCGATCATCGCGATGATGGACATGGCGACCAGCCTCGCGGTGTGGCTGCGACGCGGGCGGTTCGCGCACCAGGCGACGCTCGACCTGCGCGTCGATTACATGCGCCCGGCAAGCCCGGGGCGTACCGTGTTCGGGCGCGGCGAATGCCTCAAGCTGACCCGCTCCGTCGCCTTCGTGCGCGGCATCGCCTATCATGACGCCATCGGCGATCCGCTGGCGCAGGTGGCGGGCACCTTCATGCTGATGGATCGATTATCGTGAGCGAGGGCCTGCCGCCTTATGCCGAATTGCTCGGCATTACCCTCGAAGACCGGGCCGGGGCCGCGCCGGTGCTGGTGATGCCGTTCGGCGACGACGTGCTCGGCCGCCCGGGCTTTCTTCACGGCGGCGCGATCTCGGGGCTGCTGGAGCTCGCGGCGATCGCCGCGCTCCGCCATGTGCTGGCTGCCGATGGTGGCGGGCGGATCAAGCCGGTCAACGTCACGGTGGATTTCATGCGCGGCGGCCGCGATCGGCCGACCCGCGCGCGCGGCCGGGTCGGCCGGCTCGGCACGCGGATCGCCAATGTCGAGGCGTTCGCCTGGCAGGAAGACGAAACCCGCCCGATCGCGGCGGCGCGCATGACCTGCATGATCGTGCGCCCACCGGGCGTGAGCAGCTAGCTCGCGGGGGTGAGCTTGATCAGCCGCCCTTGCGATTCGCCGCCGTCCTCGATCAGCCAGATCGCGCCATCGGCCGCCTGCTCGACGTCGCGGATCCGCGCGCCCATGCGCCACTGGTCGGCCTTGGCGGCGTTGGTGCCGTCGAGATGGACATGGACCAGCGACTGCGACGACAGCCCACCGATGAACGCATCGCCCTTCCACTGCGGGAACAGCGATCCCGAATAGATCATCAGCCCGCCGGGCGAGATCACCGGGTTCCACCACAGCTTGGGCGGCTCATAGCCGTCGCCCGGCCGGTGATCGGGAATGTCAGTGCCATCGTAGTTGCTGCCGTTGGAGGCGTTCGGCCAGCCGTAATTGCGCCCGGGAAGGATCAGGTTGAGCTCGTCGCCCCCCTTCGGCCCCATCTCCTGCTCCCACAGATTACCCTTGGCATCAAACGCGATCCCGAGCAGGTTGCGGTGGCCATAGGTCCAGATCTCCGGCGCAAATCCCTTCGCCGCCAAGGGGTTGCCGGGTGCGGGCTTGCCGTCCAGCGTCAGCCGCAACACCTTGCCGAGCGTTACCTTGGGGTCCTGCGCGGGCGTGAACTTCTGGCGTTCGCCGTTGGTGAAGAACAGATATTTGCCGTCGGGCGAGAAGGCGATGCGGCCCGAATAATGGCCATTGCCCTCGACCAACGGGCGTGCGCGAAACAGCGTCTCGATGCCTTCGAGCTTGGCCATGACCGGGCATGGCGCGACGAAGCAGGGCGGCGATGTCTCCGCCAATCTGCCGCGGGCGAGCACCACGCCGTTGCCGCCTTCGCCCGCCGCCGAATAGCTGAAATAGATACGCCGGCTGGCCGCGAAATCAGGCGCGAGGACGACGTCCATCAACGCGCCCTGGCCTGCCGAGTCGACCGGCAAGGTTGCAATGGTCTGCCTGGACTTGCCGTCGCCGGACACGAGCAGCATCTGCCCGGCCTTCTCCGTCACCAGCAGGCGTCCATCGGGCAAGGCGGCCAGCGCCCAGGGTGACTCGAATTCGGCCACCACGGTTTCTTTGAACGGCTTGGCGCTCGGCGGCGTAGTCCCGGCCTGGCCGGCCACGTCGGCGGGCGCGTTGCCGGAGCACGCCAGCAGCGCGATCGGCAGGGTGGCAAGCAGGGTACGGCGCATGGTTCTCTCCCGGACTGCCCCGCTCGAGCAGGGCGCCGCCGAGGATGCCCCGTTTGCCGGCTTGTTTCCACCCGGCGCCTTGCGTATATGACAGCTACTTTCTCTTACATCGTCAGGTGCAAGGGGCTGCGGGGTTCTCCCCGCGGCGCCAATCGCCTGTACCCGGAGCATTCATGGCGGACATGGCCGTATTGACGCAGTTGATCGAACCCGAGGCGCGCGCGCTCGGCTTCGATCTGGTGCGTGTGAAGATGTACGGCGGCAAATCGGATCCGACGCTGCAGGTGATGGCCGAGCGGCCCGAGACCCGCCAGCTGACGATCGACGATTGCGCCGAGCTGTCGCGCCGGATCTCCGACCTGTTCGACGAGAAGGACCCGATCGAGGAGGCCTATCGGCTCGAGGTGTCGTCCCCCGGGATCGATCGTCCGCTGACCCGCGCCAAGGATTATGCCGACTGGGCGGGTCATGAGGCCCGCGTCGTGCTCGGCGAGAAGATCGACGGCCGCAAGATCCTCACCGGCGACATCGTCGGCGCCGAGGGCGACCAGATCACCATCGACGTGCGCGGCTACCAGCCGATGACGGTCGCGTTCGACCTGATCCACGATGCCAAGCTGACGATCACCGATCGCCTGCTCGCCGCTACCGCCCCGCTCTCTGCCGAGGGCGCCGACGAATTCGAAGACGCGTCTGACGACGACGCCCCTGACACTGACGGCGTCCATGACGCTCCCAAGGAAGGACAGCAGTAAGATGGCCACTGTCGCCACCGCCAACCGTGCCGAGCTGATCGCGATCGCCAATTCGGTCGCGTCCGAGAAGATGATCGACAAGGCGATCGTGATCGAGGCGCTCGAGGAAGCGATCCAGCGCGCCGCCAAGACCCGCTATGGCAGCGAGAACGACATCCGCGCCAAGCTCGACCCGCTGTCTGGCGACCTGCGCCTGTGGCGCGTCGTCGAGGTGGTCGAGGCGGTTGACGACTATTTCAAGCAGGTCGACGTCAAGGGCGCGCAGAAGATCCAGAAGGATGCCGCGGTCGGCGATTACATCATCGATCCGCTGCCCCCGATCGAGTTCGGCCGCATTCAGGCCCAGGCCTCCAAGCAGATCATCTTCCAGAAGGTCCGGGACGCCGAGCGCGAGCGCCAGTATGAAGAGTTCAAGGATCGTCAGGGCGAGATCATTACCGGTGTCGTCAAGCGCGTCGAGTTCGGTCACATCGTCGTCGACCTCGGCCGCGCCGAGGGCGTGATCCGTCGCGACCAGCAGATCCCGCGCGAAGTGGTGCGCGTCAATGATCGCATCCGTTCGCTGATCCTCAACGTCCGCCGCGAGAGCCGCGGGCCGCAGATCTTCCTCAGCCGCGCGCATCCCGACTTCATGAAGAAGCTGTTCGCGCAGGAAGTGCCGGAGATTTACGACGGCATCATCACCATCATGGCCGCCGCGCGCGATCCGGGCAGCCGCGCCAAGATCGGCGTGATCAGCCGCGATTCGTCGATCGATCCGGTCGGCGCCTGCGTCGGCATGAAGGGCAGCCGCGTCCAGGCGGTCGTGCAGGAGATGCAGGGCGAGAAGATCGACATCATCCCCTGGTCGCCCGACACCGCCACCTTCGTCGTCAACGCGCTGCAGCCTGCCTCGGTGAGCCGCGTCGTGATCGACGAGGAAGAGGACCGCATCGAGGTGGTCGTCCCCGACGACCAGCTCAGCCTCGCGATCGGCCGTCGCGGCCAGAACGTCCGCCTTGCGAGCCAGCTGACTGCCAAGGCGATCGACATCCTCACCGAGCAGGATGCCTCCGAGAAGCGCCAGAAGGAATTCACCGAGCGCACCGAGATGTTCCAGAACGAGCTGGACGTCGACGAGACGCTCGCACAGCTGCTGGTCGCCGAGGGCTTCGGCGCGCTCGAGGAGGTCGCCTATGTCGATCTCGACGAGATCGCCGGCATCGAGGGCTTCGACGAGGATCTCGGCCAGGAGCTGCAGAGCCGTGCCCAGGAGGCGCTCGACCGTCGCGAGGCCGCCAACCGCGAGGAGCGTACCGCGCTCGGCGTGGAAGACGCGCTGGCCGACATCCCTTATCTCACCGAGGCAATGCTGGTGACGCTCGGCAAGGCGGGCATCAAGACGCTCGACGATCTTGCCGATCTCGCCACCGACGAGCTGGTCGAGAAGAAGCGTGCCGAGCCGCGCCGCCGCAACGAGGATGCCCCCAAGCGTCCTGAGCCGAAGGGCGGGATCCTCGCCGAATATGGCCTCAGCGACGAGCAGGGCAACGAGATCATCATGGCCGCCCGCCAGCATTGGTTCGCGGACGAGGAGGGTGAGGCAGAGGCAGCAACCCCGGCAACGGCCGAGGCGGATGCCGACGCCGCGACGGACGGGAAGGACGCCTGATGCCGTTCGTCTCGATCCGTATCTCGGGCACCGCCACCAAGGACCAGAAGGCCGGCATCGTCGCCGACGTCACCCAATCGCTCGTCGAGCGGCTGGGTAAGAAGCCGGGGGCGGTGCAGATCGTGATCGAGGAAGTGTCCACGGAAAATTACGGTGCCGGCGGGCAGTTGCTTGCCGACCGTGACGCTCCCCAGCCGAGGGAGGACGCGCATGCGGTTCCCTCGCAATGAGACGCTAGCGCGTCACCCGCTCGGTGGGGCACGGACCGGCTCGCAGGGGATACCTGCGGGGCCGCCGTGCCGCGCCTGCCGCAGGATGCAGGCCCGATGAGCGACCCTATCCGCAAGTGTATCCTCGCGCAGGAGCATGACGCGCGCGATCATCTCGTGCGGCTGGCGCTCGCGCCCGACGGCCGGGTGCTGCCCGACGTCCGCGCCAAGGCGCCCGGCCGCGGCGCCTGGATCGGCGTCACCCGCGCCGAGCTCGAACAGGCGATCGCCAAGAAGCGACTGAAAGGTGCGCTCGCGCGATCGTTCAAGGGCGCCGACTTCACGATCCCCGAGGACCTGCCGGCGCTGATCGAGGCGGCGCTGGAGCGCAACGCGATGGACCGGCTCGGCCTCGAATCGCGCTCGGGTACCTTGCTCAGCGGCTCGGACAAGATCGAGCAGGCAGCGCGGTCTGGGCAGCTTCACGCGCTGTATCACGCGTCCGATGCCGGCACCGATGGCAACCGCAAGCTCGACCAAGCCTGGCGGGTTGGCCGCGATCGCGAAGGATCCGACCTGCGGGGGTTGGCGTTGCCGATCCCGCGCCCCATATTGTCATTGGCGCTGGGGCGTCAGAATGTGGTACACATCGGCTTGACCGACCGCGCTGCGGCGAAGCGGGTGAGCGATGCGCTCGACCGCTGGCTGCATTTTATCGGACCTGAACCCACCCCCGTGCCTTGCGAAACGGCCTCGCAGGGCGCATCGGCGCCCGAAGTGCTTCCCGAGAGATCCGGGGCCGCATTGTCCGGGGCTTTGCCGGCCGTAGACGTAAACGAGGAATTTGAGTGAGCGACACCGACAACGAAAAGCCGAAGCTTGGCATGCGCACCCCGCTGGGGTTGAAGCGCACGGTCGAGACCGGCCAGGTGAAGCAGAGCTTCAGCCACGGCCGGTCCAATACGGTTATCGTGGAAACGAAGCGCCGCCGCGTGCTCGGCCGGCCCGGCGAGGCTCAGCCCGCCGAACAGGCGTTCGCGCCCGAGCCCGAGGCAGCCCCTGCTCCGGCACCCCAGGCCGCCGCGCCCGCGCCGCGTCCTGCTGCCGACAATCTGTCGCCGCAGGAGCGCCAGTCCAAGCTGCTGCGCGAGGCCGAGGAACAGCGCATGCACGCGCTGGAAGACGCCCGCCGTCGCGATGAGGCGGCCCGCGTCCAGCATGCTGAGGACGAGCGCGCCCGCGCCGCCGAGCGTGCCGCGGCTGCCAACGCTCCTGCTCCCGCCCCCGCGGCAGAGCCGGCGCCCGAGCCTGTCCCGGTAGCCGAGGTCGCACCGCCCGTCGCTGCCGCCCCGGTCGCGGTGCCGACGCCCGCCGGCCGCGGCTTCCGCCCGGTCGAGCGCGCCGTGCCCGCTCCAGTCGAGGCAGCCCCTGCGCCGGAGCCCGAGGCGCCCGCGCCGGTGGCAACGCCCGCACCGGTCGTGACGTCGACGCCGGCACCCGTTGCCGCAGCGCCGGCACCGGC